>JBBILN010000082.1:0-30528 GCA_037444905.1 bacterium | reverse complement strand
AAGCCACTGGATAAAAATTTTCTTCAAAGAACAAGTCGTTTTTCAGCGGCCCCTATGATAGCAAATAATTTCCAGCGGAACGGGATGCATGTTTTGAAGAAAAACTGCCGCCTGCAAATCCGCCTCGGCAATCTTGCACCATTCTTGCGCAACGTCTCTATTGTTCATATACTTTGACACCGTCGTTCATGATCTTGTGTTCTAAAGTATTGCCCAGTTGCGCGCGCTCAAAAAACTCTTTTTCACTGTAGATTAAAATGTCGAGCGGGCTTGAAATACGGTCGCCCAACTCCCGCCGGATTTCGCGCATGAGATCGATTTTTCTTTTATTCTGCAAAGAAGTGATGAGGCACACATCAATGTCGCTAGCATGTGTGGCTTTACCGTTTGCTTGCGAGCCGAAAAGTATGATTTGTTTCGCGCCGAACTTCTGCGCCAGAGTATCGCGCAACAATTCGACTTGCGCACTTGTTTGCATGGTCATTTGTGTTTTTCCTTATGTTTGCAGAAACGCCACACTCCGCGGTGGTTCATAAGTGTAATCGCAATTTTATCGGATGCGACGGCCACAAACACCAACGGTTGAGCTTGGAGTAGTGCAAGCAATTAACCGAATCTCAACTTCGCACGCGCTTTGGCTTTGAGCGCTTCAGTTTCGCGGTCTTTCGGCGCAGACGTGGTGACGAGCGCGGCCAGCAAGTTTTTCGAGATCGTCGTCACTTGCTCCACTGCACGTTCGAACGCGGCCTCGTTCTGCTGCGAAGGCTTGTTGAAGCCTGTGATTTTGCGCACGAACTGCAACGAAGCCGCGCGAATCTCATCGTCCGTCGCCGGCGGCGCGAAGTTGTAGAGGGTTTTGATGTTGCGGCACATGTGAGGTGTGCTCCTTAATTGTTTGGGACTCGGTTGCCATCAAATATGCATCGGCAAAATCCACTCACACTTTTCAGACGTGAAGCTTAATCTTGTTGCAAATCATCTTGGCTAGCGCACCTATTCGTTATCAAGTCATCGCAAATTGTGCTTGATTTCTTCAACCGTGAAGGGCGGCGTTCTGTTATGAAGAACGGCGTGGCAATTCGGACAAACAGGGAGTAAATCTCTAATCGGATCGACTTCATATCCCCTACGGACTTCCGAGAGCGGTTTTAAATGATGAACATGAATAAGACCTTTGCCAATCTCTCCATACTTTTTATAAAAATCAAATTCACAAATCTGGCACCTTGCGCCATAATGAGCGATACATTCTCTGCGGGCTTTAGGGTTGCGCTCATAAACGTCAAGCAATCTTTTCTGTACAGTCCCTTCTTGAAATTTTTCTGAAATAGGAATTTCTTCGGGAAGAGTGGTTTCGTTGCGGTTGACCTCGTAAACCTCGTTCGGCACAATCCCTCTTTGTTCATAACTTTCAATGAACCTAAGCAGATCTTTGCGGAAGGCCAACTCATTGAGGCGGCCTTTGTCTGCGAACCACACACAGGATTGACCCAATCCGCCTTTATTGTCGCGAGTTGCTTTGGGGACCCGAAGTTTTCTTTCCGTAAGCGGCAACAAAACACAATCGCCCGCTTTCGCCTTTGCATAGTAACCGATGATATTTCCTCCATACTCCCGCTTCGAGCCTGTCGGCGCGCTTTGATAATGCTTGTAAACTCTTGCGTTCTTATACCAACCGACCACATAAGTTCCTCCCCCTGGTTTTGGCGCAACCCAAATTGTCAAGACATTATCAACTGAAGAAGTGTTTTGATCTAATGTCCCGATTCTTTCAACCCGAATGATTCTCTCGGTAAACTCTTTCGTTCCGCTTGGTTGAACAAATCCATACATATGGCCTTCGAAAGGTAGAAAATTGAATAACTCATATCCCCATTTATTTTTGTCAATGAACTTCGCCGTGCTGTGAATTTCATCATCGTTCGGGCCTTCATAACGCTTCATCCAGCCGATATTGAAAATGACCATTTTTTCTTTTGCGTTCATTCAAGAAGCCCTATAAAATGAATGGCAGCACCAATCTCTCAAAGTCGTTGTAAAACTTTAGATCTTTGTTTGTCACGCTAAGAACTGCCGATCAACATTACAGAATTCCCTCTTGAGAGTCAAACGGAAATCCTGCGTCGCGCGGGCGAAGTCAGACTTTCGCAAGCCGTGAGTGAGCGCTACAAAGAGCCGCGGCGCGAAAGCCTGACTTCACTTCTCGGTTCAATGCCGCCCGATCTCGTGGCGCAACTGCCGAAGATTCGCGCGTTCACGCACAGCAACAAAAGAAAAGTCAGCCTTGCTTTTTGCCATGAGATTTGTAAACTATCCGCGTGATTTATTGCTGGAAGGCGTTCTCAAATTTAACGCTTGCCGTCGAAGGAGTTTGCCATGACGTTGCACGAAATCATTTCGGACATTCATGCGCTCAACGAGGATCTGGGCAATTACGAACGCAAATATGGCGTTCTCTCGGAAACGTTTTATGAAGCCTATGCCGCGGGAGACGAGCCGGAAGAGGAGAGTTGGGTGTTGGATTGGGCCGATTGGGCCGGCGCGTATAAAATCCTGTTGCGGCGACAAGAGCAGTATCGCAATGCGATTGCCGCGCTAAAAGGAGATTCGAAATCTTTGACTCGGATTATCGGCAGGGCTGCGCGCCATGAATCCCTTCCAATCGCTTCTTGAATACGAGAAGTACGTTTATACTCTCCGGCAACAGTTTTCCAGCATCGTAAGATCGACACTCGTCGTTGTGCGGCGCGGCAAGCGCACGGCTCTTTTGCACGGCGAGTTGGTTTTTGCGAAGGGCTACCGTATTTCCATAAAAGAACGCTTGTCTTGTGATGAAGGTCCGGTTTGCATCGAAGATTATGGCTATGAACTGTGGCGCAACACGGAAAAATTCGCATGGTACGATGCACAACCACATCCCAATGACGCAACCCTTGCTTCGACGTTTCCTCACCACAAACACGTCCCTCCAGATATCAAACAGCATCGCATCCCGGCGCCGAGCATGAGTTTTACTCAGCCCAACTTGCCGGCTTTGATTTCCGAAGTAGAAGCATTGCTTTAGAACCTATAATCAAACAACAGTCGGGCGGAGTCAACGCAGACGATTCCTGAGTTCATCTTCACGAGAACGTTTGTGTTTTCCATTTCACAAAGAGTTGTTTGACTTTTCCTCCCTTGCGTGCTACCTTCGCAACATGCCAAAAACCTCCTCTCCCTCCGCTGCGGAGCGCAAGCTGTTTCTCGTTGACGGCTCTGCGCTTGCTTATCGTTCGCATTTCGCTTTCAGTCGCAATCCGCTCACCAACTCGCGCGGCGAGCAAACGGGCGCGACGTTCGGCTTTGTGCGCGGCCTGCTCAAAATGATCGACGACGAGAAGCCCACGCACGTTGCAGTGGTGTTCGACACGCCCGAGCCGACGTTTCGCCACAAGGCTTATAAAGAGTACAAAGCCACGCGCCAAAAGATGCCGCCCGATCTCGTGGCGCAGCTTCCGAAGATTCGCGCGTTCACGGAGGCGCTCGGCGGGCACTTGCTCGAAATGCCCGGCTATGAAGCCGACGATGTGATGGGCACACTCGCGCAACAAGGCAGCGACGCGGACATGCAGGTTTTTCTTTTTTCGGGGGACAAAGATTTCATGCAGCTCGTCACGGAAAAAATTCTCATCTATTACACGGGCCGCAGCGACGAGCCGCAAATTCTCGATGCTGCGGGCGTGAAAGAAAAGATGGGCGTGCTGCCTGATCAAATCATCGACTATCTCGCGTTGCTCGGCGATACTTCCGACAACGTGCCCGGCGTGCCGAAAGTCGGCGAGAAAACCGCGATTGAATTGCTCGAAACCTTCGGCAGTTTGGAGGGCGTGCTCGCGAACGCGGATAAAGTGAAGCGCGCCGCGGTGCGCGAGAGTTTGAAGGCGAATGTCGAGCAAGCCCGGCTCTCGCAGCAACTCGTGACGATTGACACGCACGTGCCGCTCGCGATCAAAATGGAGGAATTAGAATATCGCGGGCCGAACAATCAAGCCGCTTCCGCGCTCTGCCGCGAGTTTGAATTTAACAGTTTGCTCGCGCGCTTTACCGAAGCCGCGCCCATGATCAGCGTCAATTATCAACTCGTCGATACGCCGGAGCAGGTGCAAGCGCTTCTCGCAAAGTTAAAGAGCGTGTCGTGCTTCGCATTTGATACGGAGACGACGGCAGCCGATCCTCTGCGCGCGGAACTTGTGGGCATGAGCTTCGCGTTCGAAGAAGGCAATGCGTATTACGTGCCCGTCGCGCCGCCGCTGTTGGAAAATGATTTGAGCGATTTCGTTTTGGAGGATGCGGCGGGCAAACGCGATTTCTCTCTCAAGAAAATTTTTCAGCCGTTGTTGGAAGACGCTCATGCGAAGAAGTGCGGGCAGAACACGAAGTATGATCAACTCGTGCTCGCACGCTACGGCGTGACCATTCGCGGCGCGGACTTCGACACGATGATTGCGAGCTACGTGCTCAATCCCGGCAACCGCCAGCACAACCTCGACCTGCTCTGCCTGGAGCAATTCAACTACAAAAAAATTCCCACGAGCGAATTGATCGGCACGGGCAAAAAACAAAAGACCATGCGCGAAGTCACGCCCGCTGAAGTCGCGCGTTATGCGGGCGAAGATGCGGATTTCACGTTTCGTTTGTATCGCCATTTCGAGCCGAAGCTGCGCGCCGCGGGATTGTACGAGTTGTTCGAGACGATGGAGATGCCGCTCGTCGAAGTGTTGCGCGCGATGGAATGGGAAGGCATCGCGCTCGATTTGCCGTTTCTCAAAAACATGTCCGCAGAGTTGGAAGCGAAGCTCGGGCAATTGATGGCGGAGATTTATGAACTCGCGGGCGAGGAGTTCAATCTTAATTCCCCGGCGCAGCTTTCAAAAATTTTATTTGAGAAGTTGAAACTGCCGCGCAAGAAGCGCACGAAGACCGGCGGCAGTTCCACGGATGCGGACGTGCTCGAAGAGTTGGCGCATCATCACGCCATGCCCGCGAAACTGCTCGATTATCGCGAGCTGGCGAAACTCAAATCAACCTACGTTGATGCGCTCCCGCAAATGGTGAATCCTTTCACCGGGCGTTTGCATACGAGTTATAATCAAACCGTGGCCGCGACCGGCAGACTCTCTTCGAGCGATCCGAATTTGCAGAATATTCCGATTCGCACGGAGCTTGGGCGACAGATTCGACGCGCGTTCATTCCACGCAAAAAAGGCTGGCTGTTGCTCGATGCGGATTATTCGCAGATCGAGTTGCGGCTCGTCGCGCATCTCGCGCAAGATGCGAACATGATCGAGGCGTTCCGTAATGATGAAGACATTCACTCCGCCACTTCGAGCCGCATCTTCAATGTGCCGATGAGCGAGATGACGCCCGACATTCGCCGCCGCGCGAAGGAGATCAATTTCGGCATCATTTACGGCATGGGCGCATATGGCTTGAGCAAACGTCTGGGCATTTCGGTGGATGAAGCGCAGCAGTTCATCACGAGTTACTTCGTGCAATATCCCGGCGTGAATGCGTTCATGGCGGGCACGATCGCGGACGCGCACAAGAACGGCTATGTGACCACGATGTTCAATCGTCGCCGCTATCTGCCCGACATTCACAGCGACAACCAGCGCGTGCGCGAGGCTGCGGAGCGCGTGGCGATCAACACGCCGATACAAGGCAGCGCCGCGGATTTGATCAAGATTGCCATGCTCAATATTCATCGTCGTCTGCTCAAAGAAAATTTGCAGGCGAAGATGATCTTGCAAGTGCACGACGAGTTGGTGTTCGAAGCGCCGGAGAACGAGATTGAAAAGCTGCGCGCATTAGTGATCGAAGAGATGAGCGGCGCGGTGCATTTGGACGTGCCCATCAAAGTGGAAGCGGGCGTGGGTGAGAATTGGTTGGAGGCGCACTAACAAAGAAACAAGACAGCAAAATGAAGGACAGGAAAATTGTGTTTCTCGTCATGCCAAATTGGAGGTCGCTTGACACAAACATTTTTCTGTCCTCCATCTTTCTGTCTTCTGTTTTTTTATAGAAGGAGGTTCAGATGAAATTCGACGACCTCGACAATAAGATGCGCGTGTTTGAGACCGCGCACGATCATTGCGCTTTGCCCGGCATCCACCTCGTCGCGCGCCTCGACGGGCGCAACTTCACCCGGCTCACGAAAGAAGTGCATCACTTCGCCGCGCCGTTCGACGAACGCTTTCGCGATTTGATGGCCGCGACGGTTGAGCACTTGATGGACTGCGGCTTTCGCATGATCTACGGCTACACGCAGAGCGATGAAATCTCGCTGCTCTTTCATCCCGAAGAAGACACGTTCCATCGCAAGCTGCGCAAGCTGAACTCCGTGCTTGCCGGCGAAGCGAGCGCGAAGTTTTCTCTTTTGCTCGGCGCGATGGCCTGCTTCGATTGCCGCATCGCGCAGCTTCCGAGCGTGGAGCTGGTGTGCGATTACTTCCGCTGGCGCAGCGAAGACGCGCACCGCAACGCGCTGAACGGACATTGTTATTGGATGCTGCGAAAGCAGGGCCGATCCGAGCGCGCCGCGGCCAATGCGCTCTTAGGCATGTCTGTGGCCGCGAAAAACGAGTTGCTCTTTCAAAACGGCATCAACTTCAACGATCTTCCCAATTGGCAAAAGCGCGGGCTTGGCGTGTTGTGGGAAACGTATATGAAGCCCGGCAGGAATCCCAAAACCGGCGCAGAAGTTTTGGCCGAACGCCGCCGCTTGAAGCGCGAATTGGAGCTGCCGATGAAGGAGGAATACGGGAGGTTCATTGAGGAGTTGTTGCGTGCGGCACGATGATTTTCACTGCGCTTGCTTCCATATATTGAATTGGCTATTTTGCGCCGTCAAAACAAGCCACGCACGAAACCAAAGGAGTTTCAGCCATGACGACTTTAACAGAGAATTACACGGTATCCAACGACAACGGAGAAATCGTCATCCGTCTCAATCGAGCTGCCATTGGCAACAAAAGGGTCGCAGCCATTTTGAATCTTCTTGATTTCGAAATCATTCGGCAAAAGAGCAGACTCACGGCGGAACAGGCCGAGAGATTGGCTGATGAGATCAATCAAAACGTTTGGGCAGTGGCGAAGAAAAAATTCTTGGAGAGATAAATGTCCGAGGACAAGCCTGTTATTGTCGACACCAACATTGTTTTCTCGGCGCTCCTAAAGATTGATTCTACTTTTATGGAGTTTCTGTTGACGACACAACACAAATTTCATATCAGCGAGTTGCTCGTCATTGAAATCTTCAAGCACAAAGAAAAGCTTGTCGAATTAAGTGGGCTATCCGAGGCGGAAATTATAAAGTTCTACTATTTGCTATTGAGCAAAGTCCACATCTTCAAGGAAGAACTTATCTCAGTTGGAAACTGGAGAACTGCCTTCGAGTTGTGCAAAGATGTCGATGAAGCCGACACACCTTTGTCGCTCTTGCCATTGAGCTTGACGGGCTGCTTTGGACGAACGACAAAATCTTGAAAGAGGGGCTGAAGGCAAAAGGATTCGATCAGTTTTTCATAGCGCGACTTTGGCCGCAATCAAATTTCACCACAAAGACACAAAGGCCACAAAGAAAAGCCTTTGTGAACTTGGTGTCTTTGTGGTGAAAAAGATTTTCGTGGTCGTGATAATTTTTTCGGAGTAATACTATACCTGAGGTTTAGCGCACTTCCGAATCAAACGCCTGACCTCGTGCTGCCCTCGCGAGGTGGTATCATGGATTCTTTTCCTAATATCCAAATCACCAACGCCTTTTTTGCGAACAACATGCTCACCGTTGCGCTCAGTGACGGCCGCATCGTCTTCTTCCCGTGCGCTGAAATGGCCTGGCTCGTCAACGCCACGCCGGAACAGCAGCAGAATTTCAGCATTGAATCCGACGGCTATGGCGTGTGGTGGCAGGAACTGGATGACGGCATTGCGCTTCATCATATTCTGAGCCCGGCCTCCGTTGCCTCGAAGCAAACGCGCTCAGAAAGCGCAGGAGCGATGGATTGAATGGCGCCGACTATGGCAACCTTATCGAAAAACTACACCGTGGTCCATGGCAATGGAGAATTCGTCATCCGTCTCAATCACGCCGCCTAAATGATGCGACCAATCCTCTCGTTCCTCTTTCTTCTCGCTGCTGCTGGCTGCGCCTTCGCACAGGCATCACAACCTCCTCAAGCAGACTCTTCCCGCGTGCAGCAATACGAGCTGCAATCCGTGCTGGTCACCGCCACGCGCGAGGCGCGGCCCATCGCGCGCGTGCCGTATGCGATCAGCGTGCTCGCGCAAAATGATATTCAACGCGGAGAGGCCGGGCTTTCGCTCGAAGAAGCTCTGCGCGCAGTGCCGGGCGTCATCGTCAACAATCGTTACAATCTTTCGCAAGGTGATCGCATCAACATGCGCGGCCTCGGCAGTCGCGCGGCGTTCGGCGTGCGTGGAATCAAAATCATTCTCGACGGCATTCCGCTCACCATGCCCGATGGGCAAGCGCAGCTCAACAATCTCGACCTAAATTCTATTGGGCGTGTGGAAATTTTGCGCGGCCCGAGTTCGGCGTTGTACGGCAATGCTGCGGGCGGGTTGATTAATTTGCACACGCAAGCTGCTGCCGATGCGCCCTTCAAAATACAACCGCAATTCCTCACCGGCTCGAATGGTTTGCGAAAATGGCAAGCCAGACTCTCCGGCGCGATTGGCAAGCACGACTATTTCGTGAATGTGAGCAAGCTCGACTTCGACGGCCTTCGCGAACACTGCGCGGCGAGTTATGCTGCGATCAATGCCATTGGCCGCCATGAAATTTCGCCGCGGCTCAAACTCACCACGGTTTTCAATTATTATGATTCACCGTATTTGTTGAATCCGAGTTCGCTTTCGCAAACTGAATTGGCCAATTCCACAACGGCCACGCGCTTCTTTATCAAACAACAAGCTTCTGGAAAAAAGTTGTGGCAAGGCCAGGCTGGTGCAACGCTCAAGTATGGCGAGGCGTTCGAAGTCACGCTCTATGGTTTGTCGCGCGAGTTGCTGAATCCCATACCGGGGCGCATCGTAGAATTGGATCGCACTTCCGGCGGCGTGCGCAGCGTGTTCGGCAAACGTTTCGCGTTCGGCAATATCAGTGCGCGCTGGCTGCTGGGCGCGGATTATGAGATGCAGAACGATGATCGCCGAGAGTTTGTGAATAACGGCATTCCGCGCGAGCAAGTTGCAGTCGTCGAGGCCAGCAAGATGCTTGCGCTACTTCAATACGGAACGAAGCTGCTCGATCAAAAAGAAAAAGTCTTTGGCCTCGGGCCGTTTACGGAGATCGAATTGGCGCTGCGTTCGAATTGGATTGCCACGCTTGGCGCGCGATATGATCGCTACAAATTCGAAGCGAGCGATCGTTTGCTCGAAGACGGCGTCGATGCTTCCGGCGCGCGCGTGATGGAGCAATTCAGCCCCATGCTCGGAGTCACGTATCGGCCGAACGACGCGCTTTCTTTTTACACCAACCACGCCACCGCGTTTCAAACGCCGACAACCACCGAGTTGAGCAATCAACCCACAACCGTAGGCGGTTTCAATCCCGATTTGCAACCCGAAACATTGCGCAGTTTTGAGGTGGGCATGAAAGGCGTGTTGCCCGAAAAGCATTTTGAGTGGGACGTGGCGGTTTTTGCGATGAGCATTGAGCACATGTTGATTCCATATCAAATTCAAAACGCGAGCAGCGATGAGATTTTTTATCGCAACGCCGGCGTGGCGCGCAATCGCGGCGTGGAGGTGAGCGGCGCGTGGCGGCCCGTGAAGCAACTGCGCGTCGCGCTCGCGTATACTGCGCTGGATTTCGAGTTCACGGATTTTGTGATTGAGACGGCGAATACGCGTGAGCAATTGGCCGGCAACGAAGTGCCAGGAGTACCGCCACAGCATTTGTTTGCGAGCTTGCTTTATGAGCACGCCAGCGGCGTTTATGGCGAGATCGAGTTGGAGTGGAATGACGAGTATTTCACGAACGACTTCAACGGGCCCGCGCCGAACACAAACGTTGCGCGGCAAAATTTTATCAACGCAAGCTATCGCACGGTTGATCTGCGCCTCGGTCTCTCTCGCTCCTTCAAAAAGATTGGCGTTGATTTTTTTCTCGGTGTGAACAACTTTTTCGATGAAAGCTACAACGGCTCCATCGTTCCCAACGCGCAAGCCAATCGTTTCTTCGAACCCGCGCCGGGGCGGAATTGGTATGTCGGCGGCAGCGTGGCGCTGCCGTAGCGCTGACTTCAAGTCCCCAGGGAAAGCAGGCAAGGATGCCTGCGCTACGTGTTGCGAACAAAATATCACATGCCCAAAAAGTGTTTTGGATTTCAGCGGGAAAATTTTTATCTACAGTCGCAATGAAAACGTGGCGATGCCACGAGGGCTTATGCCGTGCCGCTCAATCTTTATCACGACATTTACACTTCGGGAAAAATTCCTGAAAATTGGATACCGAATAAGGGCGGCACGCTGAAGTATCCCGTACGCAATCAAGCGGGATATCGTGAACTTCGTCGGTTGCTGCCGGGGAGAGGGCAAAAGATAATCAAGCACGGTTGACTTCGGTGAAGCCCATTATTTCGAACATGAATCCGGCCGGGTTGCCGGTATCAAATATTTTTCGAGAGTTTGAGCATGATGAACTCCAAAAGGCGGTCTCGCATCGTTCTCTCTGAAATCGGCGGCGCATCCGCGCAGCAATTGCGCTTTTTCGCTCTTCTCAATTTAGGCGTAGCACAATCACTCGCCGGCGGCATCATGAGCGCGGCGGAGGCGATTCCGCTTTTTTATAACGCGGAAAATTGCCTTTACGTGCGCGAGCGTTTTCGGAATAAGCACGCGAATGCAATCATGAGTCGCGGCGTGCAATTGCCGGATTTGTTTGCAGCTTTGCCTGCAGAGGAGGCGGCGCGCGAGTTTCTCAGCGAATTAGAAAAGATCCGTTCGCTGTGTATGAAGCTTTTGCAAGGAACCAAACCCGCAGGAATGAGATCATCATCGCAACCGCGATCATAAATATGCCCAGCATTTTAGCGGCGCCCTCCGCAGCGGCAGAGAATCATCTCTCCGCTGAAGTCGCGGCGCTGAAAAACAAAGTGGCAACGCTCTCCAGCTTGATCGAGGTGAGCATCATCGTCAACAGCACGCTCGATCTCGACAGCGTCATCAATTTGGTGATGGAGAAGGCGCAAACCGTGATGGAGGCCGAGGCCAGCTCGGTGATGCTCATCAATGAAAAGACCGGCATGTTGGAATGGGAAGTCGCGCTTGGCGAAGTGGGCGAGGAAGTAAAAGATAAGGTGCAATTGCGCGTGGGCGAAGGCATCGCGGGTTGGGTGGCGCAGACCGGCCAGCCGCTCATCGTGCCGGACGTGAGCAAAGACGAGCGCTTCTTCAAAAAGAGCGACGAGGTGACGGGTTTCAAAACGCGCTCGATACTCGCCGCGCCGCTGAAGGTGAAGAACCGCATCATCGGCGTGGCGGAGGTGATCAATCCTTTGCACGGCCGCGCGTTCACGGATGATGATCTCGATTTGTTCTCGACGTTCAGCCGGCAAGTGGCGCTCGCGATTGAAAACGCGCGCATGCACCGCGCGATGTTGGAGAAGCAAAAACTCGATCAACAACTCGAAGCCGCGCGCACGATTCAAGAGAGCTTCTTGCCGCAGCGCTGCCCGACCGACGGCGAGGGCCGCTTTCAAATCGCGGCACGCTCCATTCCCGCTACGCAAATCGGCGGCGACTTTTTCGATTTTGTGAGCTACGAGCAGGACGCGATCGGCATGGTCATCGGCGACGTGTCGGGCAAAGGCGTGCCTGCGGCGCTGTACATGGCGCGCCTGGTGAGCGATTTCCGCATTCATTCGAAGAACAACGGCTCGCCCGAGACCGTGCTCAAGACCATGAACGAAATTCTCGTGGAACGCGGCCGGCGCGGCATGTTCGTCACGCTGCAATACGCTTTGCTCGACGTGGAGAGCGGCAAAGTGAGTTACGCGAGCGGAGGGCACTTGCCGCTTTTGTGGCTGCACAAAAACGCCGCGCGCGGCGAATTTATGGCGAGCGGCGGCGGCGCGCCGTTGGGCATCACGCGCGACACGCGCTTCATTCCCAAAACGATTCAACTGCAGCCCGGCGATTATCTGATTTCATTCACCGACGGCATCGTCGAGGCGAAGAACAGCGAAGGCAAGCAATATGCGATGAAACAGTTGGGAAAAAAATTACGGCGGGAATGGGCCTCGCCGCAAGAGTTGGTGGACTTCGTGATTCAAGACGTGCAGAATTTTACGGACGGAACGCATCCGCATGATGATCTCACCATCATTGCCCTGCGCTGGGGCAAGGAATAATCCCGCGGGAGCACAACCATGACCCAGAGCACGAACAACAAAAACGCGCACGGGCGGCTGCTTGAAACCGTCGAGTTTCGCCTGTCGAGCGATCCCAAGCTGCTCAAGATCGTGCGCGCAAGCGTCGCGCACCTGTGCGAGTTGCTCGGTTTCACGCCCGAGCAGCGCAACCAAACCACGCTTGCAGTGGATGAGGCCTGCGCGAACATCATCAAATATGCGTATGACGGTAAAACCGATCAGCCCATCGAAATCACCGCGCGCTTGCACGAAGATCGTCTCGAAGTCATTTTGCGCGACTACGGCAAGAAGGTGGATCACGCGCTGCTCAAGTCGCGCGATTTAGACGACGTGCGTCCCGGCGGTTTGGGCGTGCACCTCATTCAAAGCACGATGGATTCCGTTTCCTACGACCCCGCTATCACCGAAGGAAATCAGTTGACGTTGGCAAAGTATAGGAGAGTAAATGCTCAAGATCGCAACGCGTAATCGCGAACAAGCAACGATCGTGGCCATCAGCGGCGACGTGGATTTGTACTCCTCGCCGCAAGTGCGCAAAGCGATTATCGGCCTCACGGAAAAAAAGACGCCGCTCATCATGGTCGATTTGGCCGAAGTCGATTACATGGACAGCTCCGGCATCGCCACGCTGGTGGAAGGCTTGCAGCAAGTGGGCAAATACAAAGGCGAGCTGAAGCTCTTCGGCTTGACTGCCGCGGTGCGCGAAGTTTTCGAACTCAGCCGGCTCGACAAGGTGTTTCAGATTTTCGAGGATGAAGAAGCCGCGGCGGGGAGCTTCGCGCAGGGCTAAAGGCTGAGTGAAAAATGTCCGATCCAATAAGCGTGTTGCAAACTCAGCACAACGAACCCGAAGAAAGGCGGTGGCGATGGCGGTTATAGCGATGTTTTATGGGATCATTGTGTCCATGTACTATTTGGATAACCGGCAGCATCATCTGCCTCATGTTCATGTCAGATATCAAGAAGAAGAAGCCGTTCTATCGATCCCGGACGGCCAATTACTGGAAGGTAGCTTGAAAGCGAATAAAATGAAATTGGTGCAAGCTTGGATTGAAATTCACCAAGAAGAGTTGCTTGCCGATTGGGAACTCGCCAGTGCCGGTGAAACGATTTTTAAGATTGAGCCTTTGAAGTAGGAGTGATTTGAGATGAACCCGCGAGTGAAAGCCGTCAAACCCAACGTTGATTACACTTTGACTTTGACGTTTGCCAATAACGAAGTAAAAGTCTTCGACGTGAAACCCTATTTGAATATCGGCGTCTTTCGTGAATTAAAAGATATGCGCTTGTTCAACTCTGTGAAGCCGTTCTTGGGAAGTATTCACTGGCAAAACGGCCAAGATCTTTGTCCGGATACGTTGTATTTGGAAAGCCGGTCGCTGGAACTAAACAATGAACAAAATCCATAGCATGAAATCCATCAACGCCACCGAGACTCACCTCCACCTCATCATCGACGACAACGCCGATCGCATTCGTTGGGAAGATTGTTCGCCCAAATTGGCGCACGCAAGCTTGCCGCAGAAAAAGCGAGTCGATGTTGCACCCTCCGGCCACGGTATTCACTGGCCCGAGATTGATGAAGATTTGGCGATCACGCCGCAACTCAAACTTGCAGAGCGTTTAGAATTGGAAACGGCAGGTTGATATTTCCACCATGCGCGCACTCGGAGCTCTCGGACGTTACTTCATTCACTTTCTCGTGCATCTCGATCGCATGGCGCGCTTGAGCGTCGATACATTGGTGGAAGGACTCCTCGGCCCGTTTCGGGGGAGAAAGATTCGTTGGCGCGCAACGGTCGAGCAGTTCGTGCGCATCGGTTATGACTCCGTGCCGATAGTTTGCATGATCGCGTTCTTTGTCGGCCTCATTCTCGCGATGCAATCCGCGTATCAGCTCAAACGTTTCGGCGCGACGCTGTACGTTGCCGATCTCGTCGGCGTTTCGATTGTGCGCGAGCTGGGTCCGCTCCTCACCGCAATCATCATTGCGGGGCGTAGCGGCTCCGCCATTGCGGCAGAAATTGGGACGATGAAAGTGGGCGAAGAGATCGATGCGCTGCGCACCATGGGCATCAGCCACGTCGGCTTTCTCTTTGTGCCGCGCACGTTCGCGATGCTGCTCGCGCTGCCCTGCCTCACCGTGCTCGCGGATTTCGTCGGCATCTTCGGCGGATTTCTTTTGTCCATCACCACGCTCGATTTCAGCGTCACGCGCTATCTCAATCAAACTTCCGCCGCGCTCACCTTGAAAGACCTCATCACTGGTTTGATTAAAAGCGGATTCTTTGCATTGATTATTTCAATCGTGGGCTGCTATCAAGGCGTGACCACGGATGGCGGCGCCGCAGGCGTGGGCAAGTCCACGACGACCTCTGTAGTGACTTCGATTTTCTTGATCATTGCAGCGGACGTGTTTTTCACCGCGCTGTTCTTTTCGGCGTTTTGAAAATGGATTAGTGGATTTTGGGATTGGTGGATAGATGTAAGAGCCGAATAGCTGTGCTCCTTGCCTTTAAAAAGCAGGCAAAACACTTTTTGAAGCAAGCCGGTTTATGAAGAGAAAAAAATTGCTCACGGAGTAATGAATATGACCGCAATACAGACCGTCGACCGCCATCTCAAAATCAAGCTTCCCGCCGAGCTTTCGAAGCGTTTGAAGGTCAAGGCCGGAGTCATTTTGCGCATTGAGATTTCAGGCAACCAACTCATTCTTCGCCCGGCGGCGCAGCGGAAGGATTTCCCTTCGCTCAGCGCGATCAACAAAGTGCAAAAAAAGATCGCACAAATTAATGGCAAAAACGCACGCGCCAAAGGTTTGACCAAAACCGAGTTGGAGATAGCACTCAAAGCTGGTTTGATCGACAAGAAACAGGCTTGGTTTTGGAGTGTTCCTTGGCAAAAGATGGAACGAGAAGCTGATCGTTCGCGCACCTTTGAATTTGATAATGTGAAAGACGCTCTGACCTTCTTGCACACGTGAAGATTCGGCTAAAAGAAACTTTCAAAAAGGATTATCGCAAACTCACCACCGCCTTGCAACGGCTTGCCGATAACAAGCTAAAACTTTTGGCGGATAATCCACGACCCCCTTCTTTGCGCGTTAAGAAGATGGAAGGCCATGTTGATATTTGGGAAGCCAGTATCACCATGAAATATCGCAGGACTTTCGAGATTGAAGCCGATGCGTTTCTGATGCGCCGCATTGGCGAGCATGATAAAGCATTAAAGAACCCATAGAAATCTTGTGGTGGATGCCGAAAGAGATCGCCGAATTGCGCGGCGTTAAAGCGCATTTCATCAATACCATATTGCGAGAAGGCGAGTTGCCACAGGTGAAGAGATGAAACTCTCATGGCTCCAGAGCTCCATCACTCCAATACTCCAAATAGAAGTTTATGCCCGCAACCACACTTGCCGACTCCGGCCCCATCTCTCAACCCGAAGGCGTGATCATTTCGATTCGCGATCTCGTGACGCATTACGACGGCCGCCCGATCTTGCAGGGCATCAATCTCGACATTCGTCGCGGCGAAACCATGGTGATTCTCGGACGCTCGGGTTGTGGCAAGAGCACGTTGTTGCGCCATCTTATCGGACTTTCCGCGCCGAGTTCGGGGCAGATTATCATCAAGGGTTTCGAACTCACCAGCATGTCGGAAGAAGAGCAAGTGCCGGTGCGGCGCAAGCTCGGCATGCTCTTTCAAAGCGCGGCGTTGTTCAACTCGATGACCGTGGCGGAGAACGTCGCGCTGCCGTTGCGCGAGCACACGGCGCTTGAGCCTTCGACGATCAACATTATGACGCGCATCAAACTCGATTTGGTGGGACTCGCGGGTTTTGAAAATTTCACGCCCGATCAACTGAGCGGCGGCATGAAAAAGCGCGCCGGCCTGGCGCGCGCCATCGCGATGGATCCCGAAATTCTCTGTTGCGACGAACCCTCCGCGGGCTTGGATCCGGTGGTCGCGGTCGGCATCGACAATCTTATTCTCAAATTGAAGCGCGCATTCAAAATGACCATCGTGGTCGTGACGCATGAACTCGCTTCGGTGTTCATGATTGCGGATCGCATCGCCATGCTGCACCAAGGCCGCATTGTGGCGCTCGGCACTCCGGAGGAGCTGCGCGCGAGCAATGATCCCGTCGTGAAGCAGTTCATGAATCGCGAAGCGGATGAAGAAGAAGTTGATCGCGAAAGGTATTTGAATAGCTTGGTGGGAACGGTTGAGGAGAATTGATTAGCAAGTTTTTCGTATGAGCGTATAGATCCCAAATGTCATTCTGTAAGAAACTTCCCTCGCGCTTGACCATCTTCCCAGTGCGAGGGAAGGTTCTTCCAGAATGACAGAGCATTACACAAAAGGCCCCATCATAAAATGCAATATCACCCTCGTGAAGTCAAAGCCGGATTGCTGGTCGTTGCCGGCTTCATCACCTTCATCATCTTCTTGGTTGCGATCACCGGCATTGATTGGGAGCGCAAAGACAAAACCTACACGGCGCGCTTCTCGTACATCGGCGGCATCGAGCGCGGCGCGATGGTGCGCTACGGCGGTTTGCTCGTGGGCACGGTCACGGACTTGTACCTTGCGCCGGATGACAACACGCAAATCGAAGTCGTGCTTACGGTCGATGCGCGCACGCCGGTGCGCAAAAGCTCCGTGGCTTCGATTGCCTCGATCAGCTTGATGAGTGAGTATTACATCGAAATCTCGCCCGGGAGCACGACGGAGGAGATGTTGGATTCGGGCAAGCGGCTGAAAGCGCGCGACGTGCCGCCGCTCACGCGTTTGAGCGAGCCGTTCATGAACGTGAGCGAGCAGCTCGCGCTCCTGCTTGTGCGCGCGAACGATTTGATGAACGACGCCAATCGCCGACGCTTCTCCAATCTCCTCTCCAATGCGGACAGCCTTTTTGCCGTGAATGCCAACGAAATCTCCGGCATCGTTTATAATCTCAATGCGCTCACGGAACAGATGCAGAGCATGAGCGGCAAGTTGGACAAGATCATGGGCGAGAACAGCGAAACCTTGCAAACCACCTTCGCGCAAATGAACCAAACCATGGCCCGCGCGGATTCGGTGCTGCAAGCTCTGCATCAAACCATGAACACGCTCAACGCGGTTGCCGCTGCCAATCAATCTGGGTTGAATGAAGCGATGGATAACTTTCACAGCGCCTCGCAGAATTTTGAGCAATTCAGCCGCACGATCAAAGAGCGGCCCTGGAGCCTCATTCGCAAGTCTGCGCCGCCGGAGCGCAAGCTGCCGTAACGAGAGCATGAACCTATCTTCTCCATGCCGTGCAGTAGGAATCTTTTTAAGCCCAGGGGACGAGGCCGGCGCTGAAAAGGATTCCTTCTGCATGACATATGGAAGAGACGCTGCCTTTTAAGTCTAAGCGAAAACCTATCTCCGATGAACTTCATTTTTCTGCATAGAAATCTCAAGCGCGCGTCCCTCGCAGCATGGTTCTTGATTGCGTCGATGCTCCAAGCCTGTGGCGGCGTGCCGGAAACGTATTACTACACCGTCGCGCCGCTGGCCCTGAACGCGCAGCCGCCAGAAGCGAACGACAGCCATAGTGCGCGCACGATCGTGCTCGGCGTCAAAAAATTTTCCGCAGAGGCACTTTATGACGACGACCGCATTATCTATCGCGAATCGCCCTATGAAGTGAAATACTATCACTATCGCCGCTGGGCCGCAACCCCACGCCTGTTGGTGACGGACGAGATTATCAAGCAACTGTATGCTGCACGAATCTGCCGAAACGTGGTGAGCTTTCCGAGCAACAAACACGTAGATTATGTGCTAACCGGAAGAATTGTATCTTTCGAAGAATGGGACCGCGGCGAGCAATGGTTCGGCCGCGTGGCTTTCACGGCGCAGCTTTATGATCCCGTTTCGCAGCAATTACTTTGGAGCGAAGTTTTCGAAGCGGAAACGCGCGCGGAAAAACGCATTCCGGCTGCAGTGGTGGAAGCAATTGCCAAGAGTTTGGAGAAGTGTATTGCAGATTTGCGGCAGGCTCTGCCGGAGAGCATGAAAAAGTAAAGCCTGTTGCCATTTAAACGAAATCATCTTTTCTCGTCGCGTACAAGAATGCTGTGCGCTGCAACCGGATTCGTTTGAATGGCTCTTACTGAAAGAGCATTATAAAAACTTCTGCAGGCGTGCAAACAAAAAAGCCAAAGGCAGATCGTCTTTGGCTTTTCAATTTTAGAGCACTGGAAATCGTGCTCAGGTTCTAAGCATTCGCACGGTGGATCGTTATCGCACCAACGACATCTTTTGCCGCGCTTGATAAACCACGCTGCCTTTGTCGTGCACGCGCAGCTCGACGAAGTACACGCCGCTCGCCACGCCCTTCGCCTCCCACACGACTTTATGCTCTCCGGCCCGCAACGAACCTTCGATGAGCGTCGCAATGAGCTTGCCTTCGGCATTGTAAATCGACACCAATACTTCGCCCGCACGCGCGAGCTCAAAAGCAATCGTGGTTTGCGGATTAAAAGGGTTCGGATAATTGGGCTTGAGTGTGAACGCCTCGGGGACGGCAGCATCTTGTTCCGCAACTGAAACGGAGGGGACATCAAAGCCTCCGATGTTTTTGGAAATCAGCGTGAGATTGCTGCTGCTGAAAGCTTGCACGCGACAGTAGAATTTTCCTCCACCCATGGCCTCGGTGAGCGGATAAGTAACCTGCGACTTGCTCGTCACCGTGGTATCCGCCACAATCGCGGTAAACGTCGCATCTTTGCTGAGCGTCAAAGTGTAGTCAATGGTGCTGCCGGGATGATCCGGGTCGGAGGTGGCTTCCCAGCGATATGTGATATTGCGCGGTCGGACCGAATAGACTACGCCGATAGGCGCAGTCATGCTGAAGGGCGTGAGTTGATCCGCCACCGGCCGTACGGTCACTTGCGTCGCCACCGAATCGCGGCCACGGCGGCCGTCGCTCACGACCAAATCTAGTGTCTCTATGCCGTTCCAGTTTTTGTCCGCATAGAGATTGAAAAAGTTTTCATCACTGAAAGCGCGCACATGCTCATTGTTGACGAGGAAGAAGACAAAATCTTCCGGGGCGTCTTCGTTGTCGTTCACACGTGCGCGCAAATCAGCGAGAGGAATATGCAGCGTGTCATCTTCATTGAAAGCATAATTCCTCGAATTCAGCCAGCGCGGCGGCGTGTTTACGTTCTTCACCGTAAATTTTACGACGCGCGTTCCGGTGGCGCCGGAAGCATCCTTCACGGTAAAGGTGAGCGACTCCGAGCCGGTGTACTGCGCGTTCGGTGTGAGCATGGTGACGACCAAGCCGTTGATCACCGGCGCGAGCTCCACATTTCCGCTCACGGTAAGCTCGAGCGTTGCCAGCGGATCGTCCGGGTCTTTCGTGTATGCGCTCAAATCCAACGCCGGAAACGTGCCGCCGCGATTGATGATCTGTTCCGGCACCGCAGCAATGCGCGGCGGATCATTCAGCGGATCAATGGTGAAACGCACTTGCGGAATGGTCGCTTGCGCGTTTTGTGGATCCTTTGCGATGAAGTCGATGCGCTCCGTGCCCGCCCATTCCGAATCTGCGGGCGCGATGGTCGCGATGCGATTCACAATGCTCACGACCAAATTTACCTGGCCGCTGGCGCTCCATGTGATTTGTGTATCAGCGTGGTCGGGATCGAAGACAAAGCTATCGAGGTTAATCTTCTCGAAGGGCTTGCCTTCATTCACGCGCTGCGCCGGAATGGCCGTTACTTGCGGCGCGTCGTTCACGGCGTTCACTTTGAAAGTCGCCGTGCTCGCGCCGGAATTATTCTCGGGATCCTTGGCCGTGAAAGTGATTTGCTCCGTGCCCACAAATTCCGAATCGGGTACGGCAATTTTCGCAATACGATTTGTTATTGTAACCACGAGCTTCACCTGGCCGTTTGCAGTCCATGTAATTAGATTGTCGGCGTGATCGAAATCCGTCACGTAATTATCGAGCGCGATATCCGAAAACTTCTGCCCCTCTTGAATGGTTTGATCGGGGATTTTCGTAACGTTCGGCGCGCCGGAGCCGACTTCGACGTTCGCGGAATCGACGCTCACGCCGCCGTCGTCATCCTTCACCTGCAGCTTGACTTTTTTCGCGCCCGCGCTTGCGAAAGTGACATTCACGTTTTGGCCGGGCTTTTCAAACGTGCCGTTATTGTCCAAATCCCACGCATAGGTCAACACATCCGCGGCGCCGGCATCAGTTGCACTGCCCGTGAGCGCAATCGCTTTGTTGATGCCGCCGGAGTATGGCCCGCCGGCTTCAGCAACGGGCGCAACGTTCGTGATCGTAACTTGCGCTTGCCCGAGGCCGCGCAACCCGTCTTGCCCCTTCACTTGCAGTTTCGCGAAGCCGGTGAAGTTATCCGAATATGTATGCGACGTCTTCGCAGAGGCGCTGCTGTCATCATACACTCCGTCGCCGGTCCAATCCCAACGATACAAAACAATCGGCGTATCGCCGGTAGATTTGGAAGCATCGAAGTTGATGGCCGCGCCCTCTTTGCCGCTATAAGGCCCGCCGGCGTTTGCCACCGGCGCATCGTTCGCAGCTTTCAAAATGCGCAAGTACACGGCTTTCGAGGAGGGATACACGAGATAGAAGGTGTTATTGCGTCCGCGCACGAGATGTTTGTCGCGGCTTTCGTCACCACCGCATTGGCTGGCGAGTGGCGTGAAGCCGGACCAGTTTAGGCCGCCGTCGGACGAAAGCCGCGCGCGCAATTGCCCGCCGTCGGTGACCGTATATGCCATGATCACATATTTGCCATCATCACTGGCTGCGACCGAGCCGATGCCGCCGCCATGGTGCCAAGGTTGAAGCTCATCGGCCTCCGTCACGATCACGTCGCGGATTTTAGTTTCACCGGTGTATCGCACATAGTGCAAAGTACGCGGCCCGCTGCTATTGGGAAAACCGGCCGAACCATAGGCGAAATGGACATTGCCCAGTTTGTCAGCGACAACGTCCGCGTTGCCATTGCGGCCTTTTGCCGTTGCGGCATCATGGATATCCGCATACTTGGGCAAGGTCGCGCCGCCATCAGTCGAAGCATAATAGGTCACGGCGCTGCCGCCAGCCAGATCATCCGGACTGCTCAAAACCACGTGCACGGAATTGTCTTGTCCGACGGACAACTCCACACGATCATCGACGCGATACTTCGTCAAGCCGGAGATGGTTTGATCAATCACGCCGTTGTTGATGCGAATATAAGTCGCCACTCCGAACGGCTCATCGCCGTCCACTTCGCCATGAACAATATGCGCCACGCCATTGTTGTCCACGTCTAAGCGCACGCTATAGGCGCGCAGCTTACCCTTCACGATGCGCAATGGCGCCGTCCAAGTTCCGTCCGCTTTGCGGCGAATGTAATAGACGTCATAAAGGTCGCCGGTGGTGTTAATGCGATAGCACACATGCGGCCTGCCGGTCTTTGGGTCATGTGCGATGGTTGCGCCGAACTGATAACGCCCGACCGCATCGCCGCTCGCAACCGCGATCGGCTCCTGCAACTGCACGATGCCTTTGGCATCGATTTCGGTATAGATGAGTCCATTGTTGTGGTGCACGACATAAAGCGTTCCCGTCACGGGATCGATATCGAAATCGGGCGTATACCCGTTACCGATCAGGATGGGGTCGGTCCAGTCTTGAGAAAAGGCCAGATGGGCGAACAGCAAACCGGCCCAAAGCAAAGAGCGTAGCGCATGGCGATTCATACAGGGTTCCTAGTAGAATTCGGTTCCAGCTCCAACATCATGCTTGCCGCATGCCGATGTTGTGCGCGAGACAATGCAAAAAGTGAGTTTTAGGATTGAAAGTTGTGGGATCGTTCGGGCTCCTAGACAGCTCGCCCCAACAGCCGGATAGCAGCGGTCTCATACAAGAGTGGTGATGAATCTCTGTTGGCGATATATACTACAAAACGAGACCGGCGCTTGCGGAGAGAAGGCGGAACTTTTGATTGACTCGCATGTAAATTTGGCTATATTGCAGCCTCTTTCCGCGCATGCGAAATGCGCAGGAAAATTTGCCGGCATTTCGCTGTCGCATCATCTCCGCATCACGGCAAGAGGCATGCCTTGCCATTTCCACTTCCAATCTTGCTAGGTAATTCTGCTAGTCGACCATCGTCGAGGCGCGGTGCTTCTTCTTTGCTCGTGCGGCACATAATTCCGGGCGCAGATTTAACTGGATTTTATCGTGCATGAAGCCCGTGTAACGTTGCTTCGGCGGCATCGGTGATTTTTTTGCGAGGATGAGCGGTGGAAAAGGCATTTTGTGTACGCGTGTGCATTTTGGAAACGCTGTCTCATGCTGGATATGAGGGCCTAGCATCTTACTCTAAGCGCGAAGAGGAAAATCTTCTCAATGGAAAATCTGACTGTTGCAGGCGCCGGTGACACAATGGATCGCAACCTCAGTGCAGCGCCACAAACGGAACCGCCAACCGCCGCTCTCGAACCGCCTTCGCCAAGGCAACAATTGTTTGATGCGCTGTTTACGGCTTTCAAAAACTCTTTGAAGGAAAATTGGGAACGCGCACAGGTTGAGCAACATCCGCTCGGCAAGCGGCTCATTCGGCTCGTGCGCGCCACCTACGAGCAACGCGGGATTTACCCCGAAACATGGCGCGTCCAATTCGTGCGACAAGCGCGCACGCTGCATTCCTTCACAGGTTATCGCGACATTCGCTTTTTGTTGTTTGAATGGTTGCGCAGCCGGCAGCTTGTGCCGCCCGACACGGATATGTTTGTCTATGCCGACGCCCGAATGAGAAGGCACGTCAAAAGATTGTCGCAAGCTGCGCGCGATTCCGTCGCCCTCACGATCCCAGCACTGGCCTCCGCCCAGCAATCCGGCATGACGATTCTAACCGTTGACAATCCCGAAACTGCAGACCGCGATGACGCGTTGAGCTTGCGCCCCTTGGACGGCGGCTATGAAATCGGTGTGCACATCCCGTTGCTGGAGCACGCCGTCGCGCGCAACAGCAAGTGGGATGATTGGGCGTACGATATGGCCGTCTCGATTTACATGCCGCATCTCGTCATTCCCATGCTGCCGCACGAGGTGGCGACCAAGTACGCCAGCTTGGATGCCGGCAAGATTCGTCCGGTGCTGTCGCTCTATTTTTTTACGGACGGCAAAAGCCTTCCGCAATTTCAGCGCGTGTGTTGTGAAGAAATAAAGATTCAGCGCAATGCGAGCTACGAGCAGATTGCGCAATGGCTCGCGGCTTCGCAATTAGCGGAAAAGATGGCGGGCAAATGGAAAGTGAAAGACACGCAAAAAGCGCGGGACGCCGAGCTGCACACTGCCGTGCAAGTTTGGATCGCCGGCGCGCAACAATTCGAGCGCAAAAGAATGCAAGCCGGCGGCCGAAAATTCGATCGTGAACAAATCGACGTGATGGTGGGGCAAGACGGCGCAGTGCAATTGCGCCGCTATTCGCAGGATAGCGCCGAGCACAAGATGGTGTCGGAATGGATGATTGCAGCAAATCACGCCGCGGCGCGCTTTTGCGCGGAGCAGCAATTGCCGTGCATCTATCGCGTGCAAGAAACCGGCGGCGCGCGCGAGAATGAAGAAGGCAGCGAAACTGCGAATAATTTCGCGCGCCCGCAATCGAGCTTGCAAATGGCGCCGCATCGCGATCTCGGCATTGACGGCTACACGCAAATCACCTCGCCGCTGCGCCGCTATACGGATTTGCTGGTGCAGCGCCAAATCGTCGCATTTCTGCGGAATGAAGCGCCGGTGTATGCTCCGCAAGAGTTGGCAAAACGTGCCGCGGTGATTGAAGAAACCGCGCGCCGGATTCACAAAGTCGAGGCCCGTGCTGAGTTTTATTACAAGTGCGTCTATCTCAAGCAACATCGCGGCGAAACCTTCAATGCGGAAATTTCTTACGGCCCGCCGCCTTCACGCAACGTCGTGCTTATGCTCACGGATTTGGGGTTGCGTCTGTTTCTGCCGCTCACGAGCATAAAGGGCCTGAGCGCAAAACAAATTCCGCCCGCGGATGCGCCGCTCACCGTGCGCGCGCTGTGCCACAACATGGATCCCGAGCGCGGCACGAGCATCTTTCAAATCAAGCGCGCGTTCGAACGCAACGAGCGACGGTGAGCGCGTCGGTCTTCGAGACGGTTTTGAATTTGAACTCTCAAAATGCGCCAAGCCGACCTCATATTCTTCTCACAGGAGGAATCTTTTTCAGCCAAACCCATCAGCTCAATATGCTCATCGACGATTACCTCCCCCGTTACGATGCTTTTGAACGACATCACATGGAAATAGCGGCTCCGTCGGAGCAGATTTACGCCGCGGTGCGTCAGCTAGACTTGAGCAGCTCCTTCCTCATTCGCGGCCTTTTCCTCATGCGCAGTTTGCCCGCCGTTTTTTCTTCACACAAAAAGAATCAAGCAAAACTCGGCCTCAACTTCGAGAGCTTGCTGCACAGCGGTTTCGTTTTGTTGGAAGAAAAGCCGGAGGAAGAAATTGTGCTCGGCTTGGTAGGAAAATTTTGGACGGCGAACGGCTGCATTGAAAATATTTCTGCGAATGAGTTTCGCGATTTTGCCCTGCCCGGCTTTGCCAAAGCCGCATGGAATTTTTCATTGCATCCGCACAACAACGGCACCATCACTCTCGCCACGGAAACGCGCGTGCTCTGCACGGATGAAGCAAGCCGCAAACGCTTCCTACGATACTGGCGTTTCATTCGCCCCTTCAGCGGATTGATTCGCATGGTAGCGCTGCGCGCGATTAAGCAGACGGCTGAAAAAGAATCTCGAAGCTCCACGTCTTTTCGCGAACGCATGGCTTAACGACACTCACTTTTACAGCGCGAATTTTTTGCTTGCTTATCGCTCAAGCAAACTCAAGATAGTTCGGCGTGGCATAAAAGCCGCGTTTGCGCAAGGGTTCCGGGGATTCCGCCATGCAAAGATCGCGCAGCCGTTTCATCGTCGTTGCGGCTTTCAAAAGAAAGACAGGTTCCGCTAGCGCGCCGATGCTTGTCGTCCATGCCGGCGCTTGTTGCTGCATTCGCATGGCCAGCAATTCGAGCAGCGAGGCGGCTGCGGCGAGTGTCTGCGCATCGTTCGTCTCCGGCTTAGGCACTGCCGTCAAATGTGGGTGTTCATGAATAAAATCTTGCACAAGGCTGCGGAGCAAAAGACTGTCGCCGTTGAGCATCGCGTCCGCGAGATTTTCAATACGTATCATGAGAGGTCTCCCAAAGATCTTCAAAAGCATATTGCGCTTTCAATTCAAGCCCTGGGGTCAAATAGGGTTCGAGTGCATTCCAAATTTCTTCGCGCGATCCGGCCAACTCGGATAGAAGCCGGCGCGCGTCTCCAATATCAACGTCATCTCGCCACGCGCACAATTTCATCGCAAGCAGTTGCGCCGTCGCAGGAGTTTTAACCACGATCCCTGAAGCTTTGAACACTGTTTGCCCCTTGCTCCAACCTCGCACGTAAGCTTTGGCAGCGTCGTTGAGCCAGTCTTCGGGTATATCGTTCTCGGCAGCAACTTGCTTCACCAATTCCCGAAGAACCCTCGCCTCTTGCGGAGAAATAATGAGGACGTCAACGTCGCGAGTCGTCAAACGATGCCCGTATTCCAAAACCATTGCCGCTCCGCCCAACAGGAGCAACTCAATCTCGAGTTGGCGCTCCGTTGCCAATTCGCCGAGGCGTTGAAGCAATGTGAGGATTTGTGATTTCGATAGAGTTGCCATCTCGTCGTCTTGGTTTCACGTGCGTTGAAAGAATATATTCCAGCGGCCTTTTAATAGCAAGCTACGTGATTTATTCACTCTGCCCCTTGCTACTTGCCCTTTGCCTCCTCTCCCCAAAACCGCAAATACACGTTCTGCCGTTGGTATTGGCAGGTTTTCGCGTCTGCGCGCGAAATATCATTCGCTATTGCGCTATTTATTTTTCCGAAACTACATCGCTTCCATCAACAACCTCACCGCGGTGGCCTTCCCTTGTTCTCCCACTTCCAATGCCGGGCCCACGCAACTCGGGCATCCGCTTTCGCAGGCGCAGGCTTTGATCAAAGCCGCGGCGGCGCCGCGGAGTTCGTCGTGCATGCCGAACAAGCGCTTGCTGAAGCCCACGCCGCCCGCGTGATTGTCGTAAATAAAAATCGTCGGCTTCTGCGTGAGCGGGGCCGCGGCCATGGGCACGCTGCGGAGATCGCGCACGTCGCACATCATGAACACCGCGGCCACGGCTTGCAACGCGCTCGCCGCGGCTTTCAAACCATCGCCCAACGCGGACTGCGCGATCTGCAAACGTTGCGCGGCGTCGCTCGGAAACTCCCACCAATATGCGGTCGTGTGCATGCTGATCTCCGGCAATTCCACCGGGCCGTAGCCGATGTTTTCATGCGAGCCGAATTTTAGCTTTTTATACTTCGTCGTTTGGCAATTCACATTCACTTCGCCATAAGCTTTTTTCGCCGCGGCTTCTTCTTTATCCCCAAAAGAAAAATCTTCGAACACGTCGAGCACATGAATGCTCGTGTCCGTATGCGCATCGGTGTAATAATCCACCTCGACTTTATGCACGAACGCCTTGCGGCGATCCCAATCGAGTTTGTCCACATGATACTGCACGCTCTCGTGAATGTAAATCGCGTCCTCGTGCAGCATCACCGGCGCATCGAGCAAATTCACCTCGCCGATCACGCGCTCTTCTTTCGTCGTGTCGATGATGACAACGTTCTCCGGCGCGGCCGTGCGCAAGCCCACGGCTTCGGCAGGATATGCGTCGGTCATCCAATGCCAATGCCCCTCGGCATGATGCAGCACTTTGTTCTCTTCGAGATATTCTAAAATTTCTTCGGTGGCATCGACCACGGTTTTGCCGTAGCCAAACTTCTCGCCGTCTTTAAACGGAAGCTCAAACGCGGCGCACTTCATGTGGCTCATCAAGATGACGAGATTGTTCGGATCGATCACGCCCGATTCCGTGGATTTCTCGAAGAGATAATCCGGCTGATTGATGATGTATTGATCAACCGGGTTGCTCGAAGCCACGAGCACGGCAACCGCGGAATCGGAGCGGCGGCCCGAGCGACCGGCTTGTTGCCACGCGCTCGCAATGCTGCCGGGATATCCGACCATCACGCACGCAGTGAGCTGGCCGACGTCGATGCCAAGCTCGAGCGCGTTCGTTGAAACCACGCCGAGCACTTCGCCACTGCGCAAGCCGCGTTCAATCTCGCGGCGCTCCGTGGGCAAATAGCCGCCGCGATAGCCGCGAATGAGTTTGGGAGATTTTTTATGAAGCGACATCGCCTCTTTGAGATACGTCACCAAAATTTCGACGCGCAAACGGCTGCGCGCGAACACGATGGTTTGAATTTTATTCAACAAAAATTTCGTGGCGACTTTGCGTGCTTCTTTCACGGAAGATTTGCGAATGCCCAGTTCGCGATTGACGATGGGCGGATTGTATAAAATGAAATGCTTCTCCCCGCGCGGCGCGCCGTTTTGATCGATGAGCGCGACTTCTTGCTCGGTGATTTGCTCGGCCAGTTCTTTCGGGTTCGCAATGGTCGCGGAGCAACAAATGAATTGCGGCGTCGCGCCATAAAACGCGGCAATGCGGCGCAAGCGGCGAATCACGTTCGCGAGATGGCTGCCGAACACGCCGCGATAGTTGTGCAACTCGTCGATGACAACGTAGCGCAAATTTTCAAACAGCTTGATCCATTTCGTGTGATGTGGTAATATGCCCATGTGCAACATGTCGGGATTGGTGACGACGATATGGCCCGAAGTGCGAATCGCTTGTCGCGCATCTTGCGGCGTGTCGCCGTCGAAGGTGTGCGCTTTGATATCGAAATCGATCCGCGGCCCGACGCGCGTGATCACGTCTTTGAGTTCGGAGAGTTGATCTTGCGACAACGCTTTGGTGGGAAAAAGAAAAAGCGCGCGCGCATCGGGATCGGTGAGAATGCGATTGAGCACGGGCAAATTATAACACAACGTTTTGCCCGAGGCCGTGGGCGTGACCACGACGACGCTCTTGCCCGCGCCGATTTGCGCAATGGCCTCGGCTTGATGTGAATAGAGTCGGGCGATGCCATGCGCTTGCATCGCCGCAACCAACTCCGGCCTGAGCCAGTTGGGATACTCGGCCCATTGCGCGTTGCGCGCGGGAATAGTTCGCCAGTGTGTGACGTTTTGAAGGAACGCGGGATCGGCGCGCAACTCGTCTAATACTTGCAGGAGATTCATGGTGAGTGAGAGGTGTTGTTTGAGATTTTTTTGCAGAGGTTTGATCAAAACCAACTTAGAGAAGAAATCCCAATTTGGCAAACGCTTTTCTAAATGACGACGTTCGAGAATTTGGATTGCAATTCTATGAGAGCCTTTTTTCAATCATTAAAAAAAAGCTTCCCAATTTCCGCATTGGTCCTTTGTGGAATCGCTTCGACGCTGCTCTATCTGCGTTTCCGCACCCTACAAGTTCCCGCTACGCCCGAAGCGGCTGCGAGTCTTATGCAGACTTTCGGAATATTAGTAGCCTTGCTTTTTCTCACCTTTATTGCAGCCGCATTCGCAATCAAAAGGATCATTCGAGTCGGAGCCTTTTCCACTACGGCCGGCTGGTCGGTGATTGTCGGCTTCGCAGTTTTGTTTCGAATACCACTGCTCATGCAGACGCCGTGGTTGTCCAACGACGTTTATCGTTACGTATGGGATGCGCGCGTTTTGGAGAGCGGCGTCAATCCCTATCGCTATCCGCCGGAAGCGAGTGAGTTATCGCATTTGCGCGACGAAGAGTATTACTCAAAAATGAGCCACAAGCATGTGCGAGCGGTTTACCCGCCATTGCTGCAGGGTTTGTTTTGGGTAGGATTGAATTCTGCACAAGTACTGGCAGTCAACCCAATGCACGCTTTGAAGGGGCTTTTCATCTTGTTTGATCTTCTGCTGATATTCGTGCTCATGAGAGTGCTTTCTCAAGCGCAGATTGATCCTCATTGGGTTCTGCTCTATGCGTGGCATCCTTTGGCAGTCATCGAAGTTGCGAGCAGCGGCCACACCGACGTGGTTGGCGTATTTTTTCTTGTGATGGCTCTGCTTTTTCTCATGCGCAGGCGTTCTCTCGTTGGCGCAATTTGCCTGGCATTCGCATTTCTCGTGAAGTTCGTGAGTGTGCTGCTTTTGCCAATGGTTTTTTTCTTCACGACGCTGCGCGAGGAGAGAAAATACAATTGGCGTGCGGCCTTCGCATTCGGCGCGACCATTGTCATTTGTTATTTGCCTTTCCTTGCAGCCGGTGAAAATCTTCTTTCTGGATTATCAGTCTATTCCGCAAAATGGCGATTCAATGACGCTCTCTTTTCACTGTTCTTCACCCCATTGCAAGCATTGATTCCAGACAGTCTAGTTGTTCAGCTTATGATTCCTGCTGACTGGCAGATCAGTCCCGAAGCCATACACAGTCGCCGCATAGATTTGGTGCTTCTGATTACGAAAGGGATAATGGCTGTCGTGTTCGCTTATTGTTATTTTCGCGCTTGGCGTAATGCAAAAAATGAATTCGCGGTGACTGGAATGGTCAATTGGCCGCAACTCACATTGGCAATACTCGCGGCTTTCTTCTTGCTCTCGCCGACACTTCAGCCGTGGTACTTGCTGTGGATACTACCATTGCTCTGTATTCCGCTTGGAACGGCGCACGCAGCGCTGCGGTTTTTCAAAAATGAATTTCCAAAGGGAAGGAAAAATAACCAAAACGGTATTTCTGGATTAATGCTGATTGAAAACTTCACGCTCAGCCGATTCAAAGTCTTCCTTTGGCTATTGAGCGGAACTGTTTTTCTTTCCTATTGGGTGTTATATACTTATTGGTTTGAGGGGCTTTGGCAAGAGCAAACGTGGGTGAAGTGGGTGGAGTTCGGTTTGCCTGCATTGATATTTTTTCTGCCAGCGAAATATTGGGGAGGCAAGGCAGTAGGTTAGGGGCCGCTGAAAAACGACTTGTTCTTTGAAGAAAATTTTTATCCAGTGGCT
>JBBILN010000081.1:0-30728 GCA_037444905.1 bacterium | reverse complement strand
TCTTTGAAAACTCAACCGAGGGAGTATGATGGGTATTATGTCTCCATCTCGGGAGTGGTGGATTGATGGATTGATGGAGTGGTGGATTGGTGGATTGGTGGATTGGTGGAGTGGTGGAGTGATGGAGTGATGGAGTGGTGGATTGGTAGATTGATGGAGTGATGAAATGATTGACCAAATTGATGCATCAATCCATCAATCCAAGAATCCAAGAATCCATCAATCCAAGAATCCACTACTCCAAGAAATGATGAGATGAGCGTGGTGTCGTTCCCTCTGTCACGCTGCGATTTGATAGATGATGGGGCGATACTTTGGTTGCGGGATGGGTTTGCCTTCGGCGCGAGCAGCTTTGAGCCAAGCCTTTTTCGCAATCTCAATCTGCGCCAGCGCTTTGGCGGGCGTTTTTCCGAACGCGGAACAGGCTTTCAAATCGGGAATGTCGGCGATGTATCCGCGATCTTCTTCGCTGTAGAAAATGTTGATATGATAGTCTTTCATAGCGCGACTTTGGCCGCAATCAAATTTCACCACAAAGACACAAAGGCCACAAAGAAAAGCCTTTGTGAACTTGGTGTCTTTGTGGTGAAAAAGATTTTCGTGGTCGTGATAATTTTTTCGGAGTAATACTATAATGGCGGCAAATATACTGCATCTGGAATAATTTGCAACAGCCTTCTTTGAAGTGTCATCCTGGAAGGAACTTCCCTCGTGCTTGGAGCAATTCCCAGTGCGAGTGAAGGTTTTTCCAGAATGACAAATGAATGTGCGATATAAACCTTCGACGAGAAACGCGACATGGATCACAAAACTTTCAAAGACAAGTTGACCTTCGTAAAGACAGACAAGCTGCTCGTGAGCGTGCTCGGACTCGTGGTGCTCGCGCTTTCCGGCTTTGTGTTCTTCGATTATTTCACGCCGGAGTGGCGGCAGTATCAATCCGAGTTTCGCGATCTCGTGGCGGAGAAGCTCGGGCCGGAGCGCGCGGCGATGGTTCCTTCCGGCTTGCAGCAAGTTTATGTGAAGGAGCTTAAGCGCGCGGACCGTTGCGTCACCTGCCATCTCGGTGTGGAATGGAAAGGCTTGGAAAGCGCGCCGGAGCCGTTTCGCACGCATCCGAAAGAAATTTTGCAGCCGCATCCCATTGCGAAATACGGCTGCACGACTTGCCACGGCGGACAAGGTTATGCCACGGACATGCGCGCGGCCCACGGCTTGATCGAGCATTGGGAAGAACCCATGCTCGGCAAAGAGCTGGGCGAGTTTTATGTGTTGAGCGACAAGAAGGCGATGATGCAAATGAATTGCAACTCGTGCCATCGCTATGATAAAGAAACGAAGGGCGCGAGCTACATCAATCACGCGAAGAAGTTGGTGCATGACAAAGGCTGCCGCGCGTGCCATGTGATCAACGGCCGCGGCGGCACGGTCGGTCCGGACTTGACGCGCGAAGGCGAGAAGTCCGCGGAGCAATTCAATTACGAGCGCATCAAAGGCTTTCATTCCGAGTTCACGTGGCAGGCCGCGCACTTCAAAAATCCCAAAGAGCTGGTGCCCGAAAGCGTGATGCCGAATTTCAACTTTTCCAGCATGGACGCGCAGGCGCTCACCATGTTGGTGATGAGTTGGAAGAAGAACGATTTGCCCCTGGAGTATTTCCCCAATCACAACGTGCGCGACATTCCCACGCCGGAAGAGAGGGAGAAAGAGAAACGCATGAGCGAAGGCCCAGGCGCGTTTTTCGTGAAGAAGAACTGCTTCGTGTGCCATTCGGTTTCCACGCTCGATATTGAGGCCGCGGCGCAAATCGGGCCGGACCTCGCGCTCGCGGTGCAAGACGTGCAATCGCGCTTCGGCAGAACGCTCGACGATTTCCTCGCGCGCCCGACCGGCACGATGGAAGTGGTGCTCTCGACCATGATCACGCTCACGCCCGAGGAGAGGAAAGAGGCGATTGCGAAGCTGAGGCATGCGTATGAGTTGAAGCAGCAACAGGTTGAAAGCAAGAAGTGATCGGTTATTACTGCGCGATCTTCTATAAAATGTCATTTGGAAGAACCTCCCCTCGCGCTCGGCACAGAGTTGAATATGAGTTTTGATTTCGCAATTAAAGACATGAAGCAAACGACAAAGCAAGTGAGAAATTCCCTCCCGAGGCCAAAGAGGTCAACATGAAAAAGAAACGCGGCGTTCGGGAAACATCAACTTCAAGCAAGAGGAGTGAAGTCATGCGTGCAAAGTTATTCGTGCTGATTCTGCTCGTCGGTGTGATGAGCGTGCTCGTGGCGTGCGGCGGCGGCGAAAAACAAAGCGGCCGCGGCGGCGTGCGCTCGGACGTGCAAGAGGCGGCGATCAAAACCTATATCGCGCCCGGCGATTTGGATGAGTATTATCTCTTTCTCTCCGGCGGACATTCGGGCCAGGTTTATGTTTATGGCGTGCCTTCGATGCGCCACATCTCCACCATTCCCGTGTTCACGCCGTATCCCGCGACCGGCTATGGCTTCGATAAAGAATCGAAAGAAATGCTCGGCGGCTATACGTGGGGCGACGCGCATCATCCGTCTTTGAGCGAGACCAACGGCGATTACGACGGCCGCTGGATGTTCATCTCCGACAACGCGAACAATCGCATGGCGCGCATCGACATGCGCGATTTCAAAACCAAACAAATTCTCGGGCCGATCGCGAACGTCTCCGGCAATCACTGCTCTTCATTCACGACCGAGAACACGGAGTACGTGCTCGCGGGCTCGCGCTTTTCGATTCCATTACCCAAAGGCACGTTTGAGAGCATTGCAGACTACGCGACGAAATACAAAGGCGTGGTCGCAGGCATTGCGGTTGATAAAAACTCCGGCGAGATGTCGCTGGGCTGGCAAGTGTTGATGCCGCCGTTCAACTATGATCTCGGCGACGCGGGCAAAGGGCCGAGCGCGGATTGGGGCTTTTGGACGTGTTATAACAGCGAACGCGCGACGGGCAAGCTCGAAGTGACTTCCACGCAAAAAGATCGCGACTATGTTGCCGCGGTGAATTGGAAAGCCGCGGAGAAGGCGATTGCGGACGGCAAATTCAAAATGATCGGCGGCGTGAAAGTGATCGATCCAAAAGACACGCCCGGCATCGTTTATCTTCTGCCCGCGGCAAAATCGCCGCACGGCGTGGACGTCAGCCCCGACGGCAAATACATCATCGCGAGCGGCAAGCTGCAAAGCATCACGACCGTGTTCAATTTGGAAAAGATGCTGACTGCGATTGCGAACAAAGATTTCACGGGCGAGGAAGACGGCATTCCGGTGTTGAATTATGACAATGTCAAAGACGCGGAAGTGAACGTCGGCCTTGGCCCTCTGCACACGCAGTTCGACGACAAAGGCTTCGCGTATACTTCACTCTTCGTGGAAAGTGCGGTGGCCAAGTGGAAGCTCGGCACGTGGGAAGTGCTCGACAAAATTCCGGTGTCGTACAACATCGGCCATTTGGTGGCCGCGGAAGGCGATACGAAAAATCCCGACGGCAGATATTTAGTGGCGATGAACAAGCTCTCGCACGGCCGCCACGTGAACGTCGGCCCTTCGCAGCCGGAGTCTTCACAGCTCATTGATATCAGCGGGGAAAAGATGGCGCTGCTCTATGATTCCTTCACCGAACCGGAGCCGCACTACGCGCAGATTTGCAAAGTCGACAAGCTGCGGCCGATTGAAGTGTATCCCAAGGAAGAGAACAAGCATCCGAAAGCGGTTTGGGACATCAAAGACGCGAAGGTGGTGCGCAACGGCAAGAACGTGGAAGTGCAGATGGTCGGCGTGCGCTCCAGTTTCGAGCCGGCAACCATTGAAGTGAACAAAGGCGATAGAGTGACGATCTACTACACCAACATCGAGCAGACCACGGACGAATTGCACGGTCTCGGCATCAACGAGTATAACATCAACATCGTTGCCGATCCGGGCGAGACGAAGACCATCGAGTTCGTCGCGGACAAAGCGGGCGTGTATCCGTTCTATTGCACGAATTTCTGCTCCGCGCTGCACCAGGAGATGCAGGGATATTTGTTGGTGAAGTAACGGCAAGGAGCCAAAAACGAGAAGGAGCCAAAGAGCCAAGGTCGCTCTTCCCTATCTTGCGCCTCCTCCTCCGAATGTCATTTGGAAGAAACTTCCCTAGCGCTGGGAACAACTCTTTAATTAAGCTGTGTCTCGAGCGCGAGGGAAGGTTCTTACAGAATGACAGCGACTGTTGTGACTGGAAAGGAAAGATTTGTAATGCAAAAGTACATAGAAAAGGCCAATGCGTTCTTCGACACGCCGTTGGATTTGCGCAGCCGCGCGTTGATCTTGATTGCGGCGTTATGTCTGCTGCCGACGTTCTTCTCTCCGCTGTGGCAGATGACGCTCTACTCCAATCAATTTCCCGAGGGCTTGGTGCTCAAGATTTATTCGCACAAGCTCGGCGGCGGCGTGAGTCCGTATCGCGATGATTTGAAGGAGATCAACGCGCTCAATCACTACATCGGCATGCGCGAATTGAAGGAGGACGATTTCACGGAGTTCAAGTGGATTCCGTTTGTGATCGGCGGCGTGATGTTGCTCGCGTTGCGCGTGGTCGTGCTCGGCAAAATGTCGAAGCTCGTGGACTTGTTCGTGCTCTTCTCGTACTTCGGCGCGTTCTCGCTGTGGAGCTTTTATCATAAGCTTTATCTCTACGGCCACGAGCTTGATCCCACCGCGGCGGTGAAAGTCGCGCCGTTCATGCCGCCGTTGATCGGCCACAACACGCTGGCGAATTTCGAAGTGTACAGCTTCCCGCAGATCGGCTCTTACTTCATGGCCGTTGCGCCGTTGTTTTGGCTCGCGGCCATGTGGCTCTCGCGCCATGAGTGGCGAAAGAAGAGCGCGTAAAATTTGCAAATCGGTTTGGAATTTTCCCGTTAAGTTGTCATTCTGGAAGAACCTTCCCTCGCGCTGGAAAGAGCGCCGAGTACGTGAGAAGATCCTTACAGGATGACAATAAAAGATGCGTTGGCAATAACCCTGCGTTCCATGGCTCGAACCTTTACAAAAAAAATCTTGCTCGCCGCGCTCTTGTTCTTAGGCTTGGCGAGCATCGTCGTGCTGCGCAACCGTGAGGCGCCTTCATTGTCTCTTCAGTCCGCCTTCGCAATTTCGAATCATATTGAAACCGCGCGCTCTTCTTTGCAAGCGCGCCTGGACGCGGCGCAAGCGGGCGACACGATCTTCGTGCAAACGGGAGTTTATGAAGGCAATCTGGTCCTCGACAAAAGGCTCGTGCTCATTGGGCAGGATGAGCCGGTGTTGCGCGGCGAGGGCAGGGGAAGCTGCGTCGTGATCACCGCGGACTCGTGCGTGCTCAAGGGCTTTGTGATTGAGCGCAGCGGCGCAATGCTCGTGCAGGAAGACGCGGGCGTGCTCGTGAAGTCGCACGGCAATGCGATCCTACAGAACACGCTGCGCGACGTGCTGTTCGGAATATATTTGCTTCATGCGGATGATAACCTCGTTGCCGATAACACGATCTCGGGGCGCAAGCAGCTCGAAGTCGGCGAGCGCGGCAGCGGCATTCATCTGTGGAACTCGCAGCGCAACCGCTTCGCGGGCAACGTGATTACGGACGTGCGCGACGGGTTCTACATTCAAAACGCGAATTACACGATGGCGGAGCGCAACGAGGTTTTCAACGTGCGCTACGGCTTGCACTACATGTACGCGGACTCCAACGTCTTCGTGCGAAACAAGTTTTATGGCAACGTCGCGGGCGCGGCGATTATGTACTCGCGCGGCATTCGCATCCGCCACAATGTCTTTGCGCATAATCGCGGCTTCTCTTCGTTTGGCATTCTCTTGCAAGACTGCCACGACTCGCTGGCGGATTCCAATATCATCGCAGACAACGTCGTGGGCGTGTTCTTCGAAGCTTCGACGAACAACGTCTTTCGCCACAACCTGATTGCGGGCAACGACGTGGGCTTGCAGATGTATCAAAACTCCGTGGGCAATGTCTTCACTGAGAACAATTTTATCGACAATCTCAACCCGCTCAGATTGGTGGGCAAGCGCACGGAAACGTTTTGGAGCCGCAACGGCCGCGGCAATTATTGGAGCGCATACGAAGGCTACGACCTCGATCACGACGGCATCGGCGACGTGCCCATGAAGATTCAAAACGTGTTCGATTATCTCGAAGGCCGCTCGCCGAATCTGCGGTTGTATTTGTACAGCCCGGCCGCGCAAGCATTGGCCGCGGCCACGAAAGCGTTTCCGATCATCGCGATCAACAATGAAGCAGACGAGCATCCGCTGATGCGGCCGGTGGCGTTGCGGCTTGATTAGTTGCTCTGTTTTTAAAAAAATTTCAGCGCGGAATACACGTCTCAGAAATTGCTGCGAAGGGAGTGCGAATGGAGGGATTAGACAATGCGGATTCCCGTGCGCACAATCTCACGCACATAGGGATTGTTTTCGTGAAAATCTTCCGGCCGATAAGGATGAGTTTCGATGGCAGTATCAACGGCAATCACAGCGCGATCTAGTTTACGACGGTCATAGAACTTCGTGCCCTGAAAGGCTGAGGATACGAGAGCGAGATCGATGTCGCTCAACTCGGTGGAACGGTCTTGCGCGCACGAGCCGAATAAGTATGCAGCCTCGACGGGAATGCCGAGTTCACGAACCAGTTCTATGAACCGGGCTAGTAATTTTAGAACTTCGTTAGAAGCCATTGATAGAATTCCTTGATTGCCGCAAAGTTCTCTTGCGCAAATTCCAGTGTGCAAATTTTATAAAATTCGCTTTTCTCTTCCGGATAACGGCCTTGCAAATAAAAATCGTTCACTTTTAATAGATAGATTTTTTGCTCATCCGAAAGCGCAAGCGGAATTTTCTCCGCCAGTTTTGCGAGGTTATGTATGCGCGGATGCGGTTCGGGATAGTGTTCACGAAGCCATAGCGCCTTGAGAACCTTCTCCAAAACAAGATGGCCGACGAAGAGGCACCAATCATAATGTTTCCGTTCGAGCAAAGATTCGCACACGGAGAGATCGCTCGCTGCCGAGTCTAGCCAAAACCTAACAAGCTCTGCTTTGTCCATCGTCATTCCTGCTCCAGACTTGAATTCAAGATATAAAAGTCCAGTCAAAAAGCAAAAGTTTCTTTGATCTTTCAGGCACGATTCTAAATCTATGATCCAAGTCGAAAATCTCACCAAACACTACGGCAAGTTCACGGCGGTGAATGACGTTTCCTTCACCGTGAACGAGGGCGAGGTTTTTGCCTTGCTCGGGCCGAACGGCAGCGGCAAAACCACGACGATGAAAACCATCGTGGGCTTGAACGTGCCGAGCGCGGGCCGCGTGCGCATCAACGGAAACGATGTGCGCGAGCATCCGCGAGAAGCGAAGCGCTTGCTCAGCTATCTGCCGCAGCGCGTGGTGTTCCCGGAAAATCTCACGGCGCGCGAGGTGGTGCGCTTTTACGGCCGCATGCGCGACATGAGTTCCACGTTGGCGGATGAAGCTTTGGCGCGCGCGAATTTCAACGGCTTTTCCGACAAAGCCGTGGGCGAATTTTCCGGCGGCATGGTGCAGCGTTTGGGCCTTGCCATTGCCTCGCTCGCGGACGCGCCCGTGCTCCTGCTTGATGAACCCACGGCGAATCTCGATCCTTTGGGCGTCAAACGTTTTCGCGAATTTATTTTGGAGCAAAAAGCAAAAGGCAAAACCATCATCTTCTCAACGCACCTGCTTGCCGAGGCGGAGCAACTTGCGGATCGCGTCGGCATTTTTGTGAGCGGCAAGCTCGTGGCGCAAGAGACGATTGCAAATCTGCGCCAAACATTTTTGGCGAACGGGACGATTGAAGATATGTATTTGCACTACGTCGGAACGGAAAAATGAGATCAAGGCAAAACCTCGCGCATAGACGCAGAGAGGCAAAGGGGCCGCAAAGAAAAATTTTTGCGTATTCTTTGCGCCTTTGCGTCTTTGCGTGCGCCGTTTGTCTGCTCGGCTGCGGCGCTTCCGAAATCAAGCCGGTCGATATTTATCCCGAGGACATGTGCAGCCATTGCCGCATGGCGATTTCGGATCAGGCTTTCGCCGCGGAGATCGTTGCGGCCTCGGGCGAGATTTTCAAGTTCGATGAGATCGGCTGCATGGAGCGGTTTCAAGAAAAAAATGGCGGGCTTGAAATCGCGGCGACGTTTGTGAAGGATTACGCGACGAAAACATGGCTGCCATTGGAGCGCAGCGTCATTATACAAACGAGCCTCAAAACACCGATGGGTTCGGGCAAGATCGCGTTGGCGGATTCCGTGAAGGCCGCCGCTTATTTGGGGCAGTGGCCCGCGAACAAGTGATCCGCCTGTTGCTCATATCTTTCTGCTCGTTCACACGGATCAAAAACGCACGCGGAAAAAGCCTCTGATTTTTCAGCGCGCGCTTTTGACCCGGGTGTAGCCAAAAAACTTTCAGAATTTTATGCTGCGTTTGAAAACTAATTCGCGCAACGAGCAAAGATCCGACATGAAGCCTCGCGCCAAAACTTGGCAAATCAGCTTCAGCCTGTGCGTGCTCGCGCTCTGCAACTGCTCGCATTACGTCACGCCGCCGGAGCCTGCGATTGAGTCCGTTGACTATGCGGGCATCGAACGCATCGTTTATTCGCGGCACGTGCAGCCGATCTTCAATCAAAAGTGTTCGTCGCAAGCCTGCCACAATTCGCGCGATCGCGCCGCGGGTTTGGAGCTTACTTCGTGGCGGAGTTTGATTCGCGGCTCCGATTACGGCGCGGTGCTCATCTCCGGCTCGGCGGAAGAGAGCCATCTCATCGAGCATTTGAACGAGGAGTCGAAGCCGCGCATGCCGCTGGGCCGCGATCCGTTGCCGCAGAGCGTGATCGACTTTCTCTCACGCTGGATTGACGAGGGCGCGCGGAACGATGCGGGCGAGAGGCCTTATGAGAATCTGCAAAAGAAAATTTACGTGGCGAATCAAGGCGACGATCTCGTCTCCGTGATTTCGAGCGAGCACCATCTGGTGACGCGCTTGCTGCCCGTGGGCGCTTCGCCCACGCTGGACGTGCCGCACAATATCTGCGTCGATCACCAGAAAAAATTTTTATATGCCGCGCTCACCAGCGCGGGCGAGGTGTGGAAGTTTGACGTTGCGGCCGACAGTTTGGTGGGCAGGGGCCGCGCGGGCAATTCGCCGGCGCACGTGGTGGTCACGGCCGACGGTGCGAAAGCCTACGTGACGAATTGGGAAGTGCTGAATCAACGCGGCCTCGTGCAAGTGCTCGACGCAGCCGCGCTGAGAAAGACAGGGGAGATTGAAGTGGGCATTGCGCCGCACGGCCTCAACTTCAGCCACGACGGCAAGCTGCTCTACGTTGCGTGTTATGTCTCCGACGTGATCTCGATTGTGCGCGTGCAGGATGATCAAGAGAGCGAGCGCGTTTTGCTCGCGCCGGACGTGCGGCCCGGGCAATCGCTCAAGTATCAGCCCGTGCAAGTGGTGTTGACGCCGGATGACCGCTTTGCTTACGTGAGTTGCGCCAAAACCGACGAGGTGCGCGTGCTCGATACCGCGGCCAACGAAATCGTTGCGGCCGTGCGTGTGGGCAAAGAGCCGTTTCAATTGCAGGTCGCGCCCGACGGCGAATTTGTTTACGTCGCCAATCGCGGCTCCAACAACGTGAGCGTGATTCGCGTGGCCGACAATCAAGTGACGGCGACGATCGAGAGCGGCGCGTTTGCCAATCCGCACGGCGTGGCGTTTAGCGCGGACGGGCGCTTTGCTTACATCACCAACGAGAACGTGAACGGCCGCTACAACGCGCACCATCCCGGCGAGCAGGGCGGCGCGCCCGGCAATTTGCAGGTGATCGATACGGCCACGCTGCAAGTAGTGAAGACCATCGAAGTGGAGGCCTCGCCCACGGGCGTGGTGTGCGTGGAGCGCTAGCGCTATGCTGCTTCAAGATTATTTTGAAACGGCCTCCTTGAAATGTCATCCTGAAAGGACCTTCCCTCGCACTCGGCCTTCTTCCCGGCGCGAGGGAAGGTTCTTACAGAATGACAATTTGAGGGGGAGTTATAGCGAGCTCGAATCGAATATGCTCTATGTGAAAGAAAGATGAGCCTCATGGACAAACGAACGATCTTCGATATCGCCAAGCAAGAGCTGACCATCAATATCCGCAACAAGTGGACGCTGATCTTCGCCATCGTTTTCGGCGCACTGGTGGTAAGCATTTCGTATTTCGGGATGATGGCGGAGGGCTTTGCCGGCATGCAAAATTTCACGCGCACCTCGGCGAGCATTCTGAATCTCGTGCTCTATCTCGTGCCGCTGGTGGCGCTGATCATGGGGACGCTGAGCTTTACCGGCGACAAGGGCGCGACGGAGTTGCTTTATTCACAGCCGGTGTTGCGCAGTGAAGTGCAGCTTGGCAAACTGCTCGGCGTGTTTGGCTCCATCGTTATCTCGACGCTGATCGGCTTCACCGTCGCCGGCGCCCTGATTATCGCGGCGCATGGCCTCGGCGAGCTGTTGCGCTATGCGGTGTTCGTTGTGCTCTCGCTTGCCCTGGCGCTGGTTTTTTTGTGTCTCGCCGTTTTGGTGGCAACCGCCAATCAACGCAAAGCGCGAGCCTTTGGCGTGGCGCTTTTCTTGTGGTTCTTCTTCGTGTTGTTTTATGATTTGCTGGCCGTTGGCGGCGCCCTTTTTCTCAAAGGCAAATCGGCGAATATCTTTCTCTTCCTTTCGTTGTTCGGCAATCCAGTTGACATGGTGCGCGTTGCCTCGCTCATCGTCCTCGACGGCGTCACCATTTTCGGCGCAGCCGGCGCGGCGTTGCTGCGCTTTCTCGGCGGGAAGATGGTGAGCGTGTTGTTGTTGGCACTAGGATTGGCCCTCTGGGTTGCGGTTTCGCTTGTCATCTCACAACGCTTGCTGAAGCAACAGGACATTTAGAAAATTATTAGGGCGAAGTTCGAATTGGGCAGCGCGATTTGGGGCTCTTGAAAAAATCTTAGCTCTTCATTCGGACTGCACTTTTTGAGAGAGATTCGTGAAGAGAGAATTTTATATCGTCAGTGGAATCGCGTTGATCGTGTTTGCAATTGCGGGCTTAGTACTGGCAAGATGGACGGCTGAACGCGAACGGAATGAGCAAGTTCACTACGAGCGCGAAGAAACCGAGCTAATTGTCTCCAATATCATCGACGCGAAAATTTCCCTTTTTAAGGCGGGAAAAAATCTTGCCGATACGACGCGCCTCACCGAATTCAACGGCCAGCGCATATGGCTGCGGCGCGGCAACTATTTTCTGCGCGCCGAGCATGGCGCGAAATTCTTTTACGTCCCCGTGCCGACCTCTGGCTATCGCTCCGGCCCGGATGACGGCGGCGCGTTCATCGTGACGCTGCGTCCGCTCCCGCCAATTTATCCCCCACGCCTTTTCTCAAGCCTGCCGGAATTTGTTTATATCCCCAGCGGCAATTTCCTTTTTGGCGATCGTTTGAACCCGCGCGAGCCGCATTACCTTTGGCTCACGGGATATTTCATCAATCGGTTTGAAGTGACCAATGCGGAATTCCGCGAATTTCTTAGCGATCCCGCGGGCTATGCCGACGAGGCGAACTGGACGGAAGCCGGGAAACGTTGGAAAGCCACAAAATCCTCGCAAGCGACGGCGCTTTTGCAATCCGCAGATGCTGATTACGAACGCTTCGGGCAGCCCGATCAGCCGGTGGTGTGGGTGAACTGGTTTGAGGCCAATGCGTATTGCCGCTGGTTGACGAAAAAGATCGGCGGCGGGCGCTGGTTGTTCTCTCTTCCCACCGAAGCAGAATGGGAGAAGGCGGCGCGCGGGCCGGACAATTTTGACTACGGACTGAGCATGTTCATCAGCGACGCCGAGATTCCGCTTTATAATTGGAAAAAAAATCCCGACGCGGTGGTCTCCGTCGTCGGGAGGCAAGATTCCTACTCCGTTTATCAGCCGAACCGCTTTGGGCTGTATCATCTCACCGGCAACGTCGTGGAATGGACGCAATCCATCAACCGGCCATTCAACAGGGAGCGTCCTTACATGGATGATGATCGCAACCACGATAACACCGCGGGCTTGCGCGTGGCGCGCGGCGGCTCGTGGTACAGCGCCAGTATTGCCATCCTTTATATTCCCTACCGCGACACGTTTCAACCCGAGCACAGCACGCAGGACATCGGGTTCAGGCTCATTGCGAGAGCGCTCCCGTAGGTTTTCGCGTGTTGAAGGCGCTGGGGGGGACAGTGATGAGTGTCCCCTCGGTATGCATATTTCAGATAGGCAAAAAGCTCAACATCGTGCCGCCTAAGAGGAATAGATGGCCGCACGTTTGGCGCCGCCGTGTGACCCTGCAAAGAGACAATTCGCCCCGGCGTCACGGGATGAATTGCGTTCTCGACGGCAAATCTCCAAGCAGCCATCGCGCGTATAGGCTTCGAGCTTCGACCATTGCCCTCGCATGTAACCCGTGTCCATGCGCATGCGCCTTTTCGCGATTACGTCCTTCCCGTTTTTTTCTTTTTTCGCATGGGCGCAACATAAAAATCCCCTACGAGGTAATCCCTCAGTTACGTGTGGTAGCGCAGGCATCCTTGCCTGCCGACAAGATGTCTGCGCTAGTGCGTTAGGCAAAGCTTAAATTTTCTGGCGAGGTGAAAGTCCTCGCAGGGTAAGGTCTAGCCAACCACCCTTACCGAGTGTTGCGGAGGCGACAAGGCAGACGATCTAGGTCGGTCGAAAGCCAAGAACACCTCCGAGGCGTACACCGGGCAACACATGAGCCGTAAGGAAGACCGCAATTCCCCAAGCTTGATATACTGTAATGCCTCAGTTACCGGTGGAGTAGCGCAGGCGTCCCCGCCTGCAGACAAGGACGTCTGCGCTACGTTTTCCACCAATAACTAAGGCATTACGATATACTGCACTTCGTCCTTGATCTGTGGTTCGAAAAAGTCGTGAAGAAGCATTGTCGCGGCGCGGCGTACTTGTGCCGCTACGCGGATGATTTCGTCTGCGCCTTCGAGTTTGAAGAGGACGCGAAGAAATTTTATCGCACACTTCCAAAACGACTGGGCAAGTTCAACCTGACGCTCTCGGCGGAGAAAACGCGCATTGTGCGTTTCAATCGCTTCCCTGAAAGCGCGGGAAACAGTTTTGACTTTCTCGGGTTCGAGTTTCGCTGGGGCGACACTCGCAAAGGCGCAAAGACGCAAAGACGGTGAAGCTTCGCACCGCACGCAAGAAGTTTCAGCAGAGTCTGCGGAACTTCACGAGTTGGTGTCGCGAAAGTCGCGGACAAAGTCTCAGGAAAATCTTGAAGACGATGAACGCGAAACTGCGCGGACATTACAACTACTACGGCGTGATCGGCAACTACGAACGCTTACACCAATTCTTTCGCCAGGCGATGCGCCTCCTGCACAAATGGCTCAATCGGAGAAGTCAACGGAAGAGCTACACGAGCAAGCGCTTCTGGGCGATGATCAATCGCCAACGCATCGAACGGCCGCGAATCACAGAAACACGCTTGGGGCAACAACGACTTCAACTTGGATTTTAGCCGACTGCGGAAGCGAGTATCTCTGAAGAGCCCGGTGCTGGAAAACTGCACGCCGGGATCTGTGCGGGGGGCACGGGGAAACCCGTGTCTCTACCGCGACCTCTCTCCGTAACTGAGGCATTACACGATGCCGGTTTTTTTTGCAAACTTCAAGGCAAGACACACGCCCCCAAAGCGCCGGCCTTTCAGCAAGCCTTTGGTTGGGCAGAATCAAAAAGGAGGCGCGAACAATTTTCGCCCGCGTGTGCTTGCGCTAAATTTTCCGGACTTTTCAGGCATTGCCCGCGCATGCGGGTGTTCACGATGACTTCGCGCGAACAGCGCTTTCTTTCGATTGTAAGTGTCGGAACGATTCGAATTGCAGAACAGTGGTTTCATTGCAGGCACTCGGAGTGCCTGCCTGGAAAAAAAATTGTTTCTTAACTTTCAGCGTTTATATTCGTCCTCATTGATAATTCGTGGATTGAAAATTGTGTCAAAATCCAAAGAGGCTTTGAATATTTTTTTGCCGGCCTGCTCAGGCTAAAGTGTCCGGCATGGGAGGCGGCGCACATGGAGTGCGCCCTTCCGGCGAGGACGTATTTTGCCGGGCCCAAGTGATGAGCCCTCGACGACACGAGCCCTCGTCGTGTTGCGCGCGCGATGAAGCAATTGAAACCTGGTGCGGTTACGAATCTTGTTAGTGAAGAATCATCCACTGAAGGTTTATGAATTCTAAAATCGTCCAAGGCATCGTTTTTTTTGCGTTGCTTTATTCTCCCTCCGACGCGGTCTACTCCCAGAATCAAGACTTTCGTTTCACGCATCTCGCCACGGACCATGGCCTCTCCCAGTCGAACGTGATTTGTATCTTGCAGGACAACAAGGGCTTCATGTGGTTTGGCACCTTTAACGGGCTAAACAAATATGACGGCTATGAGTTTGAAGTGTTCCATGATCGCGGGAATGATTCGCAAAGCATTACGCACAATTATATCTCGGCGCTTTTTCAGGATCGTCGCGGCTATTTATGGGTCGGGACGAGTGAGGGCCTGAATCGATACGATCAAAAGACAAATAGCTTCAAACATTATAAGCACCGGGCTGACGACCCGACGGGTCTGCGAGACAATCAGATCGAAGCGATTCTCGAGGACAGCAGGGGCCGGCTTTGGATCGGCACGCGCAACGGCGGGCTGGAACGGTTTGATTCGAACCTCGAAACCTTCGCGCACAATTTTCATGAGGGAAATAATCAGAACGGTTTGAGCAGCAATTTCATTCGCGTGCTCTTTGAAGACAGCAAAGGCAATTTATGGATCGGGCATTGGAACGGGGCCCTAGATATCTTGCCCGCGGGCCGCGACAAATTCGAAAAATGGCTGGTTGCGGGAGAAAAGTTGACCGACTCTCCATTTACTGCCATTGTCGAATCTCCGGGAAATGAGATCTGGATCGGAACCCAGGGGGACGGGCTGTTTCGGATCAAGCCGGAAAACGGCTCTGCGGCGCGGCTTGCGCATTACTCCGCTGCTTCCAAAACGGAAAACGGCATTAACAGCAACATCATTCTATGTCTCGCGCGCGACCGTGAAAACCGGCTCTGGATCGGCACCGAAGACAAGGGAATCAATATACTCGATATCGCAACAGACACGTTCCAGTATTGCAGGCATGATCCTTTTAATCCTTCCGGCTTGAACCATGATTCCATCTGGTCGATTTACGAGGACCGCGCCGGGGACATGTGGGTCGGCACCTATGCTCATGGCATCAATTTGCTGACCCGCAGGAAATCCCATTTTCAACACTACAAAAATCATCCGGGAAGCAATGCCAGTCTGAGCCACAACATGGTGAACTTTTTTATGGAGGACGAAAACAAGGATCTTTGGATAGCAACCGACGGAGGAGGGCTCAACGTATTTGATCGAAGCAGCAAGAAGTTCATCCACTATAACAGCAGGAACAGCAATATCGGCACGGACGTCATCGTCTCTTTGTTGGAAGATCGGCGCGGTCGCCTGTGGGTTGGAACATGGACGGACGGCTTGTATCAGTTTGACAGAAAGACCAAAAAGTTTGCCCGGTATTCGAAAGAGAAGCACGGGCTGGCGAGCAACAGAATCCTGCACATTCTTGAAGATCGCGCCGGCGGATTGTGGTTGAGCACATTTTGGGGCGGGTTAACGTATTTCAATGTCGACGATCAGCAGCTCAGAGTTTACGACACGGAAAAGAGCGGGTTGGGCGACAACGACGTCCGCGTTGTGATGCAAGATGGTGAGGGCAATTTATGGATCGGAACGGACGTCGGTTTGGATTTTTTTAATCCGCGCACAGAAACCTTCGTCAACTATAAACACGATGAGCAAAACGAACGCAGTTTGAGCAAGGGCTTTGTTCACTCCATTGTCTCTGCCGGGGACTCAATTCTCTGGATCGGCGCCACCTGCGGCCTGAGCAAGCTCGATCGCAGAACGAATACATTTACCCGCTATGACACGCAAAAGGGTTTGCCGGACGACGAGATTAAATGCATTGTTGAAGAAGAAAACGGCATTTTGTGGTTGAGCACAAACCGAGGAATCTCGCGCTTCGATACGAAGGCCGAAACTTTCAAGAACTACGATGTCTCCGACGGTTTGCAGGGCAATGAATTCAATGCGCGCAGCGGATGCCGCACGGCGTATGGCGAAATCATTTTCGGCGGCAACAACGGTTTTAATATTTTTCAACCGCATGACTTAAAAGGCAATCCCTATATTCCCCCGGTTGTGATTACGGACTTCACGATCTTCAACAAGCCGGTTCCCGTGGGCGGATCAGATTCCCGCCTGCGCGAGCATATCAGCGAAACGAAGCAGCTCGCGCTTTCCCATGGTGATGCGGTTTTCTCGTTTGAATTTGCCGCGTTGAATTACATCTCGCCGGAAAAGAATCAATATGCGTATATGCTCGAAGGTTTTGACTCCGATTGGAATTATGTCGGCTCGCAAAGAACCGCAACCTATACCAACATCGATCCGGGCGATTATGTTTTCAAACTCAAGGCCTCCAACAACGACGGCCTGTGGAATGAAAACGGCGTCGCCATAAAAATCACCATGGCGCCGCCTTTCTGGAAAACGTGGTGGGCATACCTGCTGGAAGCGCTCGTTCTGCTGGCGGTTGTCGCTTTGGTGTTCAACTATTTTATCAGCCGGCAACGCTTGAAGAATGCCTTGAAAATCGAGCATCTCGAATTGGAGAAAATGTATGAACTGGATCAGATGAAAACCCGGTTCTTTGCCAATATCTCGCATGAATTTCATGCACCGATGACGTTGATTCTCAGCCCGCTGGAAAAGTTAATCACCTCGTGGCGAACGGACGAAGGGACTCGACAGACTCTGATCCTGATGCATCGCAACGCGAAAAGATTGCAATGCATGGCAGAGCAGTTGAGAGACTTTCAAAAAATCGAGACCGGAGAACTGCAGTTGCGCCTTTCACGGGGAAATATCATCCAATTCATCGAAGCGACCGTGAATTCCTTTGGGGATTATGCCAAGGAGCATCAAATTCGTTTTCAGTTTAAGGCGGAGGCTGACCGCGTGATGGCATGGTTCGACGCCGACAAGCTGGACAAAATCATCTACAATCTGCTTTCCAATGCCTTCAAGTTCACACCCGCGGCAGGTGAAATAACGGTCGCGGTGACGATCATTGCTTCCGAGACGACGGCAAATTCCAATCAGCACAGAGACCGGGCGGCGCACTACATTGAAATCAGCGTGCAGGATAGTGGCATCGGCATTCCCGAAGACAAACGCGAGCGCATTTTTCAGCGGTTTTATCAGATTGAAGATGACAACGGTCGCCTCTCTGAAGGCAGCGGCATCGGCCTCGCGTTCGTTTATGAACTGGTTAAACTTTATCGGGGAGAGATCTCTGTCAGCAGCAGGGAAGGGCAAGGCACGAAATTCACCGTGCAAATCCCCATTGATGAGCAGTTTTTGGAAGAGAATCAATTGGTCGGGGAATTCCATGCCGCGCCTCTCGACATGGCAATAAGCCGGGACAAGCCCGCGGCCGCTTTTGAGGCGTTCGACGATAGCGGCATGATTAAGCGCAAGAAGCCCGGTGAAGATACGCCCGTGATTCTGATTGTTGAAGATGACCGGGAAATCAGAAACTATCTTGAAGAGACTCTGGAATCGAAATATCGTGTTTGCCTCGCGGAAAATGGAGAGGAGGGTTTCAAGAGAGCGCTCAAGATTATCCCGGACCTCATTATCTCGGACATTAAAATGCCGGAACTCAGCGGCGTTCAACTGTGCCGGCAATTGAAGGAAAACGAGAACACCAGCCATATTCCGGTCATCTTGCTGACGGGCTATTCCTCGCGGGAAAATATCATGGACGGTCTCGGCACAGGCGCGGATGCTTATTTGACCAAACCATTGAGCATTGAATTATTGGAAGCGCAGATTTCCAATTTATTGGATTCCAGAAAAAAGTTGCGGGAAAAGTTCAGCCGTGAAATTTTCCTTGAACCGAAAAAAAATGCCACGACGGATATCGACGAAAAGTTTTTGCAACGCATCATTGAAGCGATCGAAAAAAACATTTCGGATAGAGAACTCAATGCCGACATTTTGAGCAAAGAAATCGGCATGAGCCGGATGCAATTGTACCGCAAATTGCGCGGCTTAACCGATCAGACCGTTCATGAGTTCATCCGCAGTATCCGATTAAAAAGAGCCGTGCAATTGCTGGAAGAAAGGCGAATGACCATAACCCAAGTGGCGTATGAAGTCGGTTTTAATGACCTGACCTATTTTGCGCGCTGTTTTCGGAAAATGTACAAGAAATCACCCTCGAAATATACTTCCCAAAGGAGCGCTCGTCAAAAATAGCATTCCCTCTCTCCCGCCGATTTGTCCGCTCTCTTTGATTTTGCTTGCCATCCTGCGTGAGGCTTTCCGGCCCGTTACTATAATCCGATATTTTGTTACTATTCGCCGAGACAAGCATGTTAAAATTTTCTATTTTTTGATTGAACCGACGAAACGAAATGGGAGCATCACTCAGAAAACTGTCGAGACCATCTGCATGCTGGGCATTTGAAAAGTGCGAGCACCGAACAAATTTCATCCTAAGCGGAGACTTTCTCTATGCCATCTTTGAACAAATTCTAAGTTGGATAGATCTAGGCGATAGGTCCACCAAACTCAAAAAAAATTCTAAAAGTTTTTGGGCCACACACGAATCAAAAACGCACACGGAAAAAGCTTCGGTTTTTCAGGGTGTGCTTTTGATCTGTCTGTGGCTCACACCTTTCGGAACACGCGCGCGGATCAAAAACGCACACGGAAAAAGCTTCGGTTTTTTCCGCGTTTGCTTTTGATCCGTGTGCTGCCCGAAGGGCTGCGGCTTGCAGCTTGTCTGAAAATCCGCTGTAGACTGTTACCTTGATTTCGTAGTCCTGCCCCCCGTGTGGGGCATTGTTGCGCCCCGCGAATTTATTGGCTCGGAGAGCGCCCCACCAGGGGCGTGGCTACAAAGACTATGGTAAAAATGCACCTGGCATTTCAAGAAAACAGAAAGTTGAAGGAGGCTGGTATGGCTTTGACTCGAACGCAAGCATCTCGTTTAGCGAACGGATTTGGGTTCGCGCTGGTGGTCACGCTTTTCCTGTTTTTCTCTCCAATAGCCGTAACTGCGCAGGTTGCAAAAGTTCAGATCATTTCCGACGCCTCCGGCGATCGGTTGCAAGTGAATGGCAAGGATTTCATGATCATCGGAATGAATTGGGACTACTTTCCCATCGGGAAAAATTATGCCTACAGCCTTTGGACTCAGCCGGAGGACGTGATCAAAGCGGCGCTGGATCGCGAAATGCCGTTGCTCAAAATTATGGGAGTGAATGCGATTCGACAATACACCGGCGTGCCGGCGCGTTGGGTGCAGTACATTTACGAGCGTCACGGCATCTACACCGTGCTCAATCATTCCTTCGGTCGTTATGGCGTGACGATCGGGGGCGTTTACATTCAGAACACGAATTACGCCGATCCTCGTACGCGCGCGGTGCTGATCGCGGAAGTGGAAAAAATGGTGGAAGAGTTTCGCAACGTTCCGGGCTTGCTGATGTGGCTGTTGGGGAATGAGAATAACTACGGCCTTTTTTGGGGCGGTTCCGAAACCGAAGACATTCCCGCCGGAGAAACAAAGGAATCGGTGCGCGCGCGGCACATGTATTCGCTCTTCAACGATGCCATTAAAACTATGAAGGCGCGCGACACGAACCATCCCGTTGCCCTGTGCAACGGCGATCTGCTGTTTATCGATATTATTGCCAAAGAAGTCAAGGGACTTGATGTGTTCGGCACCAACATGTATCGCGGCGCTTCCTTCGGCGATGCGTTCAAGCAGGTCAAGGAAAAACTCGGCGTGCCCATCATGTTCACGGAATTTGGCGCGGATGCTTTCAACGCGCGGGCAATGAAGGAAGATCAGGTTGCGCAAGCGCGCTACCTGCTCGCCAATTGGCAAGCGATTTACGAACAGTCCAGCGGCAAGGGCTTGGTGGGCAATTGCATTGGCGGCTTCACGTTTCAGTTTAGCGATGGTTGGTGGAAGTTCGGGCAGGAATTCAATCTCGACGTTCATGATATCAATGCTTCCTGGTCCAACGGTGGCTACGCGGAAGACTACAAGAAGGGCGAAAACAACATGAACGAAGAGTGGTTTGGGATTTGTGCCAAAGGCCCGACGGATGAACGGGGACTTTATGAACTCTATCCCCGAGCTGCGTTTTACGCCCTCGCCAAAGCGCACACGCTTGCCCCGTATGCTCCGGAAACCAATATCGCCGCCATCAAAACGCACTTCGCCATGATTGAACCGGTGGCGGTTGCGCTCGAAGCGCGAAGTGACCGCGCCGCGCTTCAAACTGAAACGCTCCGGCGTGTGCGTGTGAGCGGAATGCGGGCGGAGTTGGAGACGTTCAGCACGGGCGGCAACCGCATCAGCACACCGAAGGACGCGGTCTCCGGCGCCACGGCGCGGCCGGGTTTCCGAGGCTTTGATCACTTGCAATCATACTATGCCAATATCGAAGCGCGGCCCGCGGAAAACGTTACCGGCATCATCTCGCTCAATTATCTTGGCCACGTTCCGGGCAATCCCATCAACGAAATTTTTTATGAAAACCGCGGCCGCTCGCGCACGGTTTTGACGGAGGAGGGGCCTTTGCAAGTTGATGGGATCGAGCGCTTGAAGGTTTATAGCGCCCAAGTCTCTTGGGACGACCAATGGTTCAAATTGGACGGGTTCTATCGCACCGGCCATTATCATTGGGGATATGAAGGCGATTTTTTCGGGCTATATCGCGAGGCGAATTACGGCCCCAACATCGACATCTATAATGGCGAAGCCCCGTTGGGCCTTGAGCTGGCGGGAAAAAAAGCATTGCACGGGCTCAAGATTGCTTTTGGGCCGGAACTGTGGTGGGGAGCCAATCCCGCGGTTTTGGTGAAATACCGCCGCGGTTTTGGACCGCTTCAAGCCACGGCAATTTACCAAGAAGACCTCGACAATCAGGGTGCGGCGATAAGTTCGATCGCCGTGCCTGTGCCGCCCACTCGAAAAGCTACTCTTCATCTTGCCGCGCGCCGCGGTGCCATCGGCGTTGAGATTGGCGGCATCTGGTCTGGCAATACCAAGATCGACGAAATATTTCAAATCGCGGATGGGGCTTCGGGCAATTATCGTATTCTCCAAGACCGCATCAAGTCTTCCGATACCTATGGCGGCAAAATCAAGTTGACTTTAACCCGAGGCCGTTGGAATTGGTACGCGCAGGCCGCGGCCATGGGGCTCGTGGCCGATGGCGGCCCAACCTCTGAGTTGACATTTACCGGTTGGAGATTGAAGGACAGTGGCAGCGGCAATCAGTGGAATGTTCTCTCCGGCCTGGCCGTAACCCTGGGCAGTTGGCAGGTCGCTCCCAACTTCCTCTGGCAGAAGCCGGTGGAAGGGCCCGTGCCGGGTGATGTGCCGGCGCCGGGCAGGCCACGCAATATCCTCGATGATCCCTTCGCCGTTCGGGGCAATCGTGAGACCACTGCCGGGGAATTGTTGGTGACTTATGATCCCACACCGGCAACTTGGATGTATGCTTGGGACAGTGACGTGCGCGAAGATGCTCGTCTCGCCTTCAGCGCGGGTTTTATCTATCGCCATCAACCCACCACGCAAGACGTTGCGATCGGCATCTTTGCAGATGGCCGAACGACCTTTGCCTTTCCCAGTGCGCCTCCGGCGCGAGACCTGTGGGAAGCGCACGCGCGCATCGTCTCGAAACTGCGGCCGGGTTTGGGTTTCATCGCGAATCTTTTTGCCGGCGAGGGCGAACCGAACGGCAGCGACACGCGGCTGATTCGGCGCTACGGCGGCGATCTCCGTCTGGCCATGGGTTCGATCAAGCTCGTCACTTCCGCAAAAGTCAACGATTGGGGACCTTACGATTATCACCGTGATTTCAATCTCACCTATCCCATTCAACTCATGGGCGACATTTCGACCGTGCTGGGCACGCCCAATTGGTTCGATATTCCGCAAACACGCTTTGGCATCAGCGTGACGTGGCGTTCGCTCGATCAGTATTCGCCCCGATATTGTCCCGCGCTCAAGGTTGATGCGAGTGGCGCGTTGGTATGCGATCCGGAGGCTCCGGGAATATCGAATGGCCGTGAATGGGAAATTCGCTCTTACTTGCATCTGAATCTCGGCAAGTGAGCAGGAAGGATCGTCGGAGGGCAAGCGGGAGAAATGGAGTACGCTTTCGCGAAAACAATCGCGGCCCTTCTCGGCGCCATTCATATTTAAACAGCGGAGTCTTTGCAATAAAAGCAAAAAGAAATTGTAAGCGGATTTCATCGTGAGCGAATACAGCTTTTGCTTTATCCGCTTACAGTAAAATCCGCTTACAAAAAGCTTTTGGGTTGCGGCTCGCCCGCGTAGCGAATCCTTGAGATGATCTGGCTAAATTAACTTCGAGGCAAGATATGACTGCGAGAAACCAATTTCACTTCGTCGCTGCGGCTGCCGTGGCGACTTTGATTGCATTGACCGGCTGTGAAAGGGACGTCAACACGCTGGCGCCGGCTTCATTTCCAACGGAGGCCGTAGTTTTTCTTGACGGCTTCGGTGCGGGAATCGACTATCAGGCTTTCAGCAACACGAAATTAAACGCGCTGGAAATCGACGCTGTGGAAAAATATCGCGGCTCACGTTCTTTGCGGGTGACTGTGCCGAATGAAGGCGACCCCTCGGGCTGGTTTGCCGGCGGCGCGTTTGTCGCGAAGACGCCGCGCGACTTGTCGGGCTACGATGCGCTGACCTTTTGGGCCAAAGCGAGCACGACCGCGCCTCTTGGTTTGGCCGGCTTCGGCAACGACAATACCGGCTCTTCGCAATTCATGGCCTCCTGGTCGAAATTTACGCTGACCACGACTTGGCAAAAATTCATCATCCCGATTCCGCTTGCGGAAAAATTAACCCAAGAGCAGGGCTTGTTCCAATATGCAGCCGGGGCCGTTGCGAAAGCCGGCTATTACATTTGGTTCGATGAAGTGCAATTTGAGCGCCTCGGCACGATCGCGCACCCGCGACCGGCGATTACGACCAAAACATTCAACGCAAAACTTGGTGACACCCAGAGCATTGAGGGCACCGTGGTCACTTTCAACATTGCAGGAACGGATCAAGGCGTTGAAGCAAGCCCCGAATACTTTACATTTTCATCCTCCAATGCCGCAGTCGCCACCGTTGATCAAAGAGGAGTGATTAGCGCAATAGGTTTGGGCAACGCCACCATCACCGCCAAACTTGGCACGGTGCCAGCAACGGGTGCGGTGACGGTGAATGTTCAGGAAGCTCCCCCTGGGCCTGCCGTTCCCGCGCCCACGCCGACGACGCCCTCCGCAAATGTCATTTCACTCTTCAGCAACGCATACAACAACGTGCCGGTTGACACCTGGTCTGCGGTGTGGGATCAAGCCGACGTTGCCGATGTGCAAATTGCCGGCAACGATACCAAGCTCTACACCAATTTGGTGTTCGCAGGCATCGAGTTTACCTCGCAGCCGATCAACGCCACTGCGATGACGCATTTCCACATGGATGTTTGGACGCCCGATCCCACCGCGGCTCCGGCAGCGTTCAAAATTAAGTTGGTGGATTTTGGAGCCGATGGCGCGTTCGGCGGCGGTGATGATTCGGAGCACGAGTTGACATTCACGCAAGCCTCGACACCGCCGTTGCGCACGAGCAACTGGGTGAGCTTTGACCTTCCTTTGGCCGCATTCACCGGCTTGACTGCCAAAGCGCACTTGGCGCAGTTGATCCTCTCCGGCGATCCGAAAACGGTTTACGTTGACAATGTCTATTTCTACAGTGGCGGCGCCTCGAACACCCCAAGCAGTCCCGCGCCCACGCCGACGACGCCCTCCGCAAATGTCATTTCACTCTTCAGCAACGCATACAACAACGTGCCGGTTGACACCTGGTCTGCGGTGTGGGATCAAGCCGACGTTGCCGATGTGCAAATTGCCGGCAACGATACCAAGCTCTACACCAATTTGGTGTTCGCAGGCATCGAGTTTACCTCGCAGCCGATCAACGCCACTGCGATGACGCATTTCCACATGGATGTTTGGACGCCCGATCCCACCGCGGCTCCGGCAGCGTTCAAAATTAAGTTGGTGGATTTTGGAGCCGATGGCGCGTTCGGCGGCGGTGATGATTCGGAGCACGAGTTGACATTCACGCAAGCCTCGACACCGCCGTTGCGCACGAGCAACTGGGTGAGCTTTGACCTTCCTTTGGCCGCATTCACCGGCTTGACTGCCAAAGCGCACTTGGCGCAGTTGATCCTCTCCGGCGATCCGAAGACGGTTTATATCGACAACGTTTATTTTTATAGCGGCACTGCTCCCAAAGAGCCTGCGGCTCCGGCTCCCGCACCGACTTTTCCGGCGAGTGACGTCATCTCGCTCTTCAGCAATACGTACAGTAACGTGACCGTTGACACGTGGTCCGCGGTTTGGGATCAAGCCGACGTTGCCGACGTGAAGATTGCAGGGAACGATACCAAACTCTACACCAATTTGGTGTTCGCGGGCATCGAGTTCACCTCGCAGCCGATCAACGCCACTGCGATGACGCATTTCTACATCAATGTTTGGACGCCTGATCCCACCGCGGCTCCGGCAGTGTTCAAAATTAAGTTGGTGGATTTCGGAGCCAACGGCACCTTCGGCGGCGGAGATGATGTTGAGCACGAGTTGTCGTTCAACAATACCACCACGCCCGCTCTTGCCACCGGAAGCTGGGCCGCACTGGACATTCCGTTGTCGGCGTTCACAGGCTTGATCACCAAAGGCCACTTGGCGCAGTTGATCATCTCCGGTGATCCAAAGAAGGTTTACGTTGATAATGTTCTCTTGCACAAATAACGAAACTCAAAATTTTCTGTAGCCCCGCCCCCTTGTGGGGCGCTATTCGAACCAATAAATTCGCGGGTCGCAGCAATGCCTCACCAGAGGGCAGGATTACGGAATTAGGGTAACAATGCAATAGCACAGCCAGACACGTGAAAGAAAGGAGAGATCCATGAGCAAGCGTATTGTCCGATTTCGTGGCCTTGCTGCAATGGTCATCATTGCCATGGCGTTCTTCGGTTGTAGCAATAGCACCGAATCCGTCCAGCAGGAATGGCAGCTTGTCTGGAGCGATGAGTTCGAGGGGACTGCGGGCCAGCGCCCGGACTCGACCCGTTGGGGTTATGACATCGGAACGGATTGGGGCAATGCCCAACTCGAATATGACACGGACCGCGCGACCAACGTTTCCCTTGACGGCAAAGGCAATCTTGCGATCATCGCACGCAAGGAATCGTTTTCGGGGCGGAGTTATACCTCGGCACGCATCAACACGCGCGGGCGTTTTGAACCGAGGTATGGACGCATTGAAGCGCGCATGCTTCTGCCCTGGGGCCAGGGCATTTGGCCTGCGTTCTGGCTGCTCGGTGCGAATTTCGAAACCGTGGGATGGCCGGCTTGTGGCGAAATCGACGTGATGGAATATCGCGGCCAACAACCCAGCACGATACACGGCAGCTTGCACGGTCCGGGTTACTTCGCGGGGCAGGCAGTGACGAAGCGCTTCGATCTTTTCGGGGGCAGATTCGACACCGACTTTCATGTCTTTGCGGTGGAATGGGGCCGCGACTACATGCGCTTTTATGTGGATGATACCTTCTATCAGGAAGTCACTCCCAAAGATTTGAAAGGCCCCTGGGTTTTTGATCATCCCTTTTACATCATCCTCAACGTCGCCGTCGGCGGCAACTTCGTCGGCGGGCCAAGCGAGAGCACGTCCTTCCCGCAAACCATGCTCGTCGATTATGTGCGGGTTTATGAAGAAGCGCCGTGAATTCGCGGTTTGTTTTCGGGCTTTGCGCAAAATTCAACTCACGTGTCGATGAGTCGCGATGAGCTTTTCAAACGCAGAATAAAATTCTAAAAGTTTTTTGGGGCCACACACGGATCAAAAACGCACTCGGAAAAATCAAAAGCCTTATCCGTGTGCGCTTTTAAATCTGCGTGGGCTTCGCATTTTTAGATTCCACCCAGACCAAGATCACACGTAATGCCTCAGTTACCGGAGGAGTAGCGCAGGCGTCCCCGCCTACAGACAAGGAGATCCAATGGCACTAACTTTTTAAGCAGGCAATGACAGAAAAATAATTGGCAAAAAATTCCACAGCTTTTTGTTGCTACGATGAACATTTCTGCGATGATTGCAAACCACATATTTATGACAGCCATTTTTCTGTCATTGCTTTTGCCCAAGCAAGCTCAAGCTTGTCAAACAGCTTCAATCATCTTCACAAACAAAGGCAAGAAGTTGGAGAAATTTTTGGCCTTTGGGGAAAAGTTGGTGCCCTTGGACAAGGCGGTCTGCGGTACGTTTCCCACCAATAACTGAGGCATTACGATCACACGCGGAAAAAGCTTTTCGGTGTGCGTTTTTTGATCCGTGTGCTTTGACCGAAGGGCTGCGGTTTTCAGCTTGCCTGAAAATCCGCATTAACGTGTTAGCCAGGAAAAGAAATCTGCTCATGAGCCACTCTCAGCACTACAAAACGGCGCCACAAGATCGCATCCCTTTCACCCATAAACTGATTTATGGACTGGGCGCCTTCATCAACAACCTGCTGGCCGCGGCCAGCGGCGGAATGATGATCGTGCTCAATTTGGGATTGGGCATGAACCCCGCGTTGGTGGGCTTGCTCGGCGCGCTACCGCGCATCACCGACGCGCTCACCGATCCGATGATGGGATTCATCTCGGATCACACCCATTCGAAATGGGGGCGGCGCAGGCCGTATATCTTTTGGGGCGCAATCTCTTCGGGGATTGTCTTCGCGCTCTTGTGGCAGTTGCCCGAGGGGCGCAGCGAGAGCTTCTATTTCGTCTATTTTCTCATTGGCTCGATCGTTTTTTATATCGGCTACACCGTTTTTGCAACACCGTGGGTTGCGCTGGGGTACGAACTCACGCCGGATTATCATGAACGTACGCGTCTCATGGGCGTGCAGAATTTTATCGGCCAACTCGCCTACGTGGTTTCGCCCTGGTTTTTGTGGATCATGACGTATAAGGGGTTCTTCGAAAACCAGGTTGCAGGCGCGGCCGGATTGGCAATTATCGTTGCCCTGGTCACGATGGGCATCGGTGTTTTGCCGGCAATATTCCTGCGCGAGCGTTTCCTGGGCCTCGCAGAAACCGAAAGAAACGACGCGGCAAAAGAGAATGCCGGCAGCGCTTTTGGGCGGAGTATTCTTGAGTTCTTCCGGGGCTTCGCCGCGGTGTTGAAATCGCGTCCCTTTCTTCTGCTCTGCCTCGCCACCTTTCTGGTCTTTAACGGCTTCATGCTGATTTCGTCGTTTCAGTTTTATGTCATCATCTATTATGTGTTTGGCGGTGATCAAACGCTCGGGGCGAAATACGCGGGCTATGCCGGAACCGTGGGCGCGATATCCACTTTCGTTGTCGTCGTGCTCGTGACCTGGCTGGGCACCAAGCTCGGCAAGCGCAAAGCCTTCTTTTGGGCGATCGGGATTTCAATCGTCGGCTATGGCCTCAAATGGATTTGCTACAACCCAAAGATGCCGCTGCTGCTCATTCTTCCCGCTCCGCTTTTGGCATTCGGTCTCGGCGGGTTGTTCACATTGCTGCCCTCGATGGTCGCAGACGTCGTGGACGTGGACGAGTTGAAAACGCGCGAGCGGCGCGAAGGCATGTATGGCTCGATCTTTTGGTTTTTTGTGAAACTCGGCATGGCGGTCGCGCTGGCCGGCGGCGGCTTTTTGCTCAACGCGACCGGTTTTGATATTGCGCTGGGCGGGCAGCAATCTGAAAACACAATTTTTCTCATGCGTTTGTTTGACGCGGGCATTCCCATGGTCGCCTCCGCCATTGCAATTGGGGCGATTGCGCTGTTTCCCATTACCGAAGAAAAAGCGCACGATGTGCGCGTCGAGCTTGAGCGCAGAAGGGGCACCGCGGGCGACAATATTCAAGATCGTTTGCGAACACAACTTCATGAATCGGAAACAATGAGGAGACTGATGCAGCAGAAAAACATTCCCGAAAGAGTCGAAGCGTTACTCGCCCGGATGAGTTTGGATCAAAAGATTGGCCAAATGTTGCAGACTGAGCGCTTGGCGATCAACCCGGAAGAAGTCAAAGCTTATCACGTCGGCTCAGTCTTGAGCGGCGGCGGCTCGCGGCCCGGCAGCAACACACCCGCAGAGTGGGTTGCGATGAATGACGCCTACTGGGCGGCCGCGATGGCAGAAGATCGCGATCATCTTGCCATCCCGATTCTGTACGGCGTGGATGCGATCCACGGGCACAACAACGTCAAAGGCGCCACGATTTTCCCGCACAATATCGGTCTCGGCGCCGCCCATGACCCCGATCTCATCGAGCGCATCGCGCGCGTCACGGCGCGTGAAATTCTCGCCACGGGCGTGGAGTGGACTTTTGCGCCGACGCTTGCCGTGGCGCGTAACGATCGCTGGGGACGCACCTACGAGAGCTATTCCGAAGACCCTGAAATCGTCACTGCCTTCGCCGGACGATTTGTGCAAGGGATGCAAAGCGATCTCGGTGACGACAGCGTCATCGCTTGCGCCAAACATTGGGTGGGCGATGGCGGCACGACCAACGGCATCGATCAGGGCGAAACGACATTGCCTTTGGCGGAACTGGAGCGAATTCACATCGCATCCTACTATCCCGCCCTCAACGCCGGCGTGCTCACCGTCATGGCCTCCTACAACAGTTGGAACGGAAACAAATGCCACGGTCACCATTACCTGCTTACCGAGTTGTTGAAAAGGAAAATGGGCTTCAAGGGGTTCATTATTTCGGATTGGAACGGCACAGACCAACTGGCGCAGAACTTCGAAGATGCCGTCGCGCTCGCCGCGAACGCCGGCATTGACATGTTCATGGTGCCGGATAAATGGAAGCGGTTCCTCGACGCGCTCAGAAGCCTGGTGCAACGAGGGCTCGTGCCGCTGGAGCGAGTCGATGACGCGGTGCGACGCATCCTCACTGTGAAATTCACCTACGGCCTATTCGAACGCCCGCGACCGGCCGCGCGACCCTGGTCGAATCATGCGAGTTTCGGCTCCAAAGAGCATCGCGAAGTGGCGCGCGAAGCCGTTCGCAAATCGCTTGTTCTGTTGAAGAATCACAATGCGATTCTGCCCGTGTCGAAAAATGCCCGCATTCTGGTCGCGGGCAAAAATGCCGACAATCGCGGCCATCAATGCGGCGGCTTTAGCATCGAATGGCAGGGAACCTCGGGCAATGAAGCCGTTGTCGGCGGAACCTCGATTTGGGAAGGCATTCGTGAAGTCGCTCCGACTGCAGTGCTGAGTGTTGATGGCTCCGCCGCGCACACGCAGAAATTTGACGTCGCCTTCGTAGTGATCGGCGAAAAGCCTTACGCCGAAGGGTTGGGTGACGTGCGCGCCGACGGTCAAGTCGGGCTTGGCTCCAGCGTCGAACGCCCGGAATTGGTTCTCAAGCCCTATGGCCGGACGCTGGAATTGGCCGTGACTCATCTCGAAGATTTGCAGACGATCAAAAACATAACTGCCCAGGGCATACCGGTTGTCGTGATTCTGATTTCCGGCCGGCCTTTGGTGGTCAACCAGGAACTGGAGCACGCCTCTGCTTTTATCGCGGCTTGGTTGCCGGGCTCTGAAGGACAGGGGGTCGCGGATGTGATTTTCGGCGATTATGATTTCCATGGCAAATTGAGCTTCTCCTGGCCGCGCGCCGCAGAAGACAACTGGAATCGAGGTGATGAAAACTATAATCCGCTATTCCCCTATGGGTATGGCTTGCGCTATAAAAAAACCACCGCTGTTTAAACTAATCACCCTAAAATCGTGGAGTACGTATGAAAAACATCACTGCTACCTTGCTGGTTTGCGCCGGCCTCGGATTGATGAGCGGCGCCTCATTCGCGCAGACCGAGCCGACGGTTGCCGCGCCCACGCCCACGGTCGCGGCGAACAAAGTCATCTCGCTGTTCAGCAACGCCTACAACAACGTCACGGTCGATACCTGGTCCGCGGTTTGGGATGTCGCGGACGTGGCTGACGTGCAAATCGCCGGCAACGACACGAAGAAATATACCAACCTGGTGTTCGCCGGAATCGAGTTCACTTCGCAAACGATCGATGCCACGGCCAGCACGCATTTCCACATGGATATTTGGACGCCCAATCCCACTGCGACTCCGGCGGCATTCAGGATCAAGCTGGTGGATTTCGGCGCAGATGGCGTATTCGGCGGCGGAAACGACGTCGAGCACGAACTCAGTTTCAACGCCACCTCCACGCCGCCGCTGGTCACCGGCAGTTGGATCAGCTTCGACATTCCATTGGCCAACTTTGTGGGATTGAGCACCAGAGCGCATCTCGCGCAGTTGATCATCTCCGGCGATTTGAGCACCGTGTATGTGGACAACGTCTATCT
>JBBILN010000080.1:0-30838 GCA_037444905.1 bacterium | reverse complement strand
ATCTCGACGGCCTGGTCACAGTATAACGCCTCAAAAGAGTCGCACATTACGTAAGAATCTTCGTGTAAAATTTGAGTTGCATCGTGCCAGCTTCGCGAACGCCTGTGCAAAAATCGTAGCCTTGCCCTCTGGTGGGGGCACTGTCGCAACCACGAATTTACTGGTCGCGACAGCCGCCCACAAACAAAGGGGCGGGGACTACAAAATGCGTTCATCAAATTGAAAACCTTTGTAAAAGCTAAAGAGCATTTCGCTAAAACATACGAGTTGGTCGAAATCCAAAGCGTGAAAGAGCAAAAAGCAAATCGCGAAGAGCGGTCTTAGCATCAAGAGGCACAGTAAGGAAGATGGCGATTCTTGTGGTTGGAGCTAAAGGAATAGCAGTAAGAGACATATACAGAGCATTGAACAAGACAGCAACAGATGCGAACATCCCAGTTGGTGCGTTTTCCAACTATAGAATTTCAGTCACCGAAAGCCTTGCTAGACAACGTACGGGACAAATTTGAGATTAGAGCCAAGGAGGTTCAAGATGAAATCAAAATATTTTTTAACAGGAGCATTAATTATTTGCGCTAGTTGTGCCTTCATGCTGCTAGCTTCTATTTCTAAAGGCTCACAGGGTGACTATCAGAATAGAGTAGATTCATTTTTCGCACATATTAAAGATGGAAAATATAAAGAAGCAGTTGATTTTATATACTCAGACAATCCGAGGATGTCTGTAAAGTCAGACGACATTCAGAAAGTCAAGAATCAATTTACTGGCCTTCCTGATCTTGTTGGTTCTTATTTAGGCCATGAGCTATTGTATAAGAAAGTCGCGGCCGATCGCTTTGTCCATCTGCATTACTTTGTCGTCTATGAGAGACAGCCGGTGAGTTTCAAGTTCGAGTTTTATAGACCAAAGAATGAATGGATAATATATTCATTTGCCTACGATTTCAATTTTGACGAATTGCTAGAGGAGAAAGCAAAATTGAATTTTTATTACGACGAGTCTACTTCGAAGAAGTGACAATCAATCGCGCTGCAATATGGCAACGAAAGTACCACAAAGGGTAAACAGGCTGCTGCTTTTAGTAGAGCGCTTGGATCTCATTTTGATCTTCGTTTTTGCAATTCTCGTGGTGGTTTCATTGTCAAAATTGATCTATGACTGTCCCAAGCTGGCGAAAGCATTTATTGCTACGAGCTGGCCTTCGACAGAAGGAAAAATAATTTGGTCTGAAATGACGCGTAAAGAGATGGTTGCGCTTCATGCTTCCGAATCAAAAACACAAGGAACGCGGATTTCTGCGGCCAATTATGAGGTTTACACCCCCGATCTAGAATATGAATATGTGATCAATGGCGAAGCGTATCGTTCAAATAGACTCTACACTTATACAACAACTTACAGAACTGAAGCCAAAGCGCAATCAATCTTAAGCAAGTATCCCAAGCAGCGCAAGGTAATGGTCTATTATAATCCCGACAAGCCCGCGATCGCAGTTTTGGAGCCAGGCATCCATGATTACGCCACGTATCTGGTGCTCGGTGTTTCGTTTTGCATTGGAGTATTCGGCCTGTTCGTCTGCTGGCTGAGTGCCAAGAAACTCCAGGTATCAAAAACAAGATTTGGCTGACATTCCGGTTGGTGCGGAGGGTGCAGCCTTGCCATTAAATTCAATCCAATATGAGCAAAATACTTTCGCTTGCGCCCGTGCTGCTGGTGAAGAATGTCATCGCAGCGGCAAATTATTATCGTGACAAATTGGGTTTCAACTATGATCGGTTTTGGGGCGAGCCGGCCAATTTCTGTATGGTGCGCCGCGATGGGCACACCATTATGTTGAGCCAAATCTCCGAGCCACACGAGATCATTCCCCACTGGAAAATCGTTCCGCAAATGTGGAATGTTTATTTGTGGGTCGACGACGTCGAGGCGATCTACCAAGAAATGCTGCGCCGCGGGGCGCAGATTGACTACGGTTTGGGATTGAAAAATTACGGCGTCAAAGAATTTGGCGTGCAGGATTTGGAGGGCCACGACATTGGCTTCGGACAAATCATGCTGCCCACCTAAGCCGCGTGCTGCTGCACGTGCAGGAGATTGCTCCCGGCCCTCGAACTTCCATCTCGCCGCTTGACATTTGCAATCTCATCATATATATTCTCGCCCTCGAAAAAGCTTTCCCCCACAAAATCACTTCGTTTCCGGCACTCATCACTGTGAAGGAGAGGAGATGCAGGCATTCTTCAACCGCATGCGCGACAACTTTTTCAAGACCCAAGTTTGGAAGTCCATGTTCCGGCACGATTACGAAGATTCGCAGCGTAATCGCCTCCTGCAAGTGCTCGACAATTTTTGGATGCACCTCCACCCCACCAAGCTGCCGCGCCACGGCACGTACATCCGCTTCACGTGGTGCATGGGCGGCATCACTTTCCTGCTCTTTCTCGTCACCGCGGTCACGGGCGTGTTGCTCATGTTTTATTATCGCCCCACCGCAGAGTACGCGTTTGCGGACATGAAGTATCTGCAATTCGACGTGCCGTTCGGCATGTTCCTGCGCAACATGCACCGTTGGGCCGCGCACGGCATGGTCATCGCCGTGTGGCTGCACATGTTTCGCGTATTTCTCACCGGCTCGTACAAACCCCCGCGCGAATTCAACTGGGTCGTGGGCGTGATTCTTCTCACCACGACGCTGCTGCTTTCCTTCACCGGCTATCTCCTGCCGTGGGATCAACTCTCCATTTGGGCCGTTACCGTCGGCACAAACATGGCGCGCGCGACGCCGCTGCTCGGGCACGAAGGCCCGTTCGGGCCGGAGTTGGGCATGCGTCCCGATAATGACGTGCGCTTCCTGCTCCTCGGCGGCACGCAGGTCGGCCCGCCGACGTTGCTGCGCTTCTACGTGCTCCATTGCATCTTCCTGCCTTTGTTTGCCGCGGTGTTTATCGGCGTGCACTTCTGGCGCGTGCGCAAAGACGGCGGCATTTCCGGCCCGCTGTGATCATGGCAAAAAGAATTTCCAGCGGAGAGATGAAGACCGACGGATGAAAAGACCATGCGCTTTATCCGTTGGACTTAATCTATCCGTTGGCGACAAAAAACTCTCGGCCCATCGCTTCATTTAGGAGCATTAATGGAAAACCTCAAACACATTCTGAGCAACCCCGACAACATCCCGGTCGTGGGCGTGCTCTTTCTCCTCATCTTTTACGTTTGGCTGTGGTGGAAGCAGGCGCGCGCGAACGATATGCGCATCGCCAACGGCGAATATGGCAAGATGAAGGAAGAAGGCCAGGATCGCATTCACACGTGGCCCTATCTCACGCGCGTGGAGTTTCTTTCGGCAATCATTCTCATGATCATTCTCACCGTGTGGTCGGTCGTGCTCGACGCCCCGCTCGAAGATCCGGCGAATCCTTCGCGCACGCCCAATCCTTCCAAAGCGCCGTGGTATTTTCTCGGCCTGCAAGAGATGCTGGTGTATTTCGATCCGTGGATTGCCGGCGTGGTGTTGCCGACCTTGATCATCGTCGGATTGATGGCGATTCCGTACATCGATCCCAACAAAAAGGGCAACGGCTACTATACATTCAAAGAGCGCTGGTTTTCGGTTTCCCTCTTCCTGTTCGGTTTTCTGATTCTGTGGATTTCATTGATCATCATGGGCACGTTCCTGCGCGGGCCGGGCTGGAACTTCTTCGCGCCGTGGGAATTGTGGGATGCGCATAAAGTCGTGGCCATGACCAACGTGGATTTGCACGAGCATTTCGGGATTCGCTCCAAACTCGGTGCGGGCCTCTTCGGGTTCGTGGTGATCGCGCTCTATTTCGGCTTGATCCCGTTCGTATGGTACATGAAAGACAAACTATCGTTTCTAAAAAAACTCGCGCCCACGTTGAATGAACTCGGCCCGTTGCGCTATAACGTCGCCGCGTTTCTATTCTTGTCGATGATGGGCTTGCCGATCAAGATGATTTTGCGCATCGCGTTCAACATAAAATATATTTGGGTCACGCCGTGGTTCAATGTGTGAAGCCCGCAACGCAGACCGCCGGTCTGCCTTTGGAATGCCGCCATGATATTGACCGGCTCAACTTGAAAGGCTTCGCCGTGAAGTGAGCCTCGGGCTTGAGGAAATAAAGCGAGGCGAAGTTGTGGAATTTGATCTTGACGACATCCTCAACGCCGAAGTTGAAGAAAGCCGCAAAAACTAAAAAACTTTCTGTAAGCGCATTTGCCGAATGAAGCGGATAAACCCTGGAAGCTTTATCCGCTTGATCCGTTAATCCGCTGACAATGAACCTGTTCTTTCTGCAATCATTCGTTGGTCTTTATCTATCCGTTGGCGGCGTGTTTCTAAAATCTCACCATCCAAACGCGAGGAACGAAAGGAGCAACTTTGGCCAAACGATCCGAAACTCCGATTGAAGAACGCGATTATAGCACCATATACTTCGTTTGCAGTGCGCTGCTCGCGTTGACCACGTTTTGGGCCGTGCTCGACATGATTTGGGTGCGCTCGCCGTGGCAACGCACGCAGGTGCAATTCAATAAAATGGAACGCGAACAGCTCGTTGCCAAACGCGAGGAGTTGACCGCGCAAATGGACCACAACGCCTACGCGGAGCTCGAGAAAAATCTGGCCGCGGCCCAGGCCGAGTTACAGAGCGAGGCCTATCAAAAAGCCATTGCTGATTCCGCGCTAGTGGGCCGTGAAATCGCCGACGCCGTGCAGGCTTATCGTTTCGCGAAAAGCGAAGCAGATGCGGAATACTATCTGTTTAAAGAGGCGCAATATCACAACGACAAAGACGCCTACCAACAGCACGGCCAGAAATATCGCGCCGACAGCACGAAAGCCGTGGAATGGAAAGCAAAGTGGGACGACGCAGAAAAACGCAAATTAGAAATTCAGACCACCCTCGCCGGCTATCGGCAAAAAATCACCGACACGCGCGCACAAATGGCGGCGATGACAAAGGAGATCGACGATCTCAGTTTTCGCCTCGATCGTATTGATGCGCGCAGCATCAAGATTCAGCAAGTCGTGATGACCGAGTTTGTGAAAGGCAACTTTCAAAACTTCATCAACAACGTCGATCGCTGCCACACTTGCCACACGGCCATCTCGCGCAAAGGCTTTGAAGGCCTCGAGCAACCTTTCACCACGCATCCCTCGCTCGATACTCTGCTCAAAATTCACCCGGTGGAACGTTTCGGCTGCACGCCCTGCCATGACGGACAAGGCTCGGCCCTGCAAAGCGTCGCTTTCGCCCATGGCGAGGTCAAACATTGGGAACATCCTCTCCTGCGTGGGCCTTATGCCTATGCCGGTTGCAATAAATGCCACGCGAACGAGCTGCGCACCGATCATGCGCCGAGCTTGAACAAAGCCAAACGCATGCTGGTCGATCTTGGCTGCTATGGCTGCCATGAGATTCGCGGCTTCGAAAACGCCGAGCGCATTGGCCCGAGCCTCGCGCGCATTTCGCAAAAGCTCGAACCGGCATGGGTCTACGGCTGGATGCGCAACAATCGCGAATTTCGCGCGCACACGCGCATGCCCAATCCGATGTATACGCATGAAGAGGCGCTCGCGGCCACGGCTTATCTTTACAGCGTCTCGGAAAAAGATTCGTGGACGCCGGCGCGCATGGCTTCGCAAGGCAATGCGGCCAATGGCGAAACCCTCATCGCCACGGTGGGATGCAAAGCCTGCCACGTCGTAACCGAAGAAGATCGCCAAGCCCGCACGAATGGCTTGAGCTATGATGTGGCGCCCGATCTCGGCGTCGTCGGCGCCAAGGCCACACCCGAGTGGCTATTTGATTGGATCAAAAATCCGAAGCGCTTTGCGCCCGAAACGCGCATGCCGAACTTGCGTCTCTCCGATAAAGAAGCGGCCGACATTGTCGCTTATCTCATGCAGCTCTCGCGCAACGCCGCGTTGCCGGAAAATTATAAAACCTCATTGCCGGATCTCAACGATGAAAACTTGATCAAGGAAGGCCGCGCGGTCGTGCGCAACTTCGGCTGCCACGGGTGCCACGCCATTCCCGGCATGGAAAATGAAGGCCGCGTTTCGGTTTCATTGAATGAGTTCGGCGCGAAGACGGTGGAAGAACTTTTCTACGGCGATGCGCTTGCGAGCGGCGCGGTTGTGAAAACTTGGGAAGGCTGGACCGAAGGCAAGCTCAAGAACTCGCGCATGTATGCGACCGAAGCGGTGATTCAACGCATGCCGAATTATCAAATGTCCGATGAAGATGCGACTACGATGGCGGTGCTCTTGCGCTCGTGGGATGGCCGCGTGATCGGCGACCGGTACGTGAAGCCGTTTCACGGCAAAGACGAGAACATTCACAAAGGCCGCTTGCTCGCGCGCCAGCTTAATTGCACCGGGTGCCATATCATCGAAGGCGAGGGCGGAGACATTACACCGACCTTGATTTCGGCGTTGCAGAAAGAGGGGCTTGATGAAACCGCGGCTTCGGCTTATGCGCCGCCGAATCTTTTAGGCGAGGGCCAAAAGGTGCAAAGCGAATGGCTCTTCCACTTTTTGAAGGAACCGCAAACCGGCCAGATTCGCCCGTGGCTGCGCACACGCATGCCGACCTTCGAATTGAGCGATCAAGAAGCAAATACGCTCATCACGTATTTCAAATCGCTTGCGGACGAAGCAACGGGTTTCACCTTTTTGCCGAACTATCAATTGACCGCGGAACAGAGAAGCGGGGCGTTGCAGCTTGTCGCGCCGGATAATCTCGCCTGCTTCTCCTGCCACCAACAAGGCAGCAAAAAGCCTGAAGGCCCGCCCGACGGTTGGGCGCCGGATCTCGCGATGGCCAAAGACCGCCTCGATCCGAACTGGATTGCCGCGTGGATTCGCGATCCGCAAGCGCTCATGCCCGGCACGCGCATGCCCTCGTTCTATCCGGATTCCTATCCGCCGCATATTCTCGACGGCGATCCGGAAAAACAGATCACGGCTCTGCGCAATTACCTCATAAGCTTGGGGCAGTGACACAAAAGAGCGAAGGCAGAAAGATGAAGGGCGGAAAAATAGTTTTCGGAGCTTTATTTTTCTGCCTTCCATCTTTCTGCCTTAAAGTCTTTTTGTGAATTTTTTCGATGAGAAAAAGAATCGCAGGTTTATAAAAAGGAGACCGACCTTGTCCGAAGAAAAGAAAGCCCCCGAAGCAGCCACGACACCCGCCGCACCGACAATGGCGAAACCCGGTTCCCGTTCCACATTGACGAAACCCATTGAGCCCGGCTCCATTTGGATGAGCCGCCGCAACTTTCTTTCGCGCGCCGGCTGGGCTGCGTTCTTCAGTTTTTTGGGAACGATGCTGCTCGGCTCGCTGCGCTACATGTTTCCGCGCGTGTTGTTCGAGCCTTCCACCGTTTTCAAAGCGGGCTTCCCCGGTGATTATCCGGTGGGCGCGGTCAGCACCAAGTGGGTGAAGGATTATCGCACGTGGATTGTGCGCAACGACAAAGGCTTCTTCGCCATCTTCGCACAATGCACGCATCTCGGCTGCACCCCGCGCTGGCTCGAAGCCGAGGGCAAATTCAAATGCCCGTGCCACGGCAGCGGCTTCACCATGGACGGCGTGAACTTCGAAGGCCCGGCCCCGCGGCCGTTGGAGCACGCGAAGATTGCGCTCTCCGAAGACGGCCAATTGCTCATCGATACCAGCATCCGCTTCCGCGAAGAATTGGGCCAGTGGAAAAACGCCGATGCCTTTTTGAACTATGGCGTGTCGTGAGCTCTCCCAAGACAATGACAGAAAAATATATGACAGAAAAATATAGCTTGGGTGTTATAAAAAAACTTTGCCGTGAGACAACCGCAAGCTGTTTTTATTTTTCTGTCTTCCATCTTTCTGTCTTGCTCTTCTTTAAAAGCAAAAGGCGGAAAATGAGGGCAGAAATATGAAGCGTGGTTGTCATGAAAATGGCCGCGTTGCGGCAAGAAACTGCTTTTTTCTGTCTTTCGTCTTTTTGTCACGCACTTTTTCTTAAAATCAAAAGGCAGAAAAATGGAGGGCAGAAACATAAAGCGTGGGTGTCATCGGAAGCGGCCGCGTTGAGACAAAAATGGGTTTTATTTTTCTGTCTTCCATCTTTCTGTCTTCCGTTTTTCAGCCAAGGAAGCGAGCCACTTCTGAAACGCGCGTTTTGGTATATCGCAAAAGCCTTGCAAGCTCTCGGATTGATCATTGTTCTGGTTGGCATTCTCACGGGATTGAGCAACCCGCTCGGCGACGCCGAATTTCGCGCCGAAACCCGTTCCGCAATCATCGGCGTCGTCGTCTTCGGCGTGGGTTGGTTGATTGAAAAAAAACTGGCCGACTAGCATGCAAAAAACTCTTGCCATGATTCTCGCGGGCGGGCGCGTGGACGAACTGTCCGTGCTCACCCAATTCCGCCCCAAGTCCGCAGTGCCCTTCGGCGGACTCTATCGCGTCATCGACTTTCCCCTCAGCAATCTCATGCACTCCGGCATCGAGAACGTCGGCATTCTCTCGCAATATCGCTCTTTCTCGCTTATCAATCACATCGGCAACGGCTCCGCGTGGGAAATGGTCGGCCGCAATCGCGGTGTGACGATTTTGCCGCCCTACACCGCGCACACGCTCTCGCATTGGTATCGCGGCAACGCGGACGCGGTATATCAGAATCACGAGTTCGTGCGCATGCACGACCCCGAACTTGTGCTCGTGCTCTCCGGCGATCACATCTATTCGATGAACTACAATCCGCTCATTGCATTTCATCGCAAGCACGACGCGGATTTGACCATGGCCTTCACCAAAGTGCAGCATGCGCAAGCGCAGCGCTTCGGCGTCGGCGAGATCGAAGCGGGCGACGCGCAAGGCGGCAGACTTTTGAAGTATAGCGAGAAGCCCGAAACGTGGCCCGAAGACTCCACCTGGGCTTCGATGACGGTCTATCTTTTCAAACCCGAAGCGCTGTTCAAAGTGCTCGCGGAACACGCGCGCCTCGGGCCGAAGTCATATGAGTTCGGCAAAGACATCATTCCCATGATGATGGAAAACTACCGCGTGTTCGGCTACAAATACGAAGGCTATTGGGGCTACACGCGCACCATTGACGAGTATTGGAACACGAGCATGCACTTGCTCGGCGAGTCGCCGCTCATCGAGCCCGGCAAATGGAAAGTGCGCACCAATCTCGAGCACAACGCCACGCGCGATAAAGCGCCGGCATGGATTGGCCCGCAAGCGCAGATCGAAAACTCGCTCATCTATAGCGGCTGCCGCATCAATGGCCGCGTGAAAAATAGCATACTCTTCCCCGGCGCGGAAGTGAGCGAGGGCTGCGTGGTCGAAGATTCGATTTTAATGTTCGATAGCAAAGTGCAAAGCGGGAGCACGCTGCACAAAGTGATTACCGACGCGCGCGTGCGCATTGGCAGCGATTGCACGCTCGGCCAAGGCGACGCCACGCAGCCGAATGAAGAATACCCACATCTCTTGCGCACCGGCATCACCCTCATCGGCCACGGCGCAAAAATTCCCGCACGCAGAAAGATCGGCACCAATTGCATCGTGCATCCGGAGCTGGTGGAAGAGCAGTTTCGGCAGATGGAGTATGAGTCGGGGGTGTCGATTTTGTGAGGGGAAAACACTTGATAGGAATATGAAAACAACAGGAGTGAGATTCAGAAAAATTTCAGCCGACGAGATCTATTCTTTAGCCAATTGTCTACTCATTGGTTCTTTAGTTCTGGGCGTAATTGCAACGGGGGCTGTTGTCGTTTCTGGCAATATAAAAGAAAGGCAACTGAAACAAGAGTTATCAAAAACGAATGAACGCGCGGCTATTGCAGAGCAGCGAGCAGCGGAAGCAAACCTAAAAGCTGAAGAGGAAGGACTTGCGCGTGTCAAGCTTGAAGAACGGGTAGCTTGGAGAAGACTTACTATAGATCAACAATCTGAAATCGGCTCTCGCTTGGGTCGTTTTTCAGGGCAACTCGCGGCTGTATGGTATAACGCTGGTGATCATGAAGGCGGCGTAATCGCCTCGGACATAGCCGCAGTTCTACATTTAGCAAACTGGAACGTATTCGCTCCTGCATCTATGTTACAATTAGCTCAAGCTGGTCGCCGTGGCCCCACTATTATCCCAACGGGGGTTGTTATTGCAAGCACTCAGGACAAAACAAGTCGAGACGCAACGGAGGCACTAGTAAATGAACTTCTAAATTTTGGATTCGATGCGATTAAGTGGCCAAAGATTGAATCTAACCCCACACCGACAGTCTTTGTAACTGTCGAAGTCAGGCCGGAGGGAGCACAAGGTCGCGCTAAACTTGAGAGTCATCACAAATAATCACGAAGATGCGTGGAATTTCGTGGGGGCGGATACAGAAAGATATGAAAAGCTGTAATTGGGTGTGATTTTAATAATCCGAAATGGGGACAGGTTTCTTACTCATGCGCGAAGTTTCCCCAATAAGTCTTTGACGTCGTCGCACTCCGTCAAATCTTTTCGCTCCTCCGCATCTTGAATCGCTTGCAGGGTATCCTCGTTGGGAATTTTAAGATCGAACGGCAGCTTTCTCTCAAGCTTCACTACACGGTAAAACATTTTTATGGCTTCCACTGGCGTCAGCCCCAACGTTTGAAAAATCGTTTCCACCTCGTCTTTAAGCTGCGGCTCGATTTTCACCTTCACTGTCGCTAAATTGGGCATGTTATCACCTTTGCGTTTCAAAACTTCGAAAGAATACGAGAACCGATTCGTTGCTAATATATGATGTTTCCCGCAAAAAACAAGAGCGGGTTCGGCTTTATAAAAACTTCCTTGCATTGCTCAACCATTGTGCTAAATTTCAAACAGCAAAAACATGACGTGAACACCATGACGAACAACATCGAGACGCGCATAAAGCAAATGATAGTTACGGAATGCGCGATTGACGCCTATCTCGTTGACGGGCGCATGATCAGCGTGCCGCTCGTGTGGTCGTGGCGCTTGTCGGACGCAACGCCGGAGCAACGCAACAACTGGGAGCTTATCGGCGACGGTCAAGGCGTGCATTGGCCCGACATTGACGAAGACCTCAGCGCAAAAGGCATGTTGCACGGCATTCCCGCGCGGCGTCCGCAGCGTGCGGTTGTTTGAAAGGCCGGTCGCCTCAAAATACTCGCGCCATATCACCAAAACTTCCTTGCATTGCTCAAGCATTGTGCTAAATTTCCAACGAACACGTGCGCACTATTTCTCGAAAAACCCTTCGTGCGTTTTGGGAAAAACATGCCGACGCGCAACAAGTGTTGCAGGCATGGCTTTATGACGCAAAACAAGCGACATGGAAAACTCCGGCAGACATCAAGAGGGTGTATCGCAACGCCAGCTTTGTGGCGAACAATCGCGTGGTGTTCAATATCAAAGGCAACGACTATCGCTTGGTCGTTGCCATTCAATATCAGACCGGAATCGTCTACATTCGCTTCATTGGCACACACAGCGAGTATGATAAAATAGACGCCGCTTCAATTTAGAGGTGCAACATGAATATCCGACCAATTAAAAACGACGCCGACTACGAAGCCGCGCTTGCAGAGATCGAGCGTTTATTTGACGCGGCCCCCGGCACGCCGGAATGCGACCGCCTGGAAGTGCTGGCTACGCTGGTCGAAGCTTATGAAGACCAAAAGTATGATCTGCCCATGCCGGATCCGGTTGAAGCCATCAAGTATTACGTTGAAAGTCGCGGCTTGTCTCTGAGCGATTTGGAGCAGCATCTCGGCAAGGACGCAACCGTTGAAGACGTGATGAACCGCAAACAGCCATTGACCATCGATATGATTCGGCGACTGCACGCAGGGCTGGGCATCCCGGCAGACGTTCTGATTCAGCCCTATGCGATTGCAGCGTAACCGATAATTCAAACACGCTTATGACACCCGCAGTTCAAAACCTCCTTCGCTCCTTTGAAGCACTGTCGAAAAGTGAGAAGCGCGAGTTCGCATTCGAAATCTTACGGCGCAGCCGAGTCTTTGATCTTCCTCCGCTTTCCGACGAGGAGCTTGCCTCGCTTGCGGATGAGCTTTTTCAAAACCTCGACGAGCGCGAGGCTGCATCGCAAAAGAGAGAGGATGACTTGCTCTGGTCGCAATTCTCTCTTGCTCAAGCTCTGCGTGGGATGGAGAATGAAGACGGGCCAGTTTATACCAGAACCGATTTGAAAGAAGACTGGCTAACAGAGGCGCAACGTCGAGCAAGAGAACTGGACGCGGGAGAGGTCAAACCAATTCCTGCCGAAGAAATGAGACGCAAAGTGCAGGCACTGCTGAGGTGAAAGATGAAAACCGAAATCATGCAAATCGACAAAACGCGCGGCGTTCGCATTCCGAAAACTTTATTGCAACGCAGCGGACTGCGCGGCAAAGTCGTGCTTGAAATAAAGTACCAACGAATCATCATTCGCACGCCCACCAAGCCTCGTGCGGGCTGGGAGCGCAGTTTTCGAGCAATGACAAAAACCGGCGAAGATAAATTGCTCGATGCGGAAGCCTCGCCGTATCAAAGCAGGTGGGATAAAAGTGATTGGAGCTGGTGAAACGTCAATCTATCGCATGAAAGAATCGAGAGGATAAAATGTCGGCACAAACCATTCAAATCGACCTGCAAGGAAGAATAGAACTTCCTCGCGTGATGCGCGAAGCGCTTGGCCTGATTCCACAAACGGAAGCGCTCGTCGAATTGACCGCCAAAGGAATTTTCATACGCCCCAAACACTCCGCTACGCCTATCACACAACGAATCGCCAATATGAATTTGCCCGTATCTGATTGGGCGCAGATGGAGAAGGAAATCGAAGCGGAGCACATATGAGAAAAACCCTCGGCATGTTGCTCGCGGGCGGTGTTGGTAGCCGCCTCAATATTCTCGCCGCGTATCGCGCGAAACCCGCGGTGCCGTTCGGCGGGTTGTATCGCATCATTGATTTCACCTTGAGCAACGCGAAGAACTCCGGCTTGGTCAACGTCGGCATTCTCACGCAATACAAGCCGCTCTCGCTCATGGATCATATCGGCAACGGCGAAGCGTGGGATTTGATGGGCCGCATGCGCGGCGCGAAAATTCTGCCGCCGCGCACCGGCGCAAAAGATTCCGATTGGTACAAAGGCACTGCGGACGCCATTCGCCAAAACATCGATTACATGCAGAATTTCGATTCCGAGCGTGTGCTCATTCTTTCCGGCGATCACATCTATCACATGGACTACAGCCGCATGGTCGCGTTTCACATGAATCGCGGCGCCGATCTCACCATTGCGATGATGCGCATTCCCATTGATCAAGCGTATCACTTTGGCATAGGCATCACGAACGAGAACGATCAAATCGTGGATTGGGAAGAGAAGCCGAAGAAGGCTAAGAGCGACCTGGCCTCGATGGGGGTGTATGTCTTCAATACCGATTTTCTCTTTCATTGTTTGAACACGAGCACGGAACACGATTTCGGCAAAAATATTATTCCCTACGCCATTGCGAATCATCGCGTGTTTGCTTATCCCTTCAGCGGCTATTGGCGCGACGTGGGAACGCTGCACGCTTATTGGGATGCGAACATGGATATTCTCCGTCCCGACTCCGGCCTTGATATTTCCACTTGGCAAACGTATACTAATTTGGAAGAAGAAGGCCGCTCGGGCGATCGTCCGCCCACGCGCATCAGCGCGCGCGCAAAGGTTGAGAATAGTTTCATCTCCCAAGGCTGCGTGATCGAAGGCGCGGTGACGAACAGCGTTCTTTCGCCGGGCGTCATAATTGAAAAAGGCGCATGCGTCGAGAATTCCGTGCTGTTGCACGACTGCATTGTAAAAGAGGGCGCGCAATTGTCTTACGTTATTGCTGACAAGCTTTCGTACTTCGGGCGAAGCTGCAAGGTTGGTTACGGTGATCGCACCAAACCCAACCGGAAAAACCCGGATCATCTCAAAGAAGGTTTGTCTGTTGTTGGCAAAATGGCTCGTGTGCCTGAGAATTTGTCTATCGGTAGCAATTGCATCATTCATCCCAAAGTCACCGAATCATGCTATGCCGGCAAGGATGTGTCGGATGGCCAAACGATTGAGTTGAAATAATCTCTACACATTGTAAAAAACTTTCCACCGGATAGATTAAGACCAACGGATAAAACCATCCGTTGGATTTTATCCATCCGTTGGGGTCTTTTTACTTTGATCTATATCGCCGCCGATTCCTTCACGAAGCACTCTTCCTAAACCAACTCTGCGTTTCGTCACACATCCTGCAGTCCGGCCGAACTTCATCTAACGCACGACACCACGACCGTGAAAGCAATCATCCTAGCCGGAGGTTTGGGCACACGCTTACGCCCGCTCACCTCCACTTGCCCCAAACCGCTTTTGCCCGTCGGCAACCTCCCCATCCTCTCACGCCTGGTCCTCAGCTTGCGAAGGCAAAACATTCGTGAGTTCATCTTTTTGCTGCACTACAAACCCGAGCTTGTTATGAAAACGCTCGGCAATGGCAACGCCTTTGACGCCATTTTTCACTATGATTGCCTTGAAAAGGATTTGAGCACCGCGGGGAGCGTGAAATTCATCGGCGACAAAATCACGGAAACGAGCCTGGTTTTTTCCGCGGACATACTCGCGGAAGTTCCAATCGAGAGTATGCTGCAATTTCATCGCGCGCGCAACGCAATGGCCACGATCGCGCTGCATCCCATGCCTGCACCGTTGCCCTTCGGCATTGTGCTGCGCGGGCAACACGGCAGAATCAAAAGGTTTCTCGAAAAGCCGACGTGGCCGCAAGTATACGGTGACTGGATCAATGCTTCGATTTACATCATCGAACCAGAGCTCGTTAATCATATTCCAAATCACGGCGCTCCATCATTCTTCGAAAAGGAAGTCTTTCCTCCACTCGCCCAAAAGGGCGAGGCGATTTACGGCTTCCCGCTGAGCGGCTATTGGCGCGATGTGGGCACGCCCGAAGATTTGCGCCGCGCGAACTGGGATTTGTTGCACGGCCATCTGCCCAAAATCATGCTCACGCCGGAAGAACAGCTTGCGCCAAAAAATAACGAACGCAAATCATTTCTGGCCTCGCCGTCGAGCACCATCGCCGCTGGTGCTCTCGTGCAAGATTCCGTGATCGGCAAAAACTGCCGCATCAAAGCCGGAGCAACAATCTTGCGCAGCGTCATTGGCGACAACGTAAAAATCAAAAACGGTGCGCACCTTGACGGCGCGATTATCATGAACGACGTCCGCATCGGCGAGCGGGTGAGATTAGAAGAAGACAGCTTGATCGGCGCCGGCGCAAAATTACAGGACGGCGTTTTGGTGCAAAAGAACGGCACGGTGAGACAGGGTAAGAAGATCGCTCCGAACAAAATCATCACTGCCGTCAAAGTCTTGCCAACAGGCTATATTCGCCGCTTCGTCGACGGCGGTTCGCTATTAGGTTCCGGCGATAAAAACTTCTCGTGCGATTTCATGCGCTGGATTGGGAAGGCATTTGGGCAATATCAGCGCAACCGGCACAAAGCTGAATCACACCAACCGCGCGCTCACACCAAACTGCTTTTTGCAGCTTCGAGCTACACCACCCTGGCTTTTTGGATCCGCGCGCTGGCAGAGGGCCTGGCCGCCTCCGGATATGAAGTCGCACTTTTGTACGATGTCACCTTGCCGTTGGCGAGACGTGAGCTGACGAAAAATGAATATGCGGGCGGAATCTATCTCGGCATAGAGGATTTTTCCGGCTTATTGCGCCTCCAGCTCTTGCATCACGACGGTGAAAATTTTTCTACTTCGGAGGCTTGCGCGCTGGAACGCATTGACGCCTTTGACGAACTCCCTGTGGGTGAGCAGCATGTTCTGGATGAAGAGCTGGCGCGAGAGGAGTACGTGGAAGCCTTGCTCGCTGCGGCAAATCTGCAGGCGCCGCGGCAGTTGCCGCACCGCATTACCCTTGGTGTGCTCGATGCCGGCACCGAAAAAACCGTGCGCCGGCTTTTTGAAAAATTGCACCTGCCCGTGGAAATCCTTTGCCGTCCGCTCGAAATCGACACGGAGATACGCCAAAGCATTCTGTCTTTTCAGCATGATTTGCTGAGCGCGCGGCAGCCTCCCTCGCGTTTCGTTCTTTTACTGGGATCGCTGGGGGAAAGTATCCGCGTGCTGCTGCCCGAAAAAAATGCGGCGCCATTCGGTGTGAGCGACGTTGCGCTTGCGCAAATTTTAGCCGACAATAAACACCCGCGCAGAGATTTGTTGGGCGGGTGGTTAATGCCGGAAGCCTCCGATGTCCCCGTTGCACGCGCCGCGTCCTCACAACCCTACGGCATAAACGCCAGTATGGCCGCGCTCGCGCAAGCCCGAAGCGACAAGCCATGGTACGGCTTCGAGGGCAATGGCGGCATCACGGTTTCAGAATGGTCGAGCTATCACGATGCCGTCATGGCGCTCACGCACCTCTTGCCATACTTGAACGAGGAGAACTATGCGCTCTGCTGCAAAATCGCGCAGCGCTATTCGAATGCCTATCATCTCTTCCCCTGTGCGGATGAGGCCAAAGCCCAAGTCGTGCGCAAATTGATCGAAAGCTTTGGCGATGTGCCCAATGAGGTCAATGACGGCGTGAAGTTTGAGCTGGAAGCCGGTTGGGTACTGGTACGTCTCTGCGCGGGCAGGGAAGCGCTGGAAGTTTTTAAATACGAAAAACGAGGCCCCGCGCACACAGAACATCAATCCGCGGTTGGAGTTCTTTTGGAAAGAATTTTAAAAAGCCTAGCTTGTTGGATTGACGAGACAAAGGTAGAAAAATAGCGTGTAAACTTTCATACCTTTGTCATTCAGGAAAAATCTTTTTCAGCACGCCGCAACCACTCCCACACGAAGAAGAATTTTCCAGAATGACAAAAGAGTTTTATTCAAAAATCCTCGTAGAATGCAATATCCACAATTTCGAGTTTTCTTGTGCTGCGCGGCAACTTCACCTCCACGATTTCACCGACGCGATGCTTCATAAGCGCCTGCGCAAGCGGAGATTGATAGCTGATGATGCCGTTATCCAAATTCGTTTCACCATCGCCGAGGATCGTATACTTCTCCTTCTCTCCCGAGGTTTTATCCACGAGCGTCACGACTTTACCTAAAGTCACGATGCCTTCCGGCAGATCGCTCTTGCGAATAATGCGGGCGTTTTGAAAACGCTCCTGCAGCATGCCGAGTTTGGCCATGTAGTTGGCCTGTTTGTTTTTGGCTGATTCATACTCGGCATTCTCGCGCAAATCTCCGTGCTCCCGCGCGGTCGCAATCTCTTTGGCAATATCGTTCTTGAGGTAACGCTCGACGTCTTCAATCTCTTTGCGCAGTTTTCCGTAGCCGGCTTCCGTGAAATAATACTGCTTCATCTAAAACTCCTTGTGGCAAATGCTTTCAGAGTAACGTGCCATTCGAAAAAACTTGCTCACTCCTGACGATTGCCAGAGCTGAAAAAGGTTTTCTTGGAATGACAGAGAGGCGTGAAATCCAAAAACCAGAAGGTGAATACTGAAGAATAGCCGCTCAATTGGCGGGCAATATACAAAATCAGATTTCCGGTTTCAACCCATTTTCTAGCGAATTTCCCGTTGCGAAATTCGCTCTTCGCGTTTAAATTGCCCGCGCACAAAATGAAAAAAAAATCTCGTCAAAATATTTCTGCCATTGACATTCTCGGCGGCCTTTCTGCACGGCAACGCCGTAATCTGCAGCAAAAAATTTTGCGGTGGTATTTAGAGTCGCGCCGGCAATTGCCCTGGCGCAAAACGCGCGCGCCTTACGCCATCTGGGTTTCGGAAGTGATGCTTCAGCAAACTCAGACCGTGAAAGTTTTGCAGTATTATGAAGCCTTTCTAAAACGTTTTCCCACGCTGGCCGCGCTGGCGCACGCTCAGCGCGATGACGTGCTGAAAGCGTGGGAAGGCATGGGCTATTACGCGCGCGCCCACAACCTCCATCGCGCCGCACAACAAATTTTGGAAGTGCACGGAGGAAAATTTCCGGAAACCTACGAACAACTGATAGAGATTGCCGGTATTGGGCCATACACGGCCGCGGCAGTGGCCAGCATTGCATTCAATCAAAACCACGCCGTATTGGATGGCAATGTCGAGCGTGTGTTGAGCCGGGTTTTTCTCGTGCAACTTCCGCCGAAAAATCCTTCCGCCAAAAAACTCTTTCAGAAAATCGCTGCCGGCTTTCTGCTCCAAGGCCAGGCGGGCGATTGGAACCAAGCTTTGATGGAATTGGGCGCTTTAGTTTGTACGCCGATTCGACCAAAATGTGAAAGCTGTCCCGCACAACGGCGCTGTCGCGCCTATAATGAAATGGATAATCCGGCGCGGCTGCCGGTGCGTGTGCGCAAGCCGCCTCGTCCGCACTACAATATCGCGGTTGGATTGATTTGGCAAGGCGCGCGGCTCTTAATCGACCAACGTAAAGAAAACGCCTTGCTCGGCGGCTTATGGGAATTTCCAGGCGGCAAGATTGAAGCGCACGAAACCCACGCCGAAGCGTTGCGCCGAGAAGTTCGCGAAGAGTTGGCCATTGAAGTCGAGGTCGGCGATTTTTTCATGAAGGTCGGACACGGCTTCACGCATTTCAGCATTACGTTGTACGTATATCATTGCCGCTTCATCGCGGGCACGCCGCGCGCAATAGGCTGCCAAAGGTGGCAATGGGCCAGTCCCGAAGAGTTGGACCAGTTTGCGTTTCCAACAGCCAATCGAAAAATTATCGCAGCACTGAAGCAATCGGTTTGATGAAGATGAGCATGTTTGAGATACGACAGTGTCGTAGCACACAAGAAAACCTTCGAGGAATTTTCTTCTTGAGGGGCATAGGTATCAAGCAAAAAGCTGGTGCGCCATCCGAATTCATTCCCCGGACCCTTCTCTTAAAAAGAAAAGGGGGAAAAAGCATATGTTGCGCTGGAAGTCTTCTCTTTTCCGAAGAAGAGATGATTCTCAAGACCTCGTACCAGCGCTCCCCGTTCTCTTCCCAAGAGAAGGAGAAAGTTTTTATGGCCCTCACTGCACCGTGGGAAGATGAAGAAGTTGTAGTTGATGACGACATCGGCTCACGCCTCGGCGCGCCATGGAAGGTCGTGCTCTACAATGACGACATTCATACGTTCGATGAGGTCATTGTGCAACTACAGAAAGCGCTGCGTTGCAGCCAAGACAAGGCGCAAAACATCGCCTACGAAGCGCATACGCGCGGCAAGGCGATTGCCTATGCCGGAGAGTTCGAAGACTGCTTCAAAGTGACGGCGGTGTTGCGGGAAATTCAGTTGATCGTGGAGATCGAGGGATGAGGTGAGAGCTTTACCAACTTTCCTAAACTTTGAAAGTTTAGAAAAGTTATGTCAACGCTTTGCGAAGTACCTGCCAAAAATCAAATCGCTGAGGCGAATGGCTTCTTTGGAATAGGGGTTGATCTTGCGTTTATTCAGCTCGCGGTCCAATTGTGCTTTAGCTTCCTTCCAAGTTTGCAACAACTCCAACCGTTGAATGAAATCCAAATACGCATCTTCATCGCGCTGAAAAACATTCCGAACGAAAAGCTTGCGGCTCTTCTCATCGATGAGCTTGGTCAACGCGGGAAACGGGCCGGCCGGCTGTTGTTCGAGCTTTGCGCGCGTGATCATCATCGGCTCTTCTTCATCAAACCGGATAAGCGGGCGCTTTTTCGCAGCTTCGCTCGGCAGGGCCGGCGGAGCAATCTGTGCAATATCGATTTTACTCTCCGCGGTGAGGTGCACTGGTGAAGGTTGCGGCAATGCGGCAATCTGCTCTACAACTCCCTCTGTTTGCATGCTGCCCGCTTGCCTCTCCGCGCTCTGCACCGCTCGCAACTCCCGCAAAGAGGTTTGCACCAATTGCTTTTCAATCTCGCTGGCCGCCTCTTCCAAAAAGTTATTCATGTCAATTTCAGAAGAGAGCGGCAATTCTGCGGCGCTAGCGCCGCGCGGCTCAAAACCTGCGCTGCTTGCGTGCTGCTGCAGCAACGCTTCGATCTCTTCAAGGAGCCAGCTTTCCTTTTTGGTGAACTCGGGTAAAAGGCTTTCGAAAAGCTCGGTCATGTGCCGTTCGTTCAGCATGGCCAATACCATTTGATTGTCCAAAACCTCGCTCGGCGCGGCGTTCCCCAATAACGTCTGGCAATAACTCTGATACGCCCGTATATCAGCCATGAGCGCGGCTATTGGATTTTTGCCGTAGACTTCACGCTCGCATTGCCGGCAGAGCGCAGAGAACGCTTCTTTGGTGAGCACGCCGGCGGAGTAGCCGCTGAGCTTATCGATAAGCAAAGTCACATAATCGCGCGCTTCGTGAAAGCCCGTCAAAATCACGAGCAAATCATCACGCTCTCTTTCCGTGGAATGCTGATAAAACAGGTTTTCCAGAAAGGCGCGCGGGCGAACGATGAGATCGAATTGCAAGCGTACTCCAAAATTGAGCACGGGCTTCAACTCGGCGAGATCGAAAACGATGCGATCGGCGAGCAAATCACGCAACAAACGAAACTGCTGGCGAATCTCCACATCTTCTAGCTCGAAGCGGCGATGGGTTTGCACGGTGAGCGGCTTCTCCTTGCGCACCACGCTTTTGGCGTGATTGCGCAGCACGACTTTGAGAATCTCCGGCAGCTCCATCGCGAGCAGATCGCGCAGCGCAACACTCTCCCCATTGCTCGCGATGCGCTCCACCAATGCCGACACGAGATTTTCGCGCTCCACTTCCCAATAATCACGTTTCGTCCGGCGTTGCGTGCCGGTGGGTGAAACGTGATTCTGCGTATCCGCTCGCATTTGATTCCTCATGCGCTACAAAACATTTCTTTGCAAACGTTGCTGCCTTCAAAAACTCGAAAGCAAAACCATTTACCGGCAAGACTATTCAAAAACGCTTATCGTCATTCAGCAAGCTGCTCTTTATCGTTTTGCCTGCAATCGTTTTGCTGAGACTATTCTTCTCCGCCCTCTTCTTCATCATCGGCTACGATGCGCGCGACCGAGGCGATGCGATCGCCGCTGTCGAGACGAATCAAACGCACGCCCTGCGTGTTGCGGCTGATGACGTTGATGTCCTTCACCTTTTGGCGAATAACCACACCTTTGGCGGTGATGATCATGAGATCGTCTTCATCGACCACCTCTTTGATCGAAACCATGTTGCCGACTTTATCGGTCACTTTCAACGTGATCAAACCCGAGCCGCCGCGATGCTGCACTTTGTAATCTTTCGACTCCGTGCGTTTGCCGAAGCCGTTTTCGCTCACCACGAGAATAGTGCCCTCGCGTTTCAGCTCGATCATGCCGACGACAAAATCTTTCTCTTCGAGCGAGATGCCTTTGACGCCGCCCGCGGCGCGGCCCATTTCGCGCACTTCGTTTTCGTGGAAGCGAATCGCCATGCCGCTATGCGTGCCGAGCATGAGATCCATCGTGCCGTCGGTGATCATCGCGCTGATCAATTCATCGTCTTTGTCGATACTAATAGCGCTAATACCGGCCTTGCGCGGATTCGAAAACGCCTCGAGCGAGGTTTTCTTCACCACGCCCTTCTTCGTGGCGAACGCGATGAATTGATTTTCGCTAAACTCCTTCACCGAGACGAACGCCGCGATTTTGTCTTCCTTTGCAATCGCGAGCAGATTTACAATCGCGCGGCCTTTGGCGTCCTTTGAGGCTTCGGGGATGTCGTAAACTTTTAGCCAATAGCAATGGCCTTTGTCCGTGAAGAACATGACGTAATGATGCGTCGAGGCGATGAACAAATGCTCGACCCAATCCTGCTCGCTCGTGCGCGCGCCGGTGACGCCGCGGCCGCCGCGACTTTGCCGGCGATACCGCGACACCGGAATGCGTTTGATAAAGCCCGTGTGTGAGATTGTGATCACGACTTCTTCTTCCGCGATCATGTCTTCCATCTTGAACTCAGTGGTTTCGGACACGATTTCGGTGCGACGCTCGTCCGCGTAGTTCGCCTTGAGCTCTTTGAGTTCTTTCGCGATCAACTCCATGCGCTTCGCTTTGTGCGCCAGCAAATCCTTCAGCTCTTTGATGAGCTTGAGCACTTCTTTATACTCGGCTTCGATCTTGTCGCGCTCGAGGCCGGTCAAACGTTGCAAGCGCATATCGAGAATGGCTTGCGCTTGAATCTCGCTCAGCTTGAAGCGTTTCATCAACGCTTCTTTGGCCGTGTTCGGATCCTTCGCCTTTTTGATGATCGCAACGATTTCATCGATGTTATTGATGCAGATGCGCAGGCCTTCGAGAATGTGCGCGCGCTTCTCGGCTTTGTCCAGCTCGAACTTCGTGCGCCGCACCACCACTTCATGACGGAAATCCACGAACGCTTGCAGAATCTCTTTGAGGTTGAGCACCTTCGGCTCGCCTTTCACCAGCGCGAGCATGATCGTGCCGAAGGTGATTTGCATCTGCGTGTGCTTGTAGAGATTGTTTAGAATGACTTCGGGATTCGCGTCGCCTTTGAGCTCGAGCACGAGGCGCATGCCGTCGCGGTCGCTCTCGTCGCGCGTGGCGCGAATGCCCTCGATCTTCTTATCGCGCACAAGTTCGTCGATTTTCTCGTGCAAATTCGCTTTATTGACTTGATACGGCAGCTCGGTGACGACGATGTTCTGCCTTCCGCCGCGCAGCTCTTCGAGCACGGTGCGCGCGCGCACGATGATGCGGCCGCGGCCCGTGCGATATGCTTCGTCGATGCCCTCGGTACCGTAAATGATTCCGGCCGTGGGGAAGTCCGGCCCCTTCACGTGCTTCATCAACTTTTCGATTTTGATTTCGGGATCGCCGATCAACGCGATGAGCGCGTCAACCACCTCGCCCAAATTGTGCGGCGGGATGTTGGTAGCCATGCCGACCGCAATACCCGAGCTGCCATTGACGAGCAAATTGGGCAGAACGGTCGGAAGCACCGACGGTTCTTTGAGCGTGTCATCAAAATTGGCGTTCCACTCAACAGTCTCTTTTTCTAAATCGCGGAGCGCCTCTTCGGCGATGTGCGTCATGCGCACTTCGGTGTAACGCATGGCCGCGGGCGAGTCGCCGTCGACCGAGCCGAAGTTGCCCTGGCCGTCGACGAGCGGATAGCGCAACGAAAAATCCTGCGCCATGCGCACGATGGTTTCGTACACCGCAAGATCGCCGTGCGGGTGATATTTACCGAGCACCTCACCCACGAGACGCGCGGACTTTTTGTATGCCGCGTTCGGGCGCAAGCTGAGCTCGTGCATGCCGTACAGCACGCGGCGATGCACGGGCTTCATGCCGTCGCGCACGTCCGGCAGCGCGCGCGCAACGATAACAGACATTGAGTAGTCGAGGTACGAGTCCTTGATCTCTTCTTCGAGATATACGGGAATGATTCTATCGCGTTTGGTGTCCATGTTCCTTGTGTGATCCTTTTACTGAACTGCGACCATGTATTCTGTAAATGTCGAGCGCCGCGCTTTGGCGCGTTTGGCTGTTTCAATCAATTCTCGCACTGTGAGTATAAGCTCGTCCGTTGTTTCAGGCGTATACGAGACCTCACCGTCGACCGGACAGACCCATGCGTAAACGTTGGGCACACGGACGGAAACGCCAGCATCGTTATACTCGAACGAAGTTGGCCGCCATTCTTTGGGAAGGTTGTGCTGGCCGCAAATTGGAGTCGGTTTAGTTGGCATAATCTATTTCCTTTTTCGTTTCCGCCTTGTGAAATCCGGTCTTTCCCACTGATCTTCGTTAGGAATATATGCCGTTACAAATTCGGCGTAGTTGGGATCGGTATATTCACAGACTATATGCAAATAGATGAAGATGCTTTCCAACAGATTTACTCGGCTGCAAACGAGCACGCGCTTGTCTTCTGGATATTCTTCAATGATTCTGCCATTGAGCACAGCCTCGACCATGTGCTTACGCTCAAAGCCTTCTTTTAAGGCGTGCTGAACGGCATGGCTTTTCACAAGATAATTTCCCGCTCTGACGCGCTCACGAATCGCTTCGATGTCCATGCCCAACTCGCTTTAAAGATTTTTCGTTTTCTTTCTACTGACCGGGAAGCGCGCACAAGCAACAACTTGCTAGCTCACACATCCAAATTCCTTACATACTTCGCGTTCTCTTCGATGAACTTGCGGCGCGGCTCGACTTTGTCGCCCATGAGCGTGGAGAAGAGCAGGTCCGCTTCGAACGCCTCTTCGATGGTGACGAGCTTCATGGTGCGCTGCTCCGGGTCCATCGTGGTTTTCCACAATTGCTCGGGATTCATTTCGCCGAGACCTTTGTAGCGTTGCACATTGACGTTGTTCTTGTCTTCGAAGCGTTTGAGCACTGCGTCTTTCTCGTCTTCGTCGTAGCAATAGAACTCTTCTTTGCTCTTCCACACGCGATAGAGCGGCGGCTGTGCGATGTAGATTTTGCTCTGCTCAATCAGCTCTTTCATGTAGCGGAAGAAAAACGTGAGCAGCAACGTGCGAATGTGTGAGCCGTCCACGTCCGCGTCGGTCATGATGATCACGCGCCCGTAGCGCAAGCGCGAAATGTCAAAATCATCACTGCCGATGCCCGTGCCTAATGCGGTCACGAGCGTGCGGATTTCTTCGTTCGAGAGAATTTTATCGAGGCGCGCTTTTTCCACGTTCAGAATTTTACCCTTAATCGGCAGGATCGCTTGAAAGGTGCGGTCGCGACCTTGCTTTGCCGAGCCGCCGGCGGAGTCGCCCTCGACGATGTAGATTTCGCAATGCTCGGGGTCGGTGATCGAGCAATCTGCGAGTTTGCCAGGCAGGCCGCTGCTATCCAGGCCGCCCTTCTTGCGCGTGAGTTCGCGGGCCTTGCGTGCAGCTTCGCGTGAGCGCGCGGCGAGCAAACATTTCTCAACGATCTTGCGGGCGACCGCGGGATAATTTTCAAAATGAGAGGCAAAGCCTTCATTGCAGAACGACTCGACGATGCCGCGAATTTCGCTGTTGCCCAGCTTGGTTTTGGTTTGCCCTTCGAATTGCGGCTCCGCGACTTTCACACTCACCACCGCGGTTAAGCCTTCGCGCACGTCGTCGCCGGTGAGTTGAATGTTGTCCTTCTCTTTGATGAGATTATTCTTTGTTGCGTAAGTATTGATCGTCTTCGTCAACGCGGCTTTAAATCCCACCAAATGCGAGCCGCCCTCGACCGTGTGAATGTTATTGACGTAGGTGAAGATATTCTCATTATAGCCGTCGTTGTATTGCAGCGCGACTTCGATGGGCACGCCTTCGCGCTCGCCATCGAGATAGATCGGCTTGTTCGTGATCGGCTCGCGCGCCTCGTCGATGTATTGCACGAACTGCGCAATGCCGCCCTTGTATTGAAACTTGTGTTCCTTGCCGCTGCGCTCGTCGCTAATGGAGAGCTTGAGGTTTTTATTCAAGAATGCCAGCTCGCGCACGCGCTCGGTGAGAATATCAAAGTTGAATTTGGTCTTGCCAAAAATTTCAGCGTCGGGAAAGAAAGTGACTTTCGTGCCCGTGCCTTTGCGCTTGCCGACGATTTTAACATCGGTCACGGGCGTGCCGCGCTCGTATTTTTGATGATACAAATTGCCGTCGCGCGCGACGTGCACTTCGAGCCACTCCGAAAGCGCATTGACGACCGAGACGCCGACGCCGTGCAAACCGCCGGAGACTTTGTAAGATTTTTTATCAAACTTGCCGCCCGCATGGAGCACGGTCATGACCACTTCGAGCGCGGGCCGCTTCATTTCTTTGTGCATGTCAACCGGAATGCCGCGGCCGTTGTCTTCCACCGTGCAACTGCCGTCGGCGTTAATGCGCACTTCGATGGAATCGCAATGTCCGGCGAGCGCCTCGTCAATTGAGTTATCAATGACTTCATATGCAAGATGATGAAAGCCTTTCACTGAAGTGTCGCCGATGTACATCGCGGGCCGGCGCTGCACGGCTTCCAATCCCTTGAGTACGGTGATGGCATCGGAAGTATATGCTTCACTGCCATTCGTCGGTTTGCTATCAACTTCTTGCAACACGGCTTTGCCATCCTGCGGCTTGGCCTTTGTTTCTGCAATGACGCTCTGTGTATCCTTTACCATGGGCTGTTTGTCTTTCTTGGTGTCAATGTCCTGAGAGGTTTTTTCCTTTTTGCGATCGCGCTGTTCTTGCTTTTGTGTTTGCGGGGGCAAGGCAGTTTTGCCGTTGCGATCTTTGGCTTTGTTCGTCGTTTTCACCGTTTTCTTGGCAGTTTTCGATGCCATCGCTTCACCTCACACGAACATGATATCGTGGATAATGTTTTGACCGATTTTCTTGTTTAGCTTTGCTATCATATCCCCCTTCAAAAAGTACAACTCGTTGCGCCATGCGCTGCTGGAAACTTCGACGTACAGTCTACCGTCACGGACTTCGCGTGCTTGCGTCACTTGCGCCACCGTCTCTCCCACAACTTCCGCCCAGGATTCCACGGCTTGGAATTCTTTGAACTTTTGCGTCAAGCCGTATTGCTGGAGCAAGTCTTGCAAAACATTTCCGAGTGCTCTGGCCATGTTAGTTCCGCATCATGGGTTCAAGCGCGCCGGCGAGCACGCGATAGCATTCAAACGGACGGAGAAAACCTTTCGTAATATCGCCCGTGGAGGTGATTAAAAGCTGCCCATTGCCATAAAAGTGATCCAGCGTGCTGCGCAGGCGATTGCCGTCCAATTCTGAGGCGAGATCATCCAAAAGAATAATCGGCGCTGTGCCCGTGTGCGTTTTCAAATACCACGTTTCGGCCAGCTTTAAAGCCACGAGCGCGCTTTTCTGCTCGCCGCGAGAGCCATATTTGCGCAAATCTTTGCCGTCAATCTCAAAAACGAAGTCGTCAAAATGCGGCCCCACTTGCGTACGTCTGCGCCGCTCTTCGTGCACGCGGGCGGATTGTAAAAGCCTCAAAAAACCTTCGGTCGTAATCTCTTCAGATTGGAATTGCGTGCGATAGGCAAAATGAAAAGGCAGGGGCGAGCCGGAAATGTGTTGATAGGATTGCGATAACGTGTATTCGTACTCCTTAACGAACGTGCGTCGCGTCATCATGACACGGCTACCATAATAGGCCAGCGCCTGGCTCCACGCCACGAGATCATTTTCGGAACTGCCTTCGGGTTGGGCTAGGAGGGCATTCCGTTGGCGCAAGACGCGCGTGTATTCGACCAAATCGGCCAGGTATGCAGGCGAGCTTTGACAGAGCAAGACATCCACGAACCGTCGCCGCTCTGCCGGCGGGCCGCCGGTAATTTTGTGGCACTCGGGGGAAAAATGTACGATCGGAAATTTTCCCACCCACGCAGTGCTTTGCATACGCTTCCGATCCAAACTGGCCTCTTTCCCCTGCTTTATATCATAACAGATCGTCGTCAAATGCCGAATGCCCAATTCATCAATGAACTCGCCGGTCAACTCGTAACGCTCGCTGCCCAGTTGCACCAATTCGCGATCTTGCCCCGCGCGAAAACTGCGCGTCAACCCTAAAACATGCACCGCTTCTAAGAGATTACTTTTGCCTTGAGCGTTGTCGCCCACAAAAAAATTGCAACTGTCCGACAAGCTCAAATCAAGCGCAGCATAGTTGCGAAAATTTCGAAGGCTAATCCTTCGCAGCACCATTGCCGGCGTTACTCATTAAGGCGAATCGGCATCAGCAGCATCATATAGTGCAAACCTTCCGGTTGCGGCAGTGGCTCGATGATGGCGGCGCTGCCAGCGTCCCGCAATTTGAATAAGGCCTGTTCCGTGTCCACGTGCCGTAAAATTTCGAGAATATAATTGGCGTTGTATCCGATGTCGAGCGCATCGCCGGCATAGTCAACCGGAATCGTTTCACGCGAATTGCCGCCGCTTTCCATATCTTCCGCCAGCAAAGTCAAGTTGTTCGGCGCAAGCTGCCAACGCACCTGATGGGTGTGTTGATTGGCAAAGATGCTCGAGCGGCGCACGGTTGCACTTAACAGATCGCGCTCGACTTGCATGGTCAAAGTATTGTCCGAAGGTATCACACGCTCGTATGCGGGATAATGCCCGTTAATCACTTTGGAATAAATCGTTGTGGCGCCAAGCATGAACGTAATATGATCACGGCTGATCGCGATTTCCATTTGTTCGACTTGATCAATGTTGCGACCTAGCAATTGCAGGGCCTTCACCGGCATGATGACCTGCACGGGTTCATGATTATATGAAAAATTCACGTCCTGCACCTTGGCCAGACGATGGCCGTCGGTCGCCACCATGCGCAGCTCGTTCGAACGCAAATCCAGGAGCACGCCCATCAACGTCGTACGCAATTCATCCGTGCTCACCGCAAACACGGTTTTCTCAACGAGATTGATAAAGCTCGAAGCTGAATAGGCAAATTGCCGTTCGTGCTCTTCGGCGGCAATGTGCGGATACTCGTCACTATTTTCGCCGCTGATTTTATATTGCCCTTTTTCGGTGCTGATCGTTAAGCGGTTGGCGGAGTCACATTCGAACCGCAACGGCATGTCGGGGAGCTCTCGAATAAGATCGAAAAGTTTCTTTGCCGGAAAAGCTGCTTTGCCATTCTCCTCGCCGAGCACTTCCATAGCCGTGAGGATAGAAACTTCCAAATCGGTGCCGGTCAACCGTAAAGAATTCTGACTGAGTTCAAAAAGAATATTGGTGAGAACAGGTATGGTGGTTTTGGTGGGGACCACCGGAATCATGCGTTGCAGGCTGTTGTAAAGCGCTTGTTTGCTGACGTTGAATTTCATGGGAAACTCATGAGTGATATGAACATCTTATTTTGAACATAAGTATTATACAAAAAAGATTCAAGAAAATTTTCATAGTAGGGGCTGTGGATATGTGGATAACTGGACGATGCTTTCAAAAGTTTGTTGTGTTCTTTGGGGTTTGCCGAAGTTTTTTTGATCGTCACAAAAGCGTCTTTTGTGAGTTGCTTGTGAATAAAATGTTGATAGCTTCTTTTCGGTCTCTTTCGCGGTTCCTTCCGCGGAATTACCCACAATGAATTCACAGCAATTCACATGTTATCCACGCTCAGATCAGCTCTAGTTTTTGTTTGATCACGTCCAGCTCGGATTTGATTTGTTCATCTGAAAGCAGGAGTTGCTCGACGGATTCGATCGCGTGAATGACTGTGGTGTGATCACGTCCGCCAAAGTGCAAGCCGATGGTTTTGAGCGAATGTTTGGTCATGCGTTTGGCGAGAAACATGGCAATCTGCCGGGCGAGCGCAATTTCCTTTTTGCGGGTTTTGGCGCGAATCATATCCTCGGGAAAGCCATAAAAATCGCACACGCTCTTTTGAATATCCTCGATGGTAAGATTGCGGTGCTTTTGAATGAACATGTCTTTCAGCACGTGCCGAGCCACCCCCAGCGTAATATCGAGTTTGGCCATGGAAGCATGCGCCAGCAGGCGAATCAAACAACCTTCCAATTCACGAATATTGCTTGTAATGTTGTGCGCGATAAGCTGGATAACCTCGCTGGAAAGCTGAATGCCGTTTTCCTCCGCTTTCTTTTGCAGGATGGCGATGCGAGTTTCAAGATCGGGGGGCTGAATGTCAACAACCAGGCCCCATTGAAATCGGGAAAGCAAACGTTCCTCAATACCATTGATCTCTTTAGGGGGACGATCGGAAGTTAAAACGATCTGTTTGCCTTTCTGATAGAGCGTGTTGAAGGTGTGGAAAAATTCCTCCTGCGTTCTTTCCTTGTTGGTGAAGAACTGAATGTCATCAACTAATAGTAGGTCAACGTTGCGATAGTTCGAGCTGAATTCCGTCGTGCGATTGTTTTGAATGGAAGTGATGAATTCGTTTGTAAAGCGTTCGCTCGAAACATACAGGGCCCGTCGCACCGATTGCCGACTTAAAGAAAAATTTCCGATGGCTTGCGCTAGGTGGGTTTTGCCGAGGCCGACACCGCCATAAATCACTAATGGATTGAATGAAGTTTTGCCGGGAGCATCAGCCGCCGCTTGTGAAGCTGCTTTGGCAAATTGATTACATCCACCTTCAATGAAATTTTCAAAAATATAGTGGGGATTGAGTTGGCTGGCCGGGTCTTGCTTATATTTAGTGGTTGCTGCGGGAGGCTCTTCTAGGTATTGTGGCGCGACGGAATAGATAACACGATAGTCATCGCCTAGCACTTGTAGAACGGCTTTATTTACCAAATCACGATAATGCCCTTCAAGCCACTGAAAAGCAAAACCATTCGGAATATTTACGGTGAGTGTGCGATCTTCCAGGCAATGCCCTTGGGTACCATTGAACCAAGTTTCAAAGGTTTGATCAGTAACATTCTCTTTGATGAGCGAGAGGCACTTGGACCATGTTAGCTCCGCCGTTTGTAGCATAAGCAGGGTTTCCTTGAGATATTCACAATTTATCCACAGGTGAGAGGTTTAGCGAAATTAAGTGCCGTTTATAATTTTAAGAGATACAGAGAAGCCACCTCCGAGGCAAGCGACACACTCAAAGAGTTGTAAATGCTTAGAGTATTTTTCTCAGTGGGAAAACAGCAATATTAAAAGTGTATGGATGATCAGGCCAAAAGGATGCTTTACGCTTATCAAAACACGCGTAAGAAAAGTTATCCACATCTTTTCCACCAGCATACTTTTTTTTAAAGCTGCGGCAATATAGAAATAGGTCTCAGAATGTCAAGAAGAAAGTGCGCACGCACGTAATGCCGCATTGCCTCAAAATAAATGTTACCGAAGCATTTTGAGCAATGTG
>JBBILN010000079.1:0-32207 GCA_037444905.1 bacterium | reverse complement strand
TCGCCAAGCCGTTTTTGAACGCGACATTGGTGGGGAACGCCTCGTAGAGTTCTTTGGTCAATTCGAGGTCTTTTTCAAAAAAGCCCAAGGCCTCGGCGAGATGGCCCAGGCTGCTGTGCGTCTCCCCGAGTTTGGAGTATGAAATCGCCAAGCTGTTTTTTGCCGCAGAATCATCTGGGGTAGCATTACTCAGTGCTTTGGTTATCTCAAGGCTTTTTTCATAAAAGAACAAAGCTTGGCTCAAATTCCCCGTGGTCTTGTGATAGTTGCCAATGCGATCACACAGAAAATAGAGTTCCTTCTTCGCCTCCGCAAACGCGGCGACCACGCTGGCGCCATAACGCGCAAACACCGCGGCTTCTTCATACGTGGCATTCAAAAAATGGCCGACGCCGGTTTCATAATCCAGCTTCTCCGTCAGCGCGTCAATGAGCGGCTGGCAGTTTTCAAACAGGGCCGGCGTTTTCTGCTTCGCAATCTCTTGCACGACCGGGCTGCATTTAAAAGCTGCGGTCTCGGCATTGTATTCCACCCAGCCTTTTTGCGCCAAGCCGAGCAGGTTGGGCTGCAAGTCATCCGCTTTGGCCAGCAAAATTTCCAACACGGTAAAAGGCAAACTCTCAGGCGGCAACACGGCAAAGGCGGAGAGCAAGCTGGTTTCGGCCTCGGTCAAGCTGCTCAAGTCATACATCGCGCCAATAATGTCTTCGGGCTTGGCGCGGCGCAACGTGTGGCCGGCTTGGTAGGCCGTGGCCACGGTCGCGGTTTGGCGCAGGCCGAGCACGCCTTTGCCCTGCAAGTCCGCGAGCAAATCCGCAAGCGTGTAGCTGGTTTTCAAACGGTTGCGCTCGCGCAAATTTTTCGCGAGCAGTTCGAGCACGAGCGTGTTGCCGCCCACCGCGAGGCGGATTTGTTGAAACAGGCCGTTGTCTTCAGCGCGGTGTTTGGGGTAGTGCGCACGAAAGAGTTGCAGGGCCTCGGCCTCGGGCAGGCCTTCGATGCGATACGTGGCCGCGGCTTCAAACTCGGTGATGCGCGTGGTGAGCAGCACGTGAAAATTCGGGCAGCGGCGCAGGTGCAGGTAATGCGCTTCGAGGTCGCGCAGCTCGTTGGCGTTGTCGATCACGAGCAAACACGGTCGCGGCAATTGCGCCATGGCCGTGAGCACGTGCGCGAGGCGCTCTTCTGCGGGCAGTTTGTCATCAAAACGCAAACCGAGCGGCGCCGCGAGCAAAAGCAGGGCAGTGGCAATGTTCGCTTCACTGAGCACCCACGCGGCGTGCGCGTATTCGTTTTGAAAGGTGTGAAAGTATTGCGCCGCGAGCGAGGTTTTGCCGATGCCGCCCTCGCCATTCACCAAGAGCAGCAGGTTCGCGTTGCCAAAGAGACGGTCTTTGATTTCTTGCAACTCTGCGCCGCGGCCTAAAAACGTTTCGGGCACAAACGGCGGCGGGGTGAGCAAATGCGGAATGGCGGCCGCGGTTTCTTTTTCAAAAAGAATGAAGCCCTCGTCCGCGAGCTTGTCGAGTTGCCGGCCGAAGTGGAGCAAGAGGCCTTCGGTGTTTTGATAAACCGTTTGAAAGTGGCCGAGTTGTTTGAGCTTTTCTTGAAAGGCCCAGAGACTGAGCAGATCGTCTTTCTTCGCGCTGCCGGTGGTGAGGGGCGCGTCTTTGAAGTAGGTAAAAATGCGCGGCTTGTTCGTGGCTTGAAATTGCCCGAACGCGGTGGCAAATTCTTCCGCGGTGTATTTGCCCACTTTGGTGCAATAGAGCATGACGAAAATATCGCAGCCGCGAATGGCCTTGTTGTATTCGTCCTGCAAGCGCGTGGGCGACATGGTGTCGAGGAAGTCTTCGCAAATTTCCAAATGGAGAAACACGCCGCGCTTCTGCCACAACTTATTTTTGCGGTTGATGAAAAGCTCGAACTCTTTGCGATCCTCTTCCAATTCGGAGGACGAGGCGAGGAAAATTTTGTAGGTTGGCATTATCGTTTTATTCCGAAAGAATTGTCAAAGTCGCGGCGATCATGGTTAGGCAGAATAATAGTTGGCAGAATGATTTTTAAAAATATTCTGCCAACCATCATTAGCGTAGATCAAGCTTGTCTGCTGCGGCGTCAACTCCGGCGGAATCAAGTTCTCTTTGATCGCGTCGGTGTGAATGCGATAGTTAATCTTGGCGAGATTGCGGCGTATGTCCCAACCGAGTTGCTTCAGTTCTGCTTCTTTGAGGCGCTGAAATTCTTTGATGAGATAAAGTTTGAACTCAACGGAAATCCACGAGGCAAATTCGAAGGCGATGTCTTTGTGGGCATAGGTGCCGCCGTAGCGGCCTGTCTTCGAGATCAGCCCGACGGCGTTTGTGACCTCTACCCAACGCTTGGGAGTAAGGGAAAAACTATTGAGCCCGGCCTGTTTTCTAATTCCATCGAATTCGATGGAATTAAAGTCGGGATTATTGAGTTGCTCCCAGATGCCCAGAAACTCGATTGTGTTACGATTGCGGAGCCAATTCTGGATGAGGTAGTCGCTGCGTTCTTCGTCTTTGTAGCGTGCAACGTCCGTGATGCAAATATAGTCTTCTTCCTTTTGCCGGAAGACGGCGATCTCCCGGCCTTTGACATTGAGCTTTGCCATTTTAGTCCTCCAAGTCTTGGGGTGATAAATAACGGTGAGTATTTCTCGAAAATTTCTTCGGAAGTCAAGACTGAAGTTTTCCGCCATCGCCGTTACGGGGACTGTGCTATTGAGGCCGCGAATTTACTTGGACAAGGCGCGTTTCAATCTATACCCGAGGTTTCGGTTTGTCAAGCTTGAACTTTGCGTTGAAATTTTTACATTAGCCCACCCACAACCAACGACTAACGACCACCACCGTTTTTCCCGAGGACGACATGAACGATCTCCATGGCTTTGAGCTGCTGCGGCAGCAGGACATTCCGGAATTGAAAACGCACGCCAAGCTGTACCGCCATAAACAAACCGGCGCGGAGCTGCTTTCGCTCAGCAACGACGACGAGAACAAAGTCTTCGGCATCACGTTTCGCACGCCGCCGAGCGACGCCACGGGCGTGGCGCACATCATGGAACATTCCGTGCTCTGCGGCTCGCGCAAGTTTCCGGTGAAGGATCCGTTCGTGCAAATGGTCAAAGGCTCGCTCAATACTTTTCTGAACGCATTGACGTTTGCCGACAAAACCTGCTACCCCGTGGCGAGCACCAATCTGCAGGATTTTTATAACCTCATCGACGTGTATCTCGACGCCGTGTTTCATCCGCTGCTCACGCCGCAGAAATTGCAGCAAGAAGGTTGGCGTTTTGATTTGGAAAATGCAGAAGCGCCGCTCGCGTTCAAGGGGATTGTGTTCAATGAAATGAAAGGCGCGTATTCTTCGCCCGACCGTTTGCTCGGCGAATACTCGCAGCAGTTGCTGTTTCCCGGGCACACGTACGGCGTGGACTCGGGCGGCGATCCCGCACACATTCCGGATTTGACGTGGGAGCAGTTCAAAAAATTTCACGAGGACTTCTATCATCCTTCCAACGCGCGCATTTTCTTTTATGGCGACGACGATCCCGAAACGCGCTTGCGCCTCGTGCAAAACTATCTGAGAGCTTTTCATCGCAAGGAAGTTGCCTCCGCCATTCCTCTCCATGAACGGCGCGAGCAGGTGCAGCGCTTTGTGCGCAAATATGACGCGGGCCAGGAAGCAGAGCAGGCCAAGTCCATGGTCACGGTGAATTGGCTGCTCGACGAGATGAAAGATCCGGTCACGACTTTGGAATTGAGCGTGCTCACCCACATTCTGCTCGGCACGCCCGCGGCGCCTTTGCACAAAGCGCTCATCGATTCCGGCTTGGGCGAAGACGTGACCGGCGCGGGCTTGGGCACCGAGCTGCGGCAAATGTATTTTTCCGTGGGCTTGAAAGGAGTTGCCAACGACAACGTTGAAAAGATCGAACCGTTCATTCTGCAAACGTTGCAGGAACTTTCGGAGAAGGGTCTCGAACCCGAAGCCATTGAAGCCTCGATCAACACGGTCGAGTTTCGTTTGCGCGAGAACAACACCGGCTCGTATCCGCGCGGCTTGGTGTTGATGTTCAGCGCGTTGAGCACGTGGCTGCACGAGGGCGATCCTTTTGATGCGATTGCGTATGAAAAAACTCTCGCCACATTGAAAGAGCGGGCCGCACACACGCCGCGCTATTTTGAAGAGATGATCGCGCAACAGCTTTTGTCGAACCAGCATCGCGTCACCGTGACGCTCGCGCCCGATCCGCATTATGCCAAAGCGCAGGAAGAGGCGGAGCAGCAACGACTGGCCGCCGCGCGCGCCCAGATGAGCGCCGCAAAATTGCAGGAGGTGATTGCCAATACGCAAGCGCTGCAACAATGGCAGGAAACGCCGGACCCGCCCGAAGCGCTCGCCACCCTGCCGATGTTGCAACGCTCCGACTTGGAGCGCAACAACAAGCAAATCCCGCTGGCCGTGACCGAACAGCGCGACACGCCGATCTTGTATCATGATCTCTTCACGAACGGCATTGTCTATTTGGATCTGGGTTTCAATCTGCACGCGCTGCCGCAGGAATTGTTGCCGTATCTTCCGCTGTTCAGCCGCGCGCTGTTGGAAATGGGCACCACACAAGAAACGTTCGTGCAACTCTTGCAGCGTATCGGCAGAAAGACCGGCGGCATCTATCCGAGCACGCTGGTTTCGCGCATGCAGCATGGCGAGAATACCGCGGCCTGGCTGATTCTGCGCGGCAAAGCCATGCTGCCGCAAGCGCCGGAGCTGCTTGCGATTTTGCGCGACATTTTGCTCACCGCGCGCTTCGACGATCAAGAACGTTTTCGCCAAATGGTGTTGGATGAGAAAGCCAGCCGCGAGGCGGCGCTGGTGCCGCGCGGCCACGGTTTCGTGAGCACGCGCTTGCGTTCGCGTTTTGACGAAGCCGGCTGGATGAGCGAGCAAATGGGCGGCGTGAGTTATCTGTTCTTTGTGAGAGAACTAGTAGAGAAAGTAAATTCCGATTGGCCGGCGGTGGTCGCAGCGCTCGAAAAAATTCGTGCGTTGCTCGTCAATCGCAGCAATATGTTCTGCAACGTGACGTTGGATGGCGCGGGCTTCACGCAGTTTCAACCGCAGCTCAAAGACTTTCTTGAAACCGTGCCCAATGCGCAGGTCAATTTCAGCGCGTGGCAACCGGTGTTTGAGAATGCTTTCGAGGGCCTCACGATTCCGGCGCAAGTGAATTACGTGGGCAAGGGCGCGAACCTTTACAAGCTCGGCTACAAGTTTCACGGCTCGGCATTGGTGATCAGCAATTTTCTGCACACCACGTGGCTGTGGGAACGCGTGCGCATGCAAGGCGGCGCGTATGGCGGCTTTTGCAGTTTCGATCGGCGCTCGGGCGTGTTTAATTTTCTTTCGTATCGCGACCCCAATTTGTTGAAGACGATTGAAAACTACGATGCGGCCGCGCGTTATCTGCGCGAAGCCGAATTGAGCGAAGACGAGCTGACGAAGAACATCATCGGCGTCATCGGCGATTTGGATTCGCATCAACTGCCCGACGCGAAAGGCTACACCTCAATGGTGCGCCATCTCGTGGGAGACGACGAAGCCGAGCGCCAACGCATGCGCGACGAGATTCTCGGCACCACTGCAGCGGACTTCCGCGCGTTTGCCGACGTGCTCGAACAAGCCAATCAACACGGCCTCGTGGTGGTCATGGGCCCGCAGAGCAACATCGATGCGGTGAATGCGGAGAAGAAGGGGTGGCTGAAGGTGACGAAGGTGATGTGATGATGAAAATTGCGCCGCAATTGCTTTTTAAAGTTTTCTTGCTAATTTAAAGCGCGGTGGTTCGTCTCTCACTGAAGGCAAGCACACAGTAACCCTCCAGGAGTCTTTCTATGCAAAGCCAGAGCGCGAAAGAAGAAGTGGCTTCATTGCTGACCCAGTTGCCCGACGATTGCTCGCTCGAAGATATTCAGTATCATTTGTATGTGATGGAAAAAATTCGTCGAGGCATTGCCAGCGCCGAAACCCACGGCACGCTGACGCAAAAGGAAGTTGAAAAGCATCTGGAAAAATGGCTTATCAAGTAAATTGGGCGCCGGAAGCTCTCGCCGACGTTGAAGGTATTGCCTCTTATATTGCCAGAGACTCGGCGGTGTACGCTTCCGTCGTCACTGAAAAAATTTTGGACGCCGCACGCAAACTGGACCTGTTTCCATTGGCGGGCCGTGTCGTGCCGGAATTCCAAAACGAAAAGTTTCGAGAAAAATTTGTCTATAGCTATCGTCTCGTTTATCGCGTCGAGGAAAACCTCGTCACTGTAATTGCAGTTATCCACGGCAAGCGCTTGCTTTGGCCATTCAAAGATAGATTCGAAGATTTCCGGGGCTGAAGGGTATCGCTCCGCCGCCTTCCGCGCAAACTATCCTCGCGAGTCTAGAATCAGCCCATCTCTTGCACATGCGCAAACCTTCCCCTCTCCGTCGCTTCCTCGCTTATGTGAAGCCCTATCGCGGCCTTGTGGCCGGCGCCGCGTTCATGGGCATTCTCAAATTCTGCCTGCCGCTCTTGTTTCCGCTTGCGCTCAAGTTCATCACGGATGACATTCTCGTCGCGCACGCGCCGGAGCAATACACCCCCGATGCCACGAGCCGATTCTTTCATTGGTGGGCAACGCATTTGAGCGCATGGCTGCCGTTGGGTGAGGGCAAAATGGGCTTGCTCAATGCGCTCGCGCTTTCGCTGCTGCTCGTTTATATCGTGCTCGCCGTTGCCACGTTCTATCGCAGTTGGCTCGCAGGCGTGGCGGGCCAGCGGCTCGTGTTCGATCTGCGCTTCGACTTCTATCAGCACATTCAAAGCATGTCGCACAACTTTTTTTCGGGGCAGCGCTCGGGCAACATCGTCTCGCGCTTCATGAGCGACGTGGCGCTTGCGCAGAATTTCGTGGGCAGCGCGCTCACCAATGTGTGGATGGACAGCGCCTCGCTCTTTTTTGTGATCTATATTCTTTTTTATCTCGATGCCCAGCTCGCGTGGGTGTCGTTGGGGGTGATGCCGTTTTACATCGTGCTCATTCGATGGATGAGCCCGCGCATCAAAAAGGCCAGCCGCAGCGCGCAGGAACGCCTCGAAGAGATGAGCGGCGACTTGCAGGAAAAGATCGGCGGCATGAGCGTGATCAAAGCCTTTCATCAAGAGCGCCGCGAGACCAGACGCTTCTTTCAAGTGAGCCACAAGCTCTTCAAGCACTTCAAAGATAATGTTTATCTCAACTCGTGGAATCAAGCGCTCAGCGGTTTTCTCACCACGGTCGCGCCGCTCGTCGTGGTATGGATTGCTTCGATCTTCGTGTTGCGCACGCAAATGACCGTGGGCACGATGATCGCGTTCTACAGTTTTCTCGGCTCGCTCTATTTGCCGCTGCAACGCTTCAGCGAGTTGGGGTTGATTGTGAGCAACTCGCTTGCGGCGATCGAGCGCTTGTTCGAGTATTTCGACATGCAGCCGCAGATCACCGAAATGCCTCATGCGAAAACTTTGCCGGCGGTGCGCGGCCACGTTCATTTTGAGCACGTGAATTTTGCTTATGACAATCAATTGGCAGCGCTGAGCGATATTGATTTCGAAATTCGCGCGGGCGAGATGGTGGCGCTTGTGGGCGCAAGCGGGTCCGGCAAATCCACGCTCGTGAGTTTGCTGCCGCGTTTTTATGACGCCACCTCCGGCCGCGTGCTCATTGACGGCCACGACATTCGCGAGGTGACGTTCAAATCATTACGGCGGCAAATCGGCCTCGTGCTGCAAGATTCGATTTTGTTCAGCGCCACGCTGCGCGAGAACTTGCTCTATGGCAGGCCCAAGGCGAGTGAAGCGGAAATTCTCACAGCCGCCGAGGCTGCGAATGCGATGGAGTTTATCAAAACATTGCCGGAGGGATTGGACACCATGATTGGCGAGCGCGGTCTCAAGCTTTCCGGCGGACAGCGCCAGCGCGTCGCGATTGCGCGCGCGTTTTTAAAGAACCCCGCGATTCTCATTCTTGATGAAGCCACCTCCTCGCTCGATTCCGAGTCCGAGCATTTGATCCAAGAAGCGCTTGCTCGGTTGATGCGCGGCCGCACCACGATCGTGATCGCGCATCGCCTCTCGACCGTGGTGGAAGCGGATAAAATCGTGGTGTTGCAAAATGGCCGCGTGGTAGAAATCGGCCGCCACGATGAACTGCTCATGCGCGGCGGGCATTATGCCTTCCTCGCACGCCGGCAATTTCGCGATACGATCATGCCGCTGCGCGTGGTTGCGGCGTAGAAGCGTGTTCATCCTCAAGTTTCCATGCCGGAAAAACTCTTGCAAGTCGCGCCCGCCCTGCTATATTCCCCAATAAAAACGCGCCCAAACACTTCCACGAGGTTGCTATGATAACGAAAGAGACGATGACGCGAACGCCCCATATTGACCTGCGCGAAATCGAAAGCAAAGTCGACATCATCGCGCGAAAATTCTGTCCCGAAAAAATCGTGCTCTTCGGCTCATATGCCAAAGGAAAGCCGCATCCGGCCAGCGACGTCGATTTGCTGGTGATAATCGACACGCAACGGTCGACTTGGGATTTGGCTGTGGAGATTTCTTTGGCGGTCAAGCACACCTTTCCCATGGATATTATCGTGCGTACCCCGCAAGAGATCGCCCAACGATTGACCCTCGGCGATTTCTTCATTCAGAGTATTATGAGGAACGGCAAGGTGCTGTATGAGCGCGCTGGTCAATGAGTGGCTGGCAAAAGCCGAAGGCGATTTTACCAGTGCTTTGCTGGAATATCGCGCGCGCAAGCGGCCAAATTTTGACGCTGCGGGTTTTCATGCACAACAGTGCATTGAAAAATATCTGAAGGCCCTCCTGCAGAAACATTCCATCCATTTCGAAAAGATTCACAACTTGCTGACTTTGAAAGAACTGGCCATCACCGTCGCACCGGAATTGGAACTGCACGCAGAGAGCCTGGCTTATTTGAATCGGTTTGCCGTCATTTTTCGTTATCCTGGCGAATCAGCTAATCGAGAACATGCCAAGCACGCCCTCAAAGCCATGAAAGAACTGCGATTGCTTTTGAGAGTGAAGTTGAATCTTGGGAATGAATGATGAAGGGGAAGCACTTCACAAGAGGCGCGGCCGCACCACGATTGTGATCGCGCATCGCCTCTCGACCGTGGTGGAAGCGGATAAAATCGTGGTGTTGCAAAACGGTCGCGTGGTTGAAATCGGCCGCCACGACGAGTTGCTGCTGCGCGGAGGACACTATGCCTTCCTCGCGCGCAGACAGTTTCGCGATACGATCATGCCGCTGCGCGTGGTTGCGGCGTAACCAGCAACGCACAAACTCAACGCCTTTCCTTATCCTTACCTTTGAAATTCACGCTTGACTTTCCCAATATTCTTCTACAAATACCCGCGCGGCAGGATTGCTTCAAAGGCGCGATGTTAGACAGACAACGAGACGTGAGTGTGATATGGGTTGGCTTGCAACTCCGGAGCGATTCCTGAGACCTAGCCGAGTACGCCTTGTCTTCTTGTTTGTGGCTGCACTCGCCTTCTTTGTGACGGAATTCGGGAGGTTTGTCTATCGGCCGTATGTGCGTCGCAACGATATCAGCGACTTTGGATTGGCTGACAGCATTGGAAACCTTGGAGGCATCGTCGTTCAGATCTTTATCACCATCGCCGCCATGAACTCGACGAAGATGCAGAGCTTTCGCGTCGCCCCTCTCTTAGCTGCCGGTTACATAATCTACGAGTTCTTGCAACCGGCGCTGCCCAAAGGAGTCTTTGACTGGAAGGATGCGTACGGCACGCTGATTGGGCTGGGCCTATCGTTCGCAATGCTTTGGATCATATGGCGCATATTCCCGGAGCGAGCCAGCCACAGTGGAAATTTGAAGCTTTGAAGTTGCGGCGTCCGCAGGTGACGCATGCGTAAGCGCGTCGTGGCTGGGAAGTCCAAAGCTCTCATCGGCACAAATGCACAGAACGTTTCGCGGCAATCAAGGACAGGCGCTTCGCTTGTCCTTTTTCATTTCCATTCGGGGCAAATGTTTCCGGTCGGGCCGACTGGGTTTCGAAAACTCTCGCTTGACAATTTGAAAGTTCTTCACAAATATCCGCCGAACGAAGCAACGACGGCCCAATACCGAGGACCATCATGCCGACAAAAGACATTCGCTGGATTCAGCGCTTCTCCAATTTCAACAAAGCTTTTAGCCAGCTTGCCGAGGCAGTAGCATTGGCGGCACAGAGAGAGCTTTCAAAACTTGAAGCACAAGGCTTGATAAAAGCCTTCGAATACACGCACGAGCTGGCATGGAATACTTTGAAAGACTTCTTGGAAAGTCGCGGCGCGCAGAAAATGTACGGCTCCAAAGACGTGAGCCGAGCGGCGTTGAAAGCAGGCTTGATTGAAAACGGCGAGACGTGGATGGCGATGATCAACAGCCGCAACCGCACTTCGCACACTTACGACGAAGCGACCGCGGAGGAAATCGTTGCCGCAGTAAAAAATTCCTACTTCGCCGAATTTGAAGCTTTGTTGGCGAAGTTGATGCGCTTGAAAAAAGAAGAGGAATCTTCATGAAGCACGGGCTTAAAGAAGAGACGATGGCGCGAATACGAGGCGTGTTCGCGGCCTTTCCCGTGGTGGAAAAAGCCGTGCTCTATGGTTCGCGCGCGAAGGGAAATTTCAAGCCCGGTTCCGATATTGATCTGGCGCTTTTCGGCAACGACCTGGACTTGATGACGCTGCACAAAATCGAAGACGCGCTGGATGATTTGCTCCTGCCTTATGAAATCGATCTCATTATTTACGAGCGCATTGCCAACGCCGAATTGCGCGAGCACATCGAGCGCGTGGGGATGGTGTTTTATAAGAGGGAAGACGACCGCTCCCGCGAGCCGATTGGCAGTGAGGCGGCCGCCGCACCACGATTGTGATTGCGCACCGCCTTTCGACCGCGGTGGAAGCGGATAAAATCGTGGTGCTGCAAATGGCTGCGTGGTCGAAATCGGCGGCCACGAAGAACTGCTCATACGCGGCGGACATTATGCCTCCCTCGCGCGCAAACAGTTTCGCGATACGATCATGCCGCCGCGTGCGATTGCGGCATAAAATCACGGCTTTCCAAGCCGGAAAAATGCTTGCAAGTTGCTCGCACCCTGCTATATTCGACGGCCAATAACACGCCCGAGTTTTTCAATCAAGGCAGAGAGGTCGCCATGACAACGAAGGAGAAGCTCCACTCGGAAATCGACAAAGTCGAAGACGAATACCTCGACCAATTGTATGAGGTGATCAAAAACTTTGTCGCGGCGAGAGGAAACGGCAAGAAGCCCAGTTTTATGTCGAAGTTGAGAAACATCAGAATCGACGCGCCCGAAGATTTTGCCGCTAACCTGGATCTATACACCAGAGGGGAGAAACATGTCGAGCCGGGTATTCGTTGACACGCTCTTCGTGGTCGCGCAAATCAATCAACGCGATCAATATCACGCCAAAGCTTCTGAATTGACCGCGGAGCTTGAGGGCTACCCTCTGCTTGTCACGGACGCCGTTCTCCTCGAAATCGGCAATGCCTTGGCTAAGAATTATCGCGAGCAAGCCGTCGCCGTCATTGAAAACTTCCTGACTTCCGACGAAGTTAAAATTGTCCGACTCACACCCGAGTTATTCGACCTGGCATTTGCAGAATACAAAAAGCATCACGACAAAGAGTGGGGCCTGATCGACTGCATTTCATTTGTCGTCATGCGACAAGAAGATGTTGATCAAGCACTGACGTTTGACCATCATTTCGAGCAAGCTGGGTTTCAAATTCTGATGCGCTGATGAGCTGGCGGACATTATGCCTTCCTCGCGCGCAGACAGTTCCGTGATACGAGCATGCCGCTGCGCGCCGTAATGCAAAGAGAGCTTTCAAAACGTAACGCGAACAAGTCGCAACTAAAAATGCTTTTGTAAGCGGATTGACGGATCAAGCGGATAAACCCGTGCGGTATCCGCTTCATCCGTTCAATCCGCTTACAAAAAGGTTTTTGCCTTTAAAGCAACAATTCCACTCGTAACGGCGCAGCGCGAGCCGCAACCCAAAAGCCCGACAGGAAAAAACAGAGCAAACAGAGGAGACAATGATTGGGAAATTCTCTTTGACTTTTTAATCTCTGTTTACTCCGTTTTCTCCGTGTAAAAATCTTTGCTTTTTTTGCACAGCTTGGACTCTTTAGACGCTAAGCACTAGCACAGCAGCACGGCGGTAATACCTCAGTTACGGGTGGAGTAGCGCAGGCATCCTGCCTGCAGACAAGATGTCTGCGCTACGTTTTTCACCAATAACTGAGGCATTACGCACGGCGCCACTTCCCACTTGACTTTTGAGCTTTGGTTCTGCAAATACCTTCCGCAAGAGCCGTTGCTATTCCCCGTTTTGGAAAATCCGATTCATGTTTGGCGAATTGGAGTAAGCTATACCATTACAACTCAGACGCTCACCTCAAAATTGGAAAGGACCTGCCATGAGTCTGTTCGGCAAAATCCTTGAGAAGCTCGGATTCAAGCAACCCGAGGCCGCTCCCACTGCGCAGACCGCGGCTGCAACACCGGCAGCACCGAAGGCGATTACTGTGGTCGATGTTATGAGCAAACTTGAAGGGCTCGCGGCCGCGAACCCTCAGAAGCTCAACTGGAAGGTTTCGATTGTGGATTTGATGAAGCTTTTGGGCCTCGATAGCAGCTTTGCGGCGCGCAAGGAACTTGCGGTCGAGCTTGGCTGCCCCGCTGACAAGATGGGCGATTCCGCGCAGATGAACATGTGGTTGCACAAAACCGTGCTGCAAAAACTCGCCGACAACGGCGGCAATATTCCGAAGGAGCTTTTAGATTAGCTCGGCGCGGCCTGTGCCACGGCAGCGTCGCAACAAGCAGAAAAGGCAAAACTATTTTTGGGCAAAACGATTGAACTGAGCAGCGCCTGCGCAAGCTTTCATCGTTTTGCCGGAAATAGTTTTGCCTGGCAAATTACTCAAACCGCAGCGCCGCAATCGGATCCATCTTCGCGGCTTTGCGCGCGGGATAGATGCCGAACACGATGCCCACCAGCGCGGAAATGCCGAACGAAATCACCACGCTATAAAGTGAGATCACCGTATCCCACCCCGCGAAGAGGTTGATGCCTTTCGCCATAATAAACCCGAGAACAATGCCGATGACGCCGCCGGTGACGCTCACGAGCACGGTCTCGTTCAAGAATTGGCCGAGAATATCGTGCTCCGTGGCGCCCAACGCGCGCCGTGTGCCGATCTCTTTCGTGCGCTCGGTCACGCTGGCGAGCATGATGTTCATGATGCCGATGCCGCCCACGAGCAGCGAGATTGCCGCGATGGAGCCCATGACGATGTTGAACACGCGCTGCGTCTTTTGGCTCTGCGCGAGCAGCTCCGCCGGAATGATGATTTCATAATCCTGCACGCCGTCGTGCGTGCGCTCGAGCAAACGCTTCACGATTTCCGAAGTGGTCAAGACTTGGGATTCGGAAGCGACTTGAATAGCGAGCTCTTCAATTGCTTCCGGGCGATCATCGTCCGCAAAACGCTTGAGCGCGGTGGTGATGGGAATGTAAATATCCTTATTGATGTTGCGCAGCTTGATCACCGAAGCTTTGCCCTCTTTGATGGTTTTCGACTCCATGATGCCCACGACCATGAACCACGTGTCGCCGATTTTGATGCGCCGGCCGATGGGATTGCGGTAGCCGAACAACTCCTGCCGAATTTCTGCGCCGATGACGCACACGCGTTTGGCCTCCGCCACGTCCAGCGCCGTGATGAAGCGGCCTTCTTGCGTGTGAAAGTTGGTGACCTGCTCGTAAGTCTCGTCCGTGCCCACCACGCGCCCGGTCGATTCCTTATTGCCCAACATGACTTCGATTTCCACGAAACGCAACGGTGTGACGCCTTTGACGTTGGGCAAATTGGCGCGGATCAACTTGCCGTCGTGATAGGTGAGCCCGTTGGAGAGTTTCTTCTCCGCCTCTTCGGCTTTCTCGCCGGTGAGCTTGACGTAGTTCACGCGAATGTTGTTCGTGCCCAGCAGCTTGATTTGTTCTACGGCTGCGCGTTTGGCGCCTTCGCCGATCGACAACATCGAAATCACGGCTGCCACGCCGAAGATCACGCCCAGTGTCGTCAAAAACGAGCGCAGCTTGTGCACCAAAATGCTCTTGATGCCAATGCGTAAGCTTTCAGAGTATTGCATGGGTTTCTTTTTGGTTGAAAGTGAAGCGCTGATTTCAAATTTAAATTGCTTTCCCGCTTTTCAATTCTGCGGCAGGCCCTGAAACAAATCCCGCAACTGTTGAATTTCCTCGCCGCGCAGCTCGCGCAGCACGCGGCCGTCTTGCATGTGAATGAGACGATTCGCCCATTTGGCCTTGTCGATTTCGTGCGTGACGAGAATGATGGTGGTGCCGCGCTCATTCAGCTCGCGCAAAATTTCCATGATCTCGCGGCCGGTCTTCGTATCGAGGTTGCCGGTCGGCTCGTCCGCAAAGATCACTTGCGGATTGGTGACCAGCGCGCGCGCAATCGCCACGCGTTGATTCTCGCCGCCGGAAAGCTCATTCGGGCGGTGATTGCCGCGATGCCCGAGGCCGACCGCCTCCAAAATCTCACGGCTCATCATGCGGCGTTTGTTGCGATCGATGCCCATGTAAATGAGCGGCACCTCGATGTTCTCCAACACCGTGTGCTGCATGATCAAGTTGAACGCTTGAAACACGAACCCGACTTTGCGATTGCGCAGGCGCGAAAGCGCAACGTCATCCAGCCCTTGTACAAAGGTGCCGTCGAGCGCATAGCTGCCCGCGCTTGGGCGGTCCAAACAGCCGAGCAAGTGCATGAGCGTGGATTTGCCCGAGCCGGAGGGGCCCATAATCGCCACGAACTCGCCGCGCTCCACCTCGAACGACACGCCGCGCAGCGCATGGACTTCCGTCTCTCCCATGCGATACGTGCGCGCTAAATCTCGTACTCGGACGAGCATGTATTTCTCCTCTCGTTCAAATGGATTCCGGACGTGCGAGCAAAATTTCCTCGCCTTCTTGCAAGCCTTCTTTGATCACAGCCACGCGATCATTGCTCTCTTCAATCACGATCTTTTGCGTTTTGATCTCGCCTTTGCGCTTCACGTACACGATGGTCTCATCTTGTTCGGTGAGAAAGATCGCTTCGAGCGGAATGAAAATGGCGTCTTGGTAGTGATTGATGATCACGTCCGTGGTGGTGGTCAATCCCGGTTTCAAACGCCGGTCTGCGGCGTTTACTTTCACGGTCACGTCAAAGACTTTGGCGCCCGTAGGCTTGCCCGTAATGCGGCTGATTTTGCGCTTGGCAAGGTCCGCGATAAAGCTCACTTCGCCGCTGAACAGAGTGTCGGCATAAGCATCCAAACGAATCTCCGCGCGCTGGCCGTGATGCACTTTGGAAAGATCGACTTCACTCAACTCGACGTCGACGAGCATGGTGGAAACGTCGGGCAAGTACATCAAGTCCATCCCTTCAAAAGGCGTCATGCCGACGGTGATTTTCTTTTGGTTTTCAGCGTCGCCGGTCATTGCATAAACCACCAAGCCGGCGCGCGGCGCAAGCACCACGCCTTGCCGCAGCTTGCGTTCTTGTTGCGCCAGTCCACGTTCAGCGCGCTCGACATTCGCACGCGCTGCATCCACGGCCGCGCGCGTGGCGCGCGTGCGTGAGGCCAGTTCCATATAGGACAAGCGCGACTGCTCCACTTCGCTTTCTTGAATGAAGCCTTTCTTCGCCAGCTCCGGCAGCGTTTCATAGCTTTTGCGCGCCGCCTCGGTTTTCGCCTCCATGGATTCCAGCTCGCTTTGCGCCTGCACGAGGTCGGCTTTCGCAACTTGCACCGAAGACTCGGCCTCGCCTTTGGAGATGACGTATTTCTCCGATTCGAATCTGATCAAGCTGTCGCCTTCTTCCACCCATTGCCCTTCCGGCACCAGCCACAAAATCTGTTTGTCGGTGATGGCGCTGATAGTGATTTGGTCTTGCGCGCGCAGCTCGCCGCTTTCGGTAATTTTGATGGTGACCTCGCCGCGTTTCACTTGCGCGGTCGGAATTTCCCGGTTGTCGCTTTCCGCTACGATGAGCGAGCTGAATAGAAATAGCAGAATCAGCACGACCGGACCTAAAATCAGGAACATTTTGCGACGTTTGGGATCGGCCAGAAAGCCCGTGTCGCCTTTACGTTCTTCGGATCGTTCCAACATGAAATTCACCTCATGAGTGTTAAGAGTGCAATGGAAATTCCCTGGAATGAGCTCTTCCTCCCTTTGAAAAACGCTGCCATCTCACGGTGTCATGGTCTCGCCGGTGAGCGTTTCCAACAAGGCCTGCGAGATGCGAAAGCTGACCAGCTTGCGGAGATACAAAGTTTTGGCGCGCAGCAGAAATTCCTGCGCATCGGTGACGTCCAAGTTGGAAGCGCGGCCGAGGTTGAACATGGTGCGCGCGAAATCGAGCTTTTGCTCCGCGGCTTCGATGCTGCGCTTGATCGCGGTGGCTTCTTTTTCGCTGTTCGAAAGGCTGCGCGTGATGTCGCGAATGCTCATCTCGATTTGGCGTTGGGCGTTGAGCAAGCGCTCTTCTTGCTGGCGCACGGCCAGCTCCGCGTTCTCAGCCTGCGCCCCGGCTTCGCGGTGCAGGAAGTTATAGCTGAAATTCACGCCGGCTTGCAGCACGCCGGTGCGGGTTTGCTCTTTTTGCGCAATCAAATCCGAGGCTTTTGCGGAAGAATATGTGCCGTAAATATCCAGGCGCGGCAACACGGCGTTTCTAGCCACGGTGCGCTGCAGCTCGGCCTCGCGCACGAGGTAGCTCAAGCTCAGCAACTGCGGATTGTTTTGCATGGCGTCGGCCACGAGCTGTTCTTCGTTCAAGACGGGTTGATCAAATTCCAAGCCGCTTTCAGCCAGGGTTACGGCCGTGCTCAAGGGAATGCCCATGAGGTCTTTCAAAATATCCAGCGTGCTTTGATAATCGTTATATGCGTTGATCAGCGAGGAGCGATCTTCGTCGTAACGAATCTGCGCGCTCAACACGTCGCGGCGCGAGGCGAGCTTCGCGAGCACAAGGGCATTCGAAGCCGCGACCAGCGCGGAGTCGCTTGCGACCGTGGCCTCGTTCACTTTCAACAATTCGCGATTCACGAGCACGTTGTAGAACGCGCGCTTGACTTGATATACGAGCAGCCATTTTTGATTGAGCAAAGCATGCTCCTGCACACGGCGCGCATTGCCCGTGCTAAGCGCGCGACTATTGGCAACCGAAGGCCAAAAACCGCGCAGCAACGGCTGCGTAAACGTGAGCGAAAATTCGCGCTCTTCGTCTTTGGTCAAAGCCTCGCCCAACGGCGACTGCACGTCGCGAAACACGTCTTTTGCGGCGATCAGGGTTGCCCCGGTGGGAATATAAAGCTGTGCTTTGACCACCACGTTCGCTTGGTTTTGAAAGAGCGCTTCGGAAAAACGATTCAACGTGTCCGGCTCTTCCGCGCTGACGTTGGTTTTCACGCCCTCCACTGTGAGCAACGGCAAGTATGCGCCGAAACTGCCGGCGTGCGACGCTTCCGCCCGCGCCAAATCTTTTTCCACCAGCTTGAGGGTGAGATTTTTGCTCAAGGCAATGCCGAGGCAATCCTCCAAGCGCAACGGCCGTTGCAGCGCGGCCGTGATTTCCGCCTCCGTATAAGGCTTGTAAGGCAGAAGGTTTTCTGCTTTGCGTTTGGAATTCTCCGCTTTGGCAAAACTCGAGCAGGCAATTCCCAGCGAAATCATCATGCCGATTGCGGCCATGCGCAGCGTTTTCCGCAGCGGCTGCGCCGGCTTCACATTTAACCACAAGGTGTTCATGCTCATTGTCTCGGTCCTGTCTGCTAGTCAGTGGCAGGAGGCCGCGACCTCCTGCCGTTGCTTCGTTCGCGCGATTTATTTTATCACGGATTTGACTTTGGTCTTTTCGCCGATTTGAAACGTCACGCCCATCATCGTGATCGTGCGTTTGGCGGCGTCCACTTTTTCGGCCTTGCCCACCAACACCACGTTGCCCGCGTCCTCCGCGTCTACGGTTTCGGGCTGCACTTCATCCGCCAAAAAACTGCCGTCCTTCAAATACGCGCCTTCGATCTCCACGAACATGCCGGGCTGCAATTGCTCGAAGCTCGTGAACGTGCCGTCGTCGCTTTCATATTTGGCGTCGGCTTCCATGGTTATCGGAATGGTGAGCAATTGGAATTGCCTTTTTGATTTGTCCACGATCGCGCGCACGGGCGCCTCGATCTCGAAGTCGTCGTCTTGAAAGTCGCCGGTGAGCAGTTTCACTTCTTTGGCAATCACGGTGAAATCTTTTTGCGCCGCGCCTTCGATCTTGACCCATTGCCCCGGCTTCAGCGCGGCGAAGAGCTCGGCTGCGGTTTTGGTTTGGGCGGAACCGTTGTTTCCAACCAGCAAGAAGAAGAGGCCGGCAAGCGTTGCGACCGGTTTCACAAATGGCTGCATAGAATTCTCCTGAAAGTTTGGAAATGCTCAGTTGGGCCGTTGCGCCGGCGAATCCCTGCGCCGCTTGGCTGTGTGATTTTCACGGAGAGATTGTACCTGCAAACGCGGAGAGCTTGTGTCACGCATGCGTCCCGTCTGTGTAAAATACAAGTCACGGAAAGGAGGCTGGTTGCGGTGGGCGTTGCAACGGCGGGAACGTTGGTATCTTGAAAGCGAATTCTTTGCTTTAAGAAACTCCGCAAACGGGCTTGACGGATCAAGCAGAGAATCTCCGCTCAATCCGCCAAATCCGGTTACAAAGTTGAACCTTTACTTCGCGGTTAATCTTTCTACCAAGCCGGAGCGATCGATCGGGCTGGCCTCGCTAAACCACGCTTTCCACAACCACGAAGCCATGGGCGATGCGCCTAGCACTTTCTCTGGGGCATTGGGCAGCGCAATCATCAGGCTATTGTCGGGCAACCAGCGAAAAACGATCTGTTGCTTCGGCATGATATCGGCATGCAATGTGGCAATAAACTCGTCAATGGCGCCTTTCATTTGCTGATGCTCTTCCGGCGTGAGCGCTTTTGCGAAGAAGCGCGCGTAAGTTTTTTTCAAGTGATCTGCAGTGGCCTCGCGCTCGAAATCGAGAATCATTTGCTTGGCCACGGGCTTTTCTAAAATCATGTCGTAAACGCTTTGCAAGCCTTCGGGCTTGGACTCTTCCATGTAATGCGCCAGCGTATAGAGCGCGGTTTCGCCGGCAGCCGCGTCCGCGGATTTTTTAGCTTCTTTGCGGACTTGAATCGCGCCGGTGGGTAGGAGCGTGATTTCACGACCCTCATGGCTAAAAGTAATTCTCGCCGGAAATTTTTTGCCGCTCTTCAGTTCGGTGAAAGTCTCATCCTGCGAGCGCGCCGGGCTGAATGTCAGTAGGGCACACAACATAACGCCGCCCATGAGAAAATATCGAGATTGCATAGAGTCGTGCTCCTTTTAAAGATGGTTGAGGACAAAGCCAGGTTGAACTTGAAATCTGCAATTTGAAATTCTTTGCTGACCGGTGGTTTGGCGCACGAAGCTGTGTCAAGGCCATTATTTCAACGTTACGTCAATCGTAGTCTCGACCCCTTATGGGTCGCTGTCCTTGCCGGAGAATTTGAGATTGCAACAGTGCCCCACGAGGGGGCAGGGCTACTACTTAACGTTGTAGCACTATTCCGTCTTCGCTTTGGTCTTCGTGAAAGCCTCATTTAAATGACCAATGATTTCCGAGGCGATTAAGAGAATTTGTTGGGCGACAAAGCCGGCTTTGCGCAAATCTTTATAGAACGAACGCGCAATAATGCGCGCGACTTTTTCCGGGTTTTGCACGGACTGCAAAACGCACGCGTCGAGAGTGGCGGCGCCCGCGGACTCTGCATGCTGCGCGCGGTCCACCGCGGCGAACATATAACGCGAAGCGAGCAGTTGCCGCATCTGCAAGTGTTCGATCGCGTGGCCGAGGTGCGCACTCAACGCCAAAAACAACTCGGCATCGATCGGCGTATGCCTTTTCTCATTACGGCCGTTGGCGACACAAACATAGCCGATGATTTGGCGATTGACGTGCAGCGGTGCGGAAAGCCGGTCGGATACATCCGCGCCATTGCTCGCCAAAGTTTGAGGGTTATATAAGGCCTCGCGGATGACATACGTCGCGCTCTCCGTGGAGGCGCGAGACAAGCCATTGGCGTGCGCACCCAACGCCGGAACACTGGCGCGGCTATGCTTCGCGCGCACCCATAATGTGACATTGTCGTCTCCCAGCCAAGTCACCACACATCGTTGCACCGCCAGGCTTTCCACGATCACACGTGCGGCAACATGCAGCAGATCATCCAAATGCTCGTGCGGCTCAAAGAGCGCATTCAAACCGGCAATGGCTTCAGAAGCTCGTGAAGCAGTACGCACGGCTTTATTCCCAAGGGGCAAAATCATGTCATGCTCTCGGCTTGCAATCTTGATGGCACTGCGATTTTCATGACTCACGAGCCGGCGCGCGCTCCGTAGCGTGCCATGCTGCGCGCAGGTTTGTGATCCAGCCGCCCCTGGCTCCAAAGTGTCAGCCGCAGCAACCAAGCAGGCCGGCGTGCTGCGCTGAAAGAATGACCCAAACATTCATAAACATACGCTCCAATTCCACCATCCTCGTAATGGCGCTTGAAAAAATTCTGTCGCGATGATTGCCTGCTTTCAGCGCAAGGTTACAGTCATTGATGGAAAGCGCAGGCTTTTGCTTTTTGAAGCCTGCGCAGCGCTTTAGGTCACCTCGGTGCACTAGCCCCCTCGGAAAACCAGCGCAGATGATACGCAAGAACGCGCAGCGACAAAGCAAAAAACGGAGTGTCGTGTTGCCCCACAAGCCGGGCGGCTGCCGCGCGTAACCGAGACAATGTGCACGTGCGCAAAAAGCGCTTGCTTGTCTGTGATTCTCTCTTAAATTAGTCGCCCGTAAATAAGAATTCACGCTTCCCAAGAGAAAGGCAAGCATGGCCAGAAGCAAGAGCAAGCAACGACTCGTGCGCATGAAGCGCCGCCAGCATTTGCGGGCGCGCAAGAAGCGCCAGAAGGCCGCGCGCGCGGCAGCAAAAGGATAGTGCCGGTAGTTCCCGTGTAGCGGAGGGCCGGCGCGGAACAGTGCCGCGCTGTGTATTGCGGTATGGTTGAATTGCGAAGCCCCTCGTTGCATGATTTCAGAAGTTCCTTCCATGGCCTGATCTGCAGTGCAGTATCAGGCTTTTTTTGTGCAACAATTCCCGCCTGTAAATGTCCCTCAGAGAAGTTTTTCAAATCACGCCGGCCTCTTCAGTCGCGGCGCGTATCACCTCGTCGCCGCAGAGCGCCAGCATCCACAAAAGCATTTTTCGCACAGCCAGAATGTTACACCGCAAAATCATCTCCTTAATACTGTTCCGGAGACCATCATGAAATACACGCGCCGCTTGTGTTTCTGCTTGTTGCTCGCTTGCCTTTCCTCTCTCGCCTTTAGCCAAACCCGCCCCGCGCTTACGGTCGATGCCATCATGCGCGATCCCAAATGGCTGGGCGCTTTCCCGCAAAATCCTTTTTGGTCGGAAGATGGCAAAACGCTGTATTTCTATTGGAACCCCGAGGGCAATCCCGCAGACTCGCTTTATGCGGTGCGTCGCGATGGCGGCGCACCGCATAAAATTTCTCCACAGGCGCAGCGACGTTTGCCGGCTTCGGGCCATTACACGCGGGATTATTCCAAAAAGGTTTTCGAGCGCGACGGAGATATTTTTATGCTCACCGTCAGCACCGGTGCAGCGCTGCAAGTGACCAATACGCTCGAACCGGAACGCGATCCGCGCTTTTCATTCAACGAAGAGACAATTATTTTTGCGCGCCACGACAATCTCTTTGCTTGGAGGATTGCGACCGGACAATTTGCGCAGCTCACGGATTTCCGCTCCGGCGCCAAACCCAAGGAAGAGATCGAGCCGCCCACTTCCGAGCAAAAATACCTCGCCACGGAAGAGCTGCGTTTGATGGAAGTGTTGAAAGAAAGAAAAGACAAAGCCGTGAGCATGAAGCAAATGAACAAGCTGTTGGAAGCGAAACGGCCGCGCGCGATCTATATTGGTGAGGAGAACGTGCAAAACCCGCAGCTCTCGCCCGACGGCAAGTTCGTCACGTTTCATTTGCAAAAGCGGCCGCGCGACACGCGCACTGCGCAAGTGCCGAACTATGTCACCGCCTCAGCTTTCACGGAAGATATTCCCACGCGCACGAAAGTGGGCGAGCCGGCTTCGACGTATCGTTTCGGCTATTGGGATATTGCGGCGGATACGGTGAAATATGTGAGCGCGGACAGCTTGCCGGAGATTGCTGCAACGCGCGCGTTCACGACGATTCCAACTCCGCATGACACGAGCAAGAAAACTCCCGAGGCGCGCGAGGTGATGTGGCACGGCCCGTTTTGGAGCGAGGATGGCAAGCACGCGTTCGTCGTCGTGCTCTCATTGGATAACAAAGATCGCTGGATCGCCGCGCTCGATTTGCCTTCTGGAAAATTGACCACGCTCGATCATCAATACGACGAGGCGTGGATCGGTGGGCCGAGCATTGTCGGCTATTGGTCGCCGGGGGCAGTGGGCTGGTTGCCGGACAATGAGCACGTGTGGTTCTGTTCCGAAGTGAGCGGCTACTCACATCTTTATCTCGTCAATGTAAGGACGCAACGCAAACAGACGTTGACGAGCGGGCCGTTCGAAATCACCGCGCCGTTTCTTTCGCGCGATAAAAAACGCTGGTATTTTATCAGTAACGAAGCGCATCCCGGGGAGTATCATTTTTATACGATGCCGCTGTTCGGCGGCGCGCGCACCCGTGTGACGGCGCTCGCGGGTGAAAATGAGGTCGCGCTTTCGCCGGATGAGACCATGCTTGCAATCCGGCATTCGAAAGCGAATGAGCCGTGGGAAATCTATTTGCAGCCGAACAAACCCGATGCGGCGGCGCAACGCATCACCCATTCCACTACTGAGGAGTTCAAAAAATATCCATGGCGCATGCCGGAGTTCGTCACCTATCCCACGCGCGACGGCAAGCTCGTGCACGCGCGTTTGTATCGCCCCGAAAAATCGAACGGCGCGGCCGTGGTCTTCGTGCACGGCGCGGGCTATTTGCAAAATGCCCACAATGGTTGGTCGTATTATTTTCGCGAGTACATGTTCCATAACATGCTCGCGGATCTCGGCTACACCGTGCTCGATCCCGACTATCGCGCGAGCGCGGGGTATGGCCGTGAATGGCGCACGGCGATCTATCGTCACATGGGCGGGAAAGATTTGGAAGATGTCGTGGACGGTGCGCAGTTTTTGATCGCGCATTACGGCGTTGATGCAAAGCGGCTCGGCATATACGGCGGGAGCTACGGCGGCTTTATCACGCTTATGGCGATGTTCACAACGCCGGAGGTGTTTGCTGCGGGCGCGGCGCTGCGACCCGTGACGGATTGGGCGCATTACAATCATGGCTACACGGCGAACATTCTCAATATCCCGCAAGCAGACACGCTCGCGTATCGCCGCAGTTCGCCGATTTATTTTGCGGAGGGATTACGGGGTGCGCTGCTCATGTGTCACGGCATGGTCGATGTGAACGTGCATTTCCAAGACACGGTGCGCTTGACGCAGCGTTTAATCGAGCTTGGCAAAGACAATTGGGAAGTCGCGATGTATCCCATGGAAGATCACGGTTTCAAGGAAGCCAGCTCATGGCGAGATGAGTATCGGAGGATTTTGAAATTGTTTGAGGAGAACTTGCGAGGGGAGAATTAGTCTCTTTTTAGACCGCGAATCTACGCGAAGGTTTTTTCATTCGCGGTGCTGCGCGTGCATTCGCGGTCGAAGAGGCGAGGCTGTTTTTGATTTCGGCTGGTGCGATTAAGCAGCGGACTTGCTCATCAAAATCATCATCACCGTATCAACAATATCCAACGACTCCGTGGCAAAGAGCCATTCGACTTTCATCCAAAAGCCGGCGATGGCTTCCGAACGAAACACGCCGTTTGCGTCCACGGGCATCTCGTTCCATTCGCCATAATCATTATGGAAGAACTCGGCCGTTCTTCGGTCGGGATCGATCAGCCAAAATTCTTGCACGCCGTGTTGGGCATAAAGCGCCATCTTTTTGCCGCGATCAATATGACGCGTGCTGGGAGAAATGATCTCAACGAGCATGTCCGCTACGCCCTCGACAAAGTAAGAATGAATCAGATCGCGGTTCGCATTGCTGATGAAAACCAAGTCCGGCTGGGTGCCGCTGTATTCCGAAAATTTGATGGCCGTCCGCGAGCCGCGTACAATGCCGAGTTTTTTGCGCACGACGTAAGCCTGCAAAACGGGATAAAGAAGTGCAAAAATTTTCTCATGACGATCGGAGGGTGGTAATTGCATATAGATAACCCCATCGAGCAAGTCCGCTTTCGATTCTTCCGTGAGCCAATCCAAATACTCTTCAAACCGAACCGGATCGGCCGCGGGTATCTCTGAGGGCAGGGTTTGTGTGAGCAGTTCCGAATTCATGTTTTCACATCGTTTGAATGTTGTGCCGCCATAAGCATACTCAAAGGCGGCGGCGAAATCAAGAAATTTCTCCAGCGGCCTATCTCTCCATCGGCAATCCCGCCTTCATCCATGCGTCGATCCCGCCGGTGAGATTCATCGTATTCTTGAAGCCGTGTTTTGCCAGCAAACTGCACGCGGTGCCGGAGCGATCTCCACCTGCGCATTGCAGTACCACGGTTTTGTCCTGAGGAATTTTGTCCAAGTTGTCCGGCAAATAGCCCAGGTGCAAGTGCTGCGCGCCGGCAATGCGTCCGGCTTGATATTCCGAGGTGGCGCGCACGTCGATGAGCGCAATGTTATCGTTGCTCATCATGTTCGCCAAGTCGGTCGCGGAAATATTTTGAACGGTGCTGAGCGGCTTGTTCGCATCGCGCCATGCGGAAATATCGGGAATATAGCCGTAAAGGTTGTCCAAGCCGATGCGCACCAAAGCGCGCGTAAGCTCTGGCATCCGGTGCTTCGCGGCCACAAGCATAAAGGGCTTCTCATAGTTCAATAACCAACCCGCCCACGTGCTAAACGCGGAATTGTCTGGAATGTGCAAGCTGCCGGGAATGTGGCCGCGCGCGAAATCGGCTTTCTTGCGCGCGTCGATCAAAGTGCTTCCTTGCTGCAAGGCCTGCTCAAGCTCGTCGAGGCGCAACTCTTTCGGCTCCGGCAATTTTTCGAGCACGGGGCGCGCAATCTTGTTGAGCCGCTTCATCATCGCAAAATATTTTGGCGGCTCGGGCTGGCCTTCGAGCAAAGCTTGCACGAAGGCGCTTTCATCTTCATAACGCAAAGCCCAATTGGTCAACTTCGAATAGCCGACGGTCGAGCTGGGCACTGCGCCGAGCGCTTTGCCGCAGGCCGAGCCGGCGCCGTGTCCAGGCCACACTTGCACATAATCCGGCAGCGCTTTGAATTTTTTGAGAGAGGCGAACATTTGGCGCGCACCGACTTCTTGCGTGCCTTTAATGCCCGCGGCCTTCTCCAACAAATCGGGACGGCCGACGTCGCCGACGAACACAAAGTCGCCGCTGAGAATCATAAGTGGGGCGTCGCCCGAAGGCAAGTCCGTTACAAGAAAGCTGATATGCTCGGGCGTGTGGCCGGGCGAGTGCATGACTTCGAATTTGATATTGCCGACTTTAAAAACCTCGCCGTCTTTCAAGCCGCGATGGGGGAATTGATACAACCAGTCCGGTCCGCCTTCATCGGAAAGCAAAAGCTCCGCGCCGGTGGCCGCGGCCAGCTCGCGGCTGCCGCTCAGAAAATCCGCGTGAATATGGGTCTCGGTCACGTGCGTGATTTTCAATCTCTCCTTCGCCGCGATTTCCAAATACGTGTCAATGTCGCGTTTGGGATCGACTACGAGCGCTGTGCCCGTGGCTTGACAGCCGATCACATAGCTCGCTTGTGCGAGGCCTTTTTCATAAACGTTTTGGAAAAACATTGCTGTCTCCTGCATTCAGTAAAATTCAATCGATCTGGCTAACAACATATGCAATTCCTCCCGCCACCGCGCCCACGCCCGATATGCCCATGCCGATATACGAGCCGGCTTTGAGGCCGATTTGAAAAACCGTGTCGTGACCATCGGGATAGGATTTGACAATATCGAGCCGCGCCGTAAATCCGACCCAATCTTTGAACATGACATCGACTGCTGCGCTATAGCCCGCAAAGCCGTTGGGATATGGGCTGTCGCTCACCATCACGCCGGGAGAAATTTGCAACTGCCATCGGTCGTTCAGATATATTCTGCCGCGACCGTGCAAGCCCCATTGCGAATGCCATCCCCCGTTCAAATATGCACTAAAGAAGAAAGCCGGGCCGAGAGCAACCCGCTTATTTGTTTCGAAGAGCCACCCCAAATTCGTAGCCAAATCCACGTGGCGCTCCGGCAAACCCGCAGCGCCGGGAAATGGCGTGGTGACAGTGAAATCCGTGATGGGATAGGAGGTGCACCCCGCGTCGTGATCGTAACGCCAACAAACTTGCGCCACGGCGGAAGTGAATTGCGAAGAGACGACAATCGAAAGGACGGCCCAAAACCCTCGTGTCATTACGCGTTCCTTACACCGGGTTGCCGTACGGATCGCGGAGATTGCCCATGCGCACGAGACGCACCGTTTCGCGATCGACGAGATAATGGCCATTGGCGTCTTTATTCCACGAGCCGACGGTGAGCAAAATAGCGTCAATCAATGACCAAATGCCGCAGCCGCCGAAAGTGAACAGCTTGAGAATGCCGAGGCCGACGTCGCCGAGATAAAAACGGTCCGCGCCGAGAAAACCAATGAGCCATGAGAGCAACAACGCCGTGCTCTTGCTTTTGGGGGAGACAATGAATTGCGGCCTTCCGGCTTCGGACGTGAGTTGATCCACCATATTTCCTCCTTGCGTGAGTGTTGCCTCAACGATTTTCTATCGGCACATACTTGACGTTCATCTCGCCTTGAAACACTGCATGCGGACGGAAAAGGCGATTGTCGTGCAATTGCTCGAGCACGTGCGCAGTCCATCCCGCGATGCGGCTCACCGCAAAGATGGGCGTGAACAACTCCGGCTCGATGCCGAGGTAATAATACACTGAGGCGGAATAGAAATCGACATTGGGATAGATGCCGCGACTCGCGACTTCGCGCTCCATCACCCGCTCCATTTCGCGCGACATGAGGTACCATTTCATGTTGCCGGTGCGTTGCGCGAGCTTTTCAGAGTATTGGCTCAACAAACGCGCGCGCGGGTCATAGGTTTTATACACGCGATGGCCAAAACCCATCACTTTGCCTCTGTTATTCAACCGTTCCATGACCCATGACTCGACTTTTTCGAGGCTGCCGATTTCGAGCAAGTTGGTCATCACCTCGGTATTCGCGCCGCCGTGCAACGGACCTTTCAAGCTGCCGATTGCAGCCGTGACCGCGGAATACATGTCGCTGAGCGAAGAGATACACACGCGCGCGGTGAAAGTCGAAGCGTTGAAACTGTGATCGGCGTGCAGCACCAAACACACATCCAAAACTTTGGCGGCATATTCGTCCGCCGCCTCGCCGGAAATCTGCTGCAGAATATGCGCGGCATGGCTGCCTTCGGTGCGCGGCTTTACGGGCTGCATGCCCTTGCGCTGGCGCTGAATCACCCCGAGAATAGCGGGAAAAGCCGCGATCAAATGAATCGCGCATTCGGTGTTCTTTTCTACGGAATCGTTTTCGGGATCGGGATCGACCAAGCCGAGTGCGGACACCGCGGTACGCAGCATGTCCATCGGATTTGCCAACGGCGGAAACGATTGCAACAACTTGATCACTGCCGGCGGCAGCTCGCGGTGCGCTTTGAGCTGATGCTCAAAATCTGCCAGCTCTTTGCTGGTGGGCAAATGGCCGAACAACAGAAAATATGCAGTTTCCTCGAAAGTGGAATGCGCGGCCATCTCTTCAATGCTGATGCCACGATAGAGCAAAATGCCCTTGTTGCCATCAATGTGGCAAATCGTGCTTGGTGCGGCGACAACGCCTTCCAAGCCGGGGCGGTATTCATGCTTGTTGCCGGCGGCGTCCACAATCTCGACAATTTTGTCTGCCATCCCTCATCTCCTTTTCGGGGGAAAATTCACAGGTGCGGTTGGTTGGCCGGGTGAGCGGAGCGCTCCCAGCGGATCGGTTTAGTCACTCGTGTTGTCTGCTTCGTACGCTGATGCTGTGGGTCTGCGTGTCTAAAAAATTTTCGCCATAATAGAAAAAAAAACTTCGAAAAGCAAGGCGCGGGCATTTGGCAAAGCGGTGCCTCAGTTATCAGTGAAGAACGTCGCACCGTTATTTCTAACGCAACCGGAGGTTGATCGCAAAAGGCGAGTTTTTTTATGTTCTGTCACTGCTGCACCGAGGGTTCTTCTCTGCTTGTTTACCGAGGTGGCCTCTGCGCGCGAGGTGACTTAAAGCGGTTTTCACTGTGCTGAACACATTTTGTAGTCCCGTCCCTTGTGGGCGGCTGTTGCGACCAATAGACTGGCGTTTGCGACAGTGCCCCACGAGGGGGGCAGGGCTACGATTCCCGCACACGCATGTGTAAAACGCTATAATGCCGGGCGCATGAGCGCACCGCTTGAACCTGCCATTCAATACGGTATGAGCCGCGCCGAAACGAATGCCTCAAAGGGCATGCGAGCCAACTTGCCAGTGCGCTTCTATTTCCGGTTGTGCAAAGGAGTTGGAAAGAAGGTACATTGTTTCTCGCTGCATGCGCGCGAGGGTTTAGCAAAAAGCTCGCAATGATGCCAATCAACCTGTGGGCGAGCTTCTATGGCGCCACCTGCGGAAACGCATACGCCTGCAGCAACACGAGCACACCGACGAGCACGGCGAGCGCGAGACTGTGCCAGAAAACATAGCGAAGAATTTCTCCTTCACCATCGTGTTGGCCGGTGGCCACGCTCGCGACCACGAGACTCTGCGCATCGATCATCTTGCCCATTACGCCGCCGGAGCTGTTGGCAGCCGAGGCCAGCACGGGTGAAAAGCCGAGCTGTTGCGCGGTGATCTGTTGCAAGTTTCCGAAGAGCACGTTGGAAGAAGTATCACTGCCGGTGAGCGCCACGCCCAGCCAGCCGAGCAGCGGGGAAAAGAAGGGAAATAACCACCCGGTGCTCGCGAAAGCCAAACCCATTGTCGCATCCAAACCGCCGAAGCGCGTGGTGAAACCGAGCGCAAGCATGGCTGCGATAGTAAGCAGCGAGAAACGCACGCGATGCAAAGTTTTCAAAAAAATCTGCACGAGTTCCATGGGGCGCACCCCCAATAACAGCCCCGAAATAATTCCCGCTAACAACAAGCTTGTGCCCGTTGCCGAAAGCCAGTTGAAAACGAATACGGCTTCTTCAGGTTTGGGCGCGCGCACCACCGGCGGCGCGCGCAAGATCGCTTGATCAAGGAAGGGCACGGGCAGTTGCAGCAGCGCGATCGTATTCAGCCATGATTTTACTTGCGGCAAGCCCCACAAAAAAACGAGCAAAGATAGAATCGCCCAGGGCAACCATGCGAGCAGCGCCTCGCGGTGAGAGGGAGCGAGGTGCGCGCGTTGTGCAAGAGGTGAGGCGAATGCTTCTTCTTCCGGAAAGCGCCAAAGCGTACGCGGCTGCCAGAAGCGCAACAGCAATACGAGTGCGAGAATCGAAATAATGGCGCCGGCAATATCGACAATCCACGGGCCGTGATAATTGCTCACGAGAAACTGCACAATGGCAAAGCTCAAACCCGCGGTCAAACACGCGGGCCACACTTCCCACATCGCGCGGCGGCCAGACATGGCCCACACCAGCCAGAACGGCACGAGCACGGAGAAGAAGGGTAGTTGCCTTCCGACCATCGCGCTCAACTGCTCCAAAGGCAAGCCGGTTACTTTGGCGAGTGCAATGATGGGCGTTCCCAGCGCGCCGAATGCGACCGGCGCCGTGTTGCCAATTAGCGCGAGCCCGGCAGCGGGCAGCGGCTTGAAGCCGAGACCGATCAACATCGCCGCGGAAATCGCGACGGGCGTGCCGAACCCGGCCGCGCCTTCGAGAAAAGCGCCGAAACTGAACGCGATCAGCAATGCTTGAATGCGACGGTCCGAGGCGAGATGAGCGATGGTTTGTTTTACGATTTCAAATTTGCCGGTGGCCACGGTGAGATCGTATACAAAGATCGCACACAGCACAATCCATCCAATCGGAAAGAGGCCGAACGCCGCGCCATTCAGCGCAGCCGCGAAGGCGAGCGGCGCGGGCATGCGATAGACGAGCGTCGCAACGAGCAATGCGCTCAACAATCCCGCGAGCGCGGCGCGATGCGCTTTAACGCGAAAAAAGGCGAGCGAGCCGAGCAGCGCCAGCACCGGCAACGCCGCAATCACTGCAGAAAAAAACAAATGGCCGAGAGGATCGTAAATCTGGGTCCAAGTCATGGCGCAGTCCATTCGTGGTCAAAAGCATGGCGGGTTTTAAATGGAAAATGCGCAACGGAATGGCTCGACACAAGCAAATCTTCACTTCGTTCGGGATGACCGCATCTCAACGCCGCTGCAAAACACCCTCGCTGCGATCATCGCGAGGCAACTAGCGTTATTCCGCTACGAGTGCGTGTTGGTCTTTGGGAATGACGAAGACTTCCAGTTCTCGCCGCAACTGCAAAGCGCGAAAACGTTCTTGTGAAATTTCCACGTGCACGAGATCACCCGGCTCGGCGAGCAACTCAACTTTCACTTGCGGCCCCGCGGCGTTGATGTGTTTGACGCGTGCACGAAAATGGCTCTGAGGGCTGGGCCGGTGCGCGAGATCGAGCATGTGCGGGCGCACGTAAACCGTGGCCGACTCCGCATCCTGTTGCGCACCGTCGGGCAGCGCCATTTCCATATCGCCCATGTAAATGCGGTCGTCTTCAATGCGGCCGCGGAACAGATTTACGTTGCCGAGAAAATTGTAAACGAACGGCGTAGCCGGATGGTGATAAACTTCCTCCGAGGCGCCGATTTGCTCGATACGGCCGGCGTTCATCACCACGATGCGATCCGCCACTTCCAAAGCTTCTTCTTGATCATGCGTGACGAATACGCTGGTGATGTGAATCTCGTCGTGCAAGCGCCGCAACCAGCGCCGCAACTCTTGCCGCACTTTCGCGTCCAGCGCACCGAACGGCTCATCGAGCAAGAGCACGCGCGGCTCCACTGCCAATGCGCGCGCCAGAGCGATGCGTTGGCGCTGTCCCCCGGAGAGTTGCGCAGGATAGCGCATCGCCATCTCTTCCAGTTTCACGAGACGAAGCAGCTCGCGCACTTTGTTTTGCACCACTCCCCGCGGCGGACGCAAGGCGCGCGGCCGCACGCGCAAGCCGAAAGCGACATTTTCAAATACCGTCATGTGACGAAACAAAGCATAGTGTTGAAAGACAAACCCGACTTTCCGGGCGCGCACGTCTTTGCTCGTGGCATCTTCGCCGTCGAAGCGAATCGTGCCGCTGTCGGCAAACTCCAAGCCTGCGAGGATGCGCAGCAATGTGGTTTTGCCGCAGCCTGAGGGCCCGAGCAACGCGAGCAACTCGCCCGATTGGACTTCCAAGCTGAGCTCCTTCAGCGCGGTGAAAGCGCCGAACTTTTTGGTGAGATGTTGCATTTCGATTTTCATTTGGCGTGCTCCTCAACGTTACTACCTGAATTTTGTACGGGGTTGCTCATTCTTTCGCAATAAATAGCGCGCCACACCCACAACTCCGCTAGGAGTGGGATGTTTATAGAAACGTTGCGTTGGGATAGCCTTCAACTCCAAAGGAGTGGCATGTAGATTCCATTGAATTGACGCGGGTTTTATGGCGAAAGTCAAACATGTCACTCCTATCGGAGTTTTTGGAGGCGGGATGCGTGGCTTTACTAGAAACATTGCACTCCTTTGTTTGTGCCATTTGGCAATGACTGATTTTTATCGTTCCGAGCACTT
>JBBILN010000078.1:0-32701 GCA_037444905.1 bacterium | reverse complement strand
CAAAGTCACGGGCCTGGATAGCAAAGTCACGGGCCTGGATAGCAAAGTCACGGGCTTGGATAATAGGCTCAACAGCTTCCAAGCCGAAACGGCGCATCGTTTCGATGATTTGGAATTGAAGATTCTCGGCTTCAAAGACGAAATTCTATCAGTTGTGGATGTCGTTCGCAAAGAGTACGAAGAGACTCGCCAAGAACGCCTCGTGATGGGTGCGGTGCAAGATCGTCAACAGAAAGAAATCGAAACGCTCAAAGAATCCGCGAGCGAGCAGAAGCAGTTATTGGAATCTCTCGATGCGCGCGTCACGGAATTGGAAATGAACAAGGCCGCCTAACTGGTGAGCAGGCTTGCCGGAACGATCAAATCATTTCGCGTAAACAGTCTATTCCTGCCACTACATTCTTACCCAGATCAACTCGTAACACCCTTCGCTGATTATCCAATAGCGCTTGCCGATCTCCCAGGGCTTGCGCCAAAAGCAACGTCCCGAATGACATTGATGAATTCTCCTCGCCGGCTTTGTTTGCGATTGGCGCATCTTCTGTTATGTCCGCAGTGAATTGTATAAACAACCCGTTGCCTGCGTCGCCTTTATGAAGCTGGCCGGTGGAATGCAAAAAGCGCGGGCCGTAGCCGATGGTCGTCGCGAGTTGGCATTTATCGCGGAGTTTTGTCGCGAGCAAATGCAGCGCTTCGTCGGTGGCTTGATTGGGAGCGAGATAAGCTTGCAGTGCCACGTAGCTGCGCGGCGTTTTGCCTCCAGTTTTTGCAAGGAACTCCTGTAACGCCTCATGTAGGGAGTTTGCTGGAAAATCCGCATATGCTGTGAGGCCACTCTCCTCCACCGTGGGCGTAAGCTTCGGCAGCTTGCCCTTCTCTTGAAACTCCGCGACCATTTTGCGAGCGAGCACTTTGGCGGATTCGACATTGGGTTGATCGAAGGGATTGATGCCGAGGCGTTGTCCCGCGATGATGGTCGCAAGCTCCCAGCGAAAAAACTCCGCGCCGAGATCGTACGTATCGTGCCACTCCATTTGCACAATCGGGTGTCCCGCCTCCGCGAGCGCGTTGATGCGGCGCGCTAACGTTTCATCTCCGCTCAGTCGCAAATGGACGAACAACCGATCCTCGGCATAAACTTCGGGCGCGCCGGGTGCTTCCTCCAACACCGGCAAAATGCCTTTGCCCTCTTTGCCCGTGCTTTCGGCAATGAGTTGTTCGACCCACGCGCCGAACGAAGCGATTGCCGGAGAAGTGAAGAACGTGACTTTGTCGCGGCCTGCCTTTGCCAACTCACCCATCGTGGCGCCGAGTTGAACTGCGACGTTGTCATTGCTCTTGTCGTTCGCAGCATCGCGCGCGCGCGCGAGCAATTTGCCAATATCCACGCCGAGCAGCGCGGCGGGCACTAGGCCGAAATACGAAAGCGCGGAATAACGTCCGCCGATATTGGGATCGTTCAAAAAAGTTTTGCGGAAGTTATACTCCTTTGCCGTGTCGGCCAGTCCGCTGCCCGGGTCGGTAATCGCAACGAAATGCTCGCCGGCTTTTTCTTTTCCCACATGCTTCATCACGGCATTGTAAAAATATTTGAAGAAGGAAAACGTTTCGACCGTGCCGCCGGATTTGGTGGAGACGAGGAAAAGCGTTTTGGAGAGATCGCGTGTGCGCGCGTGTTGCAGCACCGCGCTCGGATGCGTGCTGTCCAACACGGCGAGATCGAGATAGCCGGGTTGCACACCGAAGGTGAAGCGAAATACTTCCGGCGCGAGGCTCGAACCGCCCATGCCGAGCAACAATGCGTGCGTGAAACCCGCAGCACGCACTTCGGTCACAAAGGCCGCAATCTCTGCAACGCTCTGCTGCATCACCTCGGGACTGTGCAGCCAGCCGAGGCGATTGGTGATTTCCGCAGGCTCGGGTTTCCACACGGTGTGATCGTGCTGCCAAATGCGCGCTAGAATTTTCTGTTGGACTAGTTCCGCGTGCGCGGCGGTGACGGCTTTTTGATGCTTTCCAAGTTGTGTGTGCAAAGGTGAGTTGGACATTTTATGCTCCGAACGGTTTGGTTGCGTGCGCGATAAAGTTCCGGGTGTTCACAAAATCGTTTGCGTCACTGCTTTTGCTTTTTGAAGCCTGCGCAGCGCTTTAAGTCCGCCTGCTTGCAAAGGCCACCTCGGTAAACCAGCGGAGAAGAAAAGCAACAACGCGCAACGACAAGACATGAAAAAAAATCTAAAACATTTCGCTCACGAAATGCACGAATGACGCGAAAAAAACTTTTGTGCGATTCGCGTGCTTCGGGGCAAAAATATTTTCAGCCTTGCACTGCACGCCGATCACCGCTCACTGCTTTTTCATCCGCGCCAGCAAAGCTTTCGCGACGTGAACGACGTTTGCAGTGGTGAAGCCGAATTCAGGGAGCAGGTCTTTAATCGGCGCGGAGGCGCCGTAGCTGCGCATGCCGATTATCTCGCCTTCGCCCTGCATACCGACGTAACGCGACCAACCGAACGTCGCGCCGGCTTCGACGGCAACGCGCGCGCGCACGCTGCGCGGCAAAACTTCTTCGTGATAAGCCGCGTCTTGGCGCTCGAACAATTCCCAGCACGGCATGCTCACCACGCGCGAGCGAATGCCTTCTTTTTGCAAGTGCTCGTGCGCGCCGAGGCAGAATTGTACTTCAGAACCGGTGCCCATAAGAATGATTTCGGGCACGCCGCCGGAATCGGCGAGCACGTATGCGCCGCGCAACGCGCCTTCGGCGGAAGCATACTTCGTGCGATCAAACGTCGGAATGGCTTGCCGCGTGAGCAGGAGCGCAGCCGGACGATTGCGCAAATTCATGATGTACTTCCACAGCACCGCCACTTCGTTCGCATCCGCGGGACGAATGACCTCGAGATTGTGGATGGCGCGCAATGCGGCGAGATGCTCGATCGGTTGATGCGTGGGTCCGTCTTCGCCCACGCCGATGCTGTCGTGTGTGAAAATATAAATTGCAGGCTGCTCCATGATTGCCGAGAGCCGCAACGAGGGGCGCATGTAATCGGAGAATACGAGAAAGGTTGCGCCGTAAGGCCGCAGCTTGCTCAACGCCATGCCGTTGAGAATCGCGGCCATGGCGTGCTCGCGAATGCCGAAGTGAAAATTGCGGCCCTCGTATTGATGCTTCGCAAAACTCTTCGCGCCTTTGAGCAGTGTTTTGGTGGAGGGAGCGAGATCGGCTGAGCCGCCAATGAGCCACGGAATGCGCTCGGCGATCGCGTTCAGCACTTTGCCGTTCGATTCGCGACTGGCAACCCCTTTTGCATCCGCTGGGAAATTCGGAATACTCTTTTCCCAGCCCTCGGGCAATTCGCGTTTTTGCAGTTGCGTGAATTGTTGAGCCAATTCGGGATGTGCGTCTGCATAGGCTGCAAATTTTTTCTGCCACTCTGCTTCGGCTTCTTTGCCTTTCGCAATGACCTCGTTGCGATAGTAATAAACTTCTTCGGGCACGTAAAATTTTTTGTCGGGATCCCAGCCGTAAAATTTTTTCGCGGCGCGAATTTCTTCCTCGCCCAAAGGCTCGCCGTGCGCGGCATGCGTGTCCTGTTTGTTCGGCGCGCCGTAGCCGATGTGGCTGTCGACGATGATGAGCGAAGGGCCGTGCGTTTCCGCGTGTGCGTTGCGAACGGCTTGTGCCAGCGCTTCGGTGTCGTTCGCGTCGTTCACATGCTGCACTTTCCAATGATAGCCGATGAAGCGCGTGGCGACTTCTTCGCTGAAGGCCAAATCGGTTTTGCCTTCGATGGTGATGCGATTGTTGTCATAAAGCCAAATGAGATTGTCCAAGCCCAAATGTCCCGCGAGCGAGGCCGCCTCGCCGCTGAGGCCTTCCATCATGCAGCCGTCGCCGAGGAGCACAAAAATTTTGTAGTTGATGATTTCATGATCGGCACGATTGAAATACGCGGCGAGCCACTTCTCCGCGATCGCCATGCCCACGCTATTCGCCGCGCCTTGCGCGAGCGGGCCGGTGGTGGTTTCCACGCCGGGCGCCAGGCCGTGCTCGGGATGGCCCGCGCACTTGTGATGCAATTGCCGAAAGTTTTTGAGGTCGTCGAGTGTGATATCATAACCCATCAAGTGCAACGTGCCGTAGAGCAGCATCGAAGCATGTCCATTCGAGAGCACAAAGCGGTCGCGATTGGGCCAGTCGGGATTGGCGGGATTGTGGCGCAGGAAGCGATCCCACAGCGTAAACGCCACGGGCGCGAGCGCCATGGGCGCGCCGGGATGTCCGGAGTTCGCGGCTTGCACCGCATCCATGGCAAGCGTGCGAATGGTATTGATGCACAAACGTTCGAGAGCAGCAGGGGTGGGCATGGGGCAAATCCTTTCGTGTGAGCGATACGCAATTTCGAAAGCCCGAATTTAAAACAAATAGCGTTCGCGACAAGGGATTTCTTGAGGAAGGTTGAAATGGCGAGGAGTGCTGTATTAAGATTCGCCTAACGTTTGATATGAGTAAACGGTGGAAGAGTTAAGCGTCATTGCTTGCGCGGCACGGTATAAGTGAGCTCGGCAAAGCCTGGCCCGACAAACCGTGCGTCCATAAGCTGCAGGGACGGCGAGATGATGCGGCGGGGAAGTAGCGACTTGCCCGAGCCCAGAGTCACAGAGCCAACTTGAACAATGATCTCGTCAAGCAATCCGGCGTCGTAGAACTGCCCCACAAGCTCGCCGCCGCCGACCAGCCATACATTCTTGCCGCCAGCAGCACGCACCATGGCTTCGTGGACAGGTCTTACGTCACCACGGACGAACTGAATGTTGGCGGAGGGCACGCCGGGAAGCGTGCGACTGCTGAATACCCATGCAGCCTGGGTGTATGGCCAGGGTGTCTGATCTTCAGCGCCTGGCTTGACTACGTGACGCAAGAGCCATTCGTATGTCGACGAGCCCATTGCGAGCGCCCCGACCCCTTGGATGAAGTTTGGATAGCTGGTATCGTTGATGTCACCGAGTGGGAACAGCCATTCCAAAGAATGATCGTCAGTCGCGATGAAGCCGTCCAGGCTGCAGGCGGTGTAGTACTGTGTCTTCATAGGTAGTGGTCTCACAATGGGTTCTCGTGACGCCTATAGCATTTTGCTCTCTTGCGCTGGGGTCGGAAGTCGGAACACCACAGAAGTCTGAGCGAAGTGCAGATTTGGAAATTTAATGTCAGGCGTGAAGTTCGCGCTCCCCTTCCGGGGCATCACCCAGTGGGTGATGCAAGGGGAAACCTCGATGTCTTGCAGGCTGCGAGCACGGCCACGGCTAGTGCAAAATCGGGATGGGAAATATCCTTTTTTCTCTCTCAGTGATGCTCATTCCTCCTTCAACCCCATCGCCAAACAACAATAGGCGAGGCAGAAGCGTAAATCCAAATCCATTTGTTGAGCGGGCGATTGCAGGTATTCCACAAAGATGTTAAAGCTTTCCTGCATGCGCGATTCGCACGAAACCGCTCGGCAGAGAGATATCAGCGCTGCTTTGAAGGTTTCGGCTTCCAGCAGATACGCGCGTACGATTCCCAAACAAGCCTGGCGCTGCGCCGGTACTCTTTGCTTCTCCGCCAAATCCAATAGAATGCCTTCGCCGATGGTTGGATCGAGCAAGTAGGCTTTGTAGTCGCTATAAAAATCCTCGCCGGTGCCGCACAAATCTGCGAGCGAAAGATGCGCTTCGCCGCGCACCGTGCGCGCCTCGAACTCATGAATGCGCCAAAGAATCTCTTTGAGTGATTCCGCCTTGCCGTAAAAGCTGAAAGCATTCATGCAATGAATGAGCAGGCGCGGATTGTCCGTATTGCGAAAGATTTCCAATATCACCGGATAAGCTTCTTCATCATGCAAACGTCCCAACGAGAGCAACGCTTTGCTCTGCAAGAACACGTCTTCAGAGCGCAGCGTTGCGCGCAAAAGCGGAATCGCTTCCTCGACGCTGTAAACGCCAAGCAGGTCTGCGGCGAGATAGGCTGTGGTGAATTCGTGGTTCTTAACTTCCTCCATTAGTGCGCGGGTGATGGCGGGCGTGGGCGGAACGTTGCGCAGCGCGTGCAAGGCATCGGCGCGCACGACTAGGCGCGGCGAGGCCAAGCCTTCCAACAATTCTTTCTCGCTCAGTTGCGAGCCGAAATCGCTGATGCGGTCAAGCGCTTCGGTTTCTTCTTCTTCCGTCAAGCGGCCCGCGAGATTGCTCAAATAAAAGAGCGCCATTAAATCGCGCGGCGAGAAAAGGATATTCAACACTTCGCGGAATTTTCGATCACGAATGGGCGAGAGGCGTTGCGTTAAAATAATTGCGCCAATGGAAAGCAGAGCCAGCAGGCCGTAATACCATCGAAATGGCGCCAGGCCATCGGCCATCAAGCTTTGCAGTTTGCTGATGATGACACCGCCGAGGAAAGCGCCGAGGAAAGCGGTGACACCCATGGCGATTTCGGAGAACAGCGAAGCCGCGTATTGTTCGCGCGGTCGCACCCAATTGAAAAGGTAAGGCACTTGTGCGCTGGTGAAGCCCGGCAACACCAGTCCGAAGACAAGAAAGTTGAGCGCGAAGTAAACCCTGCTGTGGCCCGGCGTGATGACCCAAGCCAATAGCCCAAACGTCAGGCATAGCGCGTAAAGAATCATCATCGGGCGTGCGCCGAGGCGATCGAGATACATGCGGTTGAAAAATGAAGCAAGCACGTTGCCCAAGCTCAGAAAGATGACCAGCAGCAAAATTCGATCTTCGGTCCAACCGACGCCCACACGCATGCTCACCACTAAAAACGGAATAGCCGCGGCGGCCACCGCACGCGTCGCCATGCCGGAGAAAAGGAACTGGCGCAGGGCCGGTGTTTGCCAAAACAATGTGACCATCTGGCGCATGGTCACGGATTTATGCGCTTTCGGTTCAGTGATTTCCGGAAGGCGCAATGCGATCAGTCCGGAGATGATACCGGTAATCACGCCGAACACAATGAATGCTTGAAAGCGCCAGAGCGGCGCTTCCCGGCCGAGCAACAAGCCATATGCGAGCAGAATGAGCATGTTGCCGATATAAAAGATCGTGAACTGGCTCGCGACCAAGCGCCCGCGATGATGCGGCGAGGCGATGCGTGCAACGATGAGGGTGTTGGCATTGTTGCCGATCGCGCGAAAAGAGAAGAACAAAATTGCGCCTGCGAACAGCACGCCCAAACCGGCGTCCGTGCCGAGCAGGTAGGCAGCAAAGGGCGCGAGCGCCATGATTCCGGCAAACAAATAGCGCAGCGACCAGCTTGTGCCGTAAACATAAACCGCGCCGCGTTTTTCCACGATGCGCTTGCCGAGCAAACCGAAAAACATAGTGAGATGCACAAGGGAAGACAAAAGGCCGATATAAAAAGCGCCGGCGCCGAGCTTCAGCGCATACAGAGTCAGAACATTATCAGCAAGACAGGCGTAGGCGAGCGCGTTAAAAGTCTGCGAGAGATGCAACAGGCGCTGGCCGCGTTGCCGCTTTGCCGGCGAAAGCCCGGGCAGGGCTTCCATCTTTGCGGAAGCGGGGAGGGCCTTGGGGACAGTAGAATCTATGATCGCAGATTGTGGTGTCATATGAAAGAGAAGTATACACATTGGCACGACAAAGCGTGGTAGCGCTCTGGTTTGCAGCGAAACGCGGCTTCATTTTTCAGAGCGAAAGCACGGCTCCAGCAATGCTACGAGCGCGCGTGCTGCGCCGGTTTTTTGCTCAACGTAAGTGCGGCAGGGGTTGCCGGTTTCGCTTTCATTCTGCATGAGCTGCAGCAACTCTTGTTCGCCGTCCTTTTCGTTTCGAATGATTTTGCCAATGCCCATGCGCGCCATTTCCATCGCCTCGGTAGAATTGTTGTGGCGCGGGCCAAAAAGAACCGGCACGCCATGGGCCGCGGCTTCGAGCACGCTATGCACGCCGGGTCCAAATCCTCCGCCCACAAAGGCGATATTGCCTGCGCCGTATAGTTCGGCCAAAACCCCGATGCGATCGACGAGCAACACGTTGGCGTCATTCGCGGCCTGTGCCAGTGAAAGCCGAACCGATGCGAGGCCACATTGTTGCAAGAGCTGTTCGGCGTTTTGCAAGTGAACTGCCGTTGGTTCGTGCGGCACGAGTATCATGCCGAGCGCTTCATGCTTGCGTTGTACAGCCGCAAAAGCCGGAATGATCACTTCTTCATCTGATGGCCACGTGCTGCCGGCAACGAGCAAAATCTCTTTGCCGCGCCATGAGTGCGGCAGAAGGTTGCGTGGCGCCGCGCTTTGCACGCGATACAGAACTTGCTCGAAGCGCGTGTCGCCCAGAATGCAGAGGCGTTCGGGATAACGCAGCAAAGGTTGCAAGTTGTCCGCAGCGGAGGGCGACACCGCGGCAATCACATCGAAATGCGACAAAATTTCGCGATTGAAATGGCGCACGAGCGGCTTGTGCCGGAACGATTTGGCATTCGCGCTCACGTTCGCATCAGCTAAGATGAGAAAGATATTGCGTCGTTGGGCTTGCCACATGAAGTTCGGCCAATAGTCGTGGCGAATGACGATTCCGGCGCGAGGTTGAACCAGGTTATAAAACTTATTGACCTGGCGCAGGCTATCGAAAGGCAAATAGCAAAGCACCTCTGCGGGAAAATTTTGACGCGCGAGATGGCGATATGCGCTTGGAGAGAAAATCGTGAGCACGCGCACGTATTCGGGAAAGCGCTCGCCCAACTCGCGCAAGATCGGTTTGGCCTGCTCACATTCGCCCATGGAGGCGGCATGCACCCATACGCGCGGCCGCGACGGCGAAATGTTTTGAAATTCCGCACGCAGATCTTCAAACCAGTGCTTGCGGCCGAGCACGCCGGCGCGAACTTTTTGCAGACTTCCAGATTTCGCGGGCAGTAAGGCCAGGAAATGAGAAAATAGGAACAGTGCCGGGAGTGCGAGGAGATTATATCCAATCATCCACAAGAAACTCCCGACCGCGTTCGCCCGCTGCTGAAAAGAAAGGGACACGGTTGTTTAAGGAGAGAATAGAAAGCTATTTCGGATTGGCGGGAATGGTTTTGTAGTCCTGTCCGAGAATCAAGCTCACGGCGACCATGCGCTTCGCGTCGGCTTGATAGGAGACATAATCTTTGGGCAGACCAAGCGCTTCCGCCATCTTCAGACCATTGGCCATTTTTTCGGACTGGCGGTCAATAATATACGTGCGCGGCAAATCCGAACGATCGTAGGTTTCGGTCTTGACCGGATCGAAGCCATGCTCCTTGAGCAAGTCGGCATATTTGCGCGCCAAGCCATTCACGCCGCAGCCGTTCAAAACTTCCACCTTGAGGTTTTCCGCGGGAATCACGGGCACGTCGGAATTGGCGTTCAATCCGGGTTCATTGCCGCTGAAGAAATGCCGGCTCACGAAGGAAACGATCAATATGACATTCAGAATGCCCAAACCCCATAGCGCGGTCGTAAACAATGCATGTTTCAAGTTGAACGGTGCCTTGGCATTCCTGCCTCTTGAGCGCCGGCCCATGGGGGAATTGCTGCTCGATCCTGTGGCGGGTTTGCGGGAACGACTTGGGGTCGCCATGCGAGAATTTGACACGTTCAATGCTCCTTCCTAACGTGCACACAAAAAAAATGACTCGCATTTGCACGAGCCATCTTTATTTGAAAACTGCCTATTTGTTTTCATCCCGAAAAGGATTGTAGTACGAACTGCCAAATCGATACGGCGAATAGTAATAATTCGAGTTGGGATGCGAGTTGATTTGCAAGCCCACGGAGAATTTATCGCTCGGCTTGTATTCGAGATTGGCGCCGGAAAAGAAAAAGCCGCTTTGATAAAGAGGCGCAGCGCCAAACGAACTGAGCGGCTGATTCATGACGCCCCATTGCACCGCCACCGACAAGGGATCAGAAACTTGATAGCTCATCGTGTTCAAATACACGCCCTGGCTGTAGCCGTTGCCTCGCGAAGTGAGATATGACAAAGAGTAACTCTGCTGCATCGAGAAGCGATTGGGATTCAAACCCAACAATCCCACCAATCCTTTTGGAGCCGACAGGCCTTGCGACAAAAGCTGGGAGAATGAAATCGGTTTGGTTTGTTCTTTCAATTGTCCGAAGGACAATGTTGGCACCAAAACGGCGCCTATAACGGCGGCGAATACTTTTGTTCTTTTCATGATTGCTCCTCGCGCTGCAATGTGGTTGCGCTCTATTTACGGAGTTCATTAACGGCGTTACTTTAAGAAAAATTCGCTGTAAAGTCAAACGCTTTTTCGTGCGAGGCCGGTTTAGGCTAGAAGAAATCGCAAGCTGGGCGCGCCAAAGCAAAGCGTGCAAAGCGCCGCGCAGAATGTTGCATCACAATCTTGCGGGTCAACGAGTAGCGCGCAGGGCTCGATTGGCGCAGTGTCTTCGGCTTTCGCAATGCTCGCAGCGAGGGCGATCATGCCGCTTTACCGGGAAAAGATTGCAACATTATTTTCCATTGCGTCGTCTATACTGTTGCAAACGAGAAAGGCCCAGAAAGTAATGGCGGCCAACAAGCATGGTCAGCCTTATCCTTCCGAGGAAAAAGTGCCTACTCCCTTCCTCAAACCTCAGAATCGGGCAATCTCGAAATGCAAAGCAAAGGCTGCCGTTCCGACCCGCACGTCGGACGGGAGCCTTTATTTTTTTTTACCCCGTTGAGTAATTTGTATCGACAAACACAAATGCCCCCGCACGAGCGCTTCGTGGCTGCGAAGCTGCATTGCAGCCCAGCCCATTTTTTGCGAATATCTTGAAGAATTGGTCTTTACTTCAAGCCAGAAGACTTGCATCACAGTCACATGAGAATCAAAGCTTGCAGTGGCAAGGTGCAAAGAGATGAGCCAGGCATTTCATCGTATTGGCAGATAGTCCATCCCATGTTTTTTTAATCACAACGATTATCGCAATGAACAGGAAGGTTAAGCTGAAGATTACGGGGGCGCTTGCTTTTGGCCATGTAAGGATCGTATTATTCCTGCGACCAATCAAAGAACTATTCCGGAGAACACATGACAGATTGGAATCCCCTAAAGCGTGTAGCAAAACTGCGCGAAGCGAAGCCACTGCGCAAAGCGGAGCTTGATCCCTTCAATCGTATTCCCCCCGGTCAGTACACAACCGCCAAGTTTCCGGTTTTGACTTATGGCGATACTCCGGAAATCAGCTTGAAGGAGTGGCATTTGAAAGTTTGGGGCTTGGTGGAAAAACCTTTGGCGCTCACGTGGGAAGAACTGCGTGCATTGCCGAGCAAAGAGATTGTCTGCGATCTTCACTGCGTTACGCGCTGGAGCCAGTTGGATATGAGATGGGAAGGCGTGTCGTTCGGTGAACTTGCCAAGTTGGTCGAACCCAAGCCGGAAGCGCGATTTGTGATGCAGCATTGTTTTGGCGGCTACACCACAAACGTACCCTTGGAAGAGTTATATGACGAAGAGGTATTAATCGCCTATAGTTATGACGGCAAACCACTCGCGCGCGACCACGGTGGCCCGGTGCGTATGCTTGTGCCGAAGCTTTATCTTTGGAAAAGCGCAAAATGGCTGAATGGCCTGGAGTTCATGCCCGATGACAAGCCCGGGTTTTGGGAGAGATACGGCTATCACAATCATGGTGATCCGTGGACGGAGGAGCGATTTGGTTGAGTTGGAATCGGGTTGGAACTCTTGCCGGGAATTGCTATGAAGGCAAAGCGATCGTCGTGAGAAATGAAACAATTGAGATGAAAATGTTGAGAAGAGAAATATGAGCGGGTCAATTTTTCAAAAATTGCGGCGGCAACTGCTGTTGGGCGTCGCGCACCGCTTGCCGCCCTGTGAGGAAATCACTCCTCTTATTTCCGTGGCGCTGGAAAAGAGTTTGTCCTTGCGAAAACGCGTGGCGATGAAGCTGCATCTTTTCACGTGCAGCTTGTGCCGGAGGTATGAACAGCAGTTGCGGTTTCTAAGAGATGCAGCGCAAAGCTATGACAACAATTCTCAGGCTCAACATGTATCGCAAGCGCCGACTCTGACTTCAGAAGCGCGGGAGCGCATGCGACGTACCCTACACGCATCCTCATCCCAATGAGCTCTCAAACATAACGGCTGTCCTCGGCGCGCTTCCACAGTAGGTTGACAACACGTTGTAACGATTCTTCGAGGCCGACCGCCAGTTTTTCGCGGAGCGTTTCCTTCGGTTTGTAGGTAATTTCATAGATATCGCAAGTCTCGTGCGCGGCAAAAAGATAATCGTCGCTGGAGACCAGTTCGTCGACCAGTTTCAGTTCCAATGCGCGCTTGCCATACCAATACTCGCCGGTGGAGATAGCGTCGATTTCTATTTTGGTGCGATGCTGCTGCAGAAAATCTTTAAAGCTCGCGTGTACTTCTTCTATTTGTTCGATGAACTTCTGACGGCCCTTCTCAGTATTTTCCCCTAAGATTGACAACGTGCGCTTATACTCACCCGCGGTTATTTCTTCATAATCGATATCGTGTTTTTTGAGCAGCCGGTTGAAGTTTGGCACCTGCGAAATGACGCCTATTGATCCGACAATAGCAAAGGGTGCCGCCAAAATGCGATCCGCCACGCAGGCCATCAAATAGCCGCCGCTCGCTGCGACCTTGTCGACGGCAATCGTCAACGGAATCTGCCGGCCCTTCAAGCGTTGCAACTGCGAAGCGGCCAAGCCGTACGCGTGCACCACCCCGCCCGAGCTTTCCAAACGCACCACGACCTCGTCACTAGGTTTTGCAACAGTCAAAACTGCGGTTATTTCCTCACGCAAGGAGGAAACCGCGGAGGCTCTAATATCACCCTTGAAAGTGAGCACGAATATTCTTTTTCGTTCTGGAAGGGTGCCCGTTTTGGCTTTTTTCTTCTCGTCTTTCCACTGCTGTTTTTTCGCTTTTATAATTTGCTTGCGTTCGAAGACGGAACTCATCTCTTCCTGCAGCGCATCCCGCAAATACTCATAGTGGCGATTGAGCTTTTTGACGGTAACCTTTTCACGGCTCACTTCCCGTTCGTGTTGCACGGCCGCAATTAAGCCGCGCACAATGAAGACGATCGCAACAACAATGGTTACTGCTTTTGCTAGAAACAGACCATAATCTTTTAGCATTTCCATAAATCTTTACTTTTCTCCGCGCCAAAATCACCGAGCCTGGGGTTGAAGCGTGACCAATTCGTTTAAACGCCGAGCAGCAACTGCTATCTTTTGGCTTGCCTCCCATGAAAGCGTTTGCGGTGGAACGACTGCCAAAATCATTTCCGCGTTGCGCGAGATTTCTATGATCATTCTAGCGATCTCGTTTCTCGTCGCCTCGTCCATGGCTGACCAGTTACGGTCATCGTTTCGCAGTTCTGGCTGAAGCTCCCGAGCGCGCGCCCGTTCCGCATGCTTGCGATCGGTAATATCGCGCACGATCGTCCGCATCGCTATCGGAATAGAGGCCTGATTCAACACAAAGGAGGTTTGCGTTTCTGCCGGAAAGGTTGAACCGTCTTTTCGACGCATTTGAAACTCGTAAAGATCGGTTCGCCCGGAACGGGCATATTCAACTTTTTCCTCGAGACTCTTGCTGATATAACCCTGAATGATAGTAACGGCGTGTTCGTATTCCATGCCCGCAAATAGCTGGGGAACCTCGATACCCCGCAAAAAATCTTCTTCAGAATACGCAAAAAGGATATGGGCCATGCGATTCATGTAGGTGAGTTGGCGTGTCGAAATATCAACCTCCAATAGCGCATCGGGCAAGTAATATAGGAAGTCATTGAACTCGTCGCGCAGTCCCTGTAAATCTTTTAGCAACTGTTCGATCGTTCTTTCCATGATCCTCTGATTCTGTTTCAAAAACCGCTATGAATGATGGTCAACGTAACAATTCACAATTAAGATTACAAGCCTTTTTTCCGGGCACGATCTACAGGTGCAAGAGATCTGCAAACAAAAATCCCGATTCTTTGAGTCAATGCTCTCCGAATCGGGATGACGGTTTGTGAGGTTCTTATGAAGGAAATAGAGCCTGTTATTTCGGCGATCAAAGCGCAAACCTGCTTAGGCTGTCGCGTTCATCTTCAATTGAAAGCAGGCGCCACGATTTGCGATGATGATCTAATTCCAACTGCATGCTTTTCCAAGCCAGCACCCTCACCTTCATGGTCTCAAAATGTCTGCCCTTAATTTTCTGTTTTCGCATTTTTTCCACGCGTGCGATAGTGTAATTTTTTCCTTTCCAAGTTACCAACACCGGCACAACTCGTCCTCGATTGGTCTGTGCCTGGACTTCCACGGCCTCGTCAAGTTTTTTCATCACGGCTCCTTTGGGTGTTTTTATGGCCACAATTTTGATATGACATTGTAGTGAACGAATGTTTGCAAGTCAAGTGGAAAATCACGTTTTCGCAAAAAAAATTGTGCTCCCGTTCGTTTGACAGTAAAAAGTGCATGTTTCAAACCAACACCGAAGCCGCTTTTCCCCTTTTGCTCGGCTCCCTTGTTCTTAGTTTCGAATTCTTGATATGCCATTGTCCATTGTTTTGCATCGTGCCAACAACCCTGCATTCTCTCTTCCATAAAAAAAATGCCACAATGAAACAGAAAAGAACGGCTGCATCATTATGCGCCCGCACTGCGTCAAAAACTTGAATTTGACTTTCAAACAAAAACTATTTATGTTCTGCCCGCCTGTGCGAAAACCATAATGCCTCTCCTGCGCGCGACGACTTTGACATTGCATCATCCTCAGGAGGCCGAAGTGAGTGCTAGATAACCTTCGGCAAGTTTGTAATCTTGCCGATTTCGGGAGAAGGGAGGATATTCTGAATCAATTTACGATTCACCCGGAAGCACACGTAGGCCCGGTGCATTTACTTGTAGCCGATTTGCAGCGCTCGCTACAGTTTTACAACGAGATTATCGGCTTCAAGATATTGCAGCGAGACAATGGTTACGCGTGTTTGAGTGCGGATGGGAAAAATCCCTTGCTCGCGCTTACGGCCTCGCCGCGCGTGCAGCCGAGGTCGCCGCACGCGTTCGGGCTATATCATTTTGCGGTTTTGGTGCCCAGTCGGATTGCGCTCGCGCGTTCCTTGCACCGGTTGCTCGAAATGATCTATCCGTTGCAGGGCGCCTCAGATCATTTGGTGAGTGAGGCGATTTATCTCGCTGATCCCGACGGCAACGGCATTGAGATCTATGCCGATCGTCCGCGGGAAGAGTGGCTTTGGTACAAACGCCAAGTGCAAATGGAAACGCATCCATTGGATTTGGATTTTCTGCTCGCGGAGCTTGGGCACGGCAAAATAACCTGGCACGGGCTTGAACCGGAAACACGCATCGGGCATGTGCACTTGCAAGTCTCAGATCTTTATGAAGCCGAGCAGTTCTATCGTCAAACGCTGGGTTTCGAAGTTACGGCGCGGTATGGCAGCGGCGCCGTTTTTCTTTCTGCGGGTGGTTATCATCATCACATCGGTTTGAATAATTGGGCCGGCGCGGACGGCCATGCGGCGCTCAATGAAATCGCCGGCATGCGCTACTTTATGCTATGCATGCCCGATGAAAAAGAATTGGCTCGCCTAAATGAACATCTACGCCGGCAGCGCATCGAATTCAAAGCCGTGCCCGGACAAATTGGCTTGGCCGACCCAGTAGGCAATCACATCATTATTCTCGCAGGCGAGGCGACAGTGTCCAACATGCCAGCGCGAGCGCCGGGATTGAACGCATCACATCAATAGCACGCACAAGCGTCATGGAAATCCCAGAAGAGCTTCTGCATAAAATCGTTCACGAAGTGGTGCACGAGCTTGGATCAGAAGCCGACCCGGCGTTGCTGCGCAAAGTGGTGAAAGAGGTTCTTCGTCGCCTCGATGTAGCCAAAGAACGAACTTCCTCGCCGATGGGGCTCCATCCTTCAAACAAATCTCCGTACTAGGTTTTCGTGAAGAAGCTAGCTTGCATTGTTTGCAACATGAATGTCATGACGGGAGAAGACTTTCCACTGCATATATGAGGTCAAGAGTTTTGCCAGTTACCCACAACTTGAGAGGAGAGAGCCATGGCTAATGCAGTTAACTACAAGTATGTCGAGCAAGCCCCCATTAAGGTCACGGACGAGGATCCGTTTGAGTCAATGATGGCGCGTTTTGATGTTGCTGCGAAGCTGTTGAATTTGGATCCCGGAGTTTATCAATATCTCAAAACGCCGCAGAAACAGGTGATCGTCGCCATTCCGATCCAGATGGATGACGGCCGCATCGAAGTGTTCGAAGGTTATCGCGTCATTCACAACGACGTGCGCGGACCTTCGAAGGGCGGCATCCGGTATTCCATGGATGTAAACCTTGCCGAGGTGAAGGCTTTGGCCGCGTGGATGACGTGGAAATGTGCCGTTGTCAACATTCCGTTTGGCGGTGCGAAAGGCGGTGTGAGATGCGATCCTCCGAATCTCACCAAAGTCGAACTCGAAAAGATCACGCGGCGCTATACTGCAAACTTGCTGGAGATTTTCGGACCGGAACGCGACGTGCCCGCGCCAGATGTGAATACCAATGAGCAGGTGATGGGTTGGATCATGGATACCTATTCGATGCACATGCGTCATACCACAACCGCAGTCGTGACCGGGAAACCTATCTATCTCGGCGGCTCACAGGGCCGCGTTGAAGCCACGGGCCGCGGCGTGGTCATCACTGCGAGCACGATGATGGAAAAAATGGGCATGAGGCCGCAAAGCACCCGCGTGGTCGTGCAGGGTTTTGGCAATGTGGGTTCCATCGCAGCGAAAGAATTTCAACGTCGCGGCTGCAAAGTCATCGGCATCAGCGACGTCACCGGCGGCTATTTCAATGCCGACGGCATTAATATTCCCGCGGCAATCGAATATCGCAATGCGCACAAGGGCACACTCGAAGGCTTTGACGGCGGTGAATTGATTCATAATGATCAACTGCTCGAATTGGAATGCGACGTGCTCGCTCCGTGCGCGATGGAAGATCAGATTACCAGCCGCAATGCCGGACGCATCAAAGCCAAAATCATTGCAGAAGGCGCGAACGGCCCGACCACGGCGAAAGCTGATCCCATTCTGCAAGACCGCGGCATCGTCGTGATTCCGGATATTCTGTGCAACGCCGGCGGCGTGACGGTGAGCTACTTCGAATGGGTGCAGGATCGCGGCGGCTATTTCTGGCCGGAAGACGACGTGTACAATCGCTTGAACCGCATTATGAGCGAAGCCTTGCGCGACGTGCTCAACACCGCGGAGAAATACCAAGTCAACATGCGCATCGGCGCGTATGTGCTCGCCATTGATCGCGTAGCCAAGACTCTGGCGCTGCGTGGAATCTATGGATGAGGCAGATTGCCGAGTAAAGCAGAAGCCCGAAGCGAATTCTTGTTTCGGGCTCCTTTGTTTTGGAGCATTGGTAAACTCTTGCGCGGCAGCTACGAGGTGCTTGCAAATGTGACTGCACCCTCACGCGTCCGAGATTCTGCTTGACATCCGTGGCGTGTTTTTGTATGATAATTCTGCATTTTTACCTGATTTTGCACGGCCCCAATGCTTTTAGCGCGCGTGCTGCAATCGGCCGTGCGATTTCATTCCCGCGCAACAAATAAAGCAGATCAAAGTCTCTTCTTCGCAAAAAAGCTGCATGGCATTTTTCGGAAAGCACATGCGTTTGCCGGTACCTTTTTGCAGATCAAACTTGTATACCGCCACGTTTTTAAGGAGCATTCAATATGCGCGCCGTCTGGACCGGTCGTTTGCAATTTAGCTTGTTCGATTTTCCCGTTAAAATTTATTCGGCGACACAATCCGAGGAGTTCTCGCTCCATCAATTACACCACGATTGCGGCGAGCGCATCAAGCACGAGAAACGCTGCCCGGTCCACGGCCCGATTTTGGAAAGTGAGATCGTCAAAGGCTTCGAATATGAAAAGGGCAAATTCGTCACGATCAGCGAAGACGAAATCGAAGCCTTGGCGCCCAAATCCGCGCGGGCGTTGGAAGTGAGCATGTTTGTTGAGCGCGATGCTTTGAATCCGCTCATCTTCGACACGCCCTATTACATGGCGCCGGAAGGTCCCATCGCCGCGGAAGCGTATCACACTTTGCGTGAATCCATTCGCAGCTCCGGCAAGTACGGCATCGCGAAGATGGTGATGCGCCGCAAAGAATATATCGTCGCGCTGTGGGTTAAAGACGAAACCATCGTGGTTTCCACGTTGCGCTATGACAGCGAAGTGCGTAGCACCGAGGCGCTGGAGGGGCTCAACGGTTACGAGAGAAGAAACAAGCAGGACATTGAAAAAGCAACGGACTTGATCGCGCGCCACACGAAGAAATTTTATCACAAAAAATTTCGTGACAGCCTGCAAGACAAATTGGTGGGCTTGATTAAAGAGAAGGTGGCGAAGCAACACGCGGCAGAGCGTGCGACGCTTGCCGAGATGGAGCCGCCGGCGCCGACGGTCACGCCGCTTCCGAAACGCGGCTTGGCGAAAGCGCCGGCGCCTCGCAAAGAGCGCCGCAAAACCGGAACGGAATAAAACCCAGGAGCCTTGTCCTTCGGCAATGGCAGCACAGGACCCTCAGAAAAAATTTGCCAACCATAGCCTCGTCTTTACCGGCAAGCTTGCCGCACTTTCCCGGCGTGCAGCGCAAGAAATCGTCGTGCGCTTCGGCGGCGAAACCCCTTCCCGAGTGAGCAAGAGCACCACATATTTGGTGATGGGCGAAGAAGGCTATCTCACCGAAATCGTCAAAAGCAACAAGCTCAAACGCGCAGAAGAAATCAATGCTGCGGGCGGCAATGTGCGGATCATTTCCGAATCCGAGTTTCTCGAAATGGTCGGCATGGAGAGCAAGGCCACATTGGAGAAGAAATACTATTCGCTGGAACGCATTCAGCGCGTTTATCCACGCTTGCGACCCGATCTCATCCGCTACTTTGCGCATTGGGGGTTGTTCACGCCCGCAGTGAAAACCAACGCGCAGCACTACTACGAGTTCAAAGACCTGCTCACGTTTCGGCAAATCGACGAGTTGCTCGGACACAAGTTGCCGCTGCGCGAGGTTGCGAAGCGCGTGCTCGGGCTGCGGCACCCTTCGCCGCAAGCCTCTTTGCAATTCGAAGAGCATCGCCCCAAAGGCGTCGTGTTGACCATGCAAAAGCCCACGAAAGAACCGCCGCGCACTGCGGAAGAATGGTACGAAATCGGCTTTAAAGCCGACGGCAATCCCGACACCTACGACGAAGCGATCAGCGCATATGAAAACGCACTCGCGATGGCGCCGGCCTACGTCGATGCCATGGTCAATCTCGCCAATCTGTGCTTCCACAAAAACGACGTGGCGCGCGCGATTGCGTTGTTGGAAAAAGCGCTGCAGCTTGATGAAAACAACTATCTCGTGTGCTACAATCTCGCCAACCTTTACGATGAAAACGGCCAGCTCGAGCGGGCATTGCAGCTTTATCAACGTGCGCTGTTGCTCTTTCCGAACTACGAGCCGGCGTTGTTCAACCTCGCCGTGGTTTATGAAAAACTCGGACAAGCCGTGCCGGCAAAATTGTATTGGCAAAAGTACCTCGAGGTGGAGCCGGAAGGCGAATGGGCGGTCATCGCGAAGGAACATTTGGCGGAGGTGAATGGGTGACGAAAAAGACGACCCAACTTGGAATTCAAATCTGAGAAGAAAAAAACTCTTTGTGGAGTAGCCTACTCTCTCGCGCAACCCTCTTCCACACTTTCATCTCGCACTGCTTCGCTCGCGTCGCAACTTCTTCTTGAACGGCACGCTTGCGCCCGTCTGCCTCGCACACCTTCTTATCACACGATCATTTCTCCGGAGCCTAAAGCACATGGAAAGTTTCGCTGAGATTTTTCGAAATCTTCTCGGTGTTTTATCTATACCGCTGTTGGTATTGCTCAACGGTTTTTTTGTGGCAGCGGAGTTTGCCCTCGTGGCCGTGCGGCGCACCCGCGTGGAAGAACTGGTGAGGCAAGGCCGGAGCGGCGCCGTGGCGGTGCGCCAAGCAACCTCGCGCCTCGATGATGCCATCGCCGCAACGCAGTTGGGCATCACGCTCGCGAGCTTGGCGTTGGGCTGGATCGGCGAACCCGCGGTGTCGCATTTGATCGAGCCGCTCTTTCAGCATTTGCCGGGCACATGGTCGGAACTGGCAAGCCATTCTTTTGCAGCGGCGCTCTCGTTTACTTTGATTACGTTCTTGCATGTTGTCATCGGCGAACTGGCTCCAAAAGCCATGGCGCTGCAACGCCCGGACGACGTGGCGCTCGTGGTCGCTGCACCGTTGCTGTTCTTTTCCAAAATTGCTCATCCTGCTGTTCTCATGATGAACGGTGTGGGTAACTGGGTAGTGCGGCGTTTAGGATTCGAGCCGGTGAGCGGGCATCAAATGGTGCATTCGGTGGAAGAGTTGAGTTTGCTTGTGGAAGAAACGCGCCGCGCGGGCGTGCTCCCGCCCGATCAAGCGGAATATTTGCGCAACGTCTTTCGTCTCTCTTCCAAATGCGTGGGAGAGATCGTCGTGCCGCGCGAGCGAGTGGCGGCCTTGGAGCTGCACGCTTCGGAGAAGGAAGTTTTAGAAGCGGTGCGCGAGAGCGCGCATACACGCATGCCGGTGTATGACGGCGACTTCGATCATATCGTCGGAATCGTCAACACGAAGGATCTCTTCTATCTTTTCAGTCTGCGCGGCGTGGTAACATTGATCGATGCCATGTATCCGCCTGTGCGCTTTCCCGCGAAAATGTCCGTGGCGTTGGCATTGCGAGAATTTCGGCGGCAAAAAAAACATCTCGCCGTAGTGAGTGACGAGTACGGCCACAGCCTCGGCATCGTCACTTTGGAAGACGTGATGGAAGAGATCGTCGGGGAGATCGAAGACGAGCACGATTTGCCGGAAAACGAGAAGGAAAATTGAGCCTAATGCGCGGTGATTTCCACATTCGATAATCACCCCTCTAAGATTTTTCATTCAGGAGGAATCCTTTTTCGCTCTGGACGCCAACTCCAGTGCTTAAAAAGACTCCTACTGAATCACAGGGCGTCTCCGCACAATTGAAAAAACGCTATAATAGTTTTGCCAGCAATTGTCTTGCCTTTACAGCGCCGTCAGCGTTTCCGCGCGCACAGTGAGATCGTCCACGCGATCGAGATTCACCATGACGCCCATGCCCGGTTGCTCAAGCGGCACTTTGACCATGCCGTGCGCATCCATCGTCCATTCCGGTGTGACAATATCCTGCTCCCAATAGCGCGCGCTCGGGGAAAGATCGCCGGGCAGAACAAAATTCGGCAACGAAGCGAGCGCGACATTATACGCACGACCGACGCCGCTTTCCAACATGCCCCCGCACCACACTGGAATATTATGCTGTGCGCAGAAGTCGTGAATCGCTTTGGAAGCAGCAAAGCCGCCGACTCTTCCGGGTTTAATGTTGATAATCTTGCCGCTGCCGAGCGTGACCATGTCCTCGGCTTTGCTCACATCGGTAATGGATTCATCCAAACAGATCGGGGTTTTGAGCTGTTGTTGCAGCGTGGCGTGCTGCACAATGTCATCCCACGCTAGCGGTTGCTCGATCATGATGAGCGCGAACTCATCCAGTTGTTTGAGCACTGCGATATCGCGCAACGAATAGGCATTGTTCGCGTCGGCCATGAGATGCGCCCTCGGGCCTAAAGTCTCGCGCACCGCGGCTACGTATTCAACATCCGCGCCTGGCTTGATTTTAATTTTGATCTTGCGATAACCCAGGTTCTGCGCCGCGCGCGCTTTCTCGACCAAAGCCTCGGGATTTTTTTGAATGCCGAGCGAGATGCCGGTGGCGATTTCAGTGCGGGCGCCGCCGAGCAATTTGGCGAGCGGCATTTCTTGCAAGCGCGCTGCAAGCTCCCACATCCCCATTTCCACCGCGGCTTTCGCCATGCGATGCCCTCGAATATTTTCTTCCAACGCATTAAAAACTTCTGCCGGAGTATGAAACGTTTTGCCGAGCACGCGCGGTGCGATCCATGCCTTGATTGCATGCCACGCCGTATCAATGGTCTCCGGCGAATAGTTCGGCATTTCATCCGCAACGCATTCGGCCCAGCTCACAAGGCCGTCAACGTGGCGAAGCTGCAAAAGGCAAATGCGCCGCTCAGCTACCATGCCCGAGGAGATGGCAAACGGTTCGCGCAACGGCATGCGGATTTCGCGCAATGTGAGGCGGTCGATTCGAAGCATTATTTCCTCCGCTAGGCAGGCGGCAGCCTGCCGGACAAAAAACTCTTGCTTCATTTGTGAGGCAAGACTATTGGGGGCAAAACCATTCTTTCTATCATTTTGCCAGAAATAGTTTTGCCTTTTGCTTTTGCTCAAATCAAAGACCGCGATTGGCAACCGTCCACATTCACACACGCGCCGCTCACCCAACTTGCGCGCGCGGAAGCAAGGAACGTCACCACGTTGGCGACTTCTTCCGCGGTTCCAAATCTTCCCATGGGAATCTCACGCTTCACGAACTCGGCCATGCCTTGCGGGTCTTGCAAACAGCGTTGATCCCAACTGCCGCCCGGAAAACGAATCGAGCCGGGCGCGACACTGTTCACGCGAATATTGTCCTTCGCCAATTCCACGGCCATGATTTTCGCGACGCTGATTACGCCGGCCTTCGTTGTGTTGTAAATCGACAAGCCCGCCCCGCCGGATTCTCGCCCAAAGATCGAAGCGATGAAAATGATTGCGCCGCCGCCTTGCGCGCGCAGTTGTGGAATCACCGCGCGGCTCACGCGAATGTGAGAGGTCAAATTTAACGCAAGCACTTCTTCCCATTCCGCATCGGTGCGCTCTGCGAACGCGCCGCGGCGATTGCCGCCGGCATTGTTGACGAGTATATCAATGCCGCCAAAACGCGCAACAGTGTCATGCACCAGTTTCGTCGCGTGCTCGGGGTTGGTGATGTCAAGCGCGAGCGCAAGCACTTCCGCGCCTTGACTCTGAATTTCTTGCGCAGCCTTTTGCAATGCCGCTTCTTGCCGCGCACAAATCGCCACACGGCAACCTTCCGCAGCCAAACTTAACGCAATGCTTTTGCCGATGCCACGGCTGCCGCCGGTGACGACGGCCACTTTTTGACGCAATCCCAAATCCATGTTCTGCCTTTCCAAGTTAGTCGAAACTTTTTTTCCATCTCGAGCGTCTAAGCCATTGCAGTCGATAAACACCTTGAGGATGTGAGCTTATTCAGCAAAGGAGTGAATTGATGGAGTTCGTGCTTGCCGTGATGGCTGTGAGCGTGCTCGCCGCTAGTTATCATCTCGTCACCGTTCGCGTGAAAGCGCGTGTTCAAAATAAAAAAGATGCTCTATCGCGCCGGTTTTAATGCTAGGATGGATTTCGATATTTGCTGCTTTGATTGTCACCCCGAGCCTTGCCTTGAGAATCCGCTAGAAGATGTATCTCCTCCCCCTCCCTGCTCGGGGTGGCAGTCTTTTCGTATGATAAAGATTCAAGCCCGTATTGTCAACCCGCAACTCTCCACCCGTTGTAAAAAATTCAGCGCACCGATTTCATTTTGACCAAACATGAATGACAGAATTCTAACGCTGCATCCCGAAGGCAAGCAAGGCGTCAAGATCAGCAAGAAGAAGTATGAGCAAATCAAAAACGCCATTCTGCTCGTATTGCGCGAGCGCGGCGAGATCGCGTTCAAAGACTTGCCGGACGCCGTTGCGCAAAAGCTCGACGGCGTTTTCGAAGGCAGCATCATCTGGTATGTCGTGACTGTGAAGTTGGATTTGGAGGCGCGCGGGCTGCTCGTCCGTGTTCCGAAGAAAACTCCGCAACGCATTCGACGCGCTACACAAAAATCTCCCAAAGCGAAGGCGGTGAATATGCCCGAAAAGAAAAACGCTCCGAGCATGAGCGACGAAGCCGTGCGCGCGAAGACCGAAAGAACTTGGAAAGAATGGTTTGCACTGCTCGATCAGGCGGGCGCAAAGAAACTGGATCACAAAGGCATCGTCGCCATTCTCGGCGAGCAGTTTGGCTTAGGGCCGTGGTGGCGGCAGATGGTCGCCGTTGAATACGAGCGCGCACGCGGGCTGCGAGTGAAACACGAAACCGCCGCCGGCTTTTCCGTGAGCCGCAGCAAAGTAATGGCAACGGCAATCGCGCAAGCTTACGCAGCTTGCGATGACGCGAAACAACGGGCGCGCTGGCTCAAAGCGAAGGGCTACGCAATTCGCAGCGCAACCAACAACAAATCGCTGCGCATGCTGTGGAACGACGGCAAAACAACCGTGAATATCAGTTTCTATGCAAAGGGCGAAAGCAAAACGCAAGTCGTCATCGAGCACAATAAGCTCGCGAGCGCAACGGAAGCCAAACGCATGCAGAGCTTTTGGAGCGAGAGTCTGGAACGGCTGCAAAAGATTTTGGAATGAAGGCCATGCACCAAGCCCGAATAGCCGGCTCCGTAATCCATATTGCTATCATTTGGAAGTGGAGCAGGAAATTGTGAGCAGGAGAAAAGTGTTGTTAATGAAGTGAGACGCGAGGGTTTTATGCTTCGCACCTTACACTTTTCACCCGCGTGTAAAGTGTAAGGTGGTTGCAAAGCCGCGGAAACGGGCGAGTTGTGCCTGCGCGAGGCTAGAGCACGGCGAGGATATCGTCTTCCGACAACATCAGAAACTTCTCTCCGGCATATTCGAACTCGTCGCCCGACCATTTGCCGAAGAGCACGCGGTCGCCGGTTTTCACCACCGGCGTCTGGCGCGTGCCGTCTTTTCTAATTTTCCCTTTGCCTACGGCGAGCACTTCGCCTTGCGTGGGCTTTTCTTTCGCCGTGTCGGGGATATACAGGCTGCCGTGCTTTTTTGCTTCGTCTTCGAATCTTTTGACGAGCACGTGATCGTGCAGCGGAGTTACGTTGAGAGCCATCCATGACCTCCTGGTTGATTGTTTCTAAAATGAACTGACTTCGTTTTTACTTTGCACGTTACACTTTACACGGTGAGTGTAAGGTGTAACGTGTAAAGTGTGAATCGCGATTAATGCTTTTGTCGAATCATGCTTTGAAAATCGGCTCCAAGTGCCGCACCGTACACGGGTGGCCGCCGTTTTGATATTCGCAATCGCCCCAATAAAAGCAGCGAATCGAACAAATCGGCGCCTGTTGGTGCAAACTGATTTCGGGATATTCGGCCCGTTGTTCCATGAGCAGCTTGCGCAGCCGGCGTTGCTCGAAAAAGTTTTTAATCACGGAAGTCTGTCCGAGCAATTTCACGCTCACCAAGCGCGACAAATCTAGTGCCGCCGCGGAATTGGGATCGCGCAGCAGAAACGGCTTGAGATCGCGCACCGCATTGCGCACGCTTTGGTCGTGAGTAACGTAGCCGAGATATTCAATGTCGATCGCGAGCAGCTCCGAAGCCGCAGCTTGAATCGCGACGCCCTCTTTGATATCATCTTTTTCCATCACCATATTCAAAATGAGCTTGGGCCGGTGCGACTCGAGCAGAGCCTCCATCATATTCGCCGCGTTCCGATCTTTCTCGCGCACCATCGCGACCACTTGCGACATGGTGACGTTGATCTTGCCCGGCCGATTCAGGTCTTCCATCTCCAACACCGACATCACTGCGGCGTGATCGCGAAACGCCAGGCGCAAGCGCCGCAGCAAACAAATCTTGATGAAGTTGAAGCATTCCTGCAGCGCCATCGGCTCCGGATTGGTGACCACGATGCCTTCATCCGCAGCGAGAAAAAAATCGATGACATTATAAGACGAGCCGGCGCCAAGATCAAGCAGAATGAAATCCGCCTCGATCTCGCGCAGCTCGCGAATGAAACGCAGCTTTTGTTGATATTTGGGATTGGCAAGCCCCAACGTTCCGCACGCGCCGCTAATGAGGCGCAGGCCTTCGACGTGGGTGGGAAGAATGATGTCTTGAATGTTATCGACGTTGAGCGAGTAGAAATCAAAAAAGGTGCGCTCCGGCTCGATGATGCCCATGACCGTATGCAGGTTCGCGCCGCCCAAATCCGCATCCACCATGACCACTTCGTTGCCGAGACTGGCGAGCGCGACGCCGATGGAGGCGGTCATCACGGTCTTGCCGACGCCGCCTTTGCCGCCGCCCACGGCGATGATGCGTTTGGTTTTCTCGACCGGTTTGTTTCGTTTGCCCTCAAAAATATCGCGCAGTTCGTTCAACTCTGAAGCGCGCACCCACTCGCCTTCCGCTTCATTCCAAACCTGGTCATGCGATTTGAACCCGCCCTTCGTGGCCATGGTATGAAACTCCTGCCGCGAAAACGGGCCATATTGCTTTTCATCCACACGAACTAGAATGTCATTCATTGCAGCCCTGCAATTCCTTTTATCCTAATGAGAAACTCCTGACAAAATCCTTCTGCTCATTCAGCGAGTATAGCGGCACGGCTGCGCTTTTGCGGAAAGAAATTTTCAAAACACGGCATGCTCGCGGTGAAATTTGTTTTCCGAAAATCTACGCAAAGCCAATGGCGTGAGGTCAATACTGCGCGGCTTGCCAAACGCAATCATTTCCGCGAGCGCTAGTCCAACTGCGGGCGCGTGCATCACGCCGTGCCCGCTGAAACCGTTGCAGAGCAAAAAGCCCGGCACGCCGGAGTCACCGATAATCGCATGATGATCGGGCGTGACTTCATAGCATCCCGCCCAACAGCGCGAATAGTTGAAGCCCGCGTATTCCAAATCCGGCGCGCGCTGCAACATCTTGGGCGCCACCACTTCGATGAACCCCGGATCGAATTTCAAGTTCACGCCCGGCGGCTCTTCGGGGTTGGAATAGATGAGTGCAACGGCCTCGCCGTCGCGGCGCAGCACGAGGCCGGTATCGCTGTCAATCAACATGGGAATCACGCGCGGCCAGCTCTGCACGGGGCCGGTAATGACCACTTGTCTTCGTATCGCTGCCACCGGCAGCGCAACACCTGCCATTTGCGCCAGCTCTTGCGCAAATGGGCCGCAGCAATTCACGATGAACTCGGCTGTGTAATCTCCCGCAGTCGTTTTCACGCCCACGGCCGTTTGGTTTTGTTTGATAAAAGCATTGACCTCGACATTTTTCATATATCGTACGCCCGCCGCGCATGCGCGCGTGAAATAGGCATTGGTCAAGCCATTCGGATCGATGAAGCCGTCGTGTTTGCCGAATGTTCCGCCGAGCAAATCTTCGGTTTTGATGAAAGGCACGCGCGCAGCAATTTCCTCGCGTGAGAGCAAAGCAACGTCAACGCCCAGTTCTTGTTGAAAGTGCATCGTGTTTTTCATCCTCTCAAAACGGGTCGGCGCGTTGGTCATGAACAAATACCCGGCTTTCACATAACCGGATTGCGAGCGCATGTCTTCGTCCATCTCCTCCAACAGCTTTATTGCGAGCAGCGACATTTGAATGTTGATTGCCGTGGAGAATTGCGCGCGAATGCCGCCCAGCGCCTTGCTCGTCGAGCCGGCGCCGGGAAACTCTTCGCGCTCCAGCAACAACACGTTCGTCACGCCGAGTTTGGCGAGATGATACGCAACACTGCACCCAACCACGCCCGCGCCGACGATGATCACGTCATACTTTTGAGCCATGCGCTGCCTTTCTTAGCGAAGTTCTGCTTGCGTTTTTAGGGTTTTCGTCGCACTTTTGTGTTGTCACATTGTACGCAAAGAATCACTCAATGAAATGTTTTTTCCCTCGGAGTGCGCATGAAACTTCTCGAATTGAACATAAAAGGCTTTCGCTCCTTGAAAGACGTTACCTGGCAGCCCGGAGATTTGAACGTCATCATCGGCCCGAACGGTTCCGGCAAATCCAACCTACTGCGTTTTTTGGATTTGATCTCCGTGTCTGCGCAAGGCCGTCTTGGAAAATACATTCAGTCACTCGGCGGCATGGAGCCGCTCGTTTGGGATGGACAAGCGATGGCGATTTCTTTTCGGCTTACCAAACAATTATCATCCATTGAAACGCTGCGTTATGAATTGCAACTCGCTCGCTTAGGTTTGACGAGTTCGTATAAAGTCGAAAACGAAACGCTCGTTGACATCGCGGCGCAGGGCAAACAATCCGACACCAAAATTACGCGGAACGGCGTGCGAGCACAAATGCTCAACGCTGCCGGAGAACTCATGTCGGCGCAGCAAGATTTTCTTACTGATGAAGAAAGTCTGCTTTCCACACGTGTCATGGGATTTGATTTGGCCATTCAGAGATTTCAAATAAGTTTATTGCTCTGGAGATTGTATCACGATATCGATGTGAGCCAAACGGCTTCGTTGCGTCAAGCCGCAGTCGCGCGCTCGGAGCGTCGGCTCGATAGTGATGGCCAAAATTTGATTCAAGTTCTGCACACACTCTACACCGAGAATCGTGACTTCAAAAACGATATCAACGCTGCTATGCGTGCAGCGTTTGGAAATGATTTCGACGAGTTAGTTTTCCCTCCTGCTGCCGACAATCGCATTCAAATGCGCGTGCGCTGGAAATCTCTCAAACGCGAGCAATCAGCTGCGGATCTTTCCGACGGCACGTTGCGCTTCCTCCTGCTCGTGACCATCTTGGCTAATCCAGAACCACACGGTCTTTTTATTGCTATTGACGAGCCAGAAACCGGTTTGCATCCTTCCATGCTGCCCATCATTGCGGAATATGCCGTCGAGGCTTCGAAGCGCATGCAAATCACTTTCACCACCCACTCGCCGCAATTTCTCGACGCCTTCACGGATACCAAGCCGACAACGACGGTGGCGAAGTGGCAAGATGGAGAAACCATTCTCAAAGTATTGGAAGGCGAACAACTTGCTTATTGGCTGCAAGAATACTCTTTGGGTGCGTTGTTTCGTTCCGGCGAACTGGAGGCAATGGGATGAAATTCATTCTTTTCTGCGAGGGCGAAACGGAAAAGAAAGCCCTTCCCGCGTTTTTAAAGAAATGGCTTGATGCAAGATTGTCGCAACCCGTCGGCATAAAGCCGATTGATTTTGGCGGCTGGCAACAAATGGTAAAAGATGCGCCCCGTAAAGCGCGAATGCATCTTGATGGGCCAGATAAAGAAAACATTATTGCCGTCATCGCCTTGCTCGATCTTTACGGCCCCACGTTTTATCCTCCCAATATCACGACCGCTGTACAACGTTATCAGTGGGCGAAGGAGTATCTTGAAAAAACGGTGGCGCAATCCAAGTTCAGGCAATTCTTCGCCGTGCATAAAACGGAAGCTTGGTTGCTCAGCGATCCCAACTTATTTCCACATGAAATTAAAAACGCTTTGCCCGGAAAAGCTCAGCAGCCGGAAACTATCAACTTTAACGAGCCGCCAGCAAAACTATTGGATGGGCTTTATCTACAAAAGACCAATCGTTCTTATAAGAAAACCACCCATAGCATTGGCTTGCTCGACAAATTGGACCCCAATTTAGCTTATTCAAAATGCCCAAAACTGAAAGAGCTTTTGGATGAAATGTTGCATTTAGCCAAAGAGGCTGGGTTATAAAAATTTAGGGTTGTGATTAGCGTGTATGAATCTCTGTCATTCGTATTTACGAACCTGTACTGCCGCCGTTTTGCTCGCGTTGACAAGTTGCGTGACCACCATGCAAGTGCGCGACGTGCTCGATCTTCCGCCCCCCATAAACGTGCGCGGAGAGAGAGAAAACGGCAGAGTCACGATCACGTGGGCGGCAATCGCCGGCAAGCCGAAAGATTTTTCCGGATACCTTTTGTATTACTCCGAACGCAGCCTGGCAAACGTGCCGTTAGCGGATCTGCCGAGCGCCGTCGAGCTTCCCGCCATCGCAACGCAATATAGTTTTTCTTTCGCCGATTCGCTGCCGGTATTTGTGCATGTGCGCAGCCGCGCCGGGCAGGCGCAACTGAGTTTGCCTTCGGTGCCGGAAGTGGCATTGCCGCCGATGCAATAACCGCGCGCAGAGGCTTCTTCACTTGATTCACGATCCATTAAACACGAAAAATGAATGTTCATCGACACCGCAAAAATATTCGTTGAAGCAGGGCGCGGCGGCAGCGGCTGCGTGAGTTTTCGCCGCGAGAAGTTCGTGCCCAAAGGCGGCCCGGACGGCGGCAATGGCGGCCGCGGCGGCAGCGTCATCCTCAAAGTGGACGGCAACCTTCGCACGCTGCTCGACTTTCAGCATCGCAAACATTATCGCGCCACGCGCGGCGAGCACGGCAAAGGCGCAAACAAAACCGGCCGCGACGGCGAAGACATCACTATTCTGATTCCGCCCGGCACGGTCGTGCGCGAAGAAGGCAGCGAACAAGTTTTGGCCGATATGGTGAATGTCGGCGAGACGTTTGTCATTGCGCGCGGCGGGCGCGGCGGGCGCGGCAACGCGACGTATGTGACTTCCACCAACCAAGCGCCGCGCGATTGGGAGCCGGGCGAATTGGGCGAATCGCGCTGGCTCATGCTCGAACTCAAATTGCTCGCGGACGTGGGCTTGGTGGGCTTGCCGAACGCGGGCAAATCTACGCTGCTTTCGCGCATCTCTGCCGCGCGCCCGAAGATTGCCGATTATCCTTTCACCACACTCACGCCCAATCTCGGAGTCGCGCGATATGGCGAGTTTAGTAGCTTTGTTGTGGCCGATATTCCCGGCTTGATCGAAGGCGCGCACGAGGGCCGAGGTTTGGGCATGGAGTTTCTGCGCCACATCGAACGCACGCGTGTGCTCGCCATTCTCATCGAAGCAACTTCGGAAGATTGGGAAGCGACGTATCAAACTCTGCTTGCGGAGTTGAAGGGTTATGATGAAAGCTTGTTGGAGAAACCGCGCGTCATCGCGCTTTCGAAAATGGATTTGTGCGAAGACAAAACTGCCGGAGAGGAATTTCTGCGCAAGCTGAAACATCCTTCGTGCCGCATCTCGGCAGTAACCGGTGAAGGCCTGCGCGAATTTTTGGATTTACTTTGGCAAGCGGTGACTGCTCGTGGATAGTGGATCGCGGATGGTAGATCGTCGCAAGATTAGATTCGTTTCGAGGTGGTTGATTACTCCTCCATGTTGTCATTCTGCCCCGAAAACGGAGACTCGCGCTCAAAAGAGAGCCAAGTACGAGGGAAGGTCCTTACAGGATGACATTTCAAAAAAAAAGAGCAAAGGAGCAGCAATGTACGTTCTGCGCATCGAGCATCCGGTTTCGAGCTATGAAGGTTGGAAGCAAGCCTTCGACAGCGATCCTGTTGGTCGGCAGAAATCGTGCGTGCGTCACTATCGGATTTTAAGACCGATGGACGATGCGAACTACGTCATGATTGACCTCGAGTTCGATACCGCCAGTCAGGCGGAAGACCTGCTCGCCGCAATGCGCGGCGTGTGGGGTCGCGTTACGGGAAAGATAATGATGGACCCTCAGGCGCGAATCGCCGAGGCCGTGGAAACCAAGGAGTATTGATTCGACACATAACCCCAAGGGGGAAGTTTTGAACCTCGACACGCTTCGTAGTTTGCTGCAACTCACCACTGTGCCCGGCATTGGGCCGACGCGCATTCGCGCACTGGTGGCGCACTTTCAATCGGCCCACGCGGTGCTTTCCGCTTCTCTTTCCGAACTCTGTCAAGTTTCGGGTATTGACCGCACGCTCGCCGAAAACATTCTGCACAATCGTGACGCAGCGTTTGCCGAACGCCAATTGGAAACTCTCGCTCAGCGCAAGGAACGTTTGCTGACGTATTGGGACGGCGATTATCCGACCCTCTTGAAAAAAATTCCCGACCCGCCGGTTTTGCTTTATCTCCACGGCAATCTCCCCGCACAAGATCAAAACGCCCTCGCGATGGTGGGCACGCGCGCGCCCACGCAGTACGGTAAAATGGTTGCGGAGAAATTGACCGGTGAACTGGCGGCGCGAGGCCTCACCATCGTGAGCGGATTGGCGCGCGGCATCGATACGATCGCGCATCGTGCTGCAATCAAAAGCGGCGGGCGCACGCTTGCCGTGTTAGGCTCGGGCCTCGACGTGATGTATCCCGCCGAAAACGAAAAGCTCGCGCAGGAGATTGCCGCAAACGGCGCGGTGCTTTCGGAATATGCTTATGGCGCCAAACCCGATGCCGTCAATTTCCCGCGGCGCAATCGCATTATTAGCGGGCTTGCCCTCGGCGTTATTGTCGTCGAAGCCGGCTTGGAAAGCGGCGCCATGATCACTGCCAACTTTGCGGTGGAGCACAATCGGGAAGTATTCGCCGTGCCCGGCAGTATTTTCAGCATGAAAAGCGCTGGACCGCATCAACTCATTCGCGAAGGCGCCAAACTTGTACAGAACAGTGAAGACGTTCTGGAAGAGTTGACGGCGCAGCTTGAACTATTTGGACGTGCGCAACCCGATGCCAGGCCTGCGCCGGAACTGGATGCCAAGAGCATGCGCGTCTATCAATTGCTTTCGCACGAGGGCGTGCACATTGACGAGTTGATTCGCAAATCCGGCTTGCCTTCCTCGGAAGTGACGGCAATCTTGCTTGAGCTAGAGTTTAAAAGTTTGTTGCAGCAATTACCGGGGAAATTTTTTGTCAAAATGTAATGCTGTGGGCGCCCGTTGCCTCAAAATAAAATGTTACCCAAGCAGGTATAAGAAGTCTTCCC
>JBBILN010000077.1:0-32739 GCA_037444905.1 bacterium | reverse complement strand
TCTTTGAAAACTCAACCGAGGGAGTATGATGGGTATTATGTCTCCATCTCGGGATCAATGAATTAGTGGATTTCATCACTTCATCAATCCATCAATCCATCAATCCATCAATCCACCACTCCACCGATCCACCAATCCACCGCTCCAGTTCTACTTCGCAATCACGAGGTCCTGCCAAATCGTAACCGACTTCTTCCCGTCGCGATCGCCGGCGCGGCCGTTCCATACTGCAAACGCGACGCGCACGGTTTGGCCGGGCGTGAAGCTGATGTTCTTGGGATTCTTGCTGAGGAACGCGCGGCGAAAAACCACGCGATACGTGCCGACGTCATATGCGCCTTTGGCAATCACGTTTTGTTCGGGCATGGGATGCGCTTTGAGCGTGCCGAAACCTTGCGCAGCTAAATTTTCCGAAGCGCTTTTGCGCGTGGGATTGGAAACGATGTTGCCCGCGCCCCAACCGGTGATGAAGGTGGGATCGGATTCGAGCGTCAAAGCTTCGCGCGTGGGTTGTTCGAGCGCGGAGCGCATGAGGTTGGGATAAGCATCGATGCCGATATTGGGATACACGTTGTCGAGGTCTTGAAACGCGGGTTCGAGATCAGCCTGCCGTTCGGATTTCCACATCCAAATGTTGACGAACCTTCCTTTCTCTCCCATTCCAAAAAACGGCGGATCGGCTTCGTTGGAAAATTCGACGGCCGCGGCGTCGCGAAAATCTTGCGTGCGGATCACGGTTTGATCGTGCGAGTCATCGGCCCACATGAGTTGCAGCGCCAGTTCTTTGCCGTCGTGCAGTGCGCGCACGGTGAGAATCTCCGGCCGTTGCTCGCGCCACCACAGCGGCATCATGTGGAGATTGATGGGCACGGCCTCGCGCCACACGCCGGCATCGGGATGATCGGGAATTTGTTTGACGCGTTGCGCGGTGATGCGAAATTTTTTCATCTCCACGCGCTCGCGTTGTTCCGCGCTGGATTTGGCGAGCACGAAATGCGTGAGGTGCCAAGCGTCTTCGCCATACGCCCAATCGCTCATGGGCATGGGCGAGCCGGGCAAACCCGCAACGATGCGACGATACACTTCCTTCGGCTCGGGCAAGCCTTTGAACACGCCTTGCGTCAAGTCGCGCGGACGCGTGGGAAAACCTTTGTCATCGAATTGTTCCGTCACGCCATCGCCGCGGCCGGTTTCGCCGTGACAAGAAGCGCACGCATCTGCGAAGAGTTGTTTGGCTTTCGCTTCGGCCTCGGACGTGTACGCCGGCTCGGGAGGAACTTTGATGAGGCCCGTGCCCTCGGTGCTTTCATTCATATTCACGGAGAACGGTTGCGCGGCGAGCGATTTGACGTAGTGCACCAAGCCCCAGCGCGTTTTCTCCGGCAAATGCGCCCACGAGGGCATGGCCGAACCGGGAATGCCGCGCGAGATCACGACGAACAAATCTTCATCCGTCGGGAAGCGTTCCCACGTGGAAACGATGCGATACTGTGCCGCGGTGAAATCTCTCGGCTTGGGATAGAGCAGATATGCGGCCTCGCCCTCGCCGTTGCCGCTCACACCGTGGCACGGCGCGCATTGTTGCACATACGTGTTCTTGCCCAAAGCCATAAGCTCGGGCGAGCTTGCCAAGTGTTGTGTGGGCCGGAGTGCAAAGACGAGAGGCCCGGTTTGTTGCTCGTCACCGGAGGGATTGGGGGCAAAGCTGAGCAAGGCCAGCGCAATAAGCAGGAGGAACACAATCACAACGTAAGGTGCAAGAGAATGAGGCGTTCTCATGGCGAGCCCTTTCTTTCGAAACATTTACGCGCGCGGGACTATCAGGGCAACCGTGATACTTTAAAAGGATATTTATATCCTATTTAATGCACAACAAAATAGCCTTTCTGGCGAAAATGTCAAGTAATTTTTCGGATTTTTTAATCCGATATTTGCTTCTGAAAAAAAGAGCCACTATATTAGCTGGTGGTTAAAGATGCGCGACCTCGAAGGAAACGAGAGCGCAGCCGTTGCGAAATTGATATGTAGGGAGATGGAATCGTATGCCCGTCGTTTTCAGCCGCGCCTGTGAATATGCGTTGCGTGCATTGTTTGAAATGGCGCGCCACCCCGAGCAAGACTCGTGGACCGTGCAGGAGCTCGCTGCGCGCACGGGAACGCCCGCCCCATTTTTGGCGAAGACCTTTCAAGCGCTGGTGAAGGGAAAAATCTTAAGCTCCTACAAAGGCCGCAAAGGCGGTTTTACATTTGCTCGCGGACCGAACCGGGTGTACTTGCTGGATATCGTAAACATCATCGATGGCCCCGCGTTGGAAACCGACTGCGCGCTCGGCATGCCGGCCTGCAGCGATCTTAGCCCATGCCCCTTTCATCAACATTGGAAAGATATTCGCCGGAACATCATTGCGGCATTGCGCGAGGAGACTTTGGCAACGTCCGCCGCGGCTAAGGGGGCTCGAAAACTTGGGAAGTCCACGCCGTCATAATAACGCCGCCTTCTCCAGCACTTTGAAGTCCACGGCCTTCATTTCCGCAAGGCTGAAGCGATTGACTCGCGCCAATTGCAGCTCGTCCATCACATCAACCATATTGCTGTATTTGCTCTTGCGATCAACCTTGATCAAGGTCACCAGCTTGGGGTTGGATTGATTGCGTTCTTCCAACAGGTTTCGCAAATCTTTGAACTCCACCTTTTGCGGCGTTTCAATTCCCATGTTCCAAAAAATCGTGCCGTCGGAAATCACGCGCAGCGTGAGGAGGTTCGATTCACCGACTTCGACTTCGACGTCTTTCGGCGGCATGTTGATTTCCATTGTTTGCGGCCGGCGAAACACGCTGGTGAGCATAAAAAAGGTCAACAACAGAAAAGCAATATCCACCATCGGCGTCATGTCGATACGAATGCCAAGGCGCCGCATCTTTTTCTTTCCGGATTTCTTCCTCCCCGCAGAGGGAGTCATTTCTCCGCCAAGACCTGCCATGATTTTCTCCTTCGCTCTTCAAGCTAGCGTTTACAGCAGTTTTAGCAACGCTCGAAGATCCGTTCCGCATTAGACCTTCAAGTCACAATCGGGCGCTTGCCTCAATCCCCGGCGCCGGCCTCTGCTTGCGGCTGCGATTGTTCGAGATTCGTCACCAAATTGAATCTCGTCAAATTCACTTTTTGCAAAATATCCATCACGTCCAAGACTGCGCCATATTCGGTATTGCGGTCGCTTTTGATCACAGCGCGCAATTTGGGATTCGAGACGCGCGCTTCCATGAGCTTCTGCGGCAGAGCGCTCAACGCAATCGGCATATCGGTGCGGAGCATGTTCTCATCACCGAAAAGCTTGCGGCGCAGAAATTGGGAGTCCACGCCCATATACAGCGCTCCGTCCTTGTCAATGGTAATGGTCATCACGTCCGTTTCCGGCAGCTTGATCTGCGAATGCGAATCGGGCAAAATCACATCCACTTCTGCCGGCGGCCGGAATTGTGTGGTGAGCATGAAAAACGTCAGCAACAGGAACGCCACATCCACCATCGGCGTCATGTCGATGCGAATTCCCATGCGATTTGTTTTGATCTTAGGCATGGTGATAACCTCGAACTTTGCAAGTGAAAACAAAGGCATTCAAAATTTCAAATTGAAAATTTGCAATTCAAAATTTGAAATGCTTTACAGCGATTAGGCCGTCACCTCTTCGTGGATTGTTTGTCCCGTTAAAATCTCGGTGACGGAATAGCTCGCTTCATCAATCATGTAGGTGAATTTATCCACTTTGGTTACGAAATAATTGTAGAACACGATGCCGATAATCGCTGCGGCCAAACCGCCGGCCGTGTTGATCAAAGCTTCGGAGATGCCGACTGACAATTGCACGGCGTCGGGCGCTCCGGCATGGGCAAGCGCGCGGAACGCGCGAATCATGCCGATTGTGGTGCCCAATAAACCGACCATGGTCGCAATCGAAGCAATCGTCGAAAGCGCCACCAAATTCTTTTCCAAGAGCGGAACTTCGAGCATCGTCGCTTGATCAATGGCGCGTTGCGTTTCGCGCGCGACTTTTTCCTGATCGCCATTCGCATGGACTTTGACAAATTTGTAGCGCTCCAAACCGGCGCGGATAATGTTGGCCAAGGAACCGCGCTGTTTGTTGCACGCGTCCAGCGCCGTATCCACCCTGCCATCCATCAAGTTGTGCTGCACGTTGTGCAGAAAAGTCGCCAAGGCGCCGCGGCCCTGGGCTTTCCGAAGCGACAGCCAGCGCTCCACGATAAACGTGATATCCATCATTAGCAGGGCCAGCAACACAATCACCAGCGGCCCGCCTTTGTAGATGAACTCCAAGCCGTACTTGTCGTTCGGCGCGCCAAGGATCGCAAAGAAAATGTAGGCCGCGATCACGAATTCCAGAATGATCACGCCAACCAGGAACATTTCTTTTCTCATGGTAATTCCTCCTTACTTAACATTTACGTTATGCTACACGACAAACAGATTGACTTGCGCCGCTGGCGACGATGGAATGTGGATTAATTCGTTGCCGCGAAATTTGCACGAAACCTGAACTTATTTTGCAGCAAAGCTGGCTAGCGCTTCCTTCTCGTTCGGATAGATGTCGAAGACTTGCGTCAGCTTGGTGAGCACAAAGACGTTTTCGGCTTTGTTGCTCAAGCCGCAAAGCTTGATTAGCCCCTTGCGGCGTTGATACTCATTAAAGGCTCCGATCAACACGCCGATGCCCGTGCTATTGAGATAAGGCACGGCGCTGAGGTCGACAATCGCACGGGTATTGCCCTCCCGGCCCAATTTCTCCAGTGTCTGGCGCAAATCCTCAGTTTCTTGGTTTCCAATCAATGAACTCTTGGGTCGTAGAATGACAATGCCGCCGCTTGCTAACTGCTCTATCTTCATCACTGCCGCTCCTTCCATTGCTCTCGAGGTGTGAGAGTGCTGGAGACGTTATCACGTTCTCATGGCGCCAAATTCTTGGCGCTATTCGTACTGCTCCAACAGCTCAAACCCCTTTTGTGCGTCCGCATTCTTGGGGTTGATTTGCAGCACTTTTTGATATGCCGCTTTGGCTTCCTGAATTTGGCGATTCAACGCGGAACCTTGCGCGAGCCAGAGCCAGCCGTATTCGCTCTTCGGTTCCAATTCCACATGTTTGCGCAAGTAGAGCGTTGCCTTGGCATAATTCTTCCGAATGAGATTGTAATAACCCAATTGCTTCAAGGCTTCGGAATGTTTCGGCTCCAGCTTGAGCACTTCTTCGTATTGCGCTTCCGCTTGCATCGTGGAATCCACCTGCGCATAGCTGCGCGCCAAAGCCAGGCGGCCCTCAAGATGCTCCGGCTTGATCAGCAAGCCCGCTTTGAGCGAACGAATCGCGCCCTGCCAATCCGACAAGCCGATGTACGCGATGCCCTGGTTGAAGTAAGCGCCCGAGGCCGTCGCGTCCGCGTGAATCTTTTTATCGAAACAGGGGATCGCCTGCGCGTAGCGTTTCTCCATCACCAACAACGTGCCCAAATCGAAATACACGTCCGCCAAAGTCGAATCCAGGCTCACAGCTTTTTCGAGCTGTATGATGGCCGCGGCGTTTTGCTTCTGCCGCATCAGGCTGCGTCCCCATTTGACCTGGTCTTCTGCTTGCAGCCCGCCGTTTTTGGCGCATTGTTCAAGGCGCTCGTAAGTTTTCGCGGCGTTCGGATAGTCACGATTGTCGTAATAGAGATTCGCCAAAAAACGCAGCGCATCGGCGGATTCAGAATTCAATTCGACCGCCTTTTCCGCATGCGCAATGGCAGCCACAGGTTGCCGCGTGGCATATAGAGATTTCGCAAGCAGCAATTGTCCGGAAAACGAGTTCGGTTGTGCTTCCACGAAACTTTCCAACGCCGTGACCGCTTCCGTATAGCGCTTGCCGGCAAAATAGAGGTTGCCGAGATCGAGGTAGGCGTCGCGATGCTTCGGATCGAGGCGCACGACTTCTTTGAACTCCACCAACGCGTCGTTGTACTGCTTTTCCTTCTGCAGAATTTTCCCCAATGTGTAATGCCCCTCCGCCCAATCCGGCTCCAGCTTCAATGCCTCACGATAATTGTCGATGGCCATCGAGGTGATTTTTTGCTTGGCGTAGATTTCCGCAAGCCCGCGGTAAATTTTGGGGTCTTTCGGATCCACCTCACGCGCACGCAGCAAGAAAACACTGGCGCGATCGAGAGAATCCTGTCCCATATAAGCGCGCCCTAGCCCATATAGAAATCTGGTCTTGTCGTTCTTAAGACGCAATCCGTCGTTGAATACGAGCTTGGCTTCGTCATACTTCTGCAAGTCCACGCACAGCGCGCCGAAAGCGTAAATATACTCGCTGTTTTTCGAATCTTGCTCGCGCGCAAGCTTAAGCTCGGAGTAAGCTTCTTGCGGCTTGCCGCTTTCCCACAACGCCTTTCCCAAATAAAAACGCGCCTCTTTCGCATCCGGGTTGCGCTGCACTTCTTCCCGCAACAACTTGACGGCCTCCTCATAGTTCTTGTTACGCAAGGCTTCTTGTGCGCTGCTCAAGGTCGAGGTCTGCGCCAAGAGCGAAGCGCCGCCCGCCAGCGTAATCACAATCAGAGTTATTAACAGCCGTTTCATAACTGCCTCCGCATAAAGCCAAAAACAAAGGGCATAGAGCCGGGCGTGCGCGCAACTCTTTGCGCAACGCTTATGGCCGTCCAAACTTCACCAGCTTGATCGGCATCGTGACCGGCACCAAACCGGCGTTGAGCACAAGTTTTTGTCCTTGCGCGCTCGTGCTGAAGGAGATCAACCCGATGGCGACGCCCAAGCTGCGATCCGTAGTGAGAATATAAAGCGCGCGGCGGAGCGGATATTCGTTGCGATAAACCGTGCTCTGGTGCAGGAGCTGGTACTCCGCGCCGGAACTGTCTGCGAGCGTGAGCACTTTTACTTTATTCCTCGTTGAGTCCGCGGGCAGCAAATAGTCGCTCAACCACGACATGCCGACGAATCCGAGCGCGTCTTCGCGCTGCGCCACCGTAGCGAGGAGCTGCGTGCTCGTCGAGCAAACATACGCCGAACGTGCGAAGACCGTATCATGCACGGCTTCACGCAAAAACATTTCCGCGGCGGCCGTGTTGCGCGAGAGCGCCAGCGGCAGGATTGCACGCTTTGCTCCTCCCAACTCCTCCCAATGTTTGATCTCGCCGCGATAAATCGCGCCAAGCTGCGGCAGCGTGAGTCCGTTGAGCGGATTCTTGCGAGACACGACGAGCGCAAGGCCTTCCAATGCAATGCGAAACGAATCGACTTTAAGCTCAACACGCGCCGCAAGGGCCTGCTCTTCCTCATTCAAATAGCGCGGCACAAAGATGGTCTTCACTTCGCCGCGCAAGAGTTGGGCAATTGCCTCGCGCGTGCTTGCGACCGTCATCCTTACATTGGTCTTCTCATAGATGCGCTGAAACTCATCCACTTCCTTGCGCGCTATCGGAGCAATGGTCTCGCACGACACCACCGCGATTTGTCCGCTCGTCGGCGTATCACCTTCGGGTTGGCAAGCCGCGAGCGCGACCACGAGCATCATGAGGAGTTTTAAAGTCGCCGACTGCATAAAGGTCCTAACGCAATCTTGGTTCCCTCGCATTTACTTCTCCAACAACTTGAAGCTGATTGGAATCGCCATCCACACCGCGATGGGCCGGTCTTGCTGAATCGCAGGCTTGAACACCCATTGCATGACCGCGGCAATGGCCTCCTCGTGAAAAACTTCGAGGCCTTGCATAATCACGGCCTTTTTCACTTTGCCTTCTTTGTCGATCAAAACTTTCACCCAGACTTTGCCCTGCACACCGGCTTTGCGCGCCAACTCTGGATATCTCGGTTCGACGCGTTTGACAATCGCGGGTGCGACTTGATAGGGCACGAATTCGTCCATTTCCGGCTCTTCTTCCTGCAGAAACAAAGCCTCATCGGAAATCACCAACGAATCCCCTGTGCCTGTGCCCTCTCCTCCGGAGATGGGGGCTTGAATCTGCGAGAGCTCTTCTTGGGTTGCGATCGTGCTTTCTTCGGTGATTTGCGCATCCGGCACCGGAACCGGCACCCCCACGCTCGGTCGCACTGCCGGCCCGCTCACTGCAATCGCGGGCGCGGTCGTGGCGGAGATCGAAGGCGGCGGTCCGAGTTCCGCAACATCTTTAATGATGCGCACTCGCACCATCGGCGCGTCTTCTTCTTGACCCAGCGCGCGCCCAACGATCCACGCCAGCAATCCCAAAACATTGATGGCAATAGCCACCACCATCGCCCAAGTGAGATAGCGGTTGTAGCGCGTGATCACTTCCGGTGCGCCGTACGGGAAAAAGTCTTCCAGGGTTCGTGCTTGAACTTGAGCTTTCATATTGAAATCCCAATTCTGGGCCTCACTATTTGCCATCGCGCACATAACCGCTGCGCGTATAGCCTTTCGGATCTTGCAAAAAAATGTCTTTACATTCCGGGCATTCGAAATAATAGAACTTGCCACCCACCGCAACTTGCAGAGAACTGTTTATCGCCACCTCTTTTTCCAACAAAGCTCCGCACACCGGGCAACGCGCATCAACCTTGTCTAAATTCGCCGGCGTATAGGCCTTCGCGTGCAGCGAGGCAATGAATTGCGTCACCGCACTAATCTCTTGCGAGGTGAGCGGAATAACCGGCATGTCGGTGCGCCCGATGTGATAGAGATGATACTTGACGTGCATGCTGTCATTTGCAAAAAAAACCGAAGACAGCTTCGGCCCCGCTTCATCCATCTTGGGATAGCCCCCGGCTTGATGGCATTTGCCGCAGTCTTTCGAATAGAAAATATTTTCTCCTGCGGCTATCTGTTCTTCTAAATCTTTAGGTACCGGCGGGACGCTTTTTGAGCAAGTGATGAATACCAGCACAAGCGCCAGCAAGCTCATGCCAATGCTTAATCTCGTCCACATAGCATGCTCCTCTCCTTCTATCGATGTTGCTCGTTCAAGCTGCGCGTGCATGAGGTAGGTGCAACGATTTTTGTTTTCCGCTTTTAATAAACGCAAAGCCGATGCCATAGACTTGCTGGGCAGCATGGCAAAAACGCAGTTGATAATTCAATGTTTGGGCGAATTTGTACGTGTGGAATTCCAGAGAATTTTCTTACCAGCAAGAATCCCCAGGAAGGGCTTTCTTACTTTTGCAACACGACGCCGCGGGGCGCAAAGCACGGCTTTCATCACCGCACACGCGAAATTCTCTTATATGCTTTGATTATTTTCGCACAGGCTGGTTCTTGCGAATAACAATGCGAGGAGGAAAATTTTTTTAGACGTGCTGTGAAGACGCGCAGAGTGAACACGAAAATTCGGGCTGGCTATGAAACGTTAAGGCAACTTGCTTTTGTTCCCCGAAGCGCGAAGCAGGTATGCAAAGAGATACATTGCTGTCCGTTATGCGGAGCCGGCGCGCGCCACAGAAAAACCACGGCATTCATCCCGGCTCGATGTGCACCAATACATCCGAAATGCGCAACGGCGAAGCGCGCAACGCGTCTTTCACTTGATGCGCTATTTCATGCCCCGCACGCACCGAAATCCCGCCGTCGACAATGACGTGAATGTCGACGAAGTAAAACATGCCGCTTTTGCGAATGAAGCATTTTTCAATCGCAAGCACACCGGCAATACTCTGCGCGCGGCTGCGAATCTTTGCGACAACTTCCGGCGGAGGCGCAGAATCCATAATCTCCTCCAAAGCCTTGCGCAGAAAATGCGTCCCATTCCACGCGATGATGCCACACGCCAGCAATGCCGCCCAATCATCCGCGCTTTCGTAGCCCTCGCCGGCAATGAGGCTGATCGAAATGCCGATGAACGCAGCCAGTGAAGTGAGCGCGTCCGAGCGATGATGCCAGGCATCGACCTTCACCGCGGTGCTCTCCGCTTCGGCGCCGACTTTGAATACGAAACGGAACAGGCTCTCCTTCACGACGATCACGCCAATCAATACAAAAAGAGTAAACGGCGCGGGCGCATGGTGCGGCGTGAGAATTTCACGAATGCTGTTATAGGCGAGCACACCGGCAGTGGCGAGCAGCGCGAGCGCAACCACGGCCGCGGCAATCGCCTCCGCCTTGCCGTGGCCATAGGGATGATCTTGATCCGCGGGCACTGCCGCGATTTTCAATCCGCCCCAAATCACACCCGAGCTGAAAATATCCATCATGGATTCCACGCCGTCGGCGATGAGGGCATACGCATTGCCGAGAATGCCCGCTACAATCTTGGTAATGGCCAATACGACATTCACGAGAATCCCCAACAGGGTCGCGCGGAGAGGTTGAGAGGTGGGAGATGAACGAGAGGTTCGCGCCATAATGTGGCTGTAATAACTTTTTCGAGGGCGGTTTCAATCCGCGCTTGAGATCGGTGTGCGCCGGTATGGTTGAATCTTTCTCAAGTATTTGCCCTCGCTCTGTTGCGCGTGATATAAGTCCCAACGCAGTTGGACATTCATCCAGAAATCTGCGGACATGCCGAAGAATTTGGCGAGACGCAAAGCCAGGCTCGGCGTCATGCCTCGGCGTTGATTCACCAGCTCATTGAGTTTCGGGTAAGACACATGAATCGCCTGCGCGAGGCTCTTTTGCGTGAGGCGCATGGGAACAAGAAATTCCTCCAAAAGCATTTCGCCGGGATGAGTCGGAGCGCGATGGGTTGGGAGGCGGATCATAAAATCGTCTCACTTTCAAGTTGCCTAGCCACTTAATCATCTATTTTTCAGATGAGATATTTTCCTGTTTCGTTCCACTTTGTTCCACCGTGGCTTTTAAATCATCAAAATACAGAGATGCCATCGTTTCACTTTGTTCCACCAAGCAAAGGGCTTTTGCGAAAAGTATAGACAATGGTGCGTTCCGAACGATGGGCTTCGACCCAGCCTTCAGTAATCAGATAAGTGATACGGCGGTAAGCTGTTGTCTTCGGTAGTTGAAAGGATTTCATCAAATCTTTGAGAGAAGCAGGTCCATGCGAAACTAGCCACCCACATATCGCGGCATCTTCGCTTGATAAACCGGCATCTGCAAACGAGGTGAAAAGCTCAATACGAAAAGCGTTGGCAGAGGGCGCAAAACGCGGCGGCGGCAGGTGGCTGGCGAGCATGGTCTCTCCCATACGATGAATGCCGCTGCCGAGCCGTTCGACGTAACCCATGCGATAAAAGATATCGGCGATCAAGCGATTGCGTGGAACCGCGCGGGTGCCAAGCTCTTCGATGGTCAAGCCGAAAGGCAAGCCCCCGGGATTGGTGATTTCAATTCGACCGGGGTGCATATGCACGAAAATGTGCTCTGTCGCCGCAAAATAGTCCCGATGCGTGAGCGCATTCAACAGGGCCTCGCGAAAAACCGGCTCGGGTATTTCGGGCACTTCTTCTCGCGGACCGGCTTTGTCAATCTTATATCCCACACGAAGATTGCGGCGGATGAATGAGATCGCTAAATCAAACTGCTCCTCCAAAGTCCCATGGGCGTCAACGCGATCCAAAACTTTCGCGCGTGTGGCATCGGCATAAAGCGCGGCAGTTACAAACGCTTCGGGAAAGTGCTGTTGTGGTTGGCGTCCGAAAAACAGCAAGGCAGCGCGGGTGAGCAATAAATGGCTTTGTTGTTTTTGCGCAAGGCCGAGACTCGTCAAGATGGCGTCTGCGTGGATTGTTTCCGGTAGGCCGCGTTTTTGTGCAAAAGCCCGAATGCGTTTTTCATCTAGAGCGGCTTCAGCATCGACCTCCGCTTCATATTGCTCATCGAAACGGACTTTATCAGTTTTGATGGCAAAGCGCAGAATCTCGTCTCGCGTGAGTTGCTGCGAATTGGGGCCGATGCGTAAAAAGAATCCTTCATTGCAACGGTAAGGCTTATCCACGCCTTCGGGCACAACGATCTCGAGAACTTGACCGTGCGAGAGGATGCGAATCGGAATGCGAGGGTCACAGCTATTCGCAATGTCTTGAACCTGGCTGCGCACGCGGTTGGAATCGTCCAAACCAAGAATTTGGCCGTCATCAGAAATTCCCAGATACAATGAACCGCCGGAGGCGTTGGCGAATGCCGCAATCTCTTTGGCTAATCCGGCTACCTTGGCCTTAAATTCAATCTTCTGCCCCTCGCCTTCGGCACAAATGATTTTTAAGCTTTCATCGTCCATAGTAATTGCATTGCACTCGGCAAAATTTTAGTGCTTCAAGTCACACCTCGCTTTGAAAGCGTAATCCGGATGGATTCAAATTACGAAATGAGTGCATCAAATCAAAGCCCTCGATGAAGTGAAGGGCTTGGTGAGGTGGGAGGAGAATTTTGGGATGAAGTCATTTCGCCGCTTCCGGCAACTTTGCCTCGATCTTTGCCGCCCGTTCGTCAATCAGCTTGTAGTCTCCATCTTTCATAAAGCGACGGGCATTGTCGTTTGCGGTCTTTGCTTCTTCAAACCGATCGAGCCGGAAATAAATCTCCGCTAATGTGTCCCAATACATGGATTCCTCCGGTTCGAGTTTCAGACTTCGTTGAGACAATTTCAGTGCTTCATCGAGATGTTCATCATGCGTCGCAAAATCCCATGCCACATTATTCATCACAGCAGCACTATTGGGTTTGATGAGGGTCAATGCGCGACGGTAGTCTGCTAAGGCTAAATCCGACTTTCCAATTATAGCATACAATCTACTACGCTCAATAAAATTACTAGGTTCATTCGGATTGAGTTGAATGACTTTGTTGAAGTCGCGCAGAGCAAGATCATAATTATTGATTCTAGCGTAAACACGCCCGCGGCTAAGATAGCTATTCCAATCATTCCAACCGAGTTCAATGCTTCTGCTGTAGTCAGCTAGGGAGAAGTCGTAATTACCAATTCGATCATGAACATTCGCGCGTACAAAATACAAAGCAGCATCGTTCGGCCGAAGTTTAGTTGCCTGATTTAAACTCTCGAGAGCATGCGCCCAATCCCATTTAAAAAAGTAGGCGTATCCACGAACCAAGAGAGACTCGTATAGATCAGCTTTGAGTTTTGATGAATGATTGAAATCGGCTATAGCGTGATCGTAGTTCTGCTTCCAGTAGTACGCCAACCCACGATAATAATAAATCAGGGCAGCGTCACTGTCTTCTTGAGAAGCAGAAAATTTTTCTAATGCGTCATTCAAAATCTCGATAGCACCATCGTAGTCTTTTTTTTCCTTGTGGAAAATACCCAGCGTCAAAAGTGAGAGAGCACTCGTTTTGTGAGAAAGTTGCGTTTGAATCTCGAAACTTTCGAGCCTCCCAATATCTGAAATCAAAGCACTTGGCTCTGGGACAGGGCCCAAACCTACTAAAGTTCTTAAGATTTCAAAATGCGCATTGACGAGCGCTTTTTCTTTCGTCTTGCTATACCATCCCCACAACATGATACTAGCTTTTTGCTCTGTCCCTATCTGGCGTGCGCGTTCACTCCCCTGATGCGCCGTAATCATCTCGCCCAAAGCTTTGACTTGCACCTCGGGATATTTTTTCGTGGCCTCACGGAGCTGCTCGACAATCGTTTCGGTCACACGATAACTTTGCGGGTCCGGGCCTTCGAAGTCGGCTACGAGGATGATGGTTTTATTGGTAGGCAGGCTTTGATAATATCTCCACCCCCAAAATCCGGCAAGGGCGCAGAGCGGGAGAACGATGGTGCCGCTCAAAGAGAAACCGCGGGCCATAGGAGAAAACAACGGTCGCTTAGTGACTTCACCCGTGAGTACGTTGGGTTCGCTTTGCTTCTTGGCATAGATATAAAAAAGGCCGAGCCACAAGCTGCTCAGGCCAATGGTCACAAAAATAGGAGTGAATTTTCCAATATCATCTCTGAGCCATTGCAGCACGGCCAGCGCGTCGGCAGACAGTGAAATAAGAGCTAAAATCCATCCGACAAAATGCTGCCGCACGTCGCTTAGAACTTTGCTGGTGGTGTCTATGCTCATAAAACTTGGGCGAGTCAGTTTTGTTTATTGCACGCGAATTGGGACGCCCTTCGAATGATCAACACAAAATGCCACGCTCTTCCCGTCACTCTCACATATCCCGTATCACTTTCAACATATCCATCGTCGTCACGATGCCGACAATTCTATCGCCATGCGTCACGAGCAGGCGATGCACGCGGCCGGTGATCATGGTGTCGGCGATGTCGCGGACGGGCATGCTTTCATCTACTTTGAACACCATCGGCGTCATGATTTCCCGCACCGTGCCTTGCGGCGGCTGTTCGATGTGAAATGAAGTGAGTTCCTCGGCGGCGATCCGGCCTTCCCAACCATGTAGATAATAATCGTGCGGTTCGTCTGCGCGCAGACGCGTTTCGGATAGTCCGTCGTGGCGCGCAATGTCGGTGGTGGAGACCACGCCGATCAATCTGCCGGATTCGTCGGATACGGGCGCGCCGGTAATTGCTTTGTCGACGAAAAATTGGGCCAACTCTTCAATCGTCCAATCCGCGGGCACGGAAATAACGTGCCGATTCATGACGTCCTTCGCAGTTAGAGTTTTCATCGTACTCTCCTTGAACATGGAATCGTGGTATCAGCCACAGTGCACAATCGTTTCGTCGAGAGTTTTGGGCAAACGCAGCGGCGGCAGGTCGCGCACGCGCGCGCGCAGCGCTGCAACGGCCGCAAAAAATTTTTCGGCTTCCTGCGCAGAGCACCACTCCAAGCAACAACGCTCGGCAGCGACGCCCCTTTTTGCCAATTCGTGAAGCAGGGCCGCGTGTTGACGTGCGATCGCTTCGCGATTATTCCAGCAAGTTTCACATCCTGCCAAGAGCACACCTGCTGCGCCGAGCCGAAAAGCTTTCAGCACGTCGGAAATTTCAACTTGCGGCAGATGCAAAACCGGCAAGGCTTGAAATCCTCTAGGCGCGGTGCGCAACAGCGGATGGCCGAATTCATAAAAGGTATACGCTCCGCCTTGGCAGAGAAAGCCGATAAGATTGGGTTGCATGGGAAATCAGAAAATAAAAAAAATGATGCACCCTTCCCGCAAGAGCACTGGAAATTTTGCATTGCAGCTTTGCAATATGAAATGTGCAGTGCTTTTGAGTGTAGTCTAACAAAGCCAACCCACATTGACGCAACACAAAACCTAAGCCAACAACATTTCGGCAGCACTGCGCCCGTTTTTAACGTTTGGGCTCGGCGCAGCATATCGCGCTACCGCTTGCTTCAATTCGGACAGATCGGAAGACTTCACGACATAAGCCTCGGCGCCCCAGGTGCGGAAATCATCGCGCCATTGCTCATACGCCGTGTTGATGATGATCGGCAAATGGTGCCGCCGGGTGAGCAATTCATTCATCAATAGATGCCAAGGCATGTCTGGCAGCCTAAGGTCCATCACCACTGCGTCTATCTTCTCCTGCTCCAACAGATTCAAGGCTTCTTTGCCGGTTCCGACCTCCAGAATTTCGTACCCATCCAATTCCAGTTCGAGACGATAGAGCAGACGGAGATGGGCCTCGTCGTCAACGAGAAGAACGCGTGCCATCGGTCTACTCCGTTTGATTGATTGCTCCCGGTGAGGCGAGACCACGGACGCAAAGAGAGGCTGCTCTTCACCCCAGGCCTCGCGCCTCGAGAGTCAAACTCGTTTTGCACTTTTCATTTCCAAACCACAAGCGCGAATGAAAACATAAAACACATTGCGCAAGCCGGCGTGCGCCACTTCATGGTTTTGGATTTTTTGCCGCAAGCAATTGCAGCAAAATCGTGCTCGCGTATTCGAGGCTCACGCTGCCTGTGTTGATGACGATATCATAGGCGCGCGGGTCATCCGGCTTGCTGTGAAAATAATGTTGAAAAAAAGCCTCCTGCTCGTGGTCGTGCGCGAGAAGCTGCTGCAGCGCGTGTTTCTCCGAGAGGTTTTGCTCGCGCATCATTTTTCTCATGCGCAGCTCCAGCGGCGCGACCACACGCACGCGCAATCCACTTTCCGCGGGCAGAATAAAGTTCGCACCGCGTCCGAGAATTACCGCGTGGCCGTATTGCACGATCCCCAACAACACCTGCGAGAGATTATAATAATACTTCGAGCTGTCAAAAATGCGCCCCGTATAGAGATTCTGCAAATACGTATCGAACGCGCTGCGCACGTGCTCGTCAAACTGCGCCACCAGCTCCTCGCGCACATGAGATTTCTCGGCAATGGCTTCGATAATTTCACGGTCAAACAAGGGCCAGCCCAGTTTCTCCGCCAAGCATTGCGCCAACTCATTCCCGCCGCTTGCCAATTCACGCGAAATGCTGAGGTAGGGCCCCAGTTGCGGAGGCACGCTGGGCCGGGTCGATTGTAGTTGACGTTGCCCCTGTTCGCGCTTGCGCTCGAACCACTGCATGTGTTTGGCGATCTGCCGTTCCACCGGAATATCGCGTAACAGTTTGCTCATACGCACCTCCTGCAACAGATCAGGCTACACGGCTTCAGCCGCAATTCGCAACGAACGAAACGGCAACGAATAGGGGGCAACACTTTAGCAAGCGCGCCTTTTCTCTTTTTAATTCACGATGGTCTCGAGCTTGAGGCCGCGGCAATGTATTGCTGTTTATTCGTTGCCGCCTTATTCGTTGCGGGTTCCTTCGTTGTCGTTTTCAGGTTGCGCGCTTGGCCATCGGCACAAAATCGCGCTGGTCGGCGCCGACATAAAGCTGACGCGGCCGTGCGATCTTTTGCTCGGAATCCAGCAGCAGCTCCTGCCATTGCGCAATCCAGCCGGACATGCGCGGAATCGCGAACAACACCGTGAACGCATCCGTCGGGAAACCCATGGCTTGATAGATGATGCCGGAATAGAAATCGACGTTGGGATAGAGTTTGCGTTTGATGAAATACTCATCCTGCAATGCGATCCGTTCCAATTCCAACGCGATATCGAGCAATGGGCTCCGCCCGGTTACTTCGAAGACTTGATCCGCGGTTTGTTTGATAATCTTGGCGCGTGGATCATAGTTTTTATAGATGCGATGCCCGAATCCCATGAGCTTGCCTTCTCCGGCTTTCACGCGTTTGATAAAATCCGGAACGCGATCCTTCGTGCCAATCTCGCCGAGCATGCGCAAGACTTCCTCGTTTGCGCCGCCGTGCAATGGCCCATACAATGCTGCCGCCGCACCCGCGGTCGCCACGAAGGGATCGGCATGCGAGCTGCCGATGCTGCGCATGGCGTTGGCGCTGCAATTCTGTTCGTGGTCGGCGTGCAGAATAAAGAGAATATCCAGTGCGCGCTCCAGCACCGGATTCGGCTTATATTTCAGCTCCGTCATCTTGAACATCATGTTCAAAAAATTGCCGGCGTAGCTCAGCTCATTGTCCGGATAGATATACGGCAAGCCCATGCGGTGGCGATAGGCATGCGCCGCAATCGTCGGCATCTTGCCGATCAAACGATAGATTTGCAGCTTGCGCAGCTCGGCGTTGAAGATTTGCCGGGCGTCGGGATAGAACGTGGAAAGCGCTCCGACCGTGCTCACCAGCATCCCCATGGGATGCGCATCGTGATGAAAGCCCTCCATAAACTTTTTCGTGTTCTCGTGCAGCAGCGTATGATGCGTAATATTGAACGTCCAATCCTCCAGTTGTTTCTGCGAAGGGAGCTCGCCGTGAATCAACAGATACGCCACTTCGAGATAGTTGCTGCGCTCTGCGAGCTGCTCGATGGGATAGCCGCGGTAACGCAAAATCCCTTTGTCGCCGTCAATGAATGTGATGCGACTTTGACATGACGCCGTGTTCATGAACGCGGGATCATAGGTCATCAAACCAAAGTCATCGTCGGCAACTTTGATCTGCCGCAAGTCCATCGCTTTGATCGCGCCGTGCACGACCGGGACTTCATAGGTCTTGCCCGTGCGGTTATCTTTGATGGTTAAAGTGTCAGGCATAACGCCTCCTTTTCTGGTTAGAAATCTTGTATGAATCCGATCTCAGAACTCTTTCGTCGTCATTCCATGAGGTTTCTCTCTGCACTGCGAGTCGCTACGGTTTAGATTGCTCGTCGTCCCGTCTAGAAGGCGGGAATCCTTGGCATGAGAATTTCCGGCTCTAGGACAGGCGTTTAGCGAAGCGCCAACGCACAGCCTTGCGCACAGTCACATTTCCCCGTCGCCCAGAGCGTGCAATGCCGAATCTGCAATGCCGTTTTTCCTGCCACGGCCAGCAGCGCCGCTTGCCCCGCGTCAATCTGGATTTCGGCGGGCGTGGTTTTCTCCGGGCACATCACCGTGCGCGTTTTGCGATAACGCATGAACGTGTCCACCGCAACCGGGGCGAGGACATAAATCCAGCCCAACGCAAAAATAGCGACAATGACCCAGAAAGGATGATCCATAACGGCCTCCTTTGGAATATGATGTTACTCGTGACGTTGACCGCCACAACAGCCATGCTCACATTTGCGCCCGCCGCCGCACTTCCCGCCACCTGAGCCGTGGTGCATGCCTCCCATTCTTGTGTAAGCCTTAGACCATCTCGGCGCGCCGTCTTCACCGGCCAAAGTGATACTATTCTTCCCCTGGGTAATGCCATACGGATATAAATGCAGCTCGCCCTCTTCCGTCTCGATTTCACCACGAATCTCAACCGCGCCGGCCTCCAACTTGTAATCGTTTTCGCGCCAATACCAAGTCGGGCCGAGATGCACCGTGTATTCTTTGCCCTCTGATTTAAACGTCGCGAGCGGCAACAAGACTTTGGTGATCTCACCCTTTAGTGTGACAACTTCATCTTTGTCCCAGCGCTCGCGTGCGCTTGTGCGGCGCTGCTCTTGCGCCAAGGCTAGCACGAAGAACGCAAACAACAAAACAAAGACAACAGAAATTCGCTTCATCCCGTGGGCCTCCTTGCTTCTTGTTATTCGATCTAACATACGCACAATTTAGTCACTAGTTTAAACGCAGAAGAAAGCCGTTTCGCCTCAAACCGCGTTTTTGCTCATGATGCGCGTCGCAAGCAAAGTCTGCGACGATGATTCGACCTTTGGCTTCAGGGTGCAGCCGCCACGTAAAATTTCTTGCCAACGTGGCTCCGCACTTCCACCACGCCCTCTTCGATCAACGCGTGCAGCAACCACCATATGATTTCATGCTGGCAGTGCAGATATTCGCCAATCTCCGACAAGGTCAATGGATGTTGATTCAATACCGCCAACAATTGCGGCACCAGCTCGTGATCCACCGCATAGTGCGAAGGGCGGGACGGCGCCGCAATGACTTCCGCGGGCGGCCCGAGTGAGTCACAAATGGCGCACATTTCCTCCTCGGAAAGCGGGTGCGCTTCCGGCTCCAACGGTGGCCGCACGACGGTGTTGAGGTGCACTTTGTCGGGCGCGATCTCCGCAATCGCTTTGCGCAACAAAGCAATTTCTTCCGCGCCGTCATTGCGCCCCTTGACCAACATGATTTCCAGCCAGATTTGTCCGCTATATTCTTCACGAAATTTCTTCAGGCCCGCAATGATTTCGGCAAGATGCAGCTTGCCATGCGGGCGATTGAGAGCGTGAAAAGTAATGGGCAAAGCCGCGTCAAGCGAGGGCAAAACAACGTCCGCGGCGCGAAGATCGGCGCGTACTTGAGGGTCGGAGAGCAAGGCCCCACAAGTCAAAACCGCCACCGGAATCTTTGTGAGGCGTTTGGTTTGCGCGATCATTTCTCCCAACTTGCTATGCAACGTCGGCTCCCCCGAACCTGAAAAAGTGATGTAGTCGGCCTCCCCACCACCGGCGAGATATTCGGAGATTTCCGCCATCACTTCTTCAACGGGCACATATTCTTCGCGCTGCAAGGTTTGAAACGTCGTGGGGCCGAGCTGACAATAGACGCAATTGTAGGTACAAGTTTTCTTCGGCACCACGTCAACGCCAAGAGAACGCCCCAACCGGCGCGAGGGCACAGGGCCGAAGAGGTAACGTTTTTTCTCGGAAGTCGCCATCTTCGTGCTCCTATTCAAATAGAACTTCCTCCGCAAGGATCTCGACGACCTACGTATTTTCACGACCGCTCATCTGCGCATCCACCACTGCAACCGCCGTCATATTCACCACGTCGGTTTCGCTCATGCTGCCGATTTGCAGCATGTGTACCGGTTTGCGCATGCCCATCAACATCGGCCCGATTGCCTCCGCGTGGCCGAGGCGTTGTAGCAGCTTATAAGAAACATTGCCGCTGATGAGATCGGGGAAAATCAGCACGTTCGCGCCGTTTTTGAGGCGGCAGAACGGATAACACTCATTAATGATTTCCGGCACCACCGCGGTATCGGCTTGCATCTCACCGTCCACTTCGAAATCGACAGCTTTACGGCGGAGAAGCGCCAATGCCGCTTGCACCTTGTCCGAAAGCGGATGCTTCACGCTGCCAAAATTCGAAAACGACAACAACGCGACGCGCGGCTCAAGATTGAATCGCCGCACCTCGCGCGCAGCGAGGATGGCAATCTCCGCAAGGTCTTCCGCGCTGGGCTCGATATTCACCGTGGCGTCCGCGATGAAATAAACGCCTTCTTTGAACACCATCGCGTACAAGCCCGCCACTTTGGAAACGCCGTCCCGGAGCTTGATGATTTGCAACGCCGGCCGCAGCACTTCGGGGTAATGTTTGGTGAGGCCCGCGACCATCCCGTCCGCTTCGCCGAGATGCACCATCATCGGGCCGAAGTAATGGCGATGACGAATCATCTCCTCCGCATCGCGGCGCGTGAGGCCTTTGCGCTTTCGCATCTCATAAAAAGCTTCGACGTACTTGGACAGCTTGGGCGAGGTTGCAGGATTGATGATTTCCACGCCGCCTTGCAGACGCACGTGCAACTCTTCGATCCGGCTCATGATGTTTTTTTCATCGCCCAACAAAATCGGATGCGCCATGCCCTCATCGAGAATGATCTCGCACGCTTTGAGTATCGCAGGGAAATCGCCTTCGGGATAGACGATGCGCTTGGGCGCGGCTTTGGCTTTGTTGATCATCACGCGCATGAACTTGCGCGAAAGCCCGAGCCGGCTCTCCAACTCCTCACGATATTTTTCAAGATCGATTTTTTTCTGCGCCACGCCGCTGTCCATTGCCGCCTTCGCCACGGCCGGGGCGACCCATAACAGCACACGCGGATCGAACGGCTTCGGAATAATGTATTCGCGGCTGAACTTGAGGTTCTGCAAGCGATACGCTTTGATCACGGTATAGGGCACCGGTTCCTTTGCCAAATCTGCCAGCGCACGCGTCGCCGCATGTTTCATTTCTTCATTGATGGCAGTCGCGCGCACGTCGAGCGCACCGCGAAAGATGAACGGAAAGCCGAGCACGTTGTTGACCTGATTCGGATAGTCCGAACGTCCGGTGGCCATAATCAAATCGCTGCGCACCGAAGTCGCCTCGTCATAGGTAATCTCCGGATCGGGATTCGCCATCGCAAAGATGACCGGGTCTTTGGCCATGGACTTGACCATGTCCTTCGTCACCATGTTCGGGCCGGAGAGTCCGACAAAAACATCCGCGCCCGCAATCGCTTCAGCGAGCGTGCGCGCCTTCGTCTCCGCGGCCAGCTTTGCTTTGTAGGGATTCATGTTTTCTTTGCGGCCGGCATACACCACGCCTTTGGTATCGCAAAGAATGAGGTTCTGCCGCGACACGCCGAGGCTCAAATAATAATTCGCGCACGCGATGCCCGAAGCGCCTGCGCCGTTGAAAACGATTTTGACTTTGCGAATGTCCTTGCCCACCAATTCCAGCGCATTGAGCAACGCCGCGCCGGAGATGATCGCCGTGCCGTGTTGATCATCGTGAAACACCGGAATCTTCATCATCTTCTTCAGTGTCTCTTCAATCTGAAAACACTCCGGCGCTTTGATATCTTCGAGGTTGATGCCGCCGAACGTCGGCTCCATCAATTGCACGGCCTTGATAATTTCATCGGCGTCGTGGGTGTTCAATTCGATGTCGAAAACGTCGATATCCGCAAAACGTTTGAAGAGCACGCCCTTGCCTTCCATCACGGGCTTGCCCGCGGCTGCGCCGATATCGCCGAGGCCGAGCACCGCGGTGCCATTCGAAACCACGGCCACGAGATTGCCGCGTGAAGTATATTCCCAAACTTTATCAGCGTCGTGCTCAATCTCGCGGCAGGGTTCGGCCACGCCCGGCGTGTACGCGAGCGACAAATCCGTTTGCGTCACGCACGGCTTGGTCGACACCACTTCGATTTTACCCTTGCGCCCTTCAGCATGATAGCGCAGGGCTTCTTCTTTGGAAATCATGATCATCCACTCCTCAATGAAAAACCCCGTTACACTAGGGGTTTATTGGTTATTGCATTCCAATCTCGGTTCCAACACAACTTCCGCGCGAATAGAGTTGGCAACCAAACAGCTTTTATGTGCATCGTGTATGGCCTTCGTCGCCGGTTCGATGGCCTCGGCATTCGCAACCACAATCGTCGGGCGGAGAGTGACTTTCGTGAAGCGATAATTGCCCTCAACAAATTCCAGCACGCCCTCGGCGCGGCTGTGATACGAAACTACGGGCAGATTAAGGCGCTGTGCAAAGGCAATGAAAGTCGTCATCGTACATGTTTCAACCGCGGCAACGAACAAATCCTCGGGCGTCCATACGCCGGCTTCGCCTTTGAATTCCGGCGGACTGGCAACGCGAAAGGCCGGTTTACCCTCCGCGCGCAACATGCCCGCGCGATTGTCGAGCCACATCAATTCCGTATGGTACGTAAAAGTCTTATGCTTCACCTTCGGCGTTGCGGTCACAGTTGTTGCTTCCATATCGCAGTTCCTTTCAGTTGAAGTAATGGAGTCGTGGCGTATTGGAGCAAGAGTTTTTACAACACTCCGGCCATCCCATACTCCATTACTCCAATAAGTTTTTTTCACCACGCGTATCTCTCGCCGCGAATTTGTCGCGGGCGGCTGATTACGTGCATGCGTTTGAGCCGCGCCACTTGTGCGATGCGCGCTTCCGCAAGCCGATTCGAGGCTTCAATGGTTGGAATATTCTCCTTGCGCGCAATCGCAATAACCTGCTTGAGAATATCGTAAATGCCCTCCGCCTCTTTCAGCGCCTTGTCGCGATGATAGCCTTCGATTTCATTGGCGACGTTGATTAAGCCGCCGGCATTGATGACATAGTCCGGCGCAAACAATATATTTTTGACCAACAACATCCGTCCGTGCTTGTGTTCATCCGCGAGCTGATTGTTCGCGCCGCCGGCAATGATTTTGAATTTCAACCGCGAGACGGTTTCGTCGTTGATAATCGCGCCCAACGCACACGGCGCAAAGATGTCAGCCTCCACGTCATAAATTTTTTCCGGCGCGAGGCCTTCGGCGTGGAATTCCTGCACGCAGCGTTGTACGCGCTCCGGACGAATGTCGGTGACGAACAATTGTGCACCTTCTTTGTGCAAAAATTCGGCAAGGTTATAGCCTACGTGCCCCAAGCCTTGAATCGCCACTTTGCGGCCCTGCAAAGCAGGCGTGTTGAATACCGCTTCGCAACACGCTTTGATTCCGAAATACACCCCGCGTGCGGTGACGGGCGAAGGATCGCCGCTGCCGCCCAACGCTTCCGAAATGCCCAGCACCCACGGCGTTTCCATGCGCACCCATTCCATGTCCCGCACTTCCACGCCCACATCTTCACCCGTGATAAAACGCCCACTAAAGCCTTGCACGAAACGGCCAAAGGCGCGAAACAACATTTCGTTTTTGTCCTTCTGTGGATCGCCGATGATCACGGCTTTGCCGCCGCCGAAATTCAAACCGGCCGCCGCGGATTTGTAGGTCATGCCGCGCGAGAGGCGCAGCACGTCTTGCAGCGCTTCATCGTCAGATCTATAAGGCCACATGCGCGTGCCGCCGAGCGCCGGTCCCAAAGTAGTGTCGTGAATCGCAATGATTGCGCGCAAGCCGGTATCACGATCCTGGCAAAAAACCACCTCTTCATGATTGTGCTCGTTCATGGTATTAAAAATTTTCATCGTGCTCTTTCTCCTTTCCAATTTCAAAGCTTTACCAAACTCCCAAAGTTTGGTAAAGCTACTCGATGACGTGCTGAATCTCCGCCACGCGAAAGTCCCTGCCACACAACGAACAATGAATCACTTCCTGCTGATAGAATTTTGCGACCGGATCGAAGTCTTGCGCGACGCGAAGCTGACAGTTTTTGCCGGCTTCCGGGCCTTGCGGGCAAGGTTCGCTCAGAAAAGGACAGGCAATGCTGGGAGGAACAATTTGTGTTTGCAGATGAGACATGCGTGAATCCCTCGGTTTCGTCGTTGCGTTCACAAAGTCAAAGTTCGGCTCCGCTTCCCGATGACTTTGCGTTTTATTTTTTGGGTGCAGTTAATTCACCAATACTTTTTCTTGCGCTACTGCCCGGTGATTTGCCGGCCATTCTCTGGCAAAATCAAATCCCGCTTGCAAGGCGCGGGCATTGAATTCCGCGATTTCGCGGCGCGACTTGGCTTTGTCGCGCAACACGCCGTGCATGATTTTTTGCGGCAGAATCTTCGTGAGGCCAAGATAGGCGCCGAGCATCACGACGTTCGCCACTTTGGTGTTGCCGATTTCATCTGCAATTTTCGTGGCCGGAACGGGCACGGCTTCGATTTCCTGTCGAAGTGTAGTGCCGGTCACGAGGGAGCTATCATAAAGCACAAGGCCGCCACGTTTCACTTCGCGTTGAAATTTTTCCAGCGCCGGGCGATTCATTGCAATCAAGACATCGGTTTCGGAAACCAGCGGCGAGCCGATCGGCAACGAAGAGAGATTTACATGGCAATTCGCCGTGCCGCCGCGCATTTCCGGACCATAACTCGGCAACCAACTCACTTGCTGTCCCGTGCGCATTCCCGCTTCGGCCAGAGCCAGGCCCATAAACAGAATGCCTTGTCCGCCAAAGCCGGCGATTTTGATGCGCGCTTCCTGCTCGGAAACGATTTCTTCCGCGGTTTCGTTCGCGCCGTCCTCCTCCGGCAAATCGAGCAAACGGCGAATGGCGTGAAAATCTTTCGCAACGCCGTTGCTGTGCGCCGAAGCCGGAACACTGTCCTTTTTATCACGATAAACGCCGAGTGGAAACACTGGAAACATGTTTTCTTCGATCCACTTTTTGGAATCCGTCGCGGAAAGGTTCCACCCCGTCGGGCAGCTCGAGAGCACTTCGACCAGCGAGAAGCCGCGGCCTTCGATTTGATTTTGAATCGCCTTGCGCACAGCGCGGCGCGTGCTCATCACATGCTTCGCGTCCGTGAGCGCCACGCGTTCGATATAAACGGGCGCTTCCAGCGTGGAGAGTAATTCGCACACGCGCAGCGGATAGCCTTCGTTGCCCGTGACGCGACCGTAGGGCGTGGTGGTGGTTTTCATGCCGAGCAAAGTCGTCGGCGCCATTTGTCCGCCGGTCATGCCGTAGATGGCATTATTCACGAAGATGACCGTGATATTTTCGCCGCGATTGGCCGCGTGCAAAATTTCATTGCCGCCGATAGCTGCGAGATCGCCGTCGCCCTGATAACTGATCACGATGCTGTGCGGCAACACGCGGCGCACGCCCGTTGCGACCGCGGGCGCACGGCCGTGCGCGGCTTGAATGTTTCCACAGTTCATATAGTAATAGGCAAACACCGCGCAGCCCACGGGCGAAACGAACACGGTGCGGTCGCGAATCGCGAAATCATCCATGGCTTCCGCAATGAGTTTGTGCAGCACGCCATGGCCGCAGCCGGGACAGTAATGCGTGGCGTTTTTATCCGCGCCCGGCTTGCGTTTGAACACCTCATAAATAGAGGCAGAACGATGTAGGGTGGTAGCTTCCATGAGGCTCACCTCGTGTGAATATTCATGCTCGATCTTCTCCGTTTTCTCACTTGCAAACAACGAATTACATCTTCAACGAGCCAAGGTCATTTTCATTCGTAGTCTCTGCTCCCCTGCGAGCAATTCATAGAAATAAATCCCGCTCGCAACGTTTGTTCCTCGCTCGTCACGACCGTTCCAACTCACCACGTGCTCGCCCTGCGAATAAGTTCCTTCCAATAAGTTGCATACCAACCGCCCACAGACATCATAAATGCGCAACGCGACAAACTGCTCCTGTTCCAAAAAGAATTTGATCTGCGTGTCCGGATTGAAAGGATTGGGATGATTGGGATAAAGCGTAAACGTTTGTGAAGAGGATACCAGCAACGAAGTTTCAGGCGCGGTTTTCGCGAATCGGCTCACACCGAGCTGCTCCACTTCCACCTGCGCAAGAAAAGCGATATCCGAGTTCGAATATTTCTGCAGCAATTCTTCGTATAAGCTCAAGGCATTGGTGAGATCATCGCCGGCTTTGCCCTGACTCTTGAGAATATAGAGCGAGGCTGTACGAAACAAATAATCCGGCTCTTTATCTGCCACATTGCGATTTTGTTGCAGCAAGGCGAGCGCGTGCGCCAGAGCGTCGTCAATACGGCCAACGGAAACGAGATACGGCAGGCTATGATCTTGCGCGTCCGCGGCCAAAGCCGTTTTCGGGAACTTCAAAATAAAACCATCCAACAGGGGGACAATATCACGCCAGCGGCCCAGCCCTTTATAACAACGAAGCAAACCGCTGATGCCGAAGCCAGCGTTATCGGCCATGGGATCGGACTCGAGCAGCTTCATGTACAAATCCGCCGCGGCTTGCAATTGATCTTGCAACTCCAATACAAAAGCGTCTTCAAAGTCGATTGCTTGCGCGATCATGTCTGACGATGAAAATCTGTTCGCTACTCCAGTAGGTTGGCCGCCTAAATACGGGGTATAATCCACACTGTCGTAAAAATCCGGATTCGGAACCTCGTTGTGGTTGGCTGACCAGTAGTTGCGCTCGGCTACGATTGTTCCGCTTATGTTGCCATTATACACTTCCGCGCCATCATTTTCGTAGATTTCGTTATAGCCGTAGTAATCTTTGAGCGTGCCATATTGATAATCCCTTCCCAGTTGCGGGTAAGAATTGCTCTCCGCTCTAACGCCCGCGCCGTTGTTGTCATGAATATAATTGTTGCCATAATCCGGATCGGGTGCCGCGCTGCGCATGTATGGATCGCTGTTGGTTTTGCAAAAGACCCCGGCTTGCGTCGTGTTCGTGCAATTGGAGGTAACGGTGTTGAAACCGAGATAAGCGTCGACGCCGTTATAGAGATAGACGCCATGCACGCTGTTCTGCGTGATGAGGTTCGACAAGACGAACAGGTTCCCGCTTCCTCCGAAACCGTTGACATAAATGCCGTAGGAGTTATTTTGCAAAGTCGAATTTTGAATCGTCCACGGGCCGGAGTATTCCGGCACGAAGCCGATGGTGTTGTTCGTCAGCGTGGCATGATCTATCGTGACTGTGCCGGAAGTGTAGCGCAAACGAATGGCATTGGTCGCGTTCCTGGCCGTGCAATAATTGAGATTGGACGCAACTGTGGAGTTTTCGATCCAAATGCCGCTCCAAATACCGGTGCTCGCCACGCGGTCGAAAGTGATGCCTTGCGAGCTTGTGCCGATGGCTTGAATACTGCCATTAATGGTGAGTTTTTTTGATAAAGCAAATTTGACGATAGTGGCTCGCTCGACAGTTAGCGTGACGCCATTGTTCACTGTGAGATTGTCGATCACATATGGCGTTCCCGACCAATACCGATTCACGGTGAGAGTGCCGGATAACCCTGAAGTGACGCGAAAAAGCCGCCCTTCGCCAGGATTCAGTGTGACTGTGAAAGTATTGTTACCTACCTCCAGCGTGCGATACGCAACGCGATTGGCATTGCCATCCCACGGCACGCGGCTGGCCAGCACGTCTTCGATGAGACGGCGGTTCCCGCTGCTGGCAAGAGTTACTGTAATGGTTTGCGTATCGCTATCATCGCAGCGACGATTGACCAACATGAAATAATCTTCACTGCTGGGCAGATGGATGAAGTCGCCGATCTCGATGTAATCACCGCCGGTGATATTTTGCACAATGCTGGTGCCGGGGCTCTCGCCGGAAGTACGTGCGCTTTGCCAGCTCAAATTAACCAGTTCCGGGCCAATAATCGTCAAGTCGCTGTTGATGGCAGTCACCGCCTCATATTTGGCTTGATAGCCGGTAAAGACATTGATGCCGTTGATCGTGTCGTAGTTGTCCGAGTGGTCCGGCGTGCCGAACTCGCTGCCCTCATCGACCAAACCCGGAAAACGGACATTCGCGCATTCTCCAAAATTCGTAGCAGGCCAGGTCGGAAAGGCGAAGTAGAAAATGCCTTTGGCGCCATACGCCAGCGCCAGGCTCACCATAGCGCGGAGCTCTGCAGGCGAGGGCGGTCGCAACATACGTGAGTTGCCGACGTCACACGCGCGATATTGTCCCGTAGCGATATCAAGCTCCCCATGAACTTGCGCGATGTACCACCAATCAACGCCGCTGCCGTTAGCGGTTTGTATTGCAGGCAAAAAAATGTTGTTCGTCATGTGATCGAATGCCGGTTGCAAGAGCGCGTTGTAGCCGGCGGGGTCATTATTGAAAGGTACAATGCCTGTACTGTCTGCTGCGCTTGCCGGAATGTAGCTGGTATTTACAGGAATGTCTGCGTGAATCGGATAAGCATCGACCATCAGCTCGAACGGCCGGCTGTCGGTCATGAAACGCGTGAAGCCGGCGTAGATATTGTTCGGATCGCTTTGGGCATAATTCGGCGTGGCTGTAATGCCGCGGCCGCGGCCATTGACTGAACCTTCAATATTGGCACTGAGAATGAGCTGATCAACATAATTGAAGGGTTGATAGCCGTTGTAGCGAGGCTCGTCTCTGAGGTAAAAGCGCCGCAGCAAGGGATATGCGGCTTCTGAAACGAAAAGTGTAGCATCGCCGTCAATGTCGGCATCACGGTCACCATTGAAAAGCTGGTATGCGCCACTGAAATTGGGATCAACCACGTTGTCTTCGAGCACGACGTAGTCGAGATAGGTATTGACCTGGCCATACCACCACACCCGCACGTCGATGCCGTGATCTTGTTGTTGCAGCAATAGTTCGGGCTCTTGCAGGCTAGCGGTGACGGGATACGGGTAGGCGTGCGGCGTTGGCGTGAACGGCAGGATGTAAGCGAGCTCGAACTCCCGAAAATCCTGACTGCCTCCGAACTCGCCTTCGGTGATGATGCGGTGGGCGAGAAGATTGCTGTCGGCATCGAGGATCTCCATGCGCGCCACCTGCGTATTGGGATTGCCAGTGAAGCCATCGATGCTCATGCGCGCAGTCGCTATCCAGTCCCTACGCCGGTAGAAGTATTGGTTGTCGGGATCCGGGCTTTGCACCATGAAGCCGGCGCCGTAATTGGGATTGCTCACGCGAGCGGTCCAACCGTCCGGCAGGTTTTCATCAAATTCTCCCGTTGGATGAGCCATAAAGTAGTTGCGCGTGCCGTTTTCGTTGTCCGTTCTTTCAGCTTGATATTGCATCCTTTGTGCGAAAGATGGATAATTAATATTGCGCTCACGAATGGCAATGACATTGAGGTTACGGGTATTTTGGACGACCAAATTGTTGATGTCATTATCCCAACCGCCATAGGCTTGGATCCACGTGAATCCCATATCCGCAACCGCATCAATGGCGTTTTGCTCGCCGCCAAACCAAATGCCGATCGGAAAGTTCTGCGCAAAGCCATTGGAAAATGCGAACAAAAGCGCAGCGACCAGAAACATTCTGCTTTTCATGACACGCCTTCTTGAAAATTGAGTTGAACAGAAAAGCTTACTTGATAAAAGCGATTTTTTGTGTTTGTTCAAAGAGCAAGGAAGATCGTTCTGCGGTTAACGCCCGCATGCGAACGAAATAGATGCCCGAGGGAACGGTCTCGCGATTGCGTCCCCTTCCATCCCAAGACACTTGATACTGTCCAGCGACGTGTTCAGCTTCCAGCAGTGTTTTCACTTCTTTGCCAAGCATGTCGAAGATTGTGATCTCAACGAGTGCCGACCGAGGCAAACCAAATGCAATGCGAGTATGAAAACGAAAAGGGTTTGGCGATGCAGAGTAAAGCTCAAAAGCTGATGGCAGATTCCCGGCAAGACGAGCAGCTACGCTAGTTAGAATACGAGAATCACCTAAAAAAATGCCGAAATACCCTTGGTATCTGCTCCATGGTTGCAGTGGGGCGCCTACGATTATATCACCATAACTATCATTGTTGATGTCACCCACGCGGTCTACACTGAAACCAAAGTTGCCTTCACGCGATTGCCCACGTGCGGCATCGTATTTGTCGTCCAGCACCTTGCCTGCGGTGTAAATGAAAACAATGCCATTTTCTTGACCGGTGCTGTAGGCTGCAATAACCACGTCATCGTCGCCATCGCCATTCATATCACCGGCGTTGGCGATCTCATTGCCAAACTCCCCGCTGCCAAAAGGTGCAGGAATGACGAAATCCGGCCCGGCTCGAAAACGGTCGACGAAATCAGATCCGCCATAATGAATGAAAACAGATTGCTGTGAAGTGAGAGAATCCAGAAACGCCCACAGCAAATCGGCCTTGCCGTCGGCATTGACATCGAACGCCGCTAGGCCACTGACGATGGTGCGATACGATTTCGGGCCGGTGAGATCAGCGACGGTATCGAACTTTGCACTGCCAAAGTAAAGGTTGAGATAACTAAAATGAACGTCCGGCGTTCCCACTATATGTCGCCCTCTAACTGCCAAATCGTTGAAGCCATCGTCATTGAAATCTGCAACAACTACTCTACCGCTCAAGCCCGCACCGCTATGATCGCCAGTGATGGTAAAGGCCAGAGTTGCGGGCAAGGAATTGCCGCCGCAGTAGATGTAGACTTTGCCACGATTGGCTTCATTCATCTGCGCAGTGAATCTACTGGTTATGATTAAATCATCAATTCCGTCATTACTCAAATCACCTCTGCGCATGAATGTGCCAAATCCGGAAAATTCTTGTTCAGCACCCAACTTAAGCGAAGCCATGGTATCAATCCCCATGGCATGGCCCAAGTAGATCATTACCGTATCATACCGCGTTCCTACGGTAACTTTATGCACTGCAAAATCCGTCCAACCGTCGTGGTTGAAATCACCGTGTTCAAGATTTCGTCCATACGGAATGACCCAGCGAGGAGTTGTATCGTTAGGAGAACTTATTGAATAAAATTTGAGATCGAGATCCACCGAGCCCGGCAGCCCTCCGATGGCAACATTGTATGGGTTATTCGAACGATGGCTCGCGAAGCCCCTCACTGTGAAACCCAAACCCGAGTCTCTTACATGGCCGAAATACTCCATAAACGGCTCCAGCTTCCATGGGATTTGGGCCTGGGCGAGCGGCGATTCACCGAGCAGCAACAAGAGCAAAAGCTTTCCCTTCACGATTGGGGCTCCTTATTCATTGTTTCATTTCACACTAGCGAAGCTTAATAGTATTTGATGACCTTGATCTTGCTCACAAGCTAAATTTTTTCCCGACTTCTCAAAATCCAAACGAGCACTCATTTTTAAAAATGAAGAGAAGATCATGTATAATTGATATTGCGCTCACAAATGGCAATGACGTTGAGATCGCGAGTGTTTTGGAGGACGAGATTGTTGATGTCATTGTCCCAGCCACCATACGCCTGGATCCACGTGAACCCCATGTCCGCGACCGCATTAATGGCGTTTTGTTCGCCGCCAAACCAAATTCCGATGGGGAAGTCTTGCGCGGAAATCCGGCCACACATGGCGAACCAAATTGCCAGCAAAAAGAAAATTTTGCTTTTCATGATTGCACTTTAGTAAAGTTTTGAATCATTACATTCATCTTAAAACTGTGAGTTTGTTGGTTTGTTCAACGAGCAACCGAGAATTCGAAGATGAAAAAGCCTGCATGCGAATGAGATAGATGCCCGAGGGAACGATCTCGCCGTTTTTGTCTTTACCATTCCAAGAAACCTGATGTTGGCCGGGAATCTGCTCGGAATCAAACAGTGTCATCACTTCTTTTCCGAGAATGTCGAAAATCTTGATTTTGACAATTGCTCGCTTTGGCAAGCTAAACTGGATGCGGCTTTCAAGCTGAAGCGGGTTGGGGTAAGCTAGACGGATCTCAAAATCAACCGGCAGAGTTATTGGATCGCGCGCGGCAACACTGGTTAGAATATGTGAATCACCCTTGAAAATGCCAAAGTAGCCCTCGTATCTACCCCAAGGCTGAGTAGGCGCGCCAACGATAATATCACAATACCCGTCATTATTGATGTCACCCACTTCATCAATGCTTGAGCCGAATGCGCCTTGACGCGACTGCCCACGTGCAGCGTCATATTTGTCATCAAGCGCATTGCCCGCGGTGTAGACGAAGATAATTCCATTGCCTTGGGCTGTGCTATAAGCAGCAATGACTATGTCGTCATCGCCGTCACCATTCATATCACCGGCATTAATAATCTCATTGCCAAACTCCCCGCTGCCAAAAGGCGCAGGAATGACAAAATCCGGCCCGGCTCGAAAACGGTCGACGAAATCAGATCCGCCATAATGAATGAAAACAGATTGCTGTGAAGTGAGAGAATCCAGAAACGCCCACAGCAAATCGGCCTTGCCGTCGGCATTGACATCGAACGCCGCTAGCCCAACTTCCGCAGGAAAAGAATTTTTTCGGGCTTTTTCGCGTGCGGGCG
>JBBILN010000076.1:0-33039 GCA_037444905.1 bacterium | reverse complement strand
TTGATCTCGACGGCCTGGTCACAGTATAACGCCTCAAAAGAGTCGCACATTACGTGAGGAGTTATTATTACATTAGTCCAAACGGAAATAATTATTGAAGCAAGTATGATAATAATCACATGGGGTCTAGTTAATTTTGCGAATAATTTTTTCAAATCCATAGGGATACTCCGTCACAATACAAGAAGTACACCTGCCAATAAAATATAAGATTTATTGTCTTTTGAACTGTCGGGATTGCTAGGTAAATTGCCAACAGTATCGGAAACAAACTTTACGATTGCACAGATTTCTGCAGAGCCATATAGAAACAAATCGAGAGTCAATCGGCTCTTTCTTGAGATTAAATTATAAAGTCATCGCACAAAAAGCAAGCTCACACTTACAAATCCCATCTTCTCACATCCTTCCCACTTGCAACGCCTCCTCCGATACAAATGCTCGAATAAATTTCCACAAACCCAATCACGCTTTCACCATCAACTGCAACGCGCGCTGGCGATAAAGATGCTCGAACAAATTGCCTTCGTGTGGTTGATCCCAAAGAATTTTGTTCGTCGGAATCGGGCCAATATTGAGGCGGTCAACATTCGGCGAGGAAAAAAGCGCGCGTGTGAACGCTTCGTCTTCCGTTATCGCGGTCAACACCAGCGTGCTGCCGATGCGCGACAGCAATTCCTTTTGCGGTGCTTGCACCACGCTCGCAAACGGAAACAAGTACTCGACATTTGCCAATGGATGCTCGGGGTCTTCGCACCACACGATGGTCGGCAGCAAAAACGTGCAGCCGTCTTTTTCCACCAGACGTTTTTGGCCGCGATATTTTGCAGTCAAATCCTCAGCGCCGGCAACGCGAAGCTGTTGCTCGATCATGTCATTGATGCGCTGCGCGAATTTTTTATTGGTGAAAGCGGAGATTTGCGCCTGCGGATCATCCATAGCACGCGCTTCAATAGCGGCCATGCGCTGCGCCAGCGCCTCGGCGATTTCACGGCCATGCGAAGGAACCCAAATGCCCGAAGCATTCAAACACGAGCGTCCGCCGTTCGCACAAATCGAAGTGACCATCACGTCGAGATGTTCTTCCCAATGCGAGATTTGATCTTCGGCAATGATGATTTTACTCCAACCCGGTCCGTGAATTTCCACGCGCGGATCATTGGCCCATGCGCTCACGCTGCTTTGATCGCCGAAGAACATCGAACGCTGGCAGCGCAAAAGAATTTCGCTCGCCGCGGAATGGCCGGAAGGATAAAAATTGAAAGCTTCCGGCGGACAACCGGCGGCCATGAACGCTTGCGCGATGCGATACGGCGACCACGGCTCTTCGCGACCGGGCTTGAGCACCAGCGGAACTTTGAGCGGAATCGCGGGCAGCCAGAGCGAATGCACGCCCGGCGAATTGCTCGGCAAAATTGCGCCGAGCGCATTCGCTTGACAGAAGAAACTCATCAAACTGTCGTTGCGCACGATCCAACCGGAGTCGAGCACTTCGAGATCGAGGCCGTGCATGAGGCCGCGCAGAATCTCCGGCATCTCCGCGAGCACGCGCCGAATCTTGTCCATGTTGTTGCGGCAAAGCACGTGCGGCATGCCGGTCGTGGCGGAGAGCTGCTGCACGTAATCGCTCGGCGATTGCATTTCGCCGTCAATCGGCAATTCCGCATTCATGAAATAATCCGCCGCGCGGCTGCACATGTTCAGCAATTCTTTGACGGGAATTTCCTGCAAGCGGCGGCGATGATTTTCCGCCTGCGCCAAATCCTTCGCAATGACGCCGGTGTTGGCTTGGCTCACCACTGCCACCGGCTCGTTATCGCGGAAATGTTTCAGCGCAACCGTGTCGAGGCTTTTGTAAGGTTGACCCGCGCGAAGGAGAGGGATGTGGAGCATGAGGCTTCTCTCTTATCGATGAGGAGGGAAATGGTTTCCTGATGAAATTCATTTGGTCGAAGTGATGGTCAAACAAAGATCATTTGCCTTTTCCATAAAGGTAAGAGTCGTGCTTGCTCGAAGGCTCGTGCAAGGCGCCCTCGACGGCGTCTTCTCCTAATTTTTCCAAAACTTGCCACGCTCTCTTCTTGACCGCAGGCAGAATCACAATCGCGCCGTTTTGAACGATGATTTCAACGTTCTTGCCCAGCCTGGCTTCGCTGAGGACCGCTTTGCCCAAAACGATTTGCTTGGCGGCATTTTGTTTTTGAATTTTTTTCATGCTGCATTTCCCAAGTCGGAGAATTTGGAAATCAACTCTACTAAACTTTTCAAGTTTAGTAAAGTTTTTAGCTGTGGATTCCTCAGTTACAACGCTTGACGATGGGCAAAGTACGCCATTGTCTCAAGAAGCACAAAGCAAATTTTCAACGAAGCTCGCTCGATTCAGCCGCGACCGCTTTCTCAAACCGAGTCCGCCCATTCATCGCCGCCTTCCTTCTTTCCGAAAGCAGCATTTCAATCAACAGCAACACGAACGCAATCACGAGCACATATTGAAACCGCTCTTCGAACTGCGAGAACTTCAGCGACGCGAGCTCTTTTTTCTCCATGTTGGAAATTTCTTCATAGATGCGATCCAACTCCGCTTCGCTGGAAGAGGCGCGATAATACTTGCCGCCGGTTTGCAGCGCGATCTTTTCGAGTGTGAGTTCGTCGAGTTTCGTCACCACCACGTCGCCGCTGTTGCTCTTTTTAAAGCCGCCTTGCTGCTCAATAGGAATGGGCACGCCTTGCGCGGAGCCGATGCCGACCGTGTAAATCACCACGCCCTCGCGTTCGGCTTCCTCGGCAGTGGGCAAAACATCTTCGCCGTGATGTTCGCCGTCCGTAATCAAGACGAGCACTTTGTGCTGGCGTTCAGTCGACTCAAAACTCTTCATCGCGGCTTGAATGGCTTTCGCCACATCCGTGCCCGGCGTGGGAATCAAATTGGGGCCGAGCACGTCGAGAAAAATTTTCGCCGCGCCGTAATCAAGCGTGAGCGGACATTGCACGAACGCTTCGCCCGCGAAAGCAATCAGGCCGATGCGATCGCCTTCAAGTTTGTCGATCAACGTGGAAACTTCGTGCCGCGCTTTATCGAGCCGGCTCGGCGCAATGTCTTGCGCGTTCATCGACTCCGACACGTCAATCGCGACGATCACATCCACGCCCTTGCGCTTCACTTCTTCGAGCGCGGTGCCGAGTTGCGGTCGCGCCAGCGCGAGAATCATGAAGCTCAATGCCGCGAGCACAAGCACGATTTTCCACACGCTGCGCTTGCGGCTGAACGTGGGCGTCAACTGTTCGAGCAAGAGTAAATTTCCGAAGCGGCTCATGGCTTTGCGTTTCCAACGGGAGACCATCACAAAGAAAACGATCAAAGCCGGAATGAGCAGCAAGAGATAGAGCGCGAATTCATTGGCGAATCGAATCATGGTATCTTGCGAAATTTAGTGTTCATCAAAACCACTTCCACGAAAACGAGACCGAGCGCGACGGCGAGCCATTGCACGAACAACTCGCGATAGCGCGTGAACTGCTTCACTTCAATCTTCGTCTTTTCAAGCTGATCGATCTCAGCAAAAATTTTTTCCAGGCTCTTGCGATCGGTCGCGCGAAAGTATTTGCCGTCGGTCATCTCCGCCACGCGCGTGAGCATGGCTTCATCGATCTCCACGGGCATGCGCACGTAGCGTTTGCCGAACAACGGATCCTGCACGGGATACATGGCCTCGCCGCGCGTGCCCACGCCGATGCTATACACGCGCACGCCAAACGCCTTCGCCACGCGCGCCGCGGTAATGGGATCGATCTCGCCCGCGTTGTTCACGCCGTCGGTGAGCAAAATGACGACCTTGCTCTTCGCTTTGCTGCTGCGCAAACGATCAATCGCGGTTGCCATGCCCAAGCCAATCGCAGTGCCGTCGTCGATTTGGCCCGGCGCGACCTTCTGCAAAAAATTGATGAGCACACCATAATCAAGCGTGAGCGGGCACTGCGTGAAGCTGCGCGCCGCAAACACCACCATGCCGATACGATCACTTTTGCGCCCGGTGATGAATTGCTCCGCCACTTGCTTCGCGGCCTCGATGCGATTCTTCGGTTTGAAATCTTCCGCGAGCATGCTCGAAGAAATATCCACTGCGAGCACGATATCGATGCCCTCGGTTGTGACTTCCTCTTCGGTGTGCCCGCTTTGTGGCCGCGCGAGCGCGATAATGACGAGCGCCAATGCGAGCAAACGCAAACCGAATTGCAAATGCCGCGAGAGATAGTTCGAAGGCTTTGGCAGCGTGCGCAGCAAATCCAAATTGGAATAGCGAATCGTGGCCGCGCGTTTTTTGTGCGTGCGTAGATGCCACCATACGAGCAGCGGCAAGATCAGCAGCAGAAAAAGAAAGTGTGGATTCGCGAAAGTCGGCATGTTATTTCGCCTCCGCTGCTACTTGCGTTTGCTCCGCAGGAGTGGGCATCGCGCCGTTATTCGCGACGGCAACAACAATCGGCTTTGTGGTCTCAACAAAAGCCTCGGCGCGATTGATGAGCGTCTCGCCTTGTTCAATCGGCGGAATGAGCTTCGCGAATTTCACCAAGTCGCTCGCTTCTAAAATTTCGCGCGCCTCATCGCATGCGTTGAGGTTGCTTTCAACTTTGCGCAGTGCTTGATTGACTTCATAGGTCGTCATTTCCAGCGCCATCACTTCATATCGGCCTTCGATATAACGTCGCACGATTTCCGAGAGAATGCTGTAGAACGCTTTCACCTCGCCGCGCTGCAAGAGATCACTCGCGCGCAACTGCTGCAACTCTTCGAACGCAAGCTCATGCGCGGGTCGTTTCGGTTCTTCACGTTGCGGCAGCAAACCCTTGCCTTGTCGGCGACGCCACCAATAATATCCCAAGCCCGCGAGCAAGAGCACCGCAGCCGCGATGGCACTGATCAAAATGATCGTGCGCCAATCGCGCGGCAATTCCCACGGCGCTTTCACGTCGCGAATATCGCCCGCCTCGCTCGGCAAAACGCTGTTCACGCGAATTTCCAAACGCTCGGTTTCGAGTTGTCGCCACGCCGTATCCGGCGGCGCGAGATATTGCAGCGCAAGCGGCGGAATCACAAACGTACCGGTATCAAACGTCGAAATCGTGTACGCGACTTCTTCGATGATGCTCTCTTTCTCTTCACGCGGCTCGGGCTTGTCGTAATCGCGGATCTCGAACGCGCCCAAGTTCGCGGCAAGCCCAGGCCAGCGCACTTGCACGTTTGGCGCGCGCATGAGTCGCACATGATAGCGCACCGTGTCGCCAATCGTGATCGAAGTTTTGTCGATGCGCGACTCAACGGAGACGGGAGAAGAAGTTTGAGAGAAAGCAGAGTCGTTCGTAGAGAACAACGCTAGCATTGTAATCAAAAAGCAAAAAGCCTCACGCAGAGACGCAAAGGCGCAAAGGTTCCGCAGAGAAAAACTTTGCGGGTTCTTTGCGTCTTCGCGTCTTTGCGTGCGCTTCGAACTTATTCCCCCCTTGAGGGGGGTTAGGGGGGTGTTCTTCGTATGAATAAAAATCCCAGCGCGCATGTCACGAACAACACCCCCCTGGCCCCCCTCAAGGGGGGAATATTTTGAAATCACCTTCATGCTTCAATTCACCTTGTCTGAATAAATCACCGCGTTTTCCGCGCGCATCATGCGCTCCACGAGTTTCGCGTAGGCTTCCTGCTGTTTCTCGCGCACGTAGTCTTGCGTGATTTGATTGCGAATCTCTTCGAAGCTCGGCGTTTGCGTTTGTCCGCTCGAATCCGCTTTCGCGTAGCGGCTCAAGTTCGCGCGATAATAAAGTTCGATGTCGCTCGGCTCAAACTTGATACTCTGTCCAATCTCTTCCTGCAAAAATTTTTGCACAATGAAATTCTTCTTTGCTTGAAACGCGGCCGCGAGCACTTCCTGGTCGTTCTCCAAACCTTTGCGCTTCGCAGTGTTGTACAACAACTCGGTGGCGACGTATTGCTGCAAAAACTCAAGTTTCTTGCTGCGATCGCGAATTTGTGCCTGCATGTACGGCGGCAAATTTTTCATCTCAAATTCAAGATCGCCGGTGGTGATTTCGCGGTCGCCGATTTTGGCAATGACTGCGCCTGGCCGCTTCTTCGTTACTTGCGAAGTGTCGAGAAACGTGCTCTCTTCCAATGCCTGCTGCGCATCCGCAGAGCGCTGCAAACGTTCGAGACATTCCACTACGCGGCGGCCGGCGTCATCCACCAATTCGCTTTTGGGATAAAGCTCTTTCACGCGCAGATAATACGCGAGCGCGGATTCGGCGTCGCGCAGGCGGTCGAGATAGATGTTGCCGATGGTGTAGCTGATGTTCGCCTGCTCGGTTTCATTGAGCGGGTAATCGCGCAAATAGCGCTCGTACTCCGCAATGGCCTGCTTGTAGAGTTCGCGATTGTAGAGCACATTCGCAAATTCGCGCACGCGCTCCGCAGGAAGATTCGGCTCGTTCTGCTTGCACGCGGAGAGGGCGAGGAGGCAGAGTATGAGGTGAAGACGAAATGATTTTAGCATGAGAATGATCCAGTTGTTATCACGTTATCATGCAAAGGCGAGCTCCCCATCAACTGTCATTCTGTAAGAACCTTCCCTCGCACTCGGCACAGTGCCAAGAGCTAGAGAAGTTCCTTCCAGGATGACAGTGTTGAGGAGGTTCGTCTCTTGCATATCATTATGCTCTTTAATGATGAATCATTGCACAAAAACTTTTCCGCCGAGAGACGTCGAAGCCACCGAGGTTCGCCGAAAAAAGCTTTTGCTCGGCGATGCTCGGTGATTTCGGCGAAGTTCAGCGGATGAGTTTTTGCCGTTTGGCATTTGAAGGTTTTCTATTGCTTGAATCTGTGCTTTGAGTTCTGCATCAGCAAGAATCTCTTTTTCAAACGGATTGCCGTTCTGCCAGCCGGTTTTGCCGGTCGCGCGGAATCTTTCCAAACGGCGGATGGCGATTTCACAATACACGGGGTCGGAGTCAATCGTGTAGCAACGGCGTTTGTTCATCTCTGCTGCGATGAGCGTTGAGGCCGAGTGGCAGAAGAAATCAATGACGAGATCGCCTTCCGCCGAGCTTGCGCGAATGATGCGCTCTGCGGACTTCAGCGGCTTTTGCGCATAGCAGCCGTTGACGTTCTCTTCCATACGATAGAACACTTGCTGAATATCAACCCACACATTGCCCGCGCGAATGTTTTCGGATTTGCTGCGCTCGAAATTTTCCGTGACGCGACCATTCACTTCTTTGTAATAGCCGCGCAGAATTTTGGGAATGTCCGTGTACTCCGCCTCGACGTTGAAAACCGGCTCGCCTTTGATGTAGTAGAGCAACTCTTGCCGCACTGCCATCCAATTCTTCGAAGTGCCGTAGCCGCGTTGGTTGCGCATGGTGATGAAGCTGCGCGTTTGAAACTGCGTAGCGCGCATCATGAGCATAAAGTCCGGCAACGGTTGGAAGCCGTTGCGTTGATCCGCGCCCAGCCAGAGGTAGAGAGAACTGTTGACAGCGAGCGCATCATCGGTCGTTGCAATCCACTGCTTGCACCATTCGATGAACTCGTGCAACGCTCTTTCTTCGAACGCGACGAGATTGTACGGCGGATCGTGAATCGCGAGCACGGCCTTTTTGCCGGCCATGAGCTTTGCGATGTCCGATGCACTTGCGGCATCAAGACAGCCGATGCGATGTTTTCCCAGCGGGTCATCCCAAACCTCGCCTGATTTCAGCCTGGCATACTTGAGCAGGCAATCGCGGAGTTCGGGATTTTTGTCGAGCCTGGGGATAGGGAGGTTTGTCATTTCAGTTGTAAGACTTTAATACAACAATTAGTTGGACAAATTCGATTTCACATCATTACCATTCATGGTTTGCCCAATAGCGGTCGCACTCTTCGTGCAGGTTTGTTTTATCAACTTTCACCATCTCTAGTTCAAGCTGGTATAGCGGAAACAACCAGAGATCAATTATTACTGCATAGGCGTCTTCCCGTTGTTCTTTGAGAAGTCCACTTTCATTTAGTTTTTCCAAAGTTTGGATATTCAATCCTCGTAGATCGTCGTACCAATTAAGGCTATCGACCATTTGTACAGAACGCCATATTGAAGCAATTTTTGCCAATGCTTGTGCATTAGCAAACCCGACACCATTCAGTGCCTGAACAAGCTTCACGATAGCTGGCATCAGGCCTGATAGTCCAACCACGTCATACCGCGAAGGCGATAGCCACAGATTCTCGCCATCACTTTTAATGTAATCGACATACATTGCTTCTTCACGTTGTTGCACCACGCGATTTCGGAAAACCCAGTCAACGTCGTTTGGGCCATCAAGATAATACTCCTGCCGTTGTCTATTTATCCATTTATCTACTTCGCCAAAAGTCGAAGGTTTTGTCCAGGCGTATTCAATATAGATCCCCTTTGCCAAATGGTCGTTGTAGCGTTTTAATTGTCTTGAAAAAAAGGTTGTGTTTGTCCGTTGGCAACGAATGGCATCCAAAAGAATTAAATATTTTGCCGCTTCTTCTTCGGCAATCAGACAGAGAATTCGATGGCCCCGTGAGTTTCGCTTATCAGCAAGCTGGCAAGCATCGGAGTATATTCTCATCGAATTCTCAAAAACCAACTCCAATCCTTTTGCGACTTCTTCGAATAACCTTTCATCTGAAAGTTGAGCCAAATCACAGATCGCTTTAGGCCTCATCGTTGACTCCTTTATATAGTGCGTCCTAAAACTTTTGTGTTAGTTTCGCCGACAATCAGATCCTTTTATTCAAAGATTAGGAACTAAACGGCTCTCATTACCGAAACCTCTTCGCCCTCATCTTGAAAAAGCGCACGAGCGGGTCGATGTACGGCTTGCTGGTTTGAATGTCAACCGGATCGACCTTTGACGAGCGCAACGTTGTTTGTAGTAGCTCCTTCAGGAGCCGAACGCGCAGAACGATGTGCGTCTGAAGGCGCTACTACGAACGTAAATACGAACTCACCTAAACCTCTTCGCCCTCATCTTGAAAAAGCGCACGAGCGGGTCGATGTACGGCTTGTTGGTTTGAATATCAACCGGATCGACCTTTGACGAGCGCAGCGTTTTTTCGCGGAGCAAGCCGCGTCGTGCGGCCTCGCGGGCGAAGGCTTGGCGATTCGCTGGATCGGAGGTGTCGAGCAAATGCACCTCGCCGGTTTCCGCGTCTTCCAATTCCACCAAACCCACGTTCGGAATCTCGGTCTCGCGCGGGTCCGTGATGGGAATTGCAACGAGATCGTGGCGTTTGCCAGCCACGCGCAGCGCTTTCTCGTAGCCTTCCGAAAGAAAATCCGAAACGAGAAACACCACGGCTTTGCGGCGAATGACGCGGTTCAAATATTCGAGCGCGGTGGTGATGTTCGTGCCATGGCCTTCGGGCTTGTGATAGAGCACTTCGCGCAACACGCGCAACACGTGCATGCGCCCCTTCTTCGGCGGCACAAATTTCTCGATGCGATCCGTGAAAATAATCAAACCGACTTTGTCGTTGTTCTTGATTGCGGAGAAAGCGAGCAGCGCGCAAATTTCAGCGGCAATGTCGCCCTTCATTTGCTCGTGCGTGCCGAACTCGCCGGAGGAGCTGACGTCCACGAGCAGCATCACGGTCAACTCGCGCTCTTCATCGAACACTTTGACGAACGGGTGGCCCGTGCGCGCGGTGACGTTCCAATCGATGTTGCGCACGTCGTCGCCGAGCACGTATTCGCGCACTTCGGCGAAGGCCATGCCGCGACCTTTGAAGACGGAGTGATACTCGCCGCTGAACACATCGTTGACGAGGCCGCGCGTTTGAATTTCGAGGCGACGGACTTTTTTGAGGATTTCTTTGGGGATCATGGATTTATTTTTTAGCTACACACGGATCAAAAACACACGTTGAAAAAGCGTTTCAGCAGGTCTTTTTGAATGCACTCGGATCAAAAGCGCACGCGGAAAAAGCGCTTTAGCAGCTTTTGGGGAATGCACGCGGATCAAAAACTCACACGGAAAAACGCTTTGCCTCGCAGTGTGAGCTTTTGATCCGCGTGTTGCTAGCGAGGATGACAGTATATGACATTGTCATCAGCGTGGCTCGCGCTCTTCAATAATAGTTTGAGAAACTGGTTCGCCCTTAACCGGCACCGGCGTGAAATCATGAAGCACTGTCCTGGCGTCAATTGGAAACGAGGCGATGAGGCCGTCCGCGCGCAGCCCTTCGATAAAAGCGCGTTCTCGCAATTTTTCATACTCACGCGAGAGGAACTCGACAAACTGCTGAATACTCCAGCCGCGCGCTCGTGCTTGCGTTTCGAGCACGGAATATATCTCCGGTGAAACCGAAATGCTATACCCTGTTGCCATATCTTATCTCCATTCTTTTGCAATCTCAATGCTTCGCCGTCGGAATCCACATGTCATTGGGCGTCAAGCCGCATTCTTTCACCATGGCGAGGCAATACGACAATCTGCCCAAATCCTCGGCGCCGGCGTTGTTGGTGCCGAAGGTGAACTTCACGCCCGCGGCTTTTGCGCGCTTGATGAAAGCCGCGCTCGGAATTTTGCGACGATCGTTGATTTCCATCGCGATTTTATTATCGACCAAAGCTTTGATCACGCGATCCATGCGCGCCGGCGTCCACAGCTCGTCATACCTTGCATTCAACTCGTCGGGAATGTAGGTCGCATTCGCATAGAGATTGATCGGTTCGGTGCGCAAGATTTTTTCGATGCGATGCACGAGTTGATCCATAAAATTCTGGGGATCGCCGATCTCCAATTCTTCCGGAAGCCACAGACGCATGCGCTTGCCGTTATCATTGGTCCACGTCATGGCATCCGTGAATACGTAATCGAATTTCGCGATGGTCTCTTTCGAGAACATGTTCAGCCATTCGCGGCCCTCGGCTTGCATTCCGAAAAAAGTGTGGGGCGGTTTCCTGTAGCTCGCGAGGTATTTCTCCACCTCGGCATCGGTCTCAAAACCCATGCGCAGTCCGCAATTCACCGCGAGGCCATAGGTGAAGCCGTATTTCCGCGCATTCGCTAACGCAGCCTCCATCTCCAAGCCGCCCTTGAGATGAACGTGCAAATCCATCAGCGGAAAATTGTCATTTGAAAGCTGCGTTATGAGACGGTCGTATTCCGCATCTTCCAATGGCGCGCCTGGCGTGGGCAGATCATCGGGCAGCGGCTTCACTTGGAGGTTGCGATAGTATACCACACTTTTGGGATCGTGGCCTTGCAGCGCAAACGTTCCGGAAGAAAGCAGCCGGCTTTTTTTATCGTCGGGCCGGAACGGATGGTCGGGCTCGGTGTATTCGATCATCAGCTCATCGTTGATATACGTGCGAATGGTCTTGCCTTGCACTGTGATGCGGTAATTGAACCAAACATTGTCCGCCACCGGCGCTTTCCACACGTTGCGAATCGCGTACAAGCTGCCGGTCTTTTTGTGCTCCACGTATTCGCCGGGTTTTACTTTGGGGTTGGAGTTGATGACCTGGCATTCATAGCCTTGGGCGGGCCAATCGGTTTCTTGGTAGGCGGTATGAATGTAAACGCCGGAGTTCGAGCCGGGCGTGGTTTTCACTTCGAGCTGCAATTCAAAGTTTTTGAAATTGTGATTCTGCACTTCGCCAACATAGAACAGATGCGAGCGCGGGCCTTTGCAGACGAGGGCGCCGTCTTCGACTCGCCATGTGCTTTTGTTCTCCGAAGGCTGCCAACCGCTCATCGTTTTGCCATCGAACAATGAAAGCCATTCCTGCGCGAACGCGCACAAGGGCAGGACAATGGCAATAAGGACAACCAACTTGCAGGAAGTTCGCATAAACTTCTCCGACGATCTAAGTGAGCAACCAGCGCCAAGCCAAAAGACAAAACGATTGCCGGCAAAACCATTTTTGAAGACAGAAAGATGGAGGATAGAAAAATGTTTAGCGATTGTTGCATGCCGGTATTGTTGGCCGCACGGACAAACTACTCGAAGCACAAAATAGGTTACACTACGGCTCTCTAGTGCTAAGGAACGCCGATTGAATAACTTTCTCATATACGCAACCTGAACTCATCCCCCCGGCCCCCTTCTCTTAAAAAGAGAAGGGGGAGCGCCACTGCAAAGCGTACGATTTTTTTGACTCCCCTTCTCTTCCCAAGAGCAGGGGCCGGGGGATGAGTTGGGTTGCCTTTGAAAGTGAAACTAGAGCAAATGAGAAAGTTATTTGGTTGACGATTCTAAGAATCTTTCCAAACACTCGACAATATCTCCAGCGAGTAAAAAGATTCCTCCCGAATGACAGGCAAGGAGAGAAAGTGTAACCTATCTTTTGCTCGGAGCAATCATACCAAGCTTCATATTTCTGCCCTACATTTTTCTGCCTTCGTAATTGGCCTCACGGCACTTCGATGCGGCTCAATACTTGGCCGATGACGTATTCCGGCGTTCGCTCTTCGGCTTCGGCTTCGTAGGTGAGAATGATGCGATGACGCATGACATCCATTGCGATGGAACGCACGTCTTCGGGCGTGACATAGCCGCGGCCGCGCAGGAATGCGTGCGCTTTGGAAGCTTGCGCGAGAAAGATGCTCGCGCGCGGGCTGGCGCCGTAATGAATCAAATCGTCGAGTTCGTTCAATCCCGCTTTGGCCGGTTCGCGCGTGGCGAAGACGATGTCGATGATGTAGCGCTCGACTTTTTCATCCATATAAATTTGCGAAACGACTTCACGCGCGCGCACGATGTCGGCAGGAGAAACCACGGCGCGCACTTCTTCAAGCTTGCCGCGCGTCATGCGGCGCATGATTTCGAGTTCTTCTTCTTTGTTGGGATAGCCGATGGCAAGCTTGAGCATGAAGCGATCGACCTGCGCTTCGGGCAGCGGATACGTGCCTTCCTGCTCAATCGGGTTTTGCGTGGCGAGCACGAGAAACGGATCATCAAGCTTGAAAGTTTTTTCGCCGATGGTGACTTGGCGCTCCATCATGGCTTCGAGCAAGGCGGATTGCACTTTCGCAGGCGAGCGGTTGATTTCATCCGCGAGAATCAAATTGGCGAAAAGCGGGCCTTTCTTCGTGGTGAACTCGCCGGTGCGTTGGTCATAAATCAGCGTGCCGATCAAATCCGCAGGGAGCAAATCGGGCGTGAATTGAATGCGCTGAAATTTGGTTTGAATAACGGAAGAAAGCGTTTTGACCGCCATTGTTTTGGCCAAGCCGGGCACGCCTTCGAGCAGCACGTGGCCGTTGCTCAAGAGGCCGATGAGCAGCCGCTCGACCATGTACTTTTGGCCGACGATGACTTTGGAAACCTCGCGATTGAGATTTTCCACAAAGCCGCTCTCGCGGCGAATTTTTTCATTCAAAGCTTGAATGTCGATGTGCATTACGAGGTTGCCTTTCGGGTTTAAATTTTGTCGGTCTACACGCGGATTAAAAGCGCAACGGAAAAAGCTTTTCAGCGTGAGCTTTTGATCTGTGTGTGGCCTCGGTTGTTCAATGTTGATCTGCTGTTCGATTCGAGATGGTGGAAGACGGTGTATTCAAATTCGTTCTCAAAAAACTCTCCGCGAGGGCGAAGCAGCGCGCGAGCTTGGCGGGTTCGCCGCTCTCGCCGGAAAATTTGATTACGTCGCTAGTCTGCAAAATTTCTTCGAGCTTCATGGCTTGATCAACCGAAGTATCGAGACCGCGATAGGCTGCGACGACCTCGGCAGTCGTGATGCCCGCAGCCGGAATCTCGAAGCGGCGTTTTAAATATTGCCGCAGAATTTTGGAGATTTCCGAGAAGCCGGCTTTCGTATCCAATGAATTGAGATCGACGCTCGCTTGCAATTGTTCGAGCATTTCTTGTTCAAACGGCTTGACCACGAGTGCCGCCGCGCGAAGTGCTGCTTCTTTCTTCTGGTTGCGCGCGCGCCAAACCAATGCGATCATTGCAACCGCGGCAACAATTCCCAACCAAACGCTTGCCAAAAGGCCAACCGGCACTTCGCCCGGCTCGGGCAACGGGTCGATGACTTCAATGCCGAGACGATCGGCATAGAGCGTGTGCTTTTCGTTTGTGGCTTTGTCGAGATAGCTCAAGCGCAAGCCTTCGACGTAGCCCATGCCCAAGGCTTCCGGCCGCAACGTGTACTCGAAAGTTTTGATGGAAGTGTTTTGCCCGCTCTCCACGCCGACCCAATTGGAAGAGGAGGAGCCGGCCAATTTGAAGTTGGTGAGGCGCGGCGTTTCGGGTTGATCGAATTCGATGAGCGCGAGATTGCCCGACCATTTGAGCTGGACGGTATACGTGGCCGTGCGATTGAGAGGAACTTGCGTTGCGGCGACGGAGGCGCTGAGCTTGACTTGCGTGCTTTGCGCGAAGGCGAAGTGTGAGGAAAGGAGGACGGTGATTGCACAAACAAGCAGAATTTTTCTATGACACGCCACAGCTTCGGTATTTTTCAAGCTAAGGTTCTGCACACGCTTCGAACTCATCCCCCGGCCCCTTCTCTTAAAAAGAGAAGGGGAGAAAAACCGCTTCAATGCCGGCAGTCCTATCGCTTCCAAAAAAATAGAATTTTTCAAAGCGTCGAAACCGGACTCCCCCTTCTCTACCCAAGAGAAGGGGGCCGGGGGGATGAGTTCAGATTGCGTGAACGTTTTTCGCTTGCGACCGAGACTCGTTACTGACCCCTTCAAAAGGGGAATAATTGAACAAATTTTATTGGCGGTCATGAACGCTCTTCCCGGAATAATCCATGAAAAAAAAAGCCGAAATGATTTTCTTTCGACCATGGCGTATCGAAAGAAAGGACATCCGGCTAACTAAGACGACAAGATAAGCGGAAAAGTTCTATTGCTTCGCAGCTCGCCCCGAAGACGCTGGTTTGCCGTTGCTGGCGCCGGTCGTTCCGGTCGCCGCCGGCGCTTCTTGAGAGTTGGTCAAGAAATCGAAGCTGTTAATATCCTTGCCGAGATGCTCCAATTCGAAAGCAACATCGTCGCTCAGGTCATGCTGCGGGTGATTTTTTTGGAAGGTCAAGTAGGCCTGGCGGGCGCGATCGAGGTCTTTGATCTCGTTGGCGTAAATGTAGCCAACCATGAATTGCGCTTGCGGCGCGTGCGTGCTTTGCGGCGCTTCTTCGAGCAAACGCTGATAGGTTGAGACCGCTCTCTGAAACTCCTGGCGATTGTGATAGCTCCACGCGAGCTTCTGCAAAACTTCGTCGCGCTGCGCATATTTCGGAAAACGTTCGAGCAGGGTATTGTAAAAAATCAGCATGCTTTCCAAATCTTCGCGCATTTCGTACGCCTTCATTTCCTCCACCAGCTTGTCCTGTTCAAGGCTCGCGACCTTGTCGAGCAAATCAATCTTATTTTGCGCTTCTTGCAATTTGGCGCTTTGGGGATAATCGGCAATGAGCTTTTTATAAGAAGACTTGGCGTCGCGGTATTGTGCATTCGCTTCGAAATCGCGGGCTTTGGTGTAGAGCTGCTCTTCGGTGAGTTTTTCGCCGCAGCTTAGGAAGGCAAAAGCGATAAGTAAAGCGGCACAGCAGGAACGAGTCTTGTACATCACAACCTCCAGGATGAGCGCTACCGTCATTTTTAACGGCGCGAATCTAATCAGAGAGGGTTACAAAATCAAGCCAATTTTCCCCGGTCAGATATTGCCTCAGTTATTGGTGGAAAACGTAGCGCAGACATCTTGTCTGCAGGCAGGATGCCTGCGCTACTCCACCCGTAACTGAGGCATTACCCGGTCAGATATTGCCTCAGTTATTGGTGGAAAACGTAGCGCAGACATCTTGTCTGCAGGCAGGATGCCTGCGCTACTCCACCCGTAACTGAGGCATTACCCGGTCAGATATTGCCTCAGTTATTGGTGGAAAACGTAGCGCAGACATCTTGTCTGCAGGCAGGATGCCTGCGCTACTCCACCCGTAACTGAGGTATTGCCCGGCCAGGTATTGCCTCAGTTATTGGTGGTGACACAGACCGCTAGTCTCTAAATGCCGCCAATCGAGCCGACGGGGTTACGAGCTCGCGCTCATAACTGAGGCATTACCCAACAAGCATCGTTCGTTTTGTCTAACACGTCAGCTTTGGAAAGCAAGTTACCAGCCGGCTGGAGCATTACGCGGCAGCGTAATGGTCGGCACGGGCATGTATGGGAGTTACAAAACGCGGGCGCAGCCGGAACTCCCCTGTACCGCGTTTGCCGACGCGCGGGAATGTGCTGCGCATGTTGGTTTCGGATATTATGGGGCGTTGTAATCTCCGTCGCAAACTTGCACTACGTTTTACGCGAGGCCGTAACGCCCGATACCGGCTTGCGCCGGAGGTTACGCGAGGACGCAATGGCCGGCGTACGGTTGCACCGGCCATTACGGCGCGCGGTTGTCTGCTTTGCCGAACACATCATCATGGTAACACAGGCTGCGGGTCTGTAAATGCCAATAGTCGAGCCGATGGGGTTAAGAGTTCACACCAATATTTTGGGGATTACCGTCAGCTTGGCTTTGCACAGCACGCCCGCGGCGTTGTGTGAAAGGCCGGCTCCACAAAAAAAACGTCCGCGTTTTACTCAGCCGTGAGCCTTTGGCTGTATGAATTAACAATTCTTGATTTGCTCCCATTAAAGCCGGGAATCTTGCGAAAAATACTCCAAACGGTTATAGAACCTCTCCACGGTTGAAACAGCTTTACTCTCATGCTCGCGGGGAGAGCAAATGGCGGATGAACCGATGTTGCTACAGACTAACATTTGGGTGGCGCTCGAAAATGACATGTTGAAGTCCGTCGTTCTCGAGGCGCTGTTAGACGAAGAAATCGTTCTGGCGGGAGGCCGTCCGGTGATTTCGCGGAGCACGTTTGTGCCGGACCAAAAACTCGGCAAGCATGACGTGATCGTATTGGGCAGCAACAATCCGGTCACGGTTTATTGCTGCCACACGCTTAAAGCATGGCGTCCCGCAATCAAAATTATTCTCCTTTGTTCAAGCCGGGAGCAATATGACGCCCTGCCCGTTGATCCCGAGGTCATTGACTGCGCGTTTATTCACGAACAAGATCCTCCGTCAAATCCCCCCTTTCGGCCGCGAGAGATCTTTTTTTCCGATCCCCAAACCGATCTTCCCCTCAAGCTCCGCGAAGTGGTGTGCGAATTTTTGCGGGAGTGCAGCCGCGAGCACACTCATTCTGCGGAGGAAGGTTCGCCGGCGATTCGCGTTTGCCCCCATCGCCATCTTGATCCACTAAAGAATTGCACGGAACTGATTTCCAAGCAGAAGCTCACCTATTGCCTCGATCTTGACAAAGATCGTCATCCCGTGGCGCGCTGTGCGTGCGGCTGTTTCAATCGCACGACCGCGCGTCGTTGCGAAAAATGCGACGCCGATTTCGCGGCGAGCGAAATAGAGCAGCGCTTTTTGGAGCAGTTACGCTGCGTGGAAAATCCAGCGCGCAATACTGCCTACGATCTGCACCTGCGCAGCGAGGGCGCGACCGCGATCGCAGAAATGCAAACCGCGTTGGGCTATCTCTTCGTTCGCACGCACGGCGCGGGCGTGCTGGTTTATTGCGGCTATAAGCCGTGGCGCGGCAATCTCTTTCCGCAGAAGCCTGATGAGACTTTAACCGGCATGAGGCTCGTCACTCCAAGCCTGTTGCACGAGTTGCCGTACATGCTCATCAATGCCGAACGCGAGGTCTATAAGCTCGCGCTTTCCTCGAAGATGGAACTGTGCAAGGCGAGCTTGCAAAAAAGTCTTACCCTTGATGAGACTTTGGTGTTTCAACCCTTTGCTACGTCGGGGGGATTTGCTGTTTTCGTGCGCAACAAAAAGAGCAAACTCCTGACTCTCCGCTGCGGGCAACAGAGCCTGCAAATTTCTGAGGATATTTGTGCTCCCATACAGACCGAGGACGGCAAGATTGTGTTCTATTCCAAAGAGCGCATTTTCGTGTTTGATTGCGCGAACACCGGGTTCGACAAGTATACTGCGCCAACCGAATTGAACATTACCGACCGTCCGGTTTATCATCGCGGCTTGCGGCAAATTTTTGTCCGCACTCGTAATGAGCGGCTTTTGCGCTTCGACCTGCACGGCGCCCAAAGATTTGTCACGTTGCATGAAATGCCGTGTTCCAGTGACTTCCGTTTCACTGTGAACGATGATCCGCAAAGCAAGCCGCAGGTTTATATCGCGCACAAATGCGGCATAACCGCGCTCCACGCATACGACGGCGCGCCTTTGTGGAGCACGGAAACATTGCGCCTCCGCGCCGATTGCTCGTCATTTGCCCCCGGCTTGCACGGGCGTTTTCTGTTTTTCACGGCGAAAACAAATTCCGGCAGCCGCGTGGGCCTGCTCGATTTGCTGCATCGCAACCAGCCCGCGCTGTGGACTGAGACGCATGAAAAAATCACCGTCGCTCCCGTCATGTGCGGCGACAAGCTGTTTGTCGCAACCGAGGACGCCAAGGATTATCCTAAAATCGCGGTGTATCACATCAAATGAAAACGACACGCACGACACTGTGGGCCTGCGCCGCTCTGCTGCTTTTGCACGGCCCGGCCTGGCCGCAAAAAGATTTCAAAGCCACGATCTTGATCGACGCTTCCGGATCGATGGCAGGTTTCTTTGAAACCGGCGCGATGGAATTATTGCGCCGGCAAATAGTCACCGCTCTGCCAGACATCAGTATCGATAGCTGCTCCTTTGCCTATGAAGACACCTCAGATCACAAAGGCTTGCAGCCTTACCAAGCGCATCCCGCGACCTTTGGTAGCGTCACACTTTTGGATCGCGCCTTTCAAGAAGCGACCGAGATCTCTCCAAAACCGCACGCACTTTTGTTGGTCACGGACAATATCCAAGACCCGGACCCGAACGCCGGCGACAAAAAGGCGAATGAGAGCATCAAAAAATTCTATAGCATGATTCAGGGTGGCGCAGTGGTACGCGGTGAGTTCTTTGTGCAAGTGCGCAGCTTTCAAGGATGGCTTTATAAGCGTGATGGCGTGACCAAGGTCCCCGGCTCTCCCATCGAACAACCAATTAACCGCGCACTCATCATTTATGCGATGTTGTTGGACACTAGCGCGGTTGCACACAAGAATTTTCAACGCATGATCAATTCGTTAAGCGCGTCATTCATAGAGAAGGCAATCCCGTTCAAGCTTGATCAACGTATAGCATTAAAAATCGAGCAACTGGAAGTGATCAATCCGTCCAGTGAAAAAGCAGAGCCGGGCGTGCGTTATCTGACTTTGGAAAACGGCGTGCTCACCCATAAAGGCTCGCCGCTGCAAGAAGGCGAGCCGATCATCGGCCAATTTCGTGTGCGCTTCCGCTTAAATGTGCCCAACGTGGACATTAAAAAAGGCAAGCCAAAGATAACATCAGATGGGGTGGAGAACAAATTCCGGTTGGACTCCAATTCTTGCGCTTCGTTCGAAGCAGATGCAGATAGCATAGACCCTCAACTCACCGAATCAAGCGCATCTGTCAAGCGGCAATACGAAGCCACAGTCACGGTGCGCTTCAAACGCGGTGTGAGATTTCAAATCAGCCCTAGCGCTTTTTTCTGTTATCTCTTCAAGCGCGATGCTGGCAAATTCATCGGTGAAATCCCTTTGACCATCAGCCTCAAAGGGCTCGAATTCTCTCTCTCAAAGGAAGTACAAAAGTACAACACGCTCGACACTTGTTATTTTGAACCCGATTCAGGTGAATGTGCGGGCAAAACCAGAGTGTTACAAACGAAAATCTACGGGCTGAATTGGATGGTTGAACAGAACCTACGCGAGACCAAACCGTTCACAGAGTTGTATAAGGTTGAGTTTAGAGTGCAATATCCCATGTGGCCCGCGTTCGTGTTGCTGGGTATACTCGGACTGCTCGTGTTGGGCGGCTTTCATTGGTATAACAGGCAGCCGTATTTCGAGTTGATTCCCGCAGCGAACGGCATGCTCACTCTCAAAAAAGTGGAACTCGCCGACTTCGACACGGATTCGCCTGACGCTGAAAAACGCTTAAAGAACATGTTTCGGCTTTTCCCTCTCTTTAGCAGTGAGCCTATTCGAGACGCTAGACGTGTGAAAGCGGAAATGCGTAGAAGTCTTTTGGTGGGCGTAAAAGTAACAGCTAGGCGGGGCTATCGTCTCGTTGCCATCGTAGACGGACTTCCCCAGAAACCAACTACCTCATTGCGGCTGAGAGGGGACTATGATCAGTTCAAAATCATAAAAGCAGGTGAATAACTCATCAGTTGCGCTCATTAACCCTGGGAAAATAATTTCATGATCATATTATATCCTTTAATGGCACTAGCTTTAGGCATAGGATTGTATTTAATTCGCCTTCTTAAATGGATTGAAAAAAAACGCTTTCCATCAACTCTGCGGACACTTTGTTTTGGGTGGGCTTGCATAGTTTTCTCGTTAATTCTATTTATAGATAAATTCTTTTCGTCCGGATATTCGTTCTCTAATCTATTTTCGGGCCTTGATCCAACCGAATTACTTAAATTGATAACCAAAGAGATTTTCTTACCACTACTCGTAGGCATTCTCGTAAACATTTTGGGGCGATGGCAAAATAGAAAGAACCGCATCGTTGAAGTCACCGAATGAGTTGAAAAAGAAGAATAGGGACAGAATTATGGCTATAAAAAAACAGAGCAACACCTCCACAAGTTCAAAAACGGGAATCAAGTACGTTCAGCCAACACTTGTGCTTGGGCTTGGCGGGTCGGGGAAAGAAGTTCTCTTGCGCCTGCGGCAACGCTTTTTTGAAAAATACGGCGAAGTAGCTTTGCCCGCTGTGCGCTATCTTTGGCTCGATACGGATCTGGGCAATCAGAATGTTGACGGCAAGCCGCTCGACTATATCAAAGACGAGGTCCGCTTTAAAGAATTCGAGCAAATCAATCTCGCAATCCCGGAGGCCGATTATCTCGCGCTCTTTCAGAATCGCAACACCAAACAAAACCTTTTCTCATGGCTAGATCCCGCGTTAGAATCCCTCGGTTCAGTAGTCGATGGCGCACGTCAGATCCGTTCTTTGGGCCGGTTGAGTTTTTTTCATCATGCTTTTCTGAACAATGGCATCAGAGATCATCTAGGCAAAGCCGTGGATGAACTTGTTTCTCGCGAGGTGCGTGATCGTATGCTCAAAGAGCATGCGGTGCAAGTTGGCGGACGGCTGCAAGTGATCCTTGCCTCCAGTTTGGCCGGTGGGACTGGTTCAGGGCTCTTTCTTGATCTAGCCTTTCTCATTCGTGATGAATTCCGCGGCGCAAATCCAGACATTATCGGCTATTTTCTACTGCCGTCAGTATTCGCGCCGGATGCGCCACACGTTGAAGCGCTTTATGCCAATGCCTACGCGGCCTTGGAGGAACTTGAGTTCTATAGTCTACGAAAAGATTGGCGGCAAACGGAAGGTCGCATGATTTCCGGCGCTGATTCAGTTCATGATCTTAGAGTGGAATGGCGACCCGGAGACTTCAGAAAGATTCCTGGTCCTCCTTTTAATGTTTGTTATCTCATCGATAATCAAACCCGAGGCGGTGGCATTATCGGCCCAGAGCAGAAGACCGATCTGTGTGACATGATCGCCGAAAATATTTTTATCGATTTTTCCTCCGAGGGCCTAGCCGCACAGAAGCGCAGCGTTCGCGCCAACCTAGACGGTCAATTAATCAATCCTTTTGAATATGCATACTTGAGTAGTGAAGGGCAAGTGATACACAGACAGCAGTTTTCTTGTCGATTCTCTACTTTTGGGGTGAGCAAGATTTTTGTCCCAGTTGATTACTTGACCAATCGATGTGCTTACCAGCTTGCGAACAGCTTATTAGTGTCTTTATTAACAGACAATGAAAAGAAAGCCGAGACCGAAGAATCAAGGGATAAAGATTTGGGTCTGAATATTCAGGCCATCGAAAATAAACTCAAGGAAAACAATCCAGACTTAAACCTCCGAGCCGATTGGATGAAACATTACCCAGGGTTACGCGAGGTATTTCAAACGAAAATGAAGAAGCGTGAAAATGCGGGCTTTCATAAAAAATTCATGGATAAATTCGAGATTTATGAAAAGGAATTTGAAGGTGGGGAATTGGCCCCCCTGATAGATTTGATAAGAAGTCAGAAAAGTTATTTACAAGCTAGCAAGCAAACACTTCAAAACAAAGTGGAAGAATGGTTGCAAGCCCCGGATTGCCGAACCTTATCGGTCATTGTGCGTTTGGGCAAACTGCATGAAAGATTGAAAAAACACGAGCAGCATTTCATCAGTGCAAGGGATGATTCGAAAAAGAATGCGCTCAAAGCTCGCGAAAAAATGGAAAACTATCTTGAAATTTTGCTGGATGAAGAGCTGTATCGGCGTCTGCATTATTTCGAGCGGCAGTCCATGTTTATTTTACTTCGGTTCATTTGCACTTCTGCGGCTGAATACTTTCAGCATAAGATAATTGAACAGATTCATACGCAGGCGGTGAGGTTTTGTACTGAAATGCAAAATTTCATTGGTCAAAAAATTGAAAAGAACGACCCAAGCACAGGCGAGACCGCAATCAATTACACAGGATTGATCCAGCAGGTCTGGATGGTGCATGAGTTCTTGAAAGATCTCAAAGAACAAGTTGATAGAAATTGGCAATCTTATCAGCGTGTAGATTCCCACGTTATTTTTGAAAATCTTTTTACACCGCCAAATGACTTTGCAAACTATTATAAACTTCAAGGAGGAATAAACAAACAAGAAGAAGACTGGTTGAAACACTTATCGCTAAAGCGCAAAGTCAGCGGCTTTTTGTCCTTGCCTAAAGAACGCGAAAAAAACGGTTTGCCGGCGTTGTTGAATGACTTCGTGGCCTTTTGCCGCTCGCGGTTTAGCCATCTTGCCGAAAGCCAAGAGGCGGATGCGATTCACATGCTTAACCGGCTCAATCGCGAATGCCCGCAGCGCGTGACGGAGAGCATCAAACGGCTCGTTAAAAACGGGCAAGTGTGGATTCGGCCCAGCCCGCTCTCGGCCACGGATTTTCCCGTGTCGGAAAACTATTACGAAGCGGTGATTTGGGGAATCGCGCAAAAGGGCGGTAATGTCGAAGAGTATGAGCATTTTGTGAAGACTCTCCGGCCGTATCTGCAAGCCATATCTTCGCGCCGAAGAATCTATCCACCGGTCGACGTTTCGCACGACAGCGTTTATTTGTACAACGAATACGCGGGCATCCCGCTCATGTACATCGCGCGCCTGGACGAGTATCGCAAGGCTTATAAGAACTATTATCGCCGGCATGGCCGCTCGCCGCATATTGATTATAACGACGAGAAATTTACGGACATCGTGATTCTCTCCACGGAGGAGATTCAAAAGAACATCGAAGCGCAGCGCGCGCTTTTGCTCGGGGTGATTTTGCGGGTGGTTGAGCTCAAAGAAGAGGAGGGCAAGTTTAATTTTTATTATCAAGATAAACGTTCCTTTTCGTCTGAGCCTATCAAGCTTGGCCCGCAGAGAATGGCGGTGGAAAGTTTGGTGCAGCACGAGGACACAACCAAAGCTCGTATCAAAGATGAAATTAAAATCAGGCGGGATGGCCTCGCTAAAAACGTATCACCGTGGCTGCAATATTTCGTGACGTTATCTTGCAACATCAACGGTGAAGGCTTCGAAGGCATCCCTCCTGGTCCGTTTCCGCCAACGTGGGGCAAAGAGGGCCGCACCTATGCGCCGCGCTATCCGGAGGAGCATTGCGCGCTTTCTTCGGAAAGAGATCGCGAAAAAGAGGAGCTGAAAAAGAAGCTGGGGGTCAATGAAGAGGTGTTGAACCGGCTGTTTGTGGAATTTTATGAGCACATCGACGAGTTCTCCGAAGAGCTTCCGTTCAAAGACAAAAAGCTGCGTGTGCTCAAAGAGGACGTGGTGGAGGCGGCTATTTCAGAAAAAAATTCTTCGGCGGAAGTTTGAACGCTTTCGTCACTCCCACCTTTGTTGTAGCGCAAGCTTCCAGCTTGCATTCGATGGCAGGCTTGGAAGCCTGCGCTACGCATTCCTGTTCATAATCTGGACGACACCCCCCTGGCCCCCTCAAGGGGGGAATTTTTTATATCTCGGTTTGAGTAAAAACAGAAAAGGCGAGCCGCAACTCGCCTTTTCTTCGTTCACAGGATGATTATCTTTTGGAATCGTCTTCGACCACTTCGAAATCTGCCTCTTCGACTTTGTCTTTTGCCGGACCGCCAGACGCCTGTTGCTGCGCGCCTTCCGCGGTTGCGCGTTCATAAAGCTTGGAAGAGACTTCACTCCAGATGCGGTTGAGCTCCTCGCACGCCGCTTTGATATCCTCGGTGCGCTCGGAGTTTTTCACCTCATTGATCTTCTTGATGCCGTTCTCTAAGCGCTCCTTCGAGCCGGCGTCGATCTTTTCGGCCATCTCTTTGAGGTTCTTTTCGGTTTGATAGACCATCTGATCGGCCTGATTGCGCGCTTCGACGAGCTCGCGCTTCTTCTTGTCTTCCGCGGCGTGCTCGCGCGCGTCGCGCTCCATCTTGGCGATTTCTTCCTTGTTCAATCCGGTCGAAGCCTCGATGCGAATGCGTTGCTCTTTGCTCGTGGCTTTGTCTTTCGCGGAAACGTTCAGAATGCCGTTGGCATCGATATCGAACGTAACCTCGATTTGCGGGACGCCGCGTGGCGCCGGTGGTATGCCGTCGAGAATGAAGCGGCCCAGCGTGCGGTTGTCGATCGCCATGTCGCGTTCGCCTTGCAGCACGTGAATCTCCACTTGCGTTTGGCTATCCGAGGCCGTCGAGAAAATTTCCGATTTGCGGCATGGAATCGTCGTGTTGCGCTCAATGAGTCGTGTGGTGATGCCGCCGAGCGTTTCGATACCGAGGGAGAGCGGCGTCACATCCAACAGCAACACGTCTTTCACATCGCCCGCCAATACGCCGCCTTGAATCGCAGCGCCGACCGCAACGACCTCATCGGGATTGACGCCTTTATGCGGCTCTTTGCCGAAGAGCTTGCGCACGATCTCCTGCACTTTGGGCATGCGCGTGGAGCCGCCCACCAGCACGACTTCATCAATTTGGCTGGCAGAAAGACCAGAGTCACGCATTGCGGCCTCACACGGGCCGATGGTGCGCTCGAACAGATCATCACACAATTGCTCGAACTTCGAGCGCGTGAGCGTGATTTGCATGTGCTTCGGACCGGAGTCGGTGGCTGTGATGAACGGCAGATTGATGTCGGTCTGCATCACCGTGGAAAGCTCGCACTTGGCTTTCTCTGCGGCTTCTTTCAAGCGCTGCAAGGCCATCGCGTCCTTGCTGAGATCAACGCCTTCCTGTTTGCGGAATTCATCCACCAGCCAGTTGATGATGCGTTGGTCAAAATCGTCGCCGCCGAGGTGGGTATCGCCGTTGGTGGCTTTCACTTCGAAGACGCCTTCACCGATTTCGAGTATGCTGATGTCGAACGTGCCGCCGCCTAAATCATACACCGCGATCTTTTCGTCTTTCTTGCGGTCGAGACCGTAAGCCAATGAAGCTGCGGTCGGCTCATTGATGATGCGCTTTACGCTCAAGCCGGCAATTTCGCCGGCTTCTTTCGTGGCTTGGCGCTGGCTGTCGTTGAAATATGCCGGCACGGTGATCACAGCTTCTGTGACTTTTTCACCCAGGTAATCTTCCGCGGTTTGTTTCATTTTCTGCAAAATCATGGCGGAAATTTCTTGCGGCGTATATTCTTTGCCGGCAATCTGCACCACGGCCACGTCACTTTTTCCGGACGCAACCGTGTAGGGCACAGATTTGCGCTCACGATCGACTTCACTGCTGCGTCGCCCCATAAAACGTTTGATTGAATAAATCGTGTTTTTGGGATTGGTAATGGCTTGGCGCTTGGCAACTTGGCCGACCAATCGTTCGCCGGTTTTCGAGAATGCAACCACGGAGGGCGTCGTGCGTGCGCCTTCGGAGTTGGCAATCACGACCGGCTCGCCACCTTCCATTACCGCAACGCAGGAGTTTGTGGTGCCTAAGTCGATTCCAATGATCTTACCCATTTAAACAACCTCCAATCAGAGTATGGTGTGTGCTCGATGCACTAGGTTAATGTGTTTGCAAAGATATAATGCAGTGAGAGCATAAATTGACACTGATTGTTCTTCAAACAATGTGCCACTGGAGACCACAATAATTTCTCAATCAATATTAGAGTTAAAGCGTTGTGTAGATTTCGGAGAGAAGACGAGGTAGGATTTTTTTTCAGAGAATTGCCATGCTGGCAGAAATGATGACGGCCATGCATATCATGGCCGTCAAATGGACTCAAAAATATTTGGGGATGAGTTATTCTTCTTCACCTGCACGGCGTCGGATTTCGTACGCCTCTTGCGCCTCGCGGCACCGCGGTGTCCACGGCATGGCATCCAGTCGCGGCTCTGGAATTTCTTTTCCAGTATCGATGCAACGGCCGAAGGTGCCTTCCGCAAGGCGTTTCAGGGCATCTTCGATTTCAGTAAGAATATCCGTGTCTTTGGACAATAAGCCAGAGATGTATTCCTTGTCGCGGTCAATTCTGGAAGATTCCTCGAACTCCGCCGAGCGGCTGGTAGTGGTGCCTTCGAACTCGACCTCATTCTGATTGAGGGCACGCATAATGCGTTCGCGCTCCGACAACAGCCGTGACTTGTAATATTCCAACTTCTTCTTGTCCATGAAGCAACCTTTTCAGTTTATGTGTGCGTGCTAGGAATTCTTATGCGCAATCAGGCTCGTTTTCCTCACATGCGTTTGAAAAAAACGGCGGCAATTTAGTATTTCTCGACCTTCAATGCAACAAAGAAATTCCCGCTCTGCCGGGAAATTCTGAGCAAGACGAGATCGCCGGGCTTGCTTTGCTCAAGCTGGCGGCGTAGCGCCGCAACCGAAGCCACGGATTTGCGATTAACTTCGCGAATGACGTCCCCGGGGCGGATGCCCTCTTTGCTGGCCTGGCTTCCTGATTCCACACCGGCGACTACCACGCCGGAAGACGCTGTAATATCATACTCCTGGCGGAGATCGTCGGTGAGATCTTCGAGCATCATGCCCAGGAAGAAATTCGATTCGGCCTTTTCTGGTTCTTCCTCTTCGGCGAGAGCCAGATTTTCCGGGCGCTCTCCTAGTTTCACGCGTGCGACCTTTTCGTCGCCGCCGCGAAAAAATTTAATCGTCACATTTGTGCCGGGGGCATATGCCGCCACTTGATTCATGAGTTGATTATGGTCGCGGATGTGAATGCCGTTTAGCTCAACAATGAAGTCGCCCTTTTTCAAACCGGCCTTTTCCGCCGGGCTGTCCGAAGTCACGCGCTCGACGAGTGCGCCGTCGAGCGAGGGGAGATTCAATTCTTCCACTGTTTCCTGCTCTGCGCTGCCGATGCTCACGCCCATCCAGCCCCGAACGACTTTGCCGGTGGCGATTAATTGCTCGACGATTTGCTGTGCGAGGTTGATTGGAATGGCGAAGCCGATGCCGACGTTGCCGCCGCCCCAGCCGTTCGACACAATGGCGGTGTTGATGCCAACCAATTCGCCTTTGAGGTTGACGAGCGCGCCGCCGCTGTTGCCGGGGTTGATGGCCGCATCGGTTTGAATGAAATCTTCGTAATTGATGTCGCCGACGCCGACACTGGTGCGGCCCTTTCCACTCACGATGCCGGCGGTTACCGAATGCGCGAGCTGCAAGAAAAATGGATTGCCGACGGCCAGAACCAATTCACCGACTTCGAGTTCGTCGGAGTTGCCGAATTTGGCAATGGGCAAATTCTTCTCGTCGATTTTTATGACCGCCAAATCCGTTTCGGAATCGCTGCCAATTACCTTAGCCGTATACTTTTTGCGATCGACAAAGACCGCAATCTTCTCCGCCTCGCGGATGACGTGATTGTTGGTGACGATGTAGCCGTCCGGTGTAATGATCACGCCGGAGCCGAGGCCTTCCTGGCGATATTCGCCTTCACCACGGCGACGGCCGCGCGGGTTGCCGTGCCACCAATCGCCCGTGAAAAAGTCCAACGGATTGCGCACGCGCACGACGCTTTCACTGGTAACGCCCACGACCGTGGGCATGATCATCTTGGCGACTTGCACATATGCCTTGCTCGTCGCCATGAGGTCGCTTGTTTCCGGTAGGTTTTCCGGAGGCGACGTTTCGCGCGAGAGTTTAACCGGGGCATGGCTTTCTGCGAGCCCGGGTTTGGGCAGCTCAAAATTGGAAGCCAAAATCAATCCCAACACGATGCCGACCAATAACGTGCTCAACACGACGGCATAGGTCTTTCGTTTCGGCATAACCACGCTCTCCCGAACTTAATGAGATCCGTCTCAATGCTAGACAATTTTCACAAACTGATCGCCCTGTTTCGTCGCAGATTTCACCCCGTAATTTTTCAAACGAAACAGCGTGCCCTTCTTCGTGCCCGCAGGAATGTTTAGTTCCACTTGTTTGCCTTGTAACGTCGGCACGCGCAACCTCGTGCCGTTCTGCAAATTTGTATCTTCCACGCGCGCCTCGCAGTAAATATCCACGCCTGTGCGCCTGAAGTAGGGATGCGATTCGACTTGCACCGTGATAATCACGTCGCTCGCGCGCGCATTGAGTCCCGTCGATTCCGACCCGAGTCCGCGCAGGCGTAATTGGTGCCCGTTTTCTAGGCCCGCGGGCAGCTTGATGCGAATTTTCTTTTTGGTTGCAATCGCGCCTTTGCCGTGGCAGCGCATGCACAGCGCTTGGCGATTTTGCCCGGTGCCGTGACATCCCGGACAATTTTTTTTCTGGCGCACAGAGATCACTCGTTCCGTGCCCATGATCGCTTCCATGAAAGAAACTTTGAGATTGCCTGTGATGTTGCGCGGCGCCTCCGGCTGCATATCGAAACCGGCGTGCATGCCGTTCAGCCCAAACAAATCGCGCAGAATGTCGGAGAAGGCAAAACCTTGTCCGAAGAACTGGCCAAATGGGCCTTGCTGCCCGGCGCCGGCCGCGCCGGGCCAGCCGTGATTCTTCAAAAAATCCGGATCGAAAGAATACCAGCCGTTGTTGTTGGCATCCGGACGACCATAGAAGCGCAGTTGATCATATTTGGCGCGTTTGCTTTCATCGCCGATGACGTTGTAAGCCTCATTAATCTCCTTGAAGCGCTCTTCCGCAGGTTTATTCCCCGGATTGGCGTCGGGATGATATTTTTTTGCCAAGCGCCGAAAAGATTTTTTGATCTCTTCCTGTGAGGCCCGCTCGTCAATTTCAAGAGTTTTGTAGTAATCTTTAAATCGCATTGTGAAGCTAATGTCGAGATGGATGCTTAAATTTCTGCAACACGTGTCTTCCTAACAATCGCGCAAAACAGAACATAATAATCGGCAATTATTATGCCCGCCATCGCCTCACAGCAAAAGCCTTTGAATATCGCCTTTGAGCTCAGTTCGGAATATGATTCATTGTGCCACCCTGGCCTGAGGTGGCAATCCTGTCAGAATATGCTCTCTCTTGCTCAAGTAGGAAAGCAAGTTTATGTTTTGAAAAAAAATTCACAGGATGGCATCGGTTGAACGAGTGCCTGTTTCCCCTTTAGCTGCGCCGCCAAATTTCTCTTTCAAGCTTTGCCAGGCTTTTTCGGTTTGATTTGGAAACAGCAGCCACAATCCCCCGCCAATAAAGAGTGCACCGGGAATGACGGGAAGCGCCAATCCTGCGACGCCTAAACCAATCAACTTGGCGGCATTGCGTTTTCTCTGGCCGCGCCAGGTTTCGTTTTTAGCGGCAAGGCTTTCGCGAGTTTGCTGGGTCTCGTTGTCTGTGTTGGGCATGTGCAAAGCAGTCTGAAAGTAAAATCTTGCGTGTCGCCGTGGATTTTAGTGCAGATTTTTGATCAAAACTAAGCGGTTGCCATGAATCTCATTGGGGTAATACTCGAGCTTGTCTACGGCCCGGCGAATGATGTGCATGCCGAAACCGCCGGTGCGGCGGGCGTTAACGGCTTCCTGTACGTCATAGTGTTGTGCAGGTTTCAATTCTGAGCTCAGGCCGGTGTCCATGATAATAATGATGAAGCGATGCGCGGAATATTCCACGGTGAGATCGATCCAATTATCCGGCTTCGAATGATACGCGTGCTCGATGACGTTCAGGCAGGCTTCATAAACCGCGATGCGAATTTTGCCGATTTCTTTGTCTTTCATGCCCGCTTGTTTCGCGTGTCCGACGACGAAGTCGCACAGATGATATAATTTGTCCGCCGAGCTTTCCGCGCGCGTTGTGAATGATTGCATACCGGCTTCGCTCACGAAACTCGGTCGCGCGGGCTGCGGCGCATTTTCCATCTTAAGCTCGCGCGCGAGTTGATGCAGCAAGGGGTGCTCGGCAATTTCCACGAGCGCCGTCGCATCGAGGTCTTCTTCCGGCGCCGGTGCGGATTTTGGGTAGGCCGGCACAGACGTCGTTCCGGCCATGCTCGCGCCCTGGCCGAGAAAATTCAGCGCGCTGAAGGTCAAAAGGTTGTCGCGCGCGGAGGTGGAAAGGTTCTCCAACACCAAATCCCCTTTCAAGCGCCGCGCACGGTACGTGTTCGCAATCAAAAAAGCAATAAAGTTATTGGTCGGGTACGGCATGGTGCTCATATCCAGGAGAATGTTCGCGTCACGCTCGCGCAGGTTGGCTTCGAGAAAAGGCTCCAACTGCGCGAGCAATTCCGCCACCGGCGCGTCTTTTTCCACGCGAATTCGAAGCATCCGCGGCGGGCCATCCACCGTCTCAGCCTGAAAGAGTTGTGACTTCATAAAAGCATTGAATCCACTTTGCATGGGAATTAGGACTGAAGAATCAACTGCAATTCCAACCATCTAATGGCTCGCTTCGGCCCGCGCGCCAACGGCATTCAGCTTGGCTTGCGCAGCCGCGGCTTGTTTGGCGCGTTCTTCTTCCGATAACACGCGGCGGAGCACCTTGCCGATCAAACTCTTGGGCAACTCTTTTCTGAATTCAACCAATTTGGGCACTTTGTAACGCGCCATCTCTTGCTGGCAAAAATTGATGATCTCTTCTTCGGTCGCGGTCTGCCCCTCGCGCAATACGATGAAGGCCTTCACGGTTTCGCCGCGATATTGATCCTGCGCGCCGATCACCGCGGCTTCGAGAATTTTCGGATGCTTGTACAACACCTCTTCGATTTCGCGCGGATAGATATTGAAACCGCCGGCGATGATCATGTCCTTCTTGCGGTCGACGATATAAAAGTAGCCCTCTTCATCCATCTTCGCCATGTCGCCCGTGAGCATCCAGCCGTTGTGAAAGATGCGGCGCGTTTCCTCTTCCATGTGCCAATAGCCTTGCATGACCTGCGGGCCGCGCAATGCCAGCTCGCCCACGGCATTCGGCGGCGCCGGCGCGCGCGTTTCGGGATCGAGAATGACAGCGTCCGTTGCGGGCATGGGCAGGCCAATCGAGCCTTCCTTGCGCTGTCCCAAAATCGGATTGCAGTGCGTGACCGGCGAAGTTTCCGAAAGGCCATAACCTTCCACGAGCCGCGCGCCCTTGGCATTGGCCTCGAATTGTTTGGCTACCGAGAGCGGCAACGGCGCGCCGCCGCTCATGCACGCGCGCACGTGTTCCAAAGTATACTTTTGCACCGCAGGACTATTGTTCACGGCCACGTACATCGTGGGCACCCCGGGAAACAAGCTCACTTTATATTTTTGCAAAGATTTCAGTACCGTCTCCACTTCAAAACGCGGAATGAGCACCACGCTGCTTCCTAAATATACGCTCATATGCAGGCAACTGGTCATTCCATAACTATGAAAAAATGGTAGCGCGGCTAATAGAACCTCTTTGCCGGGCTGGCACTGCGTGAACCACGCGCGCACTTGCGCCAAATTCGCCACGAGATTGCGATGCGTGAGCACCGCCCCTTTCGAAATGCCGGTTGTGCCGCCGGTATAAAGCAGAATCGCGATCTCGTTCGGCGCAACCTGTACCGCGGGCGCAGCAGAAAAATTGCTTTTAATTAATCTCAAAAAATCGTGCGTGTGCGCTTGCCGCGGAATCTCGATCCATTTGCCGCTGCGTTTCGCTTTGATCGGATAGAGCCAGCGCAAGGGCAGCGGCAGATAATCGCGCGCAGAAGTATAAACCACCTCGCGCAGCGCCGTATTCTTGCGCACTGCCTCCACGCGCGGATGGAGCAGATCGAGCGCAATCGCCACTTCGGCGCCGCTGTTGTTGAGTTGATACTCCAATTCGCGCTCGACATACAGAGGATTGGTGGGCACCGCGATCGCGCCGAGCTGCATCACGGCGTAGTGCACAACGGGATATTGCGGCACATTCGGCAAAATGATGGCAACGCGGTCGCCCTGCTTTACGCCGAGGTGCACCAGCGCCGCGGCGAAACGCTCGACCATCGCACCGAGCGTGCGATAATCAAACCGCCGGCCATAGTAAATTATCGCCGTCGAATCCGCATAGGTGCGCACGGCTTCGCTAAAAACTTCCGGCATGGTTTGATTGGGAATCGCGAGCGTTTTAGGGACGCCGTCTTCGTAGTGTCGCAGCCACGGTCTATCCATTTCTGTCCTTCTCAATCGAACGGCTTGCTTAAACGGAATTGTTCACAAAAGAATATCAGCACAGCGCCAAAAAATGGGCTAAGATTTTGGCGGTATAAGTCTGCTCGCGCGATGATTATTCTATTCGAAGTGCGGTTGGAAGCACAAGAGTGTTCATAAGCGGGCAAAAAGTAGCCAATGGGCTGAGGAGAGTCAAGCGAAATGTTGGCAAGCGCCGTCGTTATCCCTCAGTTAGATGTTGTGCCCGCCCGGCTTTTGCGGCAATACAGCACCGCGTTTTCTTTTTGGGGTTTGTCGCTGCTCGTTCTTGAGAGCCATCTTCGCTTGTTTACCGAGGGGGCTAACCCAACTTCCGCAGTTGTCAGGGTTAAGCTTTGTGTTTTCAATGAAAATTTCAAA
>JBBILN010000075.1:0-34231 GCA_037444905.1 bacterium | reverse complement strand
TCTCGAGATATACTCGTTACGGGTTGGTTTGTAAGCCCCTCAATCTGTCATTCTGGAAGAACCTTCCCTCGTGCTCGGAAGAAATTCAAGCCCTGAAGCGCGTCGTGAGCACTAGGGAAGTTCCTTCCAGGATGACATTTCTGTAGAGTAGAATTACAAATCAACCCGAAAGCAGTATAATTTTCGCAGGCTTTCTGATTGATTGATTCGACATGCGCAAAGCAGAAGCATATCGTGAGCGGACTGTCCGAATGAAACGGATAAAGAAGAGCCACGCCCTCCGAAGAACGCGCGCCTGAAATTCCCAACGATCTAACTGCAGTAACGTTCCGCAAGTCGGAAAGTAGCGAAGATTTGATTCGGGGCGGCTTGTTGAAAGCGGGCTAGCTCGCCACCGGACTCGTCATTGCGCTTGCGCTGGGGAGGAAGTGCTTGGAGAAGCGTATCGCGTCGCAAAAGCGCTTATTGCACAGTGGGGTCTTCTTTTCCTTTGCCGCTCTTCTCCTCGCGAAGATAATTCACGATGCCTTCGAACAATGCCGGCAAATCGCGCGCGACAATTTCCGGCCCGCGACATTTGATTACAATCTCAACGGCCGTCTTGTTGGTGAGCGTAACTTCAGGCACCTCGGTGTTCCGCAACAAAACCGCGCCAGCATGTGAACGAGCAGCGAAGGAAGCGTTCATCGCAGTGGCAATGCGCTCGCTGGTTTGATTGCCGGGATAGATCGTGCATTGCATCAAAGTCGAATCGCGTTCCCACTTGCGATAAGCCAGCTTCACATACCAGCCTTGCGGAATTTGATTTACTCTCTCTATGCGCGCCGGTGTTGCGAGTGTGGTATCGCTTGCTCGAATCATCATCACATGCGCGCCCGCCCATTGCAGTGAATCCGACAATGCGCGTGCCAGCGCGAGATTGGCATGTGCGGCAACCATTCCGCCCTCGAACGACTCGCCGCTGTCCGTGCCGCCGCTCGCCGCGTCGAGAATAATATTTTGATCATGCAGCAATCCGCCGAGAATCGGTAGCAGACGAATGTGCAACAACGCGCTTTGTTCGGCCTTGATGTCAATCGCCTGCACCAGACGGTGATAACCTTTCGCCTGCGCGCTGATATACTGTTCGCCGGGCGCAACCATCGGCACAAAGAAGAAGCCGTTCTCGTCAGTCATGGCGAGCAGCGAATCATTCATCATTATTTGAACGCCGTGCAATGCGGCTTGCGTGGAATCCTCTTCGATGGTTCCACTCAGCATTTGCAGCTCACCCCGGGGCGCGAGTTCAAGCGCAAACGTGTCTCGGTGCGCGTCGGCTTCGGCAATAAGCCGGACTGTGCCACTCTCCATTCCACTGCGATAATAAATGATAGTGCGGCCGTCTTGCAATTGTTGTGGCGCATTCGTTATGGTGCCGCGCTCTGCGGCGACTTGTACTATTGTGCCCTCCCACACCGGCTCACCGTCTTCGTCAAACAGATTGATTTGAATCGGCACGGTCGCAATGCCATCCGCGGGCAGACGGACTACGGGCGCAGCGAAATGAATGGAATCCGTGGGCGCCGCAACGATAATCGTATCCACGCGCGGCAGGTTGTGATGCTTGAATAGGTTTTGCAGTTCGACCTGCACGAGATGCGCGCCGTTGCGCAGCGGCGCGGCCGGTTGAAAGCGCAGCCGCCTTTCTGCCAATTCCAAACGCGCCGCTATCCGCTCGCCATCAAGCCGCATCGTCACCGTTTCGGAAAAGATTGCAAGGCTGCGGTTTGGGCGATTGCTGCGCTCGGAGACGCCGTCCGCAAGCTCGTAAATGATCTCGGGCCTCTTCGTGCGTGCGATTGCGTTGGGTTGAGTTAACCTCGCGCTTGGCACACCGCCCGCGGCCCAACGCGCCAGGCCGAGAAAAACGCCATACGCTTCGCGGCGATTGTAAGCCGATTGCATAAGCCGTTTTTCTTCTTGGGGATTGGAGAAGAAAGAAGATTCGAGCAAGAGAGCAGGCATGCGCGCCGCGCGCAAGAGACCGAAGCCCTCGGGATAGATGATTTTGTCTGCCAGCAAACCCTCCGGCGAAATTTCCGGCAAGCGCAACGCCTCGACGAGGCCGAAATAAACCGCGCGGGCCAAGTCCATGCTGACCGGCGAATAATCGGGATGCGAATGATAGAACACGCTCGTGAAATTTGCTGCCGGCCGCTCGCTGGCATTATGGTGCAGAGAGATCATGAAATCGCAATGCTCTCGTGCGGCGATCTCTGCACGTTCGGCGAGGGACACGAAACGATCCGCGTCGCGCGTCATTATCACTTGCGCGCCGGCAAGCTGCAAAAATTCTTTGAGGTGAAGCGCCACGCTCAAATTCATCACCGCTTCTTCTTTGCCCGTCGGCCCGCGTTTGTATTTGGGCAGATGCGAAAGGCCCCCGTGTCCGGGGTCGAGCGCGATTTTGAATTTGGCCAGATACTGTGCGTACGGCGGGATGGCGTAGTGTGTGGCCGGCAAATCCGTCCATTCACGCAAGCGGAGTTTGTTGCCCGCGCAGCCGAGGAGGGTTGTGAGCGAGAAACAAAAGGCGAGTCCCGCTAAAGTGGCTTCTCTGCCTTTAAAGCAAAAACAAGAGGCAAAACTACTTCTTGCAAAACGATTAAAAGAATAGTCTTGCCAGAAATGGTTTTGTCTTGAGCGGCGCATCAAATTCTCTCCAAAATTTTGAGATAATCAAACGCCACGCGTGAACGCACCTCGTGAAGCAGCACCCATGCGCCGCGGCCTTCATGGGAAGCGGCTAGCTTGCCGCCCACAATACGGCCGCTGAAAACGACGTCAACGCTGCGAATCCACGCGCCCGGCCGTTCGCCCGAGAGCGTGCCGATCACGCCGGTGATTTCGATTGCAAGGCCGGTTTCTTCACGCACTTCGCGGCACGCCGCGGCTTCCGCAGTTTCGTACATCTTTACAAAGCCGCCCGGCAAACCCCAGCCGCGGCCGTCGCTGCGTTCGACCATTAAAATTTTTTCGCCCTCGCGGACGAGCACAGCCACGCTCGCGAACGGCGGCATTTGCCCGGCGGACAGCACGTAAAACACACGCTGAAAACTGGCCAACATGAAACGCAGAAAAAGCTGTATTCCTTTCACGCCAATCTCCTGAATGAAATCTCGTTCGTATAAACTTGTCATTCAGAAGGAAGCGCCATGCCGCGGCACCCGAGTATGATGATAATGTAGTCCTGCCTCCATGTGAGGCACTGGAACGTGTGCAGAATTAGCGGCCCCAACGGGACCGGAACTACTCGTGTTCGTGGTAAACCTGGTATGTATGGGGCAAATTTCTCCATTTGAGAATCTTGCCGGCGCTAAAAATGATGCTTCCAGAATGACATTTTCAAGGTCGAGCGCGTTGCGCGAGCGCCGCAACCGAATCGTAAACTAAGCACGCGCCAATATACTCATCGTTCCGTGATTCTCAAACACTTGCTTGTGAAGGTAGCAACAGCCGCAGCAGAATTTTTATTTGCAAAATTGCGGTAAAATTACGATCATTGGGCGCAAAAATTCATGGCGCAGTTCCGTATTCTGCGGCGCCGCCGGTATATCATCATCATTATTGACGACCTCTGAGAGGGATGTATGCGGCCGGAATCTCCGCCCCGCGATGCCATGAAGGCGTTTTCGTTTACTTGACTCCACGGAAGGTTTAACTTTCCTCGCCAACATAATTTCAGCGGAACAGCGTTAGGAAGACCTGGCACGAATCGCGCTGCCTCCGCGTGTCAATAAACGAAAGTTGGAGTGCGCCTTCATGGAAGACAAGAGAATTCGTTTGGTGTTTTTCTCGGCATGGGGCAGTGACTACAAACAGTTTGAATTCAGCCTGAAGAGCTTTCTCGCCATCCTCGTCGGCGGCGCGGGTGCACTCGTGGTGGTTTTCATATTTTTGCTCTTCGGCTCGAAGCTGCTCTTTCAAGAGATTTACACCGAATATCAGGGTGCGAAACAAAACGTTTTGCGCCGGCAATTCGAGCAATGGCAGGACCGCGCCATGGAGTTGGGGCGGCGCTATGAGCGTCTGCACGGTTTGCCGAGCGGTTTAATCTTTACGGAAGTCGACAAACGCAACGGCGGTGAAAACGCCGAAGCGCTCACCGGCCGCGGCGGCGCGTTTGTCGATGAAGATGACAACATTCTGCCCACGCTGCAAGCCGGCAGCCAGCCCGATGCCAATCTGTATTCGAGCCACACGCTGCAGCAAGCCAGCACCGTGGATTTCAACGCGCTCACGCCCACCGATTTGATCAATCATCTCGAGTCGCGCATTTCAGCCACGCGGCAAACGCATCAAACGCTTTTCGAAAACTTTGAGGAGCGGCGCCAGCAACTCGCGCACATTCCTTCCGTGAAACCGATCTTGAGCGGACGCATTACGGATTTCTTCGGCAAACGCGTCGATCCGTTTGTGCGGCGCTTGCGCCACCATCGCGGTCTCGACGTAGCCGCGCCGTATGGCACCACGGTCTATGCGCCGGCCGCGGGCACGATTGAGCTGGCTAAAACCACTTTTCGTCGCGGTCGCGGTTACGGCCGCGTGGTCATCATCGACCACGGACACGGCATGAAAACGCTCTATGGCCATCTCTCCAAAGTGAACGTGAAACAGGGCCAGAGAATTCAGCGCTGGGAAGTCGTCGGCCTCGTCGGCGATACCGGCCGCGCCACCGGTCCGCATTTGCACTACGAAGTTTGGGCCGACGGCAAAGCGCGCGATCCGGTCGAGTTTATCATCAACGAATGATCCTTGACGGTAGAGGCGAGTCGCTGACTCGCCTTTTCTTTTCCCGCTTCTTTCTTGCCCTTTCACCCTCTTGTCTTTAGAATGCTCTCAAGTATCTTAGCCCAAACTACTAAAGCGCGCATTGCTGCAACGCAGCGACCCATCTGTGATGCAAAGCATAGAAAAAAACTCTTTTCTTTCGACCTCTTTGAGCGGCAAGGCCCGGCTTGCTTTTCCCCGGCGGGATCGTTACTTTTGGAGCGGAATAGACAATAGCCTCATTCGAGGCATGCTTTGATAACACTTTCATTGTTCGGAGCACTGCGTCATGGAAATTCTTGCCGAAGACATTCGCCCTATCGCTGACTTGAAAACTAAGTCCGGCCAACTTGTGCGTCACGTGCAAAATACCCGGCGCCCCCTGTTGCTCACAAAGAAGGGCAAGCCTGCTGCCGTGCTCTTGGACGTCAAAGAGTTTGCATTGCAATTGGCTTCGCGCGACTTGCAAGCCTTGCTCCAAGAGGCTGAAAACGAAATTGCTCACGGCAAAGGGAGGGATATTCATGAGTTCTTCGAAGAATTTGCCAAGGCGAACAAGCTCTAGAGTTCGCATTACGCCCGCTGCGGAGAAGGATTTGCGCGATATCTACTTTTACATTGCGCAAGACAAGCCGGCAGCAGCCGCCCGGTTCTTCAATCTGCTGCGGCAGAAAGCGCAAAACCTTCAACGCTCCCCTTTGCGGTGTGCGAAAATTCGAGAGCACATTGAATCCAAGTATGAATACCGGCACTTGCTCGTGAAGCATTATCGGATTATTTTTACGATCGTGGATGATACGGTTTGGGTTATGCGCATTATCCATGGGGCGCGGCAACTCGACGTCGCAACTCTGCTCTACTTTTTTAGATAGATTGCGTTATATGGATTCTCACGAGAAAGGAGTAGTATATGGACTATCGCATTGAAACCGACAGCATGGGCGAAATACAAGTGCCCAGCGACAAGTATTACGGCGCGCAGACCGCGCGGTCGTTGCACCATTTCAAAATCGGCGGCGAGCGCATGCCGCGTGAATTGCTGTGGGCGTTCGGCATTTTGAAAAAAGCCGCGGCGCTCGTCAATCAACAATTGGGGTTGCTCCCCGCGGAGAAATGTGATTTGATTGTGAAAGCCGCGGAGGAAGTCATCTCCGGTAAATTGGACGAGCACTTTCCGCTCGTGGTGTGGCAAACCGGCAGCGGCACGCAAACCAACATGAACGTGAATGAAGTCATCTCCAACCGCGCGATCGAGATGGCCGGCGGCAAAATGGGCAGCAAGAAACCGATTCACCCCAATGACGACGTGAACAAAGCGCAGTCTTCGAACGACACGTTTCCGACCGCGATGCACATTGCCGCGGTGCGCGAGATTCACCGCCGCCTCATTCCCATGGTCACGCAACTGCGCGACACGCTCGCGCAGAAATCCGAAGCGTTCAAAGACGTGATCAAAATCGGGCGCACGCATTTGATGGACGCAGTGCCGCTCACGCTTGGGCAGGAGTTCTCAGGTTACGCGACGCAGCTCAGCAATGGTTTAAAGCGCCTCGAAATTGTGTTGCCGCATCTCTATGAGCTCGCACTCGGCGGCACCGCAGTGGGCACGGGACTCAACACGCACCCCGAGTTTGCCGAACGCGCGGCGAAGAAAATTGCCGCACTCACGGGTTATCCGTTCGTCAGCGCGCCGAATAAATTCGAAGCGCTGGCCACGCACGACGCTTTGGTCATGGCGAGCGGCGCACTCAAAACGCTCGCAGCCTCGTTGATGAAAATCGCGAACGACATCCGCTGGCTCGCTTCCGGCCCGCGCAGCGGCATCGGCGAGCTGATCATTCCGGAAAACGAGCCGGGCAGCTCGATCATGCCGGGCAAAGTGAATCCCACGCAATCCGAGGCCATGACCATGGTGGCCGCGCAAGTCATGAGCAACGACGTGGCGATCAATATCGGCGGCGCGAGCGGCAATTTCGAATTGAACGTGTTCAAGCCGCTCATCATTCACAATTTTTTGCAATCCGTGCGCTTGCTCGCGGATGCGTGCGAATGCTTCAATGAGCACTGTGCTGTGGGCATCGCGGCGAACGCGCGCAATCTCAAAAAACATTTGGACAATTCCCTCATGCTCGTCACTGCGCTCAATCCGCACATCGGCTATGACAACGCGGCGAAGATTGCAAAGAAGGCGCACAAGGAGAACACCACGTTGCGCGAAGCGGCGATTGCGTTGGGAATTTTGACGGGCGAGCAATTCGACAAGCTCGTCAAACCGGAAGAGATGATTAAACCGGGGTTGTAGCAATGGAGTCGTGGAGTGATGGATTGTTGGAATGAGGTGGTGGAGCTTTAGAAAGTTTTTCATGAAGAACGTGGTTAAGAGAGAGTTTGAATGCCCGAAGAGTTTTGGAAAGACGGGCTGCGCTTCGAGTGCCAGCCCAATTGCGGCGCGTGCTGCAATCAAAAAGGCGAAGTCTACGTCAGCGGGCCGGAAATCCACCGGCTCGCGACGTTTTTGCGATTGCCCACACCCGAGTTTCGCAAACGCTTTTTGCGCCGCGTGCACGGCCAGCATGTTTTGCAAGACGGCGCCGGCGACGCTTGCATTTTTTTGAACGAAAAGATGCAATGCTCCGTCTACGAAGCGCGGCCCGAGCAATGCCGTATCTATCCGTTTTGGCCGCATATTCTGAAAGAGCGCTTGTCGTGGGATTGGGAAAGCTTGAAATGTCCGGGCATCGGCAAAGGTGAGATTATTCCTGCAGAGGCAATCAAACGCCGGCTGAAGGTCTAAAAATACGCACGGGGTATTGGAGTGCCGGTTTCCAATACTCCAGCACTCCATGAATCCACCACTCCAATTTTAAAACTCCTCCGAAATCAAATACGCCATGATCGCCATTGCGGCTGCGCCCAGCTCCAGCTCGCGCGCATTCACTTTGTCGAGCGTGTCATTGTCGGAATGATGATAATCGAAATAGCGGTGCGACTCCGGCACCAAGCCGAGGCCGAGCACGCCGTCGCGCACGAGCACGGAAATATCCGCGCCGCTGCCGCCGCGTGTGATGCGCTCCGCGCCCACGCTCTCGAAGAACGCACGCCATGAGAGAATCTTCTGCGCTGCCAATGAATCACCTTCCACGGAAAAACCGCGCGGCGCAAAACCGCCGCGGTCCGATTCCATCGCCGCAACGTGTTTCACGTTCTTCTCTTTTGCTGCGCGGGCATATTCAAGCCCGCCGCGCAAGCCGTTCTCTTCATTCATAAACATCACCGCGCGAATCGTGCGCTTGGGTTTGAGGCCAAGTGCTTTGAGCAAGCGCACCGCCTCGATTGACTGCACACAGCCCGCGCCGTCGTCATGCGCGCCCGTGCCTTTGTCCCAACTATCCAAATGGCCGCCGATCACGATGATCTCTTCCGGCTTCTCGGCGCCGACAATCTCGCCGAGCACGTTTGCGGAAGGCGCATCGGGCAAAGTTTGGCACGTGAGTTTCAAGCGCACATTAACGGTGTTGTCGTGCGCAAGGATTTTGCTCAACAGCTCCGCGTCCAGCGTGCTGATCGCCGCGGCCGGAACTTTGGGAACACTGTCATCATAACGCATGCCGCCCGTGTGCGGAAAGTCATCCACACTCGGCGTCATCGAGCGCACGAGCGCAGCCACACCGCCCGCCTTTGCCGCTTCAATGGCGCCGCTTCCGCGTTGATTCACCGCGCCGCCGTAGCCTGCAAAGGTGTCGAATTGCGTGGGATCAAAAGGCCGGTTGAAGAAAATGATCTTCCCCGCGGCCTTTTTGCCGAGCGCTTTCAGCTCCTCGAACGATTTTACTTCGAGCACTTCCGCAGTCAAACCCATCTCCGGCGTCGGGATGCTGCCGCCCAACGCGCAAATGGAAAGCGGCACGTCGCCCTGCGTCGGCGAGTTAATGATCGCGGCTTCTTCAAGCGCGCCGCGCACCCAATGCGGCACAGCCACCGGCTGCAAGCGCACGTTCGCGAATTGCAAACGTTCCATCATTTGTCGCGTCAATTCCACTGCGGCCGCGGCTTGCGGCGAGCCACTCAAACGCGGGCCGAGCGCGGTCAACTCCGCGAGCATGTCATAAGCCTGGCCTTCACGCAATGCCGCAGTGCGGATTTGTTCGGCGATTTGTTGATAAGATTTTCCGTTCGTTGCGTTTTGCGCTGGCAACGTCGCGGGTAAAATCGCCGCCATCACCAACAGCATCAACCATGCACGTTTGAAATCGACTCGCACTAGTAGTCTCCTTCTTGAAGATTAACAGCTTTCACCTATTTGCGGTTTAGTCGTTGTTCTACTCCAGCCGCTACTAGCTTCTTTTGTTTTGTCGCTGCGCGTTCTTGTGGGCCTTCTGCGCTTGTTTACCGAGGCAGCCAGTAGACCTAGCTGGCTTAAAGCGCGCGCAGATTTCAAAAAGCAAGAACAGAAAACTCACGCTACGCACGCGCCAAGCCCCTCAAGCCGTGATCCACAAAATTTCGCACCAGCGCAACGAATAATTCCCACTTTTCGAAGTGCAGCCAATGTCCGGCCTCTCCGATCATCTCAAGATGACTGTTTGGAAAATGATGCAGAATGAGATCGTGATGCTGATCGATATGAAACTCCGAGCGCGCGCCGCCAAGAAACAACGCTTCGCCCATATAGCGCGCATGCAACGGGGCCTCGTAATGCGCAAGCTCGTGCTGATAGGTTGCGAGCGCGGCGATATTCATGCGCCATTGCCACACTCCGTCCGCGCCGCGCACGAGATTGGTGAGCACGAATTGCCGCACAACTTCGTTGGGAATCAGCTTCGCCAATTCTTCATCAGCTTGTTGGCGAGAAGCAAGCGCGCTCAAATTCAACCGCGCGAGCGCCGCAATAATCTCCACCGAAGTGCTGCGATAAGCGCGCGGCGCGATGTCTTCGATGATCAAGCCGCACAAGCGCTCAGGATAGTGAAACGCGAGCTCCATAGCCGCCATGCCTCCCATCGAATGGCCGAGCACATAAGCCTGCGCCAATCCATGTTGCTCGAAGAACGCGAAAAGGTCTTCCCGCAAATCGTCGATCGTGTGCGTCGGCGTATGCGGCGAGCTGCCGTGATTGCGTTGATCGACCGCGAGCACGCGATAGTTTTCGCCCAACGCTTTTGCCACGCGCTGCCAGTTTTGCGCAGCACCCAGCACGCCGTGGAGCAGCACGAGCGTTTTATCGCCGCGGCCGTATTCGCGGAAGTGTAAATTCAAACCAGGCATGTTTAATAGAGGAAAATATTAGGAGGGTCATTACTCGTAAGCTTCGCGGTGGTGACGAATACGGGCTATTTTCTCGGCAGTCGTTTCTTGATTTGAGTCCAGGCGACGCGCGGCTCTTTGCGGCGAGACGCAACGATCATAAGATCATAAAGATCTTCCCAAACATCGCGGTGTTTCTTTAGGTCAATAAGCACGGTTGTCTTATCGCCGTTTTGATCGACCAAGAACTGAAAGCCTTTTTTTCATATTCATCCTTTCCATTTGCGATTTCAGTCCATTTCGAAATTTTTGAAGAATACAGAAAGTGTTTTCCAAAATCAATTCCAAATTCCTCTTATCCGTCGTTTAACTTCCTACACGACTTCAACTCTCTCCAGCGCGCGCAGATAATCAAAAGCCTTGGCGTTCGCTCTCGGCTGCAAGTCACCTCGTTCGCAGAGACCACCTGGGTAAACAAGCGAAGAACGCACCTCGGTGCAGCAGCGGCAAAACATAAAAGACGAAGCCCAGCATTATGTGATGAACCTCAGGGCCATTTAAAAGTGGCCGCGCTTCGTTCTCCCTCGAGCGTTGAAGCATTATGAGGCGGCAAAGAATTCGTTTGCAAGAATGCGTGCAGGCACGTTCCGCACCGGCAGCACGGTCCACGCGCTATGATTTTTTACGCCCACAATTTTTTTGCCGCCGGCACGTTCGAAGAAAAGCCCAAGCACTCGCCGCGAAAACTCTTCTGCAAAGATTTGATAAACAACTTTGCCTGGTGCGCGGTGAACGAGCTTCATGCCGAGGAAATGACCGTTTTGCCAGAAGGCTTGCGCCAGCCAGCAACCGATTTCCATTTCGTTCAGCTTGCGCGAGAATTGATACTGTGCGTTGGCCTTGGGCATAGTTTCCGCGAAGATCGGCGCCGACAGCAGTTCATTGAATGTATACTGCTCACGACCATCGGACGATATGGGCGACACCCCACTGTCCCCCCTCAAGGGGGGAATTTCTTGCGCGTCCAATCGCGCTTTGATGAAATTGAGCCAGCGGCAAATGCGAAACAATGTCACCAAATCCAAACGCGAGAAGTTTTCCGTTTCGACCGGAAAGCACGTGGAGCGCTGCAACGCCAGTTCGGTTGAAGGCAGCAAGCCGCGCGCGACACATTGCTGAAAGCTTTCCGTGCCGGGTGTCGCGTAGAACACGCTCGGGCCGATGAGCACCGGGCGTTCCATGAGATGAATGATGGAAGCGATCATCTCTGTAATCGTCGAGTCGGGCAGGCCGAGGATGAGATAGTTGACCATTTCCATTTCAAGCTCGGCGCTTTTTTGCACGATGTGATCGAAGTGGCTCGTGGAGCCGGGACGTTTGGTCGCGTGTTGCTGTTGTTTGTCGCTGGTGACAAGCGCAAGATTCAACGCGCGAAAGCCGCTGCGTTTCATTTCATGCAAAAGTGGCGCGCTGAGGTTCGCCGCGGAGATGCCGTTCATTGCGAGCAGCTCGATTTGCCCTTCGCCAAACTCCTCGTGAATGGCGGCGAGAATGCGCGCTGCGCGTTTTTGGTCAAAACTGAAATTGTCGTCCTCAATATCGAAAATTTCCGCGCCGAAACGGGTGCGGCATAGCTTCATCTCATCGATGATGCTGTTGAGCGAGCGCACGCGGAATTGCCGGCCCGCAGTGAGAAAGATCGAACAGAACGTGCAGTGATAAGGACAACCGCGGCTCGTAACAAGCATCGTCAATTTTTTTCCACCCAAAGCATAGCGGCTCGGATCGATTAGCTCGCGCGCAGGATAGGGCAAGCTTTCGAGGTCTGCGATCAGATCGCCGTGAGAAGGCACGTGCAACTTGCCGCCGGCTTTGTAACCCAGTCCGCAAATGGAATCGAATGCGGCGTACCGGCCTTCGTGCAGCGCGCGCACCAGCTCGGGCAAAGTGCGCTCGCCTTCACCGAGCAAAATGAAATCGACATTGCGATCGCTCAGCACTTGTTCGGGGCACGCATTCACGTGTGCACCTCCGAGAATGACCGGGCGTGCGGCATCCAGCTCTTTCGCAATCGCGGCCACGCGCAGCGCTTCGCGATAGAACGGCGTAAACAAAGCCGAGACGCCGATGAGTTCCGCACGCGAGCTTCTGATGCGATCGCGAATATCTTCCCAAGCCAAGCCATAATGGCGAAAGTGTCCGTACAGCTTAAACGGATTCAAATTCTCCGTGCGATAGTAGCGCTTGAGATAATGAAACTCCGCGGGAAGCTCGAGGACGCGTTTTTGCGCAGTGGCTTGACAATCGAGAATTTCAACCTCGAAGCCGGCGGCTTGCAAGGAAGACGCGAGATAGAGCAGTCCCACCGGCAGGGTGCGAATGGTGGTTTGATAGAAATCTTCAACCGGAGGTTGGATGAGGAGAATTTTCATGGTGAATTGAAATATATGGATGAGACTACATCGAATAGCTTAATAATTGTCATTTGCGGCCAAACATGCAAATATATTTCTACGCATTGCCTCTTCGCATATCATATGAGCCCGCGATTTTCAAGGCGACGGCATATTTCCGGACCGCGTGGCCATTTCCCATTTGCATGTTCCTCCAAAAAATGCTACCATTGCGCCGTTTGAAATTTGCTTTTCATCGCGCTGATCACCAACCTTCGGAGGGTTGTATGCGTTGTCATTATCATGTTGTTGCTCTGCTCGCAATCTTCGCACGCTTCAGCCTCTCGTGCAGTTCCGGCCCCTCGGAATCCGAGGCGCTCAATCTCATTCGCAAAGACAAAATTTTGCAGGATGTGAAAATCCTTGCTGCGGATGACATGGAAGGCCGCGCACCGGGCACGCCGGGCGAAGACAAAGCCGCGAACTACATTGCGGAAAGATTCAAAGCGAATGGACTCGCGCCGGTGAATGGCTCATACTTTCAAGCCGCGAAACTGGTGGGCGGTAAAAAAGTCGCGAGCAAATCTTCACTCACGATTCGCAAAGGCAATGATGAGCTGAAATACTTTTCCGATTCCACGCTCACCTATTGGTCAACCTCGCAGAAAGAAATTGTGGACCTCAATAACGCCGCGCTCGTGTTCGTGGGCTATGGCGTGGAAGCGCCCGAGCACAATTGGGATGATTTCAAAGGCGCGGACGTGAAAGGCAAAGTGTTGCTCTTTCTCAACAACGATCCGCCGGTTACCGAAGACGGCGTCGCCCTGTTCAAAGGCGAAGCGCGCACATATTACGGCCGCTGGACATACAAATTCGAGCAAGCCATGAAGCACGGCGCTGCCGGGGCCTTCATGATTCACACCACGCCTTCGGCGAGTTACCCCTTCAGTGTCGTCGGCCACAACGGCGCAGAAGAGAGCTTCGCGCTGGATTTGCCCGGCAGTGGTTATCAGGTCGATTTGCTCGGTTGGATCGACGAAGCGACCTCCAATAAGATTGCGACAGCAATGGGCACGAATCTCGAGGGATTGTTTGCAATGGCGAGGAGCCGTGAGTTCAAGCCTGTGGAGACCGGTTACAACGTGACCGCGCACATTGAAACCGTGATTCGACGCATCGAAACGAAAAATGTGATTGGCATGCTCGAAGGCAGCGATCCCAAACTCAAGCAGCAGGTCATCGTCTTTTCCTCGCATTACGATCACCTCGGCAAAAACGATAATCTGCCCGGCGCGGACAAAGTTTATAACGGCGCGTGGGACAATGCGCTCGGCACTGCGAGCATCATTAACTTGAGTGAAGCCTTTGCCAAGCTCGGCGCACGCCCGAAACGCTCGCTGCTCTTTCTCGCCTGCGCCGCGGAAGAGAGCGGCTTGCTCGGCAGCAAATGGTTCGTGGACAATCCGCCGTTCGAGCGCAATCGCATGGTCGCGAACATCAATATCGACATGCCGCAAATTTTCGGATTGACCATGGACATTGCGGCAATTGGTTTGGAGACCAATACCCTCGGCCAAGCGCTTAAAGAAGTGGCGGGGCAATATCACGTTACGTTGTCAACCGGCGAAACGCAAGCCGTTGAAGTCGTGGGCGATCCCAACCCCAACGCCGGCAGCTTTTATCGCTCCGATCAAGTGAACTTTGCGAAAGCCGGCATTCCGGCGCTTTATCTGGACCCGGGAACCAAATATGTGACCCCGCCGAAAGTTGATACGCACGTGTATCACGAACAGCACTATCATCAACTCAATGACGAAGTGAATGAAGTATGGGATCTTTCCGGCTGCGAGCGTGACATGCGCGTCGTTTTTCAAACCGCTCTCAAAGTCGCCAATGCGCCTGAGATGCCGCGCTGGGCGGAAGGCAATGAGTTCGAGGAAGAATGGAAAGCTTTGCACGCCGGGACGAATGAGTGAGAGGGGACAACGCATGGCAGTGCGGTGAATCGGCAGAATGATCGTTTGAAAAACTATTCTGCCGATTCATCGTGCTGCTTTTTGATGAGCTGAAATTAGTCTCGCCTTGCAACATGTCTCTCGCGATCAAACCCGCCAGCGATCATTCTCTTCTCGTTTCATTCGGCAATGAGATTGCGCCGGCGCACCACCGTCAAGTTTGTGCACTCACGCAGAGGCTTCTCGCCCATCCTGCCAGCTTCATTCGCAATTTGCACCCGGCATATTGTTCCATCCTCATCGCGTTCGATCCAATGCTCTTTTCTCTTCAAGAAGTCGAGGCCTATATTAGAAAAGTGTCGGACGAACTCGCAGAGGCAGTTTTGTTGGCGCCGCGGCGGGTGGAGATTCCGGTTTGTTATGAGGAAGAGTTTGGCATCGATTTGCAGGAGGTGGCCGCACATCATCAGCTCACAAGCGAGGAAGTGATCGCCTTGCATACAAGTGGAGAATATCGCGTTTATTTCCTCGGCTTCTCCCCCGGCTTTGCCTATCTCGGTGGGCTTTCGCCGCGACTTTATACGCCGCGTTTGCTTTCGCCGCGCACGCAAGTGCCGGCGGGCAGCGTCGCTATCGGCGGACAACAAACCGGCATTTATCCGATGCGCACGCCCGGCGGCTGGAGAATTATCGGAAGGACGCCGCTGAGATTATTCGCGCCGGAAAAAGAACCGCCCGCGCTGCTGAAGCTTGGTGATGAGATACGGTTTGTTAGAATCTTGCGGCAGGAATATGAAGATTTTATTGTTTGAAGATTGGCGAAGGCAGTGCCGGGTATAAAATTGTTATTGCTTGGGGAGAGATTTATTTTAGATTTGAGGAAACGATGATTGTGCTTTCAGCTAATTTTTGCCGGAGACCTCATATGGAAACACCAAAGCAAGAAAGCATGAGCATCATTGCCAAGCTGCCTGAAACGGCGACCATGGAGGAAATCATGTATCGTCTGTACGTGCTCGACAAAATACGCAAAGCGCGAGAAGCGGGCCGGCGCGGCGAAGCCCTTAGTGTCGAAGAGTTGGAAAACGAGATGAAATCATGGTGAGAAGGTCGCTTCCTGCCAAAAAAGATCTAAAGCAGATTCATGATTACATCGCCAAAGATTCGAAACACTACGCCAAAAAAGTTGCCGATGAAATCATGGAAGCTTCCAAAAAATTGGAGCCGTTCCCGCTGTGAGGCCGTATTGTTCCAGAGATCGACAAGCCAAGCATTCGAGAAATTTTCATCTATTCCTACCGTTTGATTTACGAAGTTTTATCCGACGATGTAGAAGTCCTTGGGGTTATTCACGGCAAACGGGATTTTTCGTCCGGTGATTTGGATTTGTTGAGGTCATAATCAGCCTCGATAAAATCAGTCCTCGTTTTTACTGGTTGCCCGTGCTACACGCTTTTCGAAATTCCAGCGTTTTGTTTGCTTATGCCCTTTCACCCCCATGCCTTTCCTCCAAATTCTCGCCCCCGGTTTTTTAACGACGATTCAAGATGCGGGCCGCTTTGGCTTCGCACATCTCGGGGTTTCGCCCGCAGGCGCAGCGGATATGTTGGCGTTTCGCGTGGGCAATCTGTTGGTGGGCAATGCGCAGCATGCTTCCGCGCTGGAAATGACGCTGGTCGGCGGAACGTTTGTATTCGAATGCAGCAGTCTCATCGCCCTCACCGGCGCGGATTGTGACGCCACGCTTGACGAGCAAGAAGTCCCGTGTTGGAGATCTTTGCCGGTGCGGCCGGGCCAAACGCTGCAATGCCGCGCCACGAGAAACGGCGCGCGCACTTATCTCTGCATCCATGGCGGGATCGAAGTCACACCAGTCATGAACAGCACGGCGACGCATTTGCAAACCGGGATTGGCGGTATGTGTGGCCGCGCACTCAAAAAAGGCGATACCCTCGCAATTGTGCCGTTGCCGGCGCGGTCGCACTTGCCGCTGCGCCGCGCTCGTGCAGAAGTGTGTGCATACCTGCGGGAAAAAAATCTCCTGCGCGTTACTCTCGGTCCGCAAGCAGATTTTTTTTCGGAGGAAACACTGCGAAAATTTTGCTCGACACCGTATCTCGTCACCGAATCTTCGAATCGCGCCGGCTTGCGTTTGCAGGGCGCGCCGCTGATGCGTCGCCAAAAAGAAGAAATGCTCACGGAAGGCGTTTCGCTCGGCGCGATACAAGTGACGCACGAGGGCCAGCCCATCATCTTGTTTGTCGAGCACCCCACGACCGGAGGGTATCCGAAGATTGCCAATGTCATCTCCGGGGATTTGCCGCGCGCCGGGCAATTGCGCCCGCGCGACGAAGTGCGTTTTCAGTTCGTCGGGTTCGAAGAAGCGCGCAATTTGTATTTGCAGCAGCAGGAGCTCTTAACGCAAAACAAGTACTGGCCAGACTATTCGGCGGAATAGAGCATCAAGCTTAGAATGTAATTCTGGCTCTCCTTCCCAACGGCTACGGTCTTCGGCTCCTCCGCGGTTATCTCATGTTCGTTTGCATCGCCATGAATGCTCTTTCCACAACCAAATGGTATCACAGCATAACGCGCGAGCAATGGCACGCGCTTTTCGCCGCACAGCTCGGCTGGATGCTCGATGCGATGGACGTGATGCTCTACGCTTTCGCATTAAACGCCATTCGCACGGAGTTTCAACTGAGCGGCGCAACTGCCGGCGCGTTGGCCTCCGTCACGTTGCTCGCTTCGGCATTCGGTGGAATTTTCTTTGGCTGGCTCGCCGATCGCGTCGGCCGCGTGCGCGCGCTCGTCTATTCGATTTTGATTTACTCATTCTTCACAGCGATGACCGCAACGGCCGCGAACTTCGCCGAGCTATTGCTGTGGCGCATGCTCGTCGGCCTCGGCCTCGGCGGCGAATGGTCCGCGGGCTCCGTGCTCGTGGCGGAAACCTGGCCCGCGCAACATCGCGGCAAAGCCATCGGGATTATGCAATCCGGTTGGGCCATCGGTTATATTCTCGCCGCTATTCTTTCAGCCACGATCCTCCCGACGCAGGGCTGGCGCTTGCTGTTCGTGATCGGCATTCTTCCGGCTTTCCTCACGTTTTGGATTCGTAAGCGCGTGGCGGAGCCTGCGCTTTGGCGCAAACAGCAAAGAGAAGGTTCCAATAGAACGTTCAGCTCTTTTCGCACCATTCTGCAAGCGCCTTATGTGCAAATCACTTTGCGAGCGAGTTTGATTACCACGAGCGTGCTCTTTGCGTATTGGGGATTGTTCACATGGCTGCCCACTTTTCTCGCCGCGCCCGTTGCTGAAGGCGGCGCGGGCTTGTCGATCGTCAAAAGCTCGGTGTGGATCATTCCCATGCAAGTCGGCGCGTTTCTCGGATACACACTGTTCGGCTTTCTTTCCGATCGATTCGGCCGCAAACCCAGCTTTCTCGTTTTTTTGATTGCAGCAGCCGTGCTCGTGCCGATTTACGGCGCATTCGCGCGCAGCGAAACGTTGCTGTTGTTGCTCGGCCCGTTTTTGGGATTCTTTGGGCATGGCTACTTCAGCGTTTTCGGCGCGCTGCTGGCGGAATTATTTCCCACCTCGATTCGCGGCGTCGCACAAGGATTTACTTACAACGCTGGCCGCGCCTTTAGCGCCCTCGCGCCCATTACCATCGGCGCATTGGCAGATGCGTGGGGCCTCGGCAGCGCATTGGTTTTGACTTCGGCGTTTTTTCTCATGGGCGCAGGTTTGATGAAGCTGTTGCCGGAAACGAAAGGCAGCGCGCTTTATGATGACGAGCTGCGTTGATTGCAGCGGAAGAATCTGGTCTCATGCGGAACGCTCTATTCGGAGGATGGTAGCAGGGAGCACGCTGCTCTAATGACTCGAGTTTTATGAACTCACACAGGCAGAAGGCGAAGCGTTCAATTAAGAATTTTTGGCGGAGGAGGCGCGGTGATTCTCACGATCGATCTCAACGCGGACGTTGGCGAGCGGCCGCATGCGTTGCGCGCAGGCACGGAAGAAAAACTGCTGAGCCTGGTCTCGAGCGCAAACATTGCCTGCGGCGGCCATGCCGGCGATGCCGCTACTATGGCCGAGGTACTTGCATTGTGCAAACGATATGGAGTCGCCGCAGGTGCGCATCCCGGTTTTCCCGATCGCGCGAACTTTGGGCGCATTGAAATGCCGATGACCGCAAACGAATTGTCGAATTGTGTTTTCGAACAAGTGCGCACGCTCGCGCGCATTGCGCAAGAACAGCACGGCGAGTTGCAACACGTGAAACCGCACGGCGCTCTGTACAATGCTGCAGTGCACAACAAGCGCATCGCGGAAGCGATTGCGCTCGGCGTGGCGCGTTGGAGCCGCGAGCTGATCATGGTGGGATTGGCGAACTCCGCCATGCTCGCGGTTTGGCAAGCCATGGGTTTTCACGTTGCCGCGGAGGCTTTTGTTGATCGCGCCTATGAGGCGGATGGGACCCTGCGCGCGCGCACCTATGCCGGTGCGCTGATAGACTCTCCGAAGCTTGCCAGCCGGCAAGCATTGCGCATTATTAAAGAACACTGCATCACTGCCGTGAACGGGAAGCTTATTGGCTTGCAAGCGGATACGCTTTGCATACACAGCGATACGCCCAGCGCGGTTGCGATTCTCACGCATCTGCGCGAGCAATTGCAGCGCGCAGGCGTTAGCGTTTCTTCACTCGCACAAGGAAAGCCCTCAAACTTATGAATGACCATCGTCGCCGCGTTACTCGGTTTGAAGAAATCGATTGGAGCAATTGGACCGCGGAGCAACGCGCCACACTGGTGTTTGTAGTTTGCGCTGGCCGCGTTTTGCTCATTCACAAAAAAAGAGGATTGGGCGCGGGGAAAATCAACGGTCCCGGCGGCCGCCTCGATCCCGGCGAGCTTGAATTGGCGTGCGCCATTCGCGAAGCGCAGGAAGAGCTGCACATCACGCCGACCGGGCTGGAGCCTTGCGGCGAGCTACTCTTTCAATTCGTCGACGGGCTTTCCATTCACGTGACGGTTTTTCGAGCTTCAGGCTATTCCGGCGAGCCGCAGGAAACCGAGGAAGCGATACCGTTGTGGGCCGCTTTGGACCAAATCCCCTATGAACGAATGTGGGCCGACGACCGGCTCTGGATTCCGCTCATGTTGGCAGGCAAAAAATTCGAAGGGCGATTCTTGTTTGATGACGATATAATGTTAGGACATGAACTGACAGTCTTTTCATAACGCAGTCAGAATAGTCTCATCTGCACATTCGCTAGCTCTTTCGCATGCGGCCACGCGGGCAAGGCGCCGATCTGCGGCGCAAGCTTGTGCAGCAGATCATGGAAGTAGCGCGCGACGTTCGGAGCCTCAATATCATCGGGGGCGTGCATGAAAACGTAAGGCCGTTTGCATTCTGCCAGCCATTGGATCACACACTGCGCCCATTCTGTGAGCATGGCTTCATTGCTTGTAATCACCGGGTTGCCGACAAACCGAACAAACGGAAGATTGCCGAGCGCAAGGATAAAGTTTTTGCGCGAACACAATGCCGCGAAAGAAGCTTTTGCTTTTCAAGGCCATTCTTCTAAATTCACTGGCAATGGTCCATGCAAAGGAGTATGAAATGTCAGCTCAACCCAAATTGCGCTTGACTCCCGAAGAGTATCTTGCGATTGAACGCAAAGCTGAGTTCAAAAGCGAGTACTATCAAGGCGAAATGTTTGCGATGGCCGGAGCAAGCGATCCCCACAACATTATCAGCACAAATTTGATTAGAGTATTCAGTAATCAATTGTTGCACCGCGATTGCGTCGTATATGGCGGGGACATGCGCGTGAAAGTCAATCCCTTGGGCAAGTATACTTACCCCGACGTCATGGTTGCGTGTGGAAAAAGAATCTTTGATGATGAGCAGCACGATACCCTGGTGAATCCGGTTTTGATCGTGGAGATTCTTTCCGACTCCACTGAGGCCTATGATCGGGGCGCGAAGTTTGATCACTACCAAGCCATCAAATCATTCGCAGAGTATATACTAGTGGCACAGGACACTCGCCGTGTCGAGCAGTTCGTTCGGCAACATGACGGTGCTTGGACCTATCGCGCGTTCAAGTCGCACGAAGACGTTGTAATGCTGCAAAGCATTGGCTGTGAGCTTCGACTTGCGGAGATTTATCTTAAAGTTCCGGCGCTGCCGCCAACCGAGTAAATCATGCGTGAGTATCTTCGTATGTGCATTATAAGCGAACATTATTTCACTATCTGCAACATCCGCAAAACTTTCGTTACAATTTTTCCCCACCCTTGAATTTCGAGATGAATCTTCTTACCTTCTCGCCACTTTTTCCTAAACAGCGCCAAATCATCTCATTTTAGATATTACCGCAAGGATCACCGATTATGTTGACGAACGAGACCGGCACGCCCTCACATTTTATTCGAGAAGCCATTAAAGAAGATCTACGCACGAACCGCTTTGGCGGCCGCGTGGTGACGCGCTTTCCTCCGGAGCCAAACGGTTATCTGCACATCGGTCACGCCAAGGCCATTTGCGTCGATTTCGGCATGGCACAGGAATTCGGCGGGCGGTGCCATCTTCGTTTCGATGACACGAATCCCACCAAAGAAGAAATGGAATATGTCGAATCCATCCAAAACGACATCCGTTGGCTCGGTTTCGATTGGGGCGAACATTTGTATTTTGCTTCGGATTATTTCGAGAGGCTCTATGCCTTTGCCGTGCAGTTGATCAACGCCGGCAAAGCCTATGTCGACGATTTGAGCGCGGACGAAATTCGAGCGCATCGCGGCACGCTCACCGAACCGGGCAAGCCTAGTCCGTTTCGAAATCGCGCAGTAGCAGAGAATCTCGAGCTCTTCGCGCGCATGCGCGCAGGAGAATTTGCAGAGGGCACAAAGACCCTGCGTGCGAAGATTGACATGGCCTCGCCCAATTTGAACATGCGCGATCCGGTGATGTATCGCATTCGCAAGGCCGAGCACCACCGCACGGGCAACGCCTGGTGCATTTATCCGATGTATGATTGGGCGCACGGCCAGTCCGATTCCATCGAAGGCATCACGCATTCGCTGTGCTCGCTCGAATATGAAGATCACCGCCCGCTTTATGATTGGTTTCTCGACGCGCTCGGTATTTATCATCCGCAGCAAATGGAGTTTGCGCGCCTCAATCTCAATTACACCGTGATGAGCAAGCGCAAGCTGCTTGCGCTTGTGCAGGAAAATTTGGTGGATGGTTGGGATGATCCGCGCATGCCGACGCTCGCCGGCTTGCGCCGCCGCGGCTATACTCCGGAAGCGATTCGCGACTTTTGTGATCGCATCGGCGTCGCGAAAAGCAATAGCATGGTGGATATTGCCTTGCTCGAACATTGCTTGCGTGAAGATTTGAATCGGCGCGCGCCCCGCGTGATGGCCGTGCTGCGTCCGCTTAAGCTCGTGATTGAAAACTATCCTGAGGGGCAGGTGGAGGAACTGCCGGCGGTCAACAATCCCGAAGATCCGAGCATGGGCACGCGCACGGTGCCGTTCGCGCGCGAGTTGTATATCGAGCAGGAAGATTTTCGTGAGGACCCGCCGAAGAAGTATTTTCGCTTGTTCCCCGGCAACGAAGTGCGTTTGCGGTATGCTTATATCATCAAATGCACGGGCGTGGTGAAGAACGAGAAAGGCGAGATCGTCGAAGTGCGTTGCACCTATGATCCCGTCACCAAAAGCGGCAGCTCGACTGAAACGCGCAAAGTAAAGGGCACAATTCACTGGGTTGCGGCAGCACATGCCGCGCCCGCGGAAGTGCGATTGTACGACCGTCTCTTTGCCAAGCCGGACGCGGAAGACGTGGAAGAAGGCAAAGATTTCCGCGCGAACCTCAATCCCGATTCGCTCGAGGTTTTGTCAACGGCTTTCGTTGAACAGAGTTTGAAAGCCGCCGCACCGGGCAGCCGTTATCAGTTTGAAAGAAACGGCTACTTCTGCGTGGACACGAAAGATACGAAGCCGAACAAGCTCGTGTTCAATTGCACGGTCACTTTGAAAGACAAGTGGGCGAAGATCGAGAAGGCAGAACAGAGTAGTATGCGTTTGTAAATCGGCTTTTGCAAAGGGGGGCTGTCGCGGTTTCGTGGGCGCATACCAAACGCCAGCATCTTATGGCAATCGTGCGATAAAATTTCAACCAGGCAGCGGTTGAAAAAGTGTGAGAAGGCAGGCATAAGATCATGAAGACCACCTCTCTTTCGCGTTGTGTGTTTCTCATCTGCTTTTTTTTATCCGGCGCGATGTTCAACGCGGGCTGCGCCGCTACTTCGCCGGGCAAAGGCAAAGCTTCTGCGGTTGCGGCTTTGCGCGCACGCATTAACGCGATTCTCGCAGACTCAGCCTTGTATCGCTCACAGGCCGGAATTAAAATCGCGTCGTTGCGCACCGGAGAAGTCTTGTTCGAGCGCAATTCGCAACTTTTGTTTCATCCAGCTTCGAATCAAAAGCTGCTTACGTCTTCCGCCGCCCTTGTCCTGCTCGGGCCGGATTTTAATTTCAAAACACTGCTCGTGTGCGATTCCTCCGCGTTCAACAATAATGTCATCAACGGCGATCTCGTTCTGGTTGGCCGCGGCAATCCCGATTTGAGCACGGGCGATCTTTCCATACTCGCGCAAACATTGGCGCAACAAGGCATTCGCGAAGTCACGGGCAATATCATTTGCGACGATTTTTATTTCGATGACGTGCGCTGGGGCAGCGGTTGGATGTGGGACGATGATCCTTCGTGGCTCTTTTCGCGCTTTTCGGCTTTGACGATAAACGATAACGCCGTGGAGGTTGCGGTGACTCCGGGCCGCAGTCTGGGCCAGCCCGCGCAAGTGATGCTCAATGCGCCCAGCCCGTTTGTCGAATTCATCAATGCGAGCATCACCGTGGCGCGCCGCCAGCAAATTGATTCGCTCGGCTTGCCGCGCTTGTCACTCGCGCGGCGCTGGCAGGAAAATCAAAATGTCTATGTCATTTCCGGCGCCATCGGCATGGATGAGTCGCCGCGCGCAGAAAAGATAAACGTGCTCGATCCCGCGCTATTGGCGGGTTATGTGTTGCACGACGTGTTGCTGCTCAACGGTATTCAGGTGCGCGGCAGGATTTTTCGCGGCTTCGGTCCAAGCAAGGTGCGCGTGCTCGCCGTGCACGACGCGCCGATTCTGCCGGTGCTCACCAATCTTAACAAGATCTCCGATAATCTTACCGCCGAACTGGTGTTGAAAACCATGGGCGCGGAGCGCTTCGGCCGGCCCGGCTCTGCGGAAAAAGGCGTGGCGGCGATGCGTGCGTTTCTGCAAAATTCCGGCGTGGACACTTTGGCTATGAACTCTGCGGATGGGTCCGGAGTGTCGCGCTATAATCTCGTGACGCCAGCCGGCTTGGTGGATTTGCTATCCGCAATGTGGCAGCGCGAGGATTTGCGCCCGGCGTTTGTGAGCACGCTTCCGATTGCAGGCGTCGATGGCACCTTAAGCACTCGCATGCGCGGCACCGCGGCTGAAGGCGTGTTGCGCGCGAAGACCGGTTCGCTTTCCGGCGTGAGCTCTTTATCGGGCTACACCATTACGGCTGAGGGTGAAGCTTTGGTCTTTTCAATGATGATGCAACACTATCTCGTGAAAGATGCTGCCGTGCGCAGCGTGCAAGATCGCATTGGCGCGGAACTCACCGCGTTTCGGCGCAATACTCGCACGGCTGCAGTGCGAGCACACACGAATTGAGCTGCAGAGTATTTTTACACAACTAATTTGGACGCAAATGAGCCGTTATTTACGCCCCGTGCATTTCTTTCGCAGCACGATCTTGCTGATTGTGCTGTTCAGCATTTCCCCGCAATCACCCTCTTCGCATAGCACGCCATCTAGCACTGCGTCACCTGATAGTCTGCTCTTGCAGTACGATGCCTTCGTCGATAGCTTTGTGACGGAATCCAAAGCTCCCGGCGTTGCGATCGCAGTCGTCAAAGAAGATCAAATCATTTACATAAAAGGTTTTGGCCATAGACGGATTGATGCGCCCGAGCGGATCGATGGCAATACGGTTTTTCGTATCGCTTCTTTGTCAAAAGGGTTCGCGTCCGTGCTCACTGGGCTGCTCGTGCACGACGGCCTTCTGCAGTGGGACGAACATGTGATGAAGTATCTGCCGGACTTCGCTTTGAGAAGTCCCGCAAATACTCGGGAGCTTACGATTCGACATCTCCTAAGCCATACTTCCGGCTTGTTAGCCCATAGCTACGATAGCCTGATCGAGGATAATGTCGATTTCGAGGAAATGGCGTGGCAACTGCGAGAGGTGCCGATCACCTGCCCCGTGGGGGAATGTTATTCTTATCAAAATGTAGCCTACGGCTTGATCGGGCCGATTATCGCCAATGCCACGGGCAAAACTTATCAGGATTTGCTGGCCGAACGTATCTTCAAACCTTTAGGCATGACGGAGGCATCTTTAAGCAAAGCGGGGATGTTGGCAACGCGAAACTTTGCCTATCCACATGTGATGCGAAAAACGGAATGGTATCCGGTGGAAATTCGAGACACGTATTATTCGGTGCCGCCGGCAGCAGGTGTGAACGCGAGTGTTCATGACATGGCGCTGTGGCTTCGTGCACTCTTGGGAGGAATTCCGCAAGTTGTTCCGCCGGAGGTCGTGCAAGAGGTAAGTGAGCCGATAGTTGTGACTCCACGCGAACGTCGCCGCTTCAACTGGAACCACCGCATTCGTGCGGCGCACTATGGTTTGGGCTGGCGTATCTTCGATTATGCCGGCCATAAGCTGGTTTTCCATAGCGGCAGTGTTTATGGTTATCTTTCTCAGATTGCTTTTCTGCCCGAGGAGAAAGTTGGCATTGTGGTTCTGCAAAACTCCGCTCATGGCAATCCGTTCGTATATGAATTCTTCGAACGTTATCTCCGATTGTAAGCTCTCCGACTATCTGCCCTCTAAACCCTAGACTCCGTTCTCATCTCTGCCACGATGTCAAGGCTTTGCCAAGCTGCTACTTGACTCTTTGTGATTAAATCTTATATTCACGCACGTCTTTAGCACTCATTTTTAGTGAGTGCTATCGGTATTTAAAGTAAACAAGATTTCTCGGACAAACTCAAACAAGGAGCTTATTAATGAACATTAAACCACTGGCTGACCGCGTGGTGGTCAAGCCGCTCGAAGCGGAAGTAAAAAAGCAGGGCAGCATCATCATTCCGGATACTGCGAAAGAAAAGCCGATGCAGGGCGAAATTGTCGCAGTGGGACCGGGCAAGACAACGGAAGCCGGCCAGAAGGTCGCGATGGAAGTAAAGAAGGGCGACAAAATTCTTTACGGCAAATACTCCGGCACGGAAGTAACGGTGGATGGCGTCGACTATTTGATCATGCGCGAAAGCGACGTGCTCGCCATTCTGTAAAAGTGATCACTCAATTTGCCTCGTCATACTTAGACTCGTGCTCATGCAAAACGCGCAAGCTTTCTGCGCGGGCGAGCGAGATCATGTGACGGAGCACATTTATCTTCGGAAATGAAATCTAAAGGAGACAATAACACATGGCAAAGATTATTGATTATAGCATTGACGCGCGCGCCTCGCTGAAGCGCGGGGTCGATGCTTTGGCCAATGCGGTGAAAGTCACGCTCGGCCCCAAAGGTCGCAATGTTGTGATCGACAAAAAGTTCGGCGCGCCGACGGTGACCAAAGACGGCGTCACGGTGGCCAAAGAAGTTGAATTGGAAAATCCCGTGGAAAACATGGGCGCACAGATGGTGAAGGAAGTCGCGTCCAAAACCAGTGACAACGCCGGCGACGGCACTACGACCGCGACGGTGTTGGCGCAATCCATTTTCAACGAAGGGTTGAAGAACGTTACTGCGGGCGCCAGCCCGATGCACTTGAAACGCGGCATCGAGAAAGCCGTGAACGTCGTCATCGGCGAAGTGAAAAAGATTAGCAAGCCGGTTCCGGGCAAGACCGAGATCGCGCAAGTCGGCTCCATCTCCGCGAACAATGACAAATCCATTGGCGACCTCATCGCCGATGCGATGGAGAAAGTCGGCAAAGACGGCGTGATCACGGTGGAAGAAGCCAAGTCCACTGAAACCGAGTTGAAAGTCGTCGAAGGTATGCAGTTCGACCGCGGCTACATCTCGCCGTATTTCGTGACCGACCCCGAGAACATGGAAGCGATTTTGGAAGATGCGATGATCTTGATTCACGACAAGAAGATCAGCGCGATGAAAGACCTGCTCCCGATTCTTGAGAAGACCGCGCAAATGGGCCGCCCACTCTTGATCATCGCCGAGGACATCGAAGGCGAAGCGCTCGCCACGTTGGTCGTGAACAAGCTGCGCGGCACGCTGAAAGTCGCCGCGGTGAAAGCCCCGGGTTTTGGCGATCGTCGCAAAGCCATGTTGGAAGACATCGGCGTGCTCACCGGCGGCCGTGTGATTTCCGAAGAAGCGGGCTTCAAGCTCGAGAACACCACGCTGGGTGATCTGGGCAAGGCGAAGAAGATCACGATTGACAAAGACAATACCACGATCGTCGAAGGTGCGGGCAAACAGGAAGACATCAAAGGCCGCATCGGGCAAATCAAAAAGCAAATCGACGTGACCACCTCCGATTATGATCGCGAGAAACTGCAAGAGCGCCTCGCGAAGCTGGCCGGCGGCGTGGCCGTGTTGAAAGTCGGCGCTGCCACCGAAGTGGAAATGAAAGAGAAGAAGGCGCGCGTGGAAGATGCGTTGCACGCGACCCGCGCCGCGGTGGAAGAAGGCATCGTCCCCGGCGGCGGCGTGGCTTTGCTGCGTGCCATTCCGGCGCTCGACAAGCTCAAGCTCGACAATGGCGATGAGCAAACCGGCGTCAATATCGTGAAGCGCGCCATCGAAGAGCCGATTCGCCAAATCGCCGAAAACGCGGGCTGGGAAGGCTCCATCGTCGTGCAAAAGGTAAAAGAGAGCAAAGAAGTGAACTTTGGTTTTAATGCCGACTCCGAAGACTTCGGCGATCTCATGAAGCAGGGCGTCATCGATCCGACCAAGGTTGTGCGCACCGCTTTGGAGAATGCAGCCTCGGTTGCGGGCTTGTTGCTCATGACCGAAGCCACCATCGTCGAGAAGCCCGAAAAGGAGAAGACTCCTCCGATGCCTCCGGGCGGCGGCATGGGCGGCATGTACTAAGCCCTGCGCGCATGAAGCGCAACACTTAATCATAGAAAAAAAAGCCTGCTCCTCGTTTGAGGGCAAGCTTTTTTGTTGTCGGCAATCGTAACGTTATCGTTCCGCCGCGGCTAAGCCGTGGCTTGCTCAGGTCGGTGTTGCAATGGTCACAACCCAAAAGCATTTTGTAAGCGAATTTTGCTGTAAACGGAAAAGGCAAGGCCGTATCCGCTTGCTGAAAATTTCCTTGCCTCTCTGTGATATTTCTGTATCTTTTTAGCGTGCAGTTCGGCCCCGGTTCTCCCTCCTACGACATTCGCCAACATATTGCACAACCGCCCGCGAAACTTCCGTATCGGGCCGCAACCGCCGCGATTTGTTTTTGCCAAAGAAGGCCATGATCGGCAAACGCATCCACAAATATCGCATCGACGCCAAGCTGGGCGAAGGCGGCATGGGCCTCGTTTATAAAGCGTGGGACACCGTGCTCGAACGGCCCGTGGCTTTGAAAATGATGCACGCGAGCCTCGCACAAGACGAAACCTTCCTCCACCGTTTTCGCGCCGAAGCCAAAGCCGTTGCCCAGCTCGAAAGCCCGCACATCGTTTCCGTGTATGATTTGCTGGAAACGAGCGAAGGGTTGTTCATCGTCATGCAATACGTGGACGGCGAAACGCTGGCCGATAAAATTCGCCGCGAGGGCGCGTTTGCGATGGCGGAAGCCGTGGGCTTGTGCATGCAGATTCTGCAAGCGCTCGTGCACGCGCACCACGCCGGCGTGATTCATCGCGACCTCAAGCCGGGCAACGTGATGCGCACGGCAGAAGGCGAGGCCAAAGTGACGGACTTCGGCCTGGCGAAAGTGCGGCGCGGCTCCGTGCATACCCTTTCGCACATCACCGGCGGCACGCTGCACTACATGCCGCCGGAGCAGATTCGCAACTTCGCAGTGGCCGATCAACGCAGCGACCTCTACTCCGTGGGCATGACGCTGTATGAAATGCTCACCGGCCGTTTGCCGTTTGATAAAACCGAAGACCTCTTCGCGCTGGCGAAGACCCTGGTCGCCGGGAAATTTCCCTCGCCGCGACACTTTCAGCCAAACGTGCCCCAAGCGCTCGCGCGTTTTGTGATGAAAGCTTTGCACAAAGACGCGAACCACCGCTTTCAATCCGCAGAAGAGATGCTCGAAGAGCTGAAGCGGATTGCGACAGGAGAACCGGCCGCTTCCCCGCCCGTGCGTTCGCGCCGTCGTTTGCTCTTTGAAATCCTCGGCAGTGTCGCTCTCGTCGCGATCACCGCGTTCTTTTTTCTGCGCACCACGCCGGGCACGAGCGTGCTCGACTTTTTGGGCCTCGCCGCTTATACGAAGATCACCATCACCACCACGCCCGATAGCGCCGCGGTGCGCTTCAACGGAAAACTGATTGGCTATACGCCGATTCATGAGCGCAGGGTCAAAGCCGGAACCCTCGATCTTCTTATTCAAAAAAAGAATCACGCGGAGATCGACACTGCGATCGTGCTGGTGGAAGATCAGCCCGCGCATTTAACCTTTCTATTGGCGCCGCTCGCGCTCCTGCCGCGGACGGCAATTGACTCGACGCCGGCCGAGGCCGCATGGGGCGCGGTCGAAATCATGGCCGCGCCGCCGGGGGTTGCGATCATCTATCACGGCGAGCGCGTGGCGAAAACACGATACCGCAATGCCAGGCTCGCGCCGGGCGCGCACAAATTTCGCCTGCGGCACGAAGGCTATCACGATTCGACCATTACGCTCACGGTCAAGCGCGAGGAAACCGCGCGCGCGAACATCACCCTGCGCCCGCGCCTGGCGATTTTGAAAATCAGCGTTCAGCCCTATGGCTCGATCTACCTCGACAACGAGCTTTGGGTGGAAAACACCGATCAAGAGCAGAGTCGCTCCGTGCGCGTGGGCAGACATAAAGTGCGCGTTGAGCATCCGACTTTGGGGCGGCGTGAGCGCGAGATCGTGGTCAAGCCGGAGCAGGTGAATGAAGTGGTGGTTGATTTCGAAAATCAGTGAAAGCCGTCGTATGCGCATTTCCTCTCTTCACAATCGCGTCGCACGCCTCATGCTTTTGGCGTTGTGTGCATGGAGCCACGAGGCCGCACGCGCGCAAGAGCCTTGTGCTCGCGCCTTGAAAGAGGCGGAGGAGCAATATCGTCGCGGCCGGCACGACGCGGCCGTTGCGCTGCTGGCGCCGTGTTTGGCAAATGGCGCGCTCGCGGCAAACGCAGCGCAACGCGCTCATATTCTGCTCGCGCGCGTTTATTTTTCGCAAGACCGGCGCGACAGCGCGGAAGTTTGTTTGCGGCGCCTGTGGCAACTTGCGCCGGAATGGCGCGCGAGTTACGATAAATATCCGCCGCCGTTTTGCAATTTCACCGAAGCCGTGCGGCAACGGCTCGATGCCGAGCTTGCTCTTTCGAACAAGCAAGAAACGACGCCGCTCGATTCCAGTCGCGTCCCTCTCTCGCAACCCTCCGCCGTTGCGCCGGCTTCGCGCACACCTTGGTCCGCGGTGATTCGGCATGAAAACCTCGTGCTCGCATTGTTTGAAGTCAATGCGGGGCTCGCAACGCTGTGGCAAAGCTCTTCCGAACGCGACTTAAAAAATCCCTTGCTGGCACATGCGCGCCTCGGCTTCGAGTTTGCCGAAGTGGAGTTTCGCCGCATCGAGATTGTGAACAAGAACACGCTCGGGCAGGAGGAGTTGACCACCGGCGCAGTCAAACTGCACTTGCCCGAAAAGGCCATTGGCTCCGGCTGGCCCGCGCTCACCGGCGTCTTTCGCAGCTCGCTTCCCATTGCAAACGAAGATCGCCTCGCCAACAGCGTTTATTCGTACTCCAAAAGTTTTCGCAGTTTCGCGCTGCTGCTCTCGAAAGATTTCGGCGCGCTGCAAGTGCAAGCCGGTCCGAGCTTCAGCCGCTTGAGCATGTGTCAAATTGATCCCGCACAAAGCGCGGCAATAAACGATTCGCTCTGCACAACCGAAGATTCGCCCGCGCGCGCGACGAGCCAAAGAAACATTTTCGCGCCGCGCATTAGCGTGCAAACGCCGATCAAACCCTACATCCACGCGACCGCGGCATTCTATCCCGTTCCGCGTTTTGGAACGCCGAGCCGGGTGTTCGGCAATGCCGATCCCAAAGAGGAATTGACCGTGCGCTATGCGTTGCACGTGGGCATGGAAGTTTTTCCTGCGCGCTTCCTGGCGCTGCACATTGGCAGCGTGTGGCGCTTCGGCGGCAATTTGAAGGAAGACGTGAGCGACAACGAGTTTCGCATCGTGCTCGGCGCGACGCTGGGCGTTTCACTGACGAAAGTTTTTCATGAGTTGCGCAAGCCGGAGGAGTGAGGCGCAATGTCCCAAACGCAAACCCTGCTCGAAATCGGCAAGGCGTTGATTGCCGAAACCAACCTCGAAAAGCTTTTGCCGTTGGCGATCGACAAAGTCGTCGCCGAAACGCAGGCCGAGCGCGGCATGATCATCATCTACGAAGAGGACGAGATGATCTTCGAGACCGCGCGGCACTTGAGCCAAAAGGATATCGCCAAGCCGGAATTTGAAATCAGCAAGACGATCATTGAATCCGTGCGCGCGAGCGGCAAGCCCGTGGTGGTGAAGAACGCGCTCGACGATCCGCGCCTCGACGCGAGCGTGAGCATTCCGCGTTTGCGCCTGCTCTCCGTGGCCTGCGCGCCGTTGCGCGCGCAAGGAAAAATTTTCGGCGTGATTTACATTGACAATCGCAACCTTGCCGCGGCTTTCGAAGAGGGCACGGGCAGGCTGCTCGCGGATTTTGCGGAGTTGATTTCCGCCGCGGCGCACAACGCGTTGGAGCGCCATCGCCTGCTCGCGCGGCAGCGCGAATTGCAGAATGAATTGGCCGCGCAGCAAGGCTATGGCGCGCTCCTCGGCCGCAGCGCGGCGATGAAGGAAATTTTTAAGTTGATCGAAAAAGTCGCGCCCACCGAGGCGCCGGTGTTGATCACCGGCGAAACCGGCTGCGGCAAGGAACTGGTCGCGCGCGAGCTGCACCGCAAAAGCGCGCGCGCCGAGCGCGAGTTTGTCGCGCTCAATTGCGCCGCGCTGCCGGAGAATCTCCTGGAAGCGGAATTGTTCGGCCATGAAAAAGGCGCCTTCACCGGCGCGGATCGCAAACGCCGCGGGCAGGTGGAAGTGGCGCACGGCGGCACGCTCTTTCTCGACGAGATTGCGGAGATGAGCACGGCGTTGCAAGCAAAGTTGCTGCGGCTCTTGCAATCGGGCGAATACAAACCGCTCGGCTCGGAAACCGTGCGCATTGCGAACGCGCGCGTGCTCGCGGCCACGCACCGCGACGTGCGCAGCCGCATTGCCGAAGGCTTGTTTCGCGAAGACCTTTACTACCGGCTCAATGTCATCGAGATCAAGCTGCCGCCGCTGCGCGAGCGCGGAGAGGATATTCTGCTCATGGCGGACTATTTTCTGGCGCGCTGGGCGCGGCAGGCGCACGCGCCGGTCAAGCGCTTGAGCGAAGAGGCGCGCGCGTTGCTCCTGCAGCACAACTTTCCCGGCAACGTGCGCGAACTGGAAAACTTAATTCAGCGCGCGGCCATTCTCAGCGAGGGCGAGGAAATTCAAGGCGAAGATCTTCCCCTTGCCCTTGCGACCGCGACGACGGACGCGGCAGAGAGAGCGCCGTCCAATTTCATGCGCGCCAAACAAAGTGTGATCGAAAAATTCGAGCGCGAGTTTCTCGCCGCGAGCCTCCAGGAAACGCGCGGCAACATTTCCGAAGCCGCGCGGCGCGCGGGCATGTACAAGAAAAATTTTATCGAAAAGATGAAGCTCTACAATCTCAAGCGCGAAGATTTTGTTTGAAGCGCGCGGTGCCGCGAATTTTATATTCGCTTTGTTTGGCATTCATTCGCGGTTGGACAACTGCTTTTATTTCACGCCATTCGCCAGCCGGTAGTCTGCACACTACCGCAATAGTTTTGTTGCCATCGGTTCTATTCATTGTTGTAAGCCTCCTTAACCTCACCCCACAGATTCCCACCGTACAAAAACATGCCATTGATAAGCGCACGCGCGCGGCGTTCAGATTCTTTTCTTCACGGCATGCTCCTTGTGTAATTCTCGAGCGATTCAAAACAAATTTCCGCAGCAACGCGAATAGTCGTGCCGCTGCTCAATCCCAAATCCACACAAGGAGCTTTATCATGAAACGCTTTTTGATGCTCGTCGCTGCTTTCGCGCTCAGCGCATGTTTGGGCTGCGATCAGGCCAAGAACCCCGCGTCACCACAAGACGCCGTTCTCATTGAGAATGAAACCACGCCGAAGAGTGCAGTTGCGGACAGCGTGCAGAAACAAAACGCTTCGGAGAATCAAGCCGCGGCCGCAACGATCACCGTGCCGGATGATTATCCCACGATTCAAGCCGCAGTGGATGCGGCTGTCACGAGCAATGTGATTCAAGTCCGTGCTGCCGGCAGCCCCTACAACGAGGTCGTTCTCGTTGCAACGCCAGGCCTCACCGTGCGGGCCGAAAAGTCGGTTACTGTAAATGGCGGCTTTGACGTGAGGGCGAGCAATGTATTGATCAGCGAATTCAATATTGTGGCGACGGGTTTTGCCGGGGTCGCTGTAGTCAACGCCTCGGGAGTACGGATCGAGGGCAATACCATGACCGGCGGCTACACTGGAATTTGGCTGGGGTCGGGAAGCGTCTCGTGTGTGGTCACGCACAACACCGTCAGCCACGGGTCGCTTTTCGCCACCGTGGGCATAAGTATGTACCAAGCCCACGGCAACGCCGTCAAGAACAACTCCTTCACGGCGAACGATTTTGGCATCACCATGCAGAGCTGCAACAACAACGAGATCTCCGGCAACACTAGCAGCTCGAATCTTCGTCACGGCATTACCATATCAGAATCCAGCAGCGGCAATGCCGTCAAAAAAAACGTGTTCAACAACAACGGCATGAGCGGCCTCTACATCAGCGGAAGCGCCAACAGCACCTTTGGTCCAGGCAACACGGCCAACTTTAACGCTCAACACGGCATCATGCTCTTCGGCGACGCCGGCAACAATACGGTGAGGCGGAATAACTTTCACTGCAACGGCGCGAGCGACACGCGCGATGACGTGGGCACCAATATTTTCATCAAAAATTCCACCGGCCCGCTGCCCGGCGGTTGCTTGTAACATTCGCAGCTTTCGTTCGGCTATCTCGAAAGGCGGATTGCATTCCGCCTTTTTTATTTTGTGATGTCTGCGTAGCACAGATTTCCAGTCTGCGAACAAAGCAGGCAGGATGCCGGTGCTACTCAAATTTCGCCGCGGTAGCTTCAAAACCACTACCGTAGCATGGCGACTTCCGCTTCTCTTGCCATTCTCTCCATGTCATCAAGCGCCTTATCAACTAAAACAACTCATTGCAGCATATGCCGCGCGCGTTTGCGCCATGGCATCGTGCTTGCGTTCAAGGCGAGCGAAGTCTCTGCAAGCTTGCCCGCTTCACGCAAAAGCAATCAAGCTCTTGTTCACAAAACCAACGGAGGTTTGGAATGAAATCCCGTCTCGTTGTTCTCGCGACG
>JBBILN010000074.1:0-34684 GCA_037444905.1 bacterium | reverse complement strand
AATCCAAAAATCCAAAAATCCACGAATCCACAAATCCACGAATCCACAAATCCAAAAATCCAAAAATCCACGAATCCACAAATCCACGAATCCACAAATCCACGAATCCACAAATCCACAAATCCACAAATCCATCAATCCATCAATCCACCTATCCATACATGTAAAAGCCTTGCGCCGTCTTCTTGCCAAGCCGGCCTGCGGCCACCATCTTGCGCAAGAGCGGGCACGGGCGATATTTGTCGTCGCCCAACTCTCTGTGCAAAACTTCCATGATGTGCAAACAAACATCGAGTCCGATAAAATCCGCGAGCGTGAGCGGTCCCATGGGATGATTCATGCCGAGCTTCATCACTTCATCAATAGCCTCAACAGTAGCCACGCCTTCCATCACGCAATAAATCGCTTCGTTGATCATGGGCATGAGCACGCGATTGGAAACGAAGCCGGGGAAATCGTTCACCGCAACGGGCTTCTTGCCGAGCTGCGCGCTCAGCTCCATAATCGTTTCGAACGTCTCTTCACTCGTGCTCAAGCCGCGAATCACTTCCACGAGTTTCATCACCGGCACGGGATTGAAGAAGTGCATGCCGATGACTTTGTCCGCACGCTTCGTCGCGCCCGCGAGCGCAGTGATTGAAATCGAAGAGGTGTTGCTCGCCAAAATGGTTGTCACCGCGCAGAAGGAATCCAGTTCGGCAAAGAGCTTCTTTTTGAGAGTCGCATCTTCGGTTGCGGCTTCGATCACCAACTCGCAATCAGCAAGCGTCCGCAATTCCGTCGTACACGTGATGCGCGCGAGAATTTTAGAAACTTCTTCGGAAGCGAGATTGCCTTTTCGAGCTTGCCGCTCGAGATTGGCTTTGATCGTCGCGAGCGCGCGATCAAGAAATTCCTTTTTAATGTCAACGAGCGTGACCGCAAAACCGTATTGCGCGAACACGTGGGCGATGCCGTTGCCCATCGTGCCGCCGCCGATGACGCCGATGCGTTGCATGCTTTGCCTCAGGAGTTTTTCTTTTTGATGAGGACCATGTAGTTTCGCCTTAAATTCCAGGCTTGCAGGAACTCTTCTTTCGGGATCTTAATCTCTGCGCGATTAAAATTCGGGTCATTGACGATAACGGCGTCTTCGTCGTATCCCACAACGAGCACGACATGGTACGTCGATTCACCCCAATACGGAAGCGGCGCCGTATCCACGAAAACGATGACGGGTATTTTTTGATAAAGCACGGTGGCGAGCAAATCGTTGATCGTGCTTTTGTGAATTTCAACGTCCAATTGCCAACGCTTTTCGTCTTTGAGGAAAAATAGATTCATCAAATTCGTGCCGCCAGGCTTGGTCTTCAAAATACGGCGAAGCTCGGCTTCGGATACAGCCGTGATGCCGTGATAATCCAAGAGCATGCGCGCAGCAGCGGCGACACAACTTGCGGATAATTGCTGCTTATAATGCCTTTTCTTCAGCAAGACGATCGGCTTTTGCTTCGATTTCTTCACAAGAGGTTGACCTGTCTTCAAGAATGTGGCCGTATTGCGCGTCAACAATAATTTGCCCCAATGGGCCAAGGCGGCCGACGCCTGGGAGTCCAAGAATAACCGGCACGGCCCAGTACGCTCCCTTTGCGTGCAACTCCAATTCCGGCTCATCCGCTCCGATTTGAGATGGAACGCGTAAGAGCAAATACTCATTTACAATTTGCCTCGCCACATACGCGCTGATATTCAACTCGCCTTCCAGTTTGAACGAGTATTTCATTCCGCGCGGCTTCGGCGCACGCACGCTTTTGACACGCACGCGAGGTTTCGTTTTGGTTTTGGGCATAGCATCGCTCCATTGCAACTCGTTAGAAAGGCAGCTTGTAGCAATTCGAACAAAAGTAATCGTCGCCTTTCATGGAATAACCGTCGCGGCCCAAATCAATCACGCGATTGCAGTCTTTGCAGCGCGCGGGCTCGAACGCGGGCGGATTTTCCAGCTTCTCGAAGTTATATTCGTTCGTGCAGAAATGCACGTACAGTTCCGTGTCAAAAGTCTCGCGGCATTTTTGGCACTCGCGCCAATCGCCTTCGTGCTTCTCATGAAAATGGTAGCTGCACATGGTGTAACGATCATGGTTTCTATAGCAGCTATTTCGCGCATAGGAAAACAGCACGTACTTATCCGCATCCGCGCAAATCCAATGGCCGCAGCATTGCGTCTTGGTCAAGTTCTTCGTTTTACCGCAGAGGCCGCAGCGTGGGGTGCTCGTTTTCTTTCGCGTAGCCGCTGTGCGTTTTTTCGCTACGGGTTTTCGTTTCGTGGTTGCAGACATGGTGACGTGCCTTTAAAGGTTATCAAGAGTGCCCGGCAAGCTCTTCGCGCACTCTTTGTTTGAGCCATTGTTCGAGCAATTTCTCCCGAGACTTTCTTTTGCGCTTCGCCAACTCGCGAACTTGCTTCAGAGTAAATTGGCACGCTGCCCAACTTGCTATGATCCTGCAAGGAGCGTCGCTCGCACTTCGCGATATTTCCAGTGCGGGGAAGTTTCTTCCAGAATGACAACGAAAGAGAAGTTACGAATCGGTGCGCAACGAGAATTTAAAAAAATCACGCGATATTCTCCACCATCACCGCCGAAGCTTCGCCGCCGCCGATGCAAATTGCGGCCATGCCGTATTTCTTTTTGTGCGCTTGCAGCGCATGAATGAGCGAGACGAGAATGCGGCAGCCGCTCGCGCCAATCGGATGGCCGAGCGCAACCGCGCCGCCATGCACGTTCATCTTCTCCAATGGAATGCCGAGTTGTTGTTGCGCCGCGAGACTCACCACGGCAAAGGCTTCGTTGATTTCGAACAGATCGATTTGGTTCAATGCAAAGCCGGACTTTTTGAGGATCTTTTCAATCGCGTCGATGGGCGCAGTCGTAAACCACTCCGGCTTTTTCGCCGCGGAAGTTTGCGCCACGAGCCGCGCTTGCGCTTTCACGCCGAGTTTGTCCGCGACTTCTTTCGCCATGACCACAACCGCAGCCGCGCCGTCGTTGATCTTCGAAGCATTCGCCGCGGTGATCGTGCCTTCTTTATCAAACGCGGGCCGCAGCGTCGCCATCTTTTCGAAGTTCGCCTTCTTTGGCTCTTCATCTTCTTTCACAAAAGCAGGCTCGCCTTTTTTCGAAGGCAAAGGCACGGGCACGATCTCTTTCGCAAAGAGGCCGTTCGTTTGCGCAGCTTGCGCGCGCTTATAGCTCATCACTGCGAATTCGTCTTGCGCGCTGCGCGGAATGTTGCACTCGCGCGCGCACAGCTCCGCGGCGTTGCCCATGTGAAAATTATTGTAAACATCCCACAAGCCGTCTTTGATCATGCTGTCAATCAACTCGCCGTGCCCGAGACGATAGCCGTCGCGCGCTTTGTTGAGCAAGTACGGCGCGTTCGACATGCTCTCCATGCCGCCCGCGACGATGACATCCGCATCGCCGAGCGCAATCGCCTGCGCCGCGAGCATCACCGCTTTCAAGCCGGAGCCGCACACTTTGTTGATCGTCATGCATGTGACTTGTTCCGGTAAGCCGGCTTTGAGCGCAGCTTGTCGCGCCGGCGCTTGCCCCACGCCCGCGGGCAATACGCAGCCCATGATGACTTCATCGACTTTTTTCGGATCGACACCGGCACGTTGCAATGCTTCTTTCACGACCAATGCGCCCAATTCCGGCGCGGCAATTGATGCGAGCGCGCCTTGAAACGCGCCAATCGGTGTGCGGCACGCGCCGGCAATCACGACTTCACGAAATGAATTTGACACTTCATTCTCCTTTCCGAACTTTTCAAAAGCGAAGGCAGAAAAATTTCGCGCAGAAATATGGCCTTGGATGTCATCATAAAACGTTCATCGAACACCAATAATAAGTCGCGGGTATTTTTCTGCCCTCCGTTTTTCTGTTTTGTCTTTGCTGAAAAAATAGTGCGCTGAACCGACGGTCTGCGCTATAGAATCTCGACCATCGGCATTTCCGGAGATTCCGGATTTGGCACGAGCTTGCGGCCTTTGCAGTCGATGAGGAGATCGAGAATTTCAAGCACGACTTGCCCCACTAACGGCGGCGATCCGACATTTTCAGCCGACACGTCGAAATTTCCCGTGCGGCCTTTGAGCTCGAGCGCAACCACGCCGTAGATCGCTTTATCGGCGACATGATTGTTGGCGTAGCGCACTTTCACGTCGCGCACTTTGCGCAAATCCAATTGCTCGATAACGTTTTGGGGCAACGCTAGCATGGTTGCGCCGGAATCAATGATCGCGTCAATCTCAACCGTCTTGGAAGGGTCGGAGAAATTGTTGAGCTTCAGCTTTTCGATAACCTTTCCCATTTTATCGCTCCTTGCCTTTGAATCAAAAAGTCGGGCTCACTCAATCGAATACTTGATTTCAATGGAAGGTGAAAGTGTTTGCGCGCCGGAGGCAGGCATGCCCGACACCGTTCTCTCGCCCGTTGGAATTTGCTGCACGCCGATGGTCTCCTCCGCCAATTTCGAAGCATAATGCCCGCTAAAATTGGGATCGGGATCATCCACCAACGCAGTGAAAGTAATCTGAAAAACTTCGGCGTCAATTGGCAAAGGCATTCGCTCTTGCGCCGCGTCGTAATTCGCGCCCGCCCAAATCTGTTGCGCTGGATAAGAGAAGTTCGTGCCATTGATGTTGATGACAATCCGCGCCGCGCCGGAATAATTCACGCTCTGCACCGTGAGCCAATGTTGTTGCGCCTTCGGCGCGGACTTCGCTTTGCCCGCATCGCCGAGAAAATATCCCAGCGAGCCACCCGCAACCGTGATCAACGTAACAATGATCGCTTGCATCGCGCCGATCTTCGCGACTTTGACTTGCGTATCAACCGGCGGATTTGCCTTTGCCATAATTTTCTCCGATGATCGTATGCCTCCTCAATTTGTCATTCTGGAGGAACCTTCCCTCGCACTGGAATGATTGCCGAGCACGAGGGAAGGTCCTTACAAGATGACAATTCAAAAGAGACGTGCTTCGGTGCCGTGCCATAACGTTCAAAACTCAACTGCTTCGATTTTCCAATTGCCTTCCGCTTGCTGCAAATAACCTGCGCGCAAACGCGGCGCGTGCTCGAACACAAGCAGCCAGTGCTCTTCAAAGGCTTGCTGTAAAACTTTTGGTTTGATCAACATCGTTTCCGCGGGATAAAGATCGTAGCCCATCACATACGGCGTGCGCAAATGCGAAGGCGTGGGCACGAGATCGGCGAGAAAGCAAACGGTTTGGCCTGCGCTGTGCGTTTTGACGATCATGTGATCACGCGTGTGGCCGCCGGTGACCACGCCTTCCATGTCGGGAAGAATTTCGCCCGAGCCTTCGAGAAATTTGAGCACGCCGTGTTGCGCGAGCGGAATGAAATTCTCCTGCACATAACTCGCTTTGCTGCGCGGATCGGGAGCGAGCGCAATTTCATATTCGCCGCGTTGGCAATAATACGTTGCGTTTGGAAAAGTCGGCACGAGCTCGCCGCTCGCATTGCGGCGCGTGCTCCAGCCGATGTGGTCGAAATGCAAATGCGTGAGAATGACGTGCGTAATGTCTTCGGGTTGAATATTCAGCGCAGCAAGCCGATCAATCAAACTGTGCTCGCGATGAATGCCGAACATGCTACCAAACTTTGCGTCGAATTTGTCGCCGACACCGCAATCGATCAAAATTTTCTCCGCATCGCGAATGATGAGGAGAGAATTAAGTCCCATCAAAATGCGATTCTTTTCATCGGGCGTATCCATGCGCTCCCACAACACGCGCGGCACCACGCCGAACATCGCGCCGCCGTCGAGACGAAACAGGCCGTCGGAGAGGAGGAAGATTTCGAGATTGCCGAAGTTCATGGCATCAAACCGTGTCTTCGTAAGCTTCGCTGTGCAGCTTAAAAGGCCTCTGCATATGCTTTATCTTCAGCAGGAGTGAAGGCTAAAAATCCCAAAACTTGCCGTCTTTCTTCCAAAGAGAGATTCGTGCTCAAATCGCGCCAAATCATTTCATGGCGTGCTTCGGAGTCCAACCCCTCAAATTTTGCCGAGACAATAAAGCCGGAAATTCTTTCGCCCGGTTCGTGATCAAATTGGATTTCGTCTTCGCGAAATTGCAATTTGAGAAGCTCTTTCACTTTTTGTTCAATTGCCGCCATCGTTTGCCTCCTAAACGAACAAGTTGATTTGCAGCTTCGTACAATTTCTTGCTATGATACTTGACGGCGTCGCCTTTGATGCCGCGGTCTTGCGCAGTGTTCTTTAGAAACAATTTTAATTCACTTTGTGAGTGAAAGCGTAGGTCGTTTTTCCACAACCTGGTAATCGTAATCAAGCTTTGATAGACTTGAGAATATGAAGGCTCACCGTAAATATCGGCGAGAGCTGTTTTCTTCCATAGTCGCCACAAATCATGACGTTCATCAAAGCTGGAATCCTTGAGCAACCTGAATGCACGCAGCATACATTCTACGGCCAACCCGAGGCGTACATCGCTAGGGAATAATGCGAACCAATGTGGAGCAAATGCGCATCTTCTATTCTCTCCAACGCTGCGCGATAATAAGTTTCCGCCGTCACTTCAGTTCCTCCGCTTTAAGCCTGCGCTGCCCTCCACGCCTCAAAATAACTCTCGATGCCGTCCGCCAAGCCGCCATGTTTGGGTTGCCATCCCAACAAGCGCACGGCTTTGCGGCCGTCGAGGTGTTGATCGAGCGCGAGGCATTCGGCAAAATCACCCAATGTTTTCGCGGCTTCGGCAACGGGCATGTAATGAATCTCGCCGGAATAGTTCGTGACACGCGCGACGGCTCGTGCAATCTCGCGCACGCTAGCGCGGGAGCGGTCAACGATATTGAAAATTTCGCCGCTCAAGTTGCTCTCCACGGCGCGCACATATGCGTCGGCAAGGTCGTCAACGTGAACCATCGCCCAACGATTATGCCCGTCGCCGATCACGCGCAGCGCTTTTTCATTGTATGCGCTATTGAACCACATGCCGGTGAGGCCGCCCTGCTTGCCATACACGCAACCCGGACGCAGAACAATAGTGCGCATGCCGGAGGCTTGCAAAACCATTTGCTCGTGCGCCGGACGCCACGCGACCAATGCCTTGGGATTCAGCGGCGCGGTTTCATCAACCAACTGATCGCCGGTATTGCCATTCACCCAAACGCCGCTGGTGTAAATGAATGCCTTCGGCTGCGCGCCGCGCTTGGCCGCATTGAGAAAAGTTTCGATAAGCAATTTGTCGGGCGCAACGACTCCGGCTTGATAATCCACCGCGGCGTGAATAAGAACGGAACATTGCTCTGCAATACTCGCATAGGTCGCGGGCTTTTGCATCTCGCCCAACACGGAATGGATTTCATTTTTACTGAGCGCGACGGCTTTCTCTCCGCTGCGCGCGAGGCCCCAAACTTCATGGCCCGCGCAGCGTAAAGCGAGCGCGGCATTGAAGCCGATATATCCGGTCGCGCCGGTGATGAAGACTTTCATGTGCTCTCCTCAGCAAAAATTATATCGCCTCGCGCAACACTTCTCGCGAAATCACCATGCGCTGCACTTCGCTCGTGCCTTCGCCGATTTCGGTGAGCTTCGTGTCGCGCCAATAACGCTCGACGGGATAGTCCATGATGTAACCGTAGCCGCCGAATATTTGAATGGCTTTGTTGCACGCGCGCATTGCGGCCTCGCTCGCGAAGAGCTTGGCCATCGCGGCTTCTTTCACGAACGGCTTGCCCGCGTCTTTGAGTTGCGCGGCGTGATGCACCATTAAACGCGCGGCGTGCAACTCGGTCGCCATGTCGGCGATATACCAGCGAATCGCTTGGAACGCGCTGATGGGTTGGCCGAACGCTTTGCGCTCCTTTGAATAGGCCGTGGCTTTGTCCATCGCAGCTTGGCCGAGGCCCACGGCCATGGCGCCGATGCCGATGCGGCCGCCGTCGAGTATCTGCATCGCGTATTTGAACGCTTCGTTCTCTTCGCCGAGCAAGTTCGCGGCAGGCACGCGGCAATCTTCAAAAGCAATTTGGCGCGTGTCGCTTGCGCGCAGGCCGAGCTTGTTCTCTTTCTTTCCAATAACCACCCCGGGATATTCGCGTTCGACGATGAAGGCGCTGATGCCTTTCGTCTTCGCTTCGGGATTGGTCTTCGCAAAGACGATGTAGGTTCCGGCATAGCCGCCGTTGGTCACATACATCTTGTTGCCATTGAGAATGTACTCGTTGCCTTTCCGCTCCGCGCGCGTGGTGAGCGCACCCGCATCGGAACCGCTGTGCGGCTCGGTCAAACAAAACGAGCCGAACTTCTCGCCGCTCAACAACGGCGGCAAATATTTTTTCTTTTGCGTTTCATTGCCGAACATGAGAATCGGCATGGAGCACAACGAGCAATGCGCCGCGACCGAGAGCGTGGTGGAGCCGCACGCCCTTGCAATCTCTTCCATCATCAAAGCGAATGACAGGGTATCGAGATCGCCGCCGCCATATTGCGCGGGAAAAGGAATGCCGAGAAATCCCAGCTCGCCCATTTTGCGCAGCGTGTCGGCGGGGAACTCCATGGTGACATCGATCTCTGCGGCTTTCGGCTCGATTTCTTTTTGCGCAAACTCACGCACAGTGTCGCGCAACATGATTTGTTCATCGGATAGATTCAGCATGATCATGGCTCTCGGTTGTAGGGATAGGAAGATGTGTTTGATTCAAACGCGCGTGAGAAAATTTTCCAACACAAAAATTTTTCGCAAGCGAAACGGTAGAGGGCTTTCAACCAGCGCAATGGCTTTCAAGCTTTCCATGCCCGAGACAAACCACGGCTCGCGGCAAGGCGGGGTCAGCCAAACCCAATCCGGAATTTGCAAACGCACTTCATTGCACAACGAATGCACGGTTGCCGCCAACAAAGCATCGATCTTTTCATTGTCAAAAGCGATCGGTTCTGCAATAGCAGCCGGATCTTTATAGTAACGGAAGTCATCGACAAAATCCATCAGCGCGATAAGCCAGTGCTCCGGCTCGGAAGCGATGCGCCGTTTGGTTTCACGCAAGCTGGTCATGATTCAAAAAGCTCTTCGACAAAAAACTGCGTCGCCGGTTTGATCTGCTGTCTCGGATAATACTTTTCGAGAATGGCAAAAACTTCCTGCGGTGATTGAAGTTTGAGCAACCTCATCAGAAATCTCACATCCTGTCGATCCGCCGTTTCCGCGCGCGCCGCCAACGTTTTCATAGCGAGCAAATAATCCGCTTCGGGAACATAAACTTTGAGATGGGACAACTCCAGCAGCACGCGTTGCGGATGCTGCACAACAAAACCTTTCACTGCGTCGTTGAGCCAATCTTCGCGCAGGTGCTGTTGCTCGCCAATGCGCTTGATTGCTTCACGCATTTGTTGCTCAGGCTTGAACACGGCATCGACATCTTTTGTGCTGGGGCGCGCATCAAACACCAAACACATCACCGCGCCGCCATAAAGGCAAACTTCACCTTTTATGGCCATCGTGCGCAACTCTTCGTTTAATGCTTCAAGGCAAGTTTGTATCTGCTCTTTGCTCATGATTCGCGACGATTCTTATTCGCCTTTGAACACGGGCGCGCGCTTTTCATTAAACGCCTGCAAGGCCTCGCGCCGATCGCTTGTTGGAATGATGCGCTTATAACAATCAAACTCGATTTCCAAGCCGCGGGCCAAAGGCATTTCCATGCCGCGTTGCATCGCTTCTTTCGCATATTGCACCGCGAGCGGCCCGTTCGCGGCAATCAGCTTTGCAAAATACAAAGCCGCGTCGGCGATTTCGGAATCGGGCACGACGCGATTGGCCACGCCGTGCGCGAGGCATTCTTGCGCCGCAAAAATCTTCGCGGTCGCAATCCATTCCATCGCACGCGCATAGCCGATCAAGCGCGTCAAACGTTGCGTGCCGCCCGCGCCGGGAAGAATCGCGAGCGCGGTTTCGCGCAAGCCTAGCTTCGCGCTTTCGCCGAGCACGCGCATGTCCGCGGCCAACGCTAGTTCCATGCCGCCGCCGAGCGCGGAGCCTTGAATCGCCGCAATGGTCGGCACTTTGATGTCTGCGATCGCTTGCACCGCCTCGCGGATGCCCTGCACGACATGAACGACCTGATCTTCCGGTACTTCTTTGCGCTCTTTCAAATCCGCGCCCGCGCAGAAGTGCGAGCCTTCCGCATCGAGAATGAGCACGCGCAGTTCTTTGCGTGCAACATCGCGATTCGCCACATTGGCGGCCGCGAAAATCTCGCTCACGAGCTGTCGCCCGAGCGCATTCACCGGCGGCCGATTGAGCGTCATGCGTCCGATGTAATTTTCAACGCTATATTTGAGAAATTGAAACTCTGCCACTGTTGCTCCTTCCGTGGAGTTTTAGTTTTATGAGGATCGAGGATAGAAGATCGTGGATCGTAAAAGATTGGACTTTGAGCAACCTCTACTGAACATGTCATTCTGGAAGAACCTTCCCTAGTTCTCGAGACGTGCTCTATTTTGAGAAGCCTCTCAAGCGCGAGGGAAGGTTCTTCCAGAATGACAATGAGAGGGGCGGCATCGAAGAGCGATTCATTTGCAGCGTCAATACAAACCCTGCGCTGCACGATCCTCGATCCACCATCTTCTATCCTCGACCAACAAACCCCTCCGGCGCATCGATCTCCATTTGCAGCAATCCCAGCCCGTGCGTCTTGCCCTGCGCGTCTGATTTCAAACTCTCCGAGCCGCCGCCGCCGAGCGCGTCGTGCAAAATAAAATTGAGCGCGAGAATGTTTGGCACTTCGTAGCGCTCGACTTTGCCGCGGCAGATTTTGCCGAAGTGCGCTTTCACCCGCGCGGGCGTGAGCTCCTTTTTGAGCAACTCATACCCCGCGCGATCATACGCCACGACGCCAACGTTGCTGGCATCGCCTTTGTCACCGCTGCGGGCGTAGGCGAGTTGGGAGAGGGGGATTTTTTTCATATCACCTTTGGTGCTTGTGATGATTGGATTGATGGAGTGTTGGATTGCTGGAGCAATGTTTTTCCATTAATCCAGACTCCAATAATCCATTACTCCACTTTATTGTTTCTTCTCCAACGAATGCAGCGAATCCAACCCTTCCGGCAAAGGCAGCACCCAACGCACGGGTTGCACCGTGCCGTCGCGACGCACGATGCGCTCAACGTGCTTGTGCTTCAATACCGAACGTTCGACCCAAACGTCGTCCTCGATAATCGAGCCGAAGATATAGCTTGTGCCTTTGATGAGCACATTGTTGCCGATGCGCGTGGGGAATTCGTCGGAACCGGTCATGTTCACGCCGGATTCGATTTGGCAATTCTCGCCGATGGTGAGATTGCCTTTGATGATATCGCCCTGAAAGATTTGCGAATTCCGTCCGACGGTCAGAGTCTGATGCGGATACGTGCTGAGATGGACGTTTTCATGAATCACGACGTTTTCGCCGAGCACGATGTTGCCTGCGAGCGTCGCGCGGCTTTTAATCACCACGCCCTTGCTCAAATGCACGTTCGGCCCAATGTGAACGCCTTTGCCGAGGTTGATGTCGAGCGGCGCGTGCGCGATGTCAAGACCGATGATTTGATCGATCACCTCATCCGCGACAAAGAAATCGTCTTGATCGTCGATCATGATGATGTCTTTCAAGCGCTCATACGCCCGCTCGCGCGCGATCGCTTCCATTTCTTTCAACACGCTTTTGTTATTAAAGCCGAGCACCGTCGCGTAATCCTTCGCCCGCGAGGCGCGCACCGCAAGGCCGTTGTTGTTGAAAATCGCGATGAGATCGGTGACGTACAATTCGCCCTGCGCATTGTTCGTTTGCAGCGTCTCGATATACTTCGCCAGCGGCGCGCAACTGAACGCATACACGCCGGTGTTGAACTCGCGCGTGTTCAACAGCTCTTCTTTGGAAAATTCATACTCGCGTTTGTTGAACGTGATGCGATAGGGCTTGTTCGCCTCGAGCGCGAGCAGATCGCGGTGCTCGATAATCTCGATCACCTTGCCGTGATCCGCGCCCGAAGGTTTGCCCGTCGCGTCTTTCTCCGGCACGCGCACGATGCGGCCGTAATAATTCTCCTCGGGATTGCCCTGATAATCCGCGGTGAGCACCATCATGTCGCAGGCATTGCCCTCGAAATCGCGGCGCAGATCGCGAATCGCGCGACTGTTGAGCAAACCCATGTCGCCGGGAAAAACATAGACTGCGCCGGAGTAATGATGTTGCAAGAGATCGCGCAAGCCCACGCGCACCGCGTCGCCTGTGCCTTTTTGATTCTCCTGAAACACGAACTCGCGCTGCGGCGCCTTGCCCACCGCACTTGCAACGTCGAGCGCTTTGATGCCCACCACGAGCACTTGATTGGTCGTCTCCAAACCTTCGCGCGCCGCATTGGCCACGCGCGTCACCGTGGGCACACCCCAAATCATATGCAGCATTTTCGACTTTTCAGACTTGATGCGTTTGCCGTGCCCCGCGGCGAGAATGATCGCCACATTCGGGCTGGAATAATCGAGCGGTGCGGACAGCTCGTTGAGCTTCGCATGAATCTCTGGAAATTGTTCCTTCATCACAGATGTTCCTTCTTCAAGTTGTGTGTCCGGTAGTGATGGGGTTAAAATATGTTTATGTGATTTGCGCGTAGGTGAAGACCTCCATGGGAATGGATTTGGTCGGTTGTTGTTTGTCGTTCTAGCGACTGCATTGCATTTCAATAAACTCCAAAACTTCGATGCTCTTTTTCAAATAATCCTTCAGCTTGACCAAAGTAATGCTGGAATTTTGATACTGACCGTGTGCGATGAGATGCCTTTGATTCATAATCGAATCGATGGCTTCCCATCGGCCTTCGGAATCGACGTAGCTATCAAGCTCGTCTTTCCATGTTGGGTTGAAAGCAGCGGCGATATCGATGAATTTTTGAGTCTTGGGGCTTCTTATTAACGTAAGAATTGTCTTCCTCCGGCGACTCCTGCTTGACGATAATGGCATGGATGAGCGAATCGTTGAGTTTGATTCTGTCCTGCTCATCCAAATCCTGATATGTTTTACCCTCGAACCTTTTCTGAACTTTTGCCAGCCGAAATACTTGCTGCCGTTTTTCATCCTCGCGCGGGTTAAAAAAACCGTTATAAAAAAATTGCAGCGACCTGAGCCTTTGCTGGCCGTCGATAACCAAGAGTTTCTGGCTTTCTTCTTTCGCCAAAAAAACTGCGGGCACAGGCAATCCCAACAACAAGGACTCCACGAAACGTGAAGCATCGTTGATGCTCCAAACGTAATTTCGTTGAAAAGGAGGAATCAAGATATCTTTCCGATTCAACCTTTTCACCAAGCCTTCGACATCGTAGTCCGCGCCATAGCTCGATATGTCATATTGAACTGGCGGGACTTCCTGCTCTTCCTCAAAAAACTCTTCGACTTCGCCGTTTTCAATGTCATCTGCCTGCGTCTTGTCTAATTCAAGCATGGCACACACCTTCTCGGTTAAAACAGAAGCGACCACCACACCGCCATACATTTCTAAAATTAAAAACCAACCACCTTCACTTTCGCCGCAATCTTCTCTTTCCGCACCAGCGCCGGCCAATAGCTCATGATCTCCGTCGCTTTCGGGCGACCGCCCGCAAAGCCGGTCACGCCCGGCGGGCCGCTCGTCACCAGCGGAACGATCTCCATGCCGAAGCGGTCGAGCTTCTTTCTATCAAAACCTTTCACGCCGATGCGCAGCACCACTTCCGGCGGATCGATTTCCGGCACGATGCCTTCGTGACAAACACCCGCGCCGAGAAATTCCACCATGCGTTCTTCTTCGTTGAACGTGACGCCGTCGAGCGCGAGGCGCTGCCAAATAATCTCCGCGCAGAGTTTTGCTTTTTCCAGCGCGTTGGGACCGGAGATCACAAGCTGCCCGATGTTCTTATAACCGTTCTCGTAACTAATGCTCACTTTCAAAAACTCCGTGGGCATGCGGCCTTTGATGCCGAACACGCGCACGCGATCTTTGCCCGCTTGTTCGAGTTGAATCGAAGTGAAATCCGCGATCACATCGGGCGTGAGATAATTTTTCGGATCGCCCATTTCATACACAAGCTGCGAGGCCACGGTCTCAATCGAAACTTTGCCGCCCGTGCCTTCGTGTTTGGTGATAAAGAACTCGCCGCTCGCATACGCTTCGATGATGGGATAGCCGATGCGGGCGAAGTCCTCGATCTCGCGCCAGTTCGTGTAATTCGCGCCCGTGCATTGCGCGCCGCATTCGACGATGTGGCCGGCAATCGTGCCCGCAGCGAGTTTGTCAAACTCATTCGGTTTCCAACCGAATTCGTGAATCATCGGTCCGAGCACGAGGGAAGGATCGGTGACGCGGCCGCAAATCACAATGTCCGCGCCGCGATCGAGCGCCTCGGCAATCGGGAACGCGCCGAGATACGCATTGGCCGAAGCAATCGTGCGATTGATCTCCGCAAGCGTGCGGCCGTCATCGAGGTTCTTGAACGACTCGCCCTGCGCTTGCAACTCGGGCAAGCGCGCGAGAATGTCATCGCCCGCCACCGTCGCGACTTTGAGGTTGCTCAGGCCGAAGCGTTTGATCACCTCGCCCGTCGCGCGCGCGCATGCCGCGGAGTTCACGCCGCCCGCGCTCGCAATGATTTTGATCTTCTTCTCATAACACTCGGGCAGAATGCGTTCGAGCATTTGAATGAAGTCGGTCGCATAGCCCGCCTCGGGATTGCGCTTATAAAGCTTTTGCATAATGCTCATCGTCACCTCGGCGAGGTAGTCGAGCGTGAGATAATGCAGCGGCCCTTCGCGCACGAGCCGTACCGGCCCGAGAATCGAATCGCCCCAAAAGCCCTGGCCGTTGGCAATGAGAAGAGGAGAGGTTGCGTTCATGTCAGTTCGTCGTGATCAGTTTATTGCGAGTGAAAGCGAGAATTTCGCGCGCTTGGTTGAGAGCGATTTGAGCTTCCTCCTTGGGAGGCCATTGAGGGATACCAGGCGGATACTTGGCATCAACGTAATAACGGTTCAGATTCCGTGCTGCTTCTTGAAAATCCGTGAAGCCCTTGTCAAGTGCAATGCAAAGCCGGAGCAACTTGGGCAGCTTGTGAATCGGATGAAGCTTTTCACGTTTGGCAATCACGAAAGCCTTGAAACACTTCTCCGCGACTTGATGACAATGATAACAAACCGTGTCTGTCGGCGGCTCTTCGTAATAGGCGAGTATGGCTTCGGCGGCAAGTAGGTCGTTGCGAGCTTTCGCCAGCCAATCTTCGTAGTTCATGCTATCCGGCATAGAGCACCCGTCCTTTCTGCAGAATATCTCGAACGAAGGGATTGCGCTTTTCAAGGTTGCTTGCGACTTCACTCGGCGTATAAACAAAAAAATCTATCGGACAATCTACATCCTCAAACATGTCTTCCAACAACATCGCGCGCTCGTCCGGTCGGGCAATGGTCGAATCCATAATGACCATGAAATCCAAATCGCTATGCTCTTTCGCTTTTCCCTCGGCATAAGAGCCGAACAAGATGATCTTGTGCGGATGCCACTCGCGCACGATGCGCGCGGTGATCTCTTGGATCAGCTCTTCGGTGACGCCGTAGAAGTTTTGCTCAATGGCTCTCATGGTTGCGCTTCATTCCGTTCAAGTTCTTTCCAAAAATCCTCGTGCCGGATGCCGCCCGTCTCTTGAATCTGCTGATAGCCCTTGTTTAAGATAGCTTGAAACTTGGGGGAATAGGCGAGGAGCAAACGTTCCAATTCGCCCTCGTCTTCCAATGTGAGCAGCACGGCAACGGGTTTGCCTTTTTTGGTCACAACCACCGGCCCGTTTTATGACGCTTTCAGATAAGCACTAAAGCGTGCGTTAATAGCCGTTGCAGATGCGGTCTTCATAATTACACTTCTTTGTGGGCGATGAACAAACGATTTCCGATTTGATTCCGATTGCGGCAATATCCACTTTGTTGCTTTCGTGATCGACGCGATAGAACACCCGAAATCTGTTTTTGGGGCCGAGTCTCAGTTCCCAATTTGCCTTAAATTTGATCGGCCGTTTCAGAGGCTTTCGGTTCAAGGTTCTGACGTTCGGCTCGAACCGCAATTGCTCTTCAATCGTCTTGCGAATTAAATGATGATGCTTTTGCTCAATGGCGCGCAAATGCTGTTTAGTCTGTTGCGCATAAATCAATTCAAAGCGCGGAATGCTCGTCCCTGCGTTATTTGAGCTCTACCTTCTCGCGCCGCAGTCCCTCATCAATCCAAGTTTTAATCAAAACTTTTGAAGTGACGCCTTTGCGCCGTGCGAGTCGTTGCGTCGCGCGCAACCGTTTCGGCTCCAATCTCAAAAGCGCGGCGAGACGTTCGGCTCGTCTTTTCTCAACGCTCGCCTTGAGCGCGCCGCCCACTTCGATGGTTTCATCCATATCTTCCAAATCGTATTCAGTCGTGTCGTGCGTGTCCCAGAAACACGCTTCCTCTTCGAGACTTTTGAAAACAGGCACGGGCTTGAGGGCCTTCTTTGAAGGCACACGGCGTTTTGCAGATTTCCTTGTTGAAGGCATATCGCTACTTTTTGTTAATGACAAACGATGCGCTAAATCGTCGCCGCGCGAACGCCCTTTCGGCGCAGCTCTGCTGCTTCATTCCAAGGCCTCCAACCATTCTCGCTCCGTTAATCCCGATTGGCGAATCATCGTCGCCATAGTTTTGGGGGCGAAGCGTTTTTGATTGGCTATTACCGTTACTCTTCGCTGCTGCTCGTGCGTTACTCCAAAGAACTGTTGATGGCTTCCTTCGACTCATTCGCGTACAAAACCATAGTGACGAAGAATGCGTTCAACTTCACGCGAAGAGAGAGACAGTAGCTTACGGTGCATAAACGATCTCGCGCAGTTTGACGCTTTTGGCCTTCGTTCGGGGCGAAAATTTTTTCTTCATGTGGGTAGCCAGAGCTTGAAAGTATTTCAGCCACTCCTCCAACGGCGCCGGCCTTGGAATAAAATTCCTCTCATCGCCGGAAAGGTATACTGCTTCGAGATAAAGCTGCACCGCCTCTGCGACGTTCTTCTTCGCTTCGGCAACGGAACGACCTTGAGAGGCGACATCCAATTCCAAGCACAGAGCGGAACACAAGCGACCTTCTTTTTCGATCAACACGTGCAAATCAAGCGGCTCTGTCTTGCTGATCCGGCTCATTGTTTGTGTCCTTGTCTTCGTTTAAAATTCTTCGGGCAAATTCGCGTTCAGGTACTGGCTCAATACCGCGTACATCAGCTTCTCACCGTTTTTGAAGCCTTGCTGCTTTGCCAAATGCTCGAAGCCCTCGACCATGAGCTTGTGGAGATTGAGCTCCACCGGAACCCGCTGCTTGAGACGCGGATCGACCTCCGCCTCCTCGCGCGGAAGCGTTTCAAGCCATTTGTTCATGGCCTCCGGCGAATCAAAGTCGGGCCACTGAAAACCAAGATCGTTGTGCGCATCCCGCGCATACGTTCTCGCTTTGGTTTTCGTTTTGGTTTTAAGTTTGACACTCATGACTAAAACTCTCTGACGGAAAAGATGCGTGCAATCTTTCCTCTTTTGATGTTGAAAAGAACGATAATGCGTCCTTGCCGCGCTCCATAGATTCTCCGGCCAAACCGATCATGCCCTAAAACAAGATACGATTTCGCCTGGTTCACGATTTCTTCAAGAAAATCCAAATCAAACTCTGGGTGTCTCTCCGCAGATGATCCGTGTTATATTCATCCCACTCGAAACGAGATATTTTAACAGACATGCTTCGACTCCCGATTTGCAATCACGGCGCAGCTCGTTGAATCAATCATACGCAGCCAAACTACATTCTTAATACGCCCGTTTTAAACTCCCCCAACTCCGCATTATGCGCCGCCATTTCCAACCCCGTGATCAACGCGCTCCTCGTCTCGCGCGGGTCAAGGATGCCGTCGACCATCATACGCGCGGAAATGAAATAGGGCGAGGCCTCTGCATTATACTTGTCAACGAGCTTCTTGCGAAACTCCGCGCGCTCCTTTTCGGAAAGCTCTTTCTTCGTGAGCAACACCGTGTCCGCGGCAATGCCGCCATCCATCACGGCCAATTTAGCCGTCGGCCACGCAAAAATCAAGCGCGGGTCATACGCCTTGCCGCACATCGCGTAATTGCCCGCGCCGAAACTGTTGCGCACGACGACGGTAAACTTAGGCACGATGGAATTGGCCTGCACATTCACAAACTGCGCGCCGTCTTGAATGATGCCGCCGCTCTCCGCTTGCTTGCCGACCATGAAACCCGTGACATCGTGCATGAACACGAGCGGAATGCGGCGCTCGTTGCAGAGCATAATGAAGTGCGAAGCTTTGTTCGCAGAGTCGGAATAGATCACGTTGCCCATTTGCACTTGCGGCGGCTGCGGCCGGCCCAAATGATCGGGCGGCATTTCGCGTTTCACGGCGAGACCTTGATTCGCCACGATACCAACGGAATAGCCGCCCAGGCGCGCAAACGCAGTGACGATGGTCTTGCCATACTCCGGTTTGTACTCTTCGAGGCGACTGCCATCGACGAGGCGCGCGATGATCTCACGCATGTCATACGTGCCCGAGTTGTTGTCCGGCAAAATGCCGAGCAGTTCTTCGGGATCGTACTTTGGTTCTTCACTCGCGGCGCGTTGAAAGAGCGTTGGCTGCGGTTGATTGAGCAGGGCCATTTGTTCGCGGATAAATTCGAACGCCTGTTCTTCTTTGTCGAAACGATAATCCGCCACGCCGGAGATCGCGTTGTGCATGGTCGCGCCGCCGAGCGTTTCGGAATCGACTTCCTGCCCGACCGCGGCCTTCACCAAAAACGGGCCGGCGAGATACATGCTCGAATGCTCGGTGATCATCGCCAACTCGCTCGACATGCCGGGCAGATATGCGCCGCCCGCAACGCAGAAGCCGAACACCACGGAAATTTGTGGAATGCCCATCGCCGCCATCTTCGCGTTGTTGCGGAAGATGCGGCCGAAATGCTCGCGGTCGGGAAAAATTTCCGCTTGCCGTTCGAGATTCACGCCCGCGGAATCGACCATATAGATGATCGGCAAACGATTCTCCATCGCAATCTCCTGCGCGCGCAGATTCTTTTTGCACGTGATCTCCACCCACGCGCCGCTTTTCACGAGCGGATCATTCGCGACGATGACGGCGAGCTTGCCGGACACGCGACCGATTTGCACAATGGTGCCCGCGGAAGGGTAGCCGCCGGGAATGTCTTGATACATGTCCCACGCCGCGAACAATCCGATTTCGAGCGGCTTGCAATCGGGGTCGAGCACGCGCCGGATTTTTTCGCGTGCGGGAAATTTGCCGCGCTTCCGCAATTTTTCAACGGCGGCAGGCGAGGCTTCGCGCACTTGTTTGGCGCGGAGATTGAGTTCGGTTAAAAGTTGAAGGCTGCGGGTGTGGCGCTTTCTAAATTCTTCGGTTTTGGTTTGAAGCTGGGAGGGGAAGAGGTTCATCAAGGCTCCGGTTCATGCAGTTGCAAATGTGTTTGCAGTGTGCCCACTCTTTTCATGTCATGCCGCAGGAATCTTTTTCAGCACTGGAGGGCAAGGCGATTTTGAGATGAGTGCCGAGTGCAAGGGCAGGTTCTTGCAGAATGTCATTGTGAGGGAGGCGTTGTCGAATAAGAAACGAAATGGGTGGCACGGCGCATGAGAAATTTTCTGCTTTTGTTTTGAATTGATGCCCGAAAAAATATTTCATCGCGCTTTGATCTCCAAAGCAGACCGCTCAACCATCTCAATGCGAGAAAGTCCCTGGCTCGTTTCGGATGCTTCAAACGCGGACTTTAGATGCGATACGTCCGGTTGGGATCGTGCGGCGTAAAATCGAAGACGATCTCGGCTTGATCTGACAACTCGAAATTCTTGCTGCGGCGCGTCGGTTTCTTCTTCAGACCAGTTCGACCATTTTTGCAAGCTCTTGCGGATGACAGAGCAAATACGCGCGCGCTTCGAGATTCATGCGGTCGATTTCAGCGAGATAGCCGGAAGACGCGAGTCGATAGTTCTCCGGGATCGTTTCTTTGCGGCGCAACTCAGCCCCTTGTCTTTGAAAGCGAGCAATGCGCTCCAAAGTCACTTGCAATTCTTGGTCATTTTTAATCATGAAAACGCCAACGCTATTTCTTCATTACCGGACGCTGATCGCTCCAAGTGAGCCGCGGCCCGTCGAATAGCAAAGACAAGAGATTCAAAATATTCCTCCCTAAAATTCCGTATTCTTCTTTCCCTAAAAGAAATCGCCCTCGAAAGATTCGATCAACAAAGTGAATCTCCACTTGCGCAATAGGAGCTAGCTGGCGATTGCCGTCAAAGCCCATTACTTCCTCGTATTGATCGGGTAGAGGAGTAAGACCGATTGAGAGGGCATAGACTTCGGGTACAATGGTGACGTCTGAACCCAAGTCCATCAACATTGCCACGTTGGAGATTTTGCCGCCATTTACCGGGTTGTGCAAAGTTACGTTTGCTACTGGTGCAGGCGGGTTGAACCTTGTGGCGTCATATGCTGGCATCGGCAGGCGCCTCGATCATTTCGATTTGAAAGTCTTTTGCATGCTCGGGATGCACCAATCGGGGGCTGTAAATGCGGCTTGCTTGTTTCGGCTCCAAATCCGGCACGATCACGTACACTTTGGTCTTGTCGGGAAGACGAAGATTGTTCAGCAGCTTGATCACGCCATTATCCACAGTGCCTTCAAACGTTGCGATTTGCATTTCGGGCCTCGCTTTCGCACATGCTTCTTGCAAGCATGTCCAATGTTCAATTCGAAATTTGAAATGTTTTTTGCCTCAGCGAATATCCTTCACCCGCAACTGAATCGTGGTCCTGCCCTGCCAGGTGTTCTCTTCCACCAAATAAGCCAGGTCCACGTCGCTGCCATTGATGAGCTTCGGGCGGAGATCGCCGAGGTTGAAGCCGATGCAATCGAGGCGGCGCTCGTCTTGCGACACGTGAAAGCGCAGATGATTGTTGCCGACGATTTGCGGATTGCCGACGACGCGCAAACCTCGCGAAACGAATGCGGGGCGCATATTCTGCGGACCGTAGGGCGCGAGCGCGTTGAGGAATTTCATGAAGCGCGCATCGATTTCACTCAGCCGAATCTCGCCATCGAGCAGCAAGCGCGGGGTGAGCAACTCCGGCGTGAGCATGCGCGCCGCAACGGTTTGCAATTGCGCGCGCAGCGCGGCAATGTTCTCGGTTTTGATGCTCAAGCCCGCGGCGTATTTGTGGCCGCCGAATGCCGCGAGGTGCTGCTCGCATTCGCGCAAGGCTTTGTAGAGATCGAAGCCGGGAATGCTGCGCGCCGAGCCTTTGCCCGCGCCGTTTTGCGTGGAGATCATGATCGTGGGGCGATAAAACTTTTCCACGACGCGCGAGGCCACGATGCCGATCACGCCGGTGTGCCAGGCTTCTTTTTGCAAAACAAAAACGAGATCACGACTCGGATCACATTGCGCCTCGATCATTTGCAATGCTTCGCGATAGGTTTCGTCGTCCACGCTGCGGCGCTCGCGGTTTTCCATTTCGAGCACGCGCGCGATTTCCATGGCCTGCGTGGCATCGTTGGTGGTGAGCAACGTCACCGCGCGCGTCGCATCGCCCATGCGCCCGACGGCGTTGATGCGCGGCGCAAGAATGAACACGACATTGCCGGTGTTGATCGTGCCGAGCGCCAAGCCGCACACTTGCAAGAGCGCGCGCAAACCCACATTTTCGGTTTGATTGATTCTTTCCAAACCGGCCTTCACGAACACGCGATTCTCATCGACCAGTGGGACTATGTCCGCGGTGCTGCCCACGGCGACCAGATCGAGGTGGCGATACAGCTCTTCAAGGTTTTGTTCGAGATGAAGAAAGAGGCCTTGCATCAGCTTGAATGCAACGCCGACACCGGCCAATTCTTTGAAGGGATAAGGACAATCGCTGCGTTTGGGATTGAGCAGCGCACGAGCGGGAGGAAGTTGCGGCCCGGGTTGATGATGATCGCATACGATAAAGTCGATGCCCAACTCGCGCGCATATGCAATCTCTTCGCGCGCAGAAACTCCGCAATCTACCGCAAGAATCAATGTGGCGCCTTGGGCCTTGGCGAGATCAATGCCGCGCCGCGTGATGCCGTAGCCGTCGCGTAAACGGTCGGGGATATAGTGTGGAATGTCGAAACCTAAATGGCGAAACGCGAGTTTGAGCAACGCCGTGGCGGTGATGCCGTCAACGTCGTAATCGCCATAGATGAGCATGTTCTCTTTGCGGTGGAGGGCTGTGCTCAAACGCGTGATCGCAGCTTTCATATCGGCCATGAGGAACGGATCATGCAGCCGATCAAGCTCGGTGCGAAAGAACGTGAGCGCCGCGTTTTTCGAGTCGATGCCGCGATTGAGCATGACGCGCGCAATGATGGGTGGCACGTTGGCCTCGTGCGCCAAATGCAGCACAGCTTCTGGTGGAGCCGTTTCGATAAATTGCCAATGCAGGTTCATGCGCGGCTACTCGGTTGAGGCTTGGTATTCAATACGTTTCTTTGAGGCAGATTGATTGGAAATAATCCTGCCACAGTTTTATAAAATGAAGTTTTCGATCGGGGAGATTTCTTGAATATGGTGCAACGAGGTTGCTCCGGCGAATCAATCGTGATAAATGCGACCGCGACATTACTCGATGCCATCACAGGCATTTTCATTCTGCCAGAATCTTCTCTAGTGCTTAAGACGGCTTCCCTTTTGTGAGGTGTGCCAAGTGCTGAGCAAGGTTCTTCCAGAATGACATTTCCTGTGCGGGGAAGAGTGAAAACTCAACCTGGTGCAATCAACTTTTTTATAGTAAAGATTCTCCCTCCGAATTTCAAGCAAAACTTCGGGATTGCTATTCATGAGGGAAGTTTTAAATTGCTGCGCACTTCACAAATTTACCGGGAAAGCGAGGTTCTCTCAGCAATTGGAACGTGTCATGAAAAAACTCCGCGTGTGCGTCATCTTCGGCGGGCGCTCCGGCGAGCACGAGGTTTCTTTGGTTTCGGCCAGCTCGGTCATGCATGCACTCGATCGCAATAAGTATGAAATCGTTCCTGTGGGCATCACGAAGTCGGGCAGATGGATTGGCGGCGGGCAGGCCATGCGCTTGCTCAAAAGCGGTGAAGACGCGAGCCGCTCAGTGACGATAATTTCACCCGATCCGAACGAGCAACGTTTGGTGGCGAGCGCTGCGGCAGAAACGCGCCTCGAACAGAAAGTTTTGTTGGAAGAAAAAATCGACGTTGTGCTTCCCGTGCTGCACGGACCGTATGGTGAAGACGGCACGATGCAAGGCTTGTTGGAGCTGGCGAATTTGCCCTACGTCGGCAGCGGCGTTTTAGGTTCCGCGGTGTGCATGGATAAAGTGGTGCAAAAGATGCTTTGCCGCCAGGCCGGCATTCCGGTGGTGGATTACATGTGGCTGCGCTATCTCGACTGGCAAAATCCGCAACAAGATTTTCTGCCGCAGAGTTTGCAGCCGCAGCAATTGCGCGGCATGACGCAAACGCAAATGCTCGAAGTTCTCGAAGACACGTTGGGCTTTCCCGCGTTCGTAAAGCCCGCGAACATGGGCTCGAGTGTGGGCATCTCAAAGGCGCACGATCGCGAGGAGTTGATACGCGCTATCGAAGAGGCCGCGCTGTACGATCACAAAATTTTGATCGAAGCCGCGGTTTCGACGCCGCGCGAAATCGAGGTAAGTGTGCTCGGCAATTTTCGTCCGCGCGCTTCGGTGTGCGGCGAGGTGGTGCCTTCAAATGAATTTTATGATTACAACGCCAAATACGTGGACGGCGCTTCGCAATTATACATTCCCGCAAATTTGCCGGACGCGGTCGCCGAGAAAATTCGCGAAGCCGCGGTGCTCGGATTTATGGCGTGCGAGTGTGAAGGCATGGCGCGCGTGGATTTTTTGGTGGAGCGCGAATCGCACGAGTTTTATCTCAACGAGATCAACACCATTCCCGGTTTCACCCAAATCAGCATGTATCCGAAATTGTGGGAAGCGAGCGGCCTGAGCTATTCGGCTTTGCTGGATGAATTGATACGGCTGGCAATTGAGCGGCACGAGCGCCGCAGCAAGTTGAGCACTTCGTATCAACCGAAGCAGGATTGGTATAAATAGTGATGGTGGGAACATCAAAAAGACAGGGGCTTTTGCACGCTGCGAATCAGGGGAAGCAAAACTGCGTGGCGGCATTGCAGAAATAGGCGCATCACGCTTTGCGCGCTTTTTTGGCCTTCAGTCGCAACTCGGCGAGTTTGTAGAAATAGACCGCGGAGGCGTGCACCAGTCCGATTAGGCTGCCGAAGAAACCGAACTTCAATGCCGTAATGAACGTCGTGGCGGTGCTCGCGTTTTCAGTGTGTGTGCCGAACAATCCCCATACTACTCCTACCAATGCCCACCACCCCACATAGGGCCAGATAAATTCATCATACCCTTTGATTTTCAGCGCATGCGCGTGGGGCGGCTTTTCGGCGGACGGCCACGCAGCCGAGAGCGCACCGTTTGCGTCACTCCCCTCTTCATGCTTTTGCAGCATGCTTTGGCACGTCTCAATGCCCACGCGCGCGGATTCGCTGGTGGGATCGAGTTCCAGCACTCGACCATACCAGCGCGTGGCTTCGGTGTAGTTGCGCTCATCCCAATAGCGCCGCGCTTCCGAAAACGCCTGCTTGATTTGCGCTTCGCGATCACCCTTTTGCAAAACTTCTTCGAGCTTGCGCAGGCCGTTCAACGCGCGCCGGTTGTTTGCGTCGAGCTCGAGAATTTCCAGCAACAGTTCGCGCGCATGATAAAGATTGTCCGCATACAACTCTTGTTGGGCCTCGCGCAAGAGCTGTTGCACGCGTTCGTGGTTGGATGAACTTACTAATGCTGGGGCCACGGGCCTTGGCTGGGAAACGCCTTCGAAAAGCGGCAAATGGCCGGGCAAGCCGCCGGCTTTGATCGGCGTTTGGGCGACGCCGCGCAACTCCGCTTGGCGTGAAACTTCGGCGGCGAGAAATTGGTGCAGCGTTTCCCAGGTGAGATCGTAATCACGCTCGGAGTGCACGGCCATGCGCAGGCGTTGCAACAAAATGCGCGTGAACAAACCCAGCGCCGCGTCATCATCTTCGCAGGCGCTCTCCAGCGGCCCCGCAGCAATGATCGCCATGCGCCGGCTGTTCTTGGCGAAGGTGGAAAAAAAAGCATAGTCATCATACGCCGGCGTTTTGTTGGATGCAAAAGTACGGCCCTTGCCGAAGCCGCTAAAGCCGCAATCAAAAATCAGCACGAGGCGCTCGGCTGCAACCAGGTCCAACCACTCTTCCAACTGGCTCAAAGCAATCGCGCTCATGGCGAGATCTTCGGGGTTGGTGTCGTGCATGATCAGATAATTCATAATCGTGCGTCCACGATGGCGATCATCGCGCAATGCCGTTGTGCCGCAACCCGCGAAATAAATCCACACATGATCCTGCTCGCGCACTTTGGCGCCGAGCCAATACACTAGTTGCGAGCGTAGATCCCCCAACGTGGCATCCTCATCGAGAAGCACGTGGACGTTTTCGCGTTTGAATTTCCCAAACTCCGGATCAAGCAAAAAATCGCGCACGGCCTCCGCGTCGTTTCGGGCATATCGCAACGCCGGAATGTTGCCATCGCGAAAATTGTCGATGCCCACGATCAAGGCATATTTTTCGCCGCCGGGTTCGAGAATTTGAGGTGAAGGAGGCATACGGACCCTCGAAATAGTTGAATGTGATCTGATCGACTCATTCAACGCGGTTATGTCCAAGCTTGTGGCATTGCGCCGTCGGGTAGCCTCGCAAAAGGCTCTGATTTTCCCACATACATTTTTAAAGGCAAGGAGGGGATTTTGCGGAAGGTGTGAAAGGAAAACCGAACGAAAGGCGGCGGCGCAGCGACGGTTTTATAAAGAATGTTTGAGCAGCGTCATTTTTAATTCGCCGCGGTTTCCAACCCGATTTAGCATTGCATGTGGCAGAACCGCGATCGCGTGGCATTTCATTTTTATTGCCTGCATCCCATCGCCGAAGGCACGCGCGGGCTGCAAGGCAAGCAACTTGTCCACGCCGCGAGCGACGAAATCGATGCGGAGATGGCTTTTGAGCGCACCGAAGACAGCGATCTGATTTTCGAGTTGTGGATTCGCAATCGCTCCGCGCAAGCTTTTTGCATAGCGCCGGAGCAGTTTTATTACATGCTGTTGCATACGACGAAAGACACCGGCAGTGCGCCAACCGGGCGCGTTTATGCGCGGAATCCGGAGGCCAAGCTTCTGCAAATCGACGTGGCAGTATCACGAGAGCATGCGAGCCAGTCTACAATGACGGTTCTAGATGCCACGAGCGCCACGTTGAATCTGGTGGAGGATTTGGCTACGATTAAAGAGAAGAAAACGCCGGAGTTTATATTTGCACAGGAGAAGATCAAGCCTTAGCGGACTCGATTGCAGTGGCTTTGTGATTCAACTCGGCATAATTGGGCCATTCTCTACCTCGCGCGTGCCTTGCATCAATTCCAGCAAATGATCCGAGGTCACGAACTTGGCAGTTTGCTCGCAATGCGCCTGCGCGGCTTGCAGGGCTTCGGGCAATGCCAAGGTGAAGCCGTGCGAAGTCTCTTTCAGCATGCGCGTAACGTAGCGCCGCGCCGTTTCGCCGTGCTTCCACACGTGCGCCACCAAGCTCAAGTAATCGTGCGCCAGCTCGCCCTCGATGCGCGCCTGGCGTTGCGCCAAGCCGTCGAGCTTGGAGAGCGCGGCCATGGCCACGAGCGGTTGATCCTCTTCCACGGCCTGGCTGCCAATTTCAAAGAGCGCCTGGCTCATCCACGTGCCCGCAGCATGATCGCCGATATACAAGAGCTCCAGCGCTTCCAAAAATTTCATAGGAAGGTGTGACATCTCAAAAATCAAAGCTGTGCGCGCCAACACGCTGATGGCCTGCACCGCCAATTTCAAATCTTCGGAATGCCGTGCGCGCGCCGCGGGAATCACAATCTCCGAGAGCAAATCCGCGGCAGTGCGGAAATTTTCAATGCTGCCCACGTGCAGATGCCCGAGAATGAGCACGTCTTCCAAGCCTTTGATGAGCACTTCGAGTTGGCGGCCGTCGTAACGCTTGCAGCTTTGCACGGCAGAAGCCAGCTCCGCGAGCGCCTGCAACACCAATTCCTTGTTGCGGCCCGGATGGCTGTGCCGTCCAAGTTGAATCAAGCTCATTAACTCTTCTTCAATCGGCCGGCCCCAGCGTGCAAGGCCTTTGGCCGCGCGCTTGCGCAATTTTCGGATCACCGCGTCCCGCCGCCATTGCTCCGAAAGCACGATTGCGAGGGCGCCGGCGATGATGACCAATACCGTCAGAATAAAAATCCACAGCAACTGACCTTCATACTTTAAAACTTTGCTTAAGAAGGAGGTTGGAAAAGAAGGGAAGGCTTTGTGCTTCTCCCCCATGTGCGCAAGCCCGATTCCCACGGCCACAACAATGCCGGCAAAGAAAACCGGCAGCATCGTGAAAGAAATGAGCTGCCAGCGCCGCCGGCGCACGACTTTGCGCAGCTCCGGCGCAAGCGATTGCAGCAACAGCGCCGGCAGTCCGATGAGAAAAATAAAAATCGTGGTGATGGCATCGAGCGGAATCGACATTTATTTCCTTTGCGAGTGGCCGTTGCTGTATTGCAGAACCGTGTGAATCAAATCCAAAAGCACCGTATCGCGCAAACCGGGACGCTTTTCTTCGCAGATCAAAATGCCGAGTTTTTCCAAAGAAGGGCCGATCTCATATTTTTCCTCCACCGAGAAGACTGCAAACTTTTCGGGGCGTGCCCACTCCGGCGGCTGCTTGCCGTTGCTGTGAAAAAGCCAAAAGAGCAAAGCCAGGCCGAGTTGCGCCGAAGCTTTGTCGGAGCCGGCGCGCTCGTATTTTTGCGACCACTGGCGATCGCGGCCCGGCGGAATGCGAATGTCCATGATGACCGCGTCGAACGGCACCGTTTGCAGATAACGCGCCGCGGTGGTGGCATCTTCCGCCAACACGAGCTCATATTTGTTGCTGGCGTAAATCGGGCCGAGCAGATTGGCCAACTCAAATCGTGCGCTGTCTTCAACCCATAAAATGCGTGGCTTGCCCATAATCGCGTTCTCCATTCAATCACATGCTTCCGGTAAAATCATCGTTACAGTGGTAATGAAAGGTTGCTGAAAATAATCCTCGCTCTCCGGCGTGACCGACCAGCGCGGCCGCGAAGGCCGGCTTTCCACTTTGAGCGAGCCGCCGTGCTTTTGCGCCACGTCCAATGAATCGGTCAGCCCGATGCCCGTGCCCAAACGTCCGCGATCTTTCGACCATTCACCGCGATAGCCCAGTTTGAAGATCAAATTATTTTGAATCTCGTCGGGGCTGATCGGCACGCCCCAATTTTCAAACGCGATTGCCACCGCGCCGTTTTGCCGCGAAGTGCGAATCGTCACCCACGGCGCCTGGCCGCGATCGCGATGCCAGCTATATTTGATGCTGTTGTGGAGCAAGTTCGCGAGCGCGCGCACGAGATCGCGCTCCACCCCGACGACCGCGCCCTCAGCCGTGGGAGGCATGAAACGAATCTTGACGCGGCTGCATTGCGCGAACTCCGTGAGTTGTTTGTGCGCGGTGTCGAGCAGGTGTTGCAGCCGCAAACGCTGCCGCTTCTCGGTGCGCCGCACGTCGGTGATGATAAATTCACGCAACGAGCGAATGGTGTAATCCATTTGAATCACCGCGGCGCGCGCATTCATCGCGGAAATCAGCGCGGTCAAGCGATCGAGATTCGCAGCGGCGCGCACGGTCTCTTTGGTCAATTCCTTCGGCAGGTTCTGCGCGGGCATGCGCTCGCAAATTTCCAAAATGCGCCGCGCCACCACGCGCAATGCGTTGGCGCGTGATTCTTGCACGGCAATGCTTGCCACAAAGTCGCGCAGCAGCGGCAGCCGTTCCTGTAATTCTTCCCAAAGCACTTCGGGCAAAGCCTCTTTTCTTTGTTCAGGATTGGCGGCATCGAGCAGTTTGGCCACGGCTTGCGCAAGCTCTTGCGCCGGCCGCTGCAACGCCGCGTCAATTTCATCTCCCGAAGGCAGGCCTTCATGATGAAACGGATTCGGCCCGAGCGCGCCGATCGTCGTATCCAAAGCCTGATGGACCATCACCAACGTGCTGGAGTTCGCGTGCAACACGCGCCCGATATCCGTGGTGAGGTCGGCCACCCGCTGGTGCAACGTTTTGTTGACGAGCGAGTGCTCGTGCTCTTCCGTAATATCCACGAACGAGCCGATGAAGCCAATGAGTTCCTGTGAGACCGGATCGCGCAGGCTGCGGCAATGGTTCTGCAAATACAAATTGCGTCCGGCGACTTTGAAATGAATGACCTCTTGCCAAAAGGACGCGCCCTTGGCTTCGGCCTGTAACACGCGCTCGAGCACGCGTTGCCGTTCGGACGGGTCGGCGTAGAAATCGCCGATCTTCTTGTCGAGCGGACCTTCGGAAGGAAACTGCAAAAGACGCCGGGCGTGGGCATTGCAAATCATAAAACGCCCGTCCGGCGTCACCGCATAGATCGCGATGGGAAGATAGGAGGGGTCAAAACACTGCAAGAGCGGAGGTAGGTCTATTTCATTCGGCATTTGCAATCCTTCTAAACGCACTTGCTTGAACGCGGCACAACGCGAAGCGTTTTGTCTAGAAACACTCGATCACTCCGAGCCGCATTTTATGAGTCGGAGAAACGCTTGTTTCCAAGTAAGCCTTTTCATATGAACGCGCAATTGATAGACACAAAGTTCGAAGGAATTCTCACGAATAATAATCAGGTGGGAGGGTGAAGCTTTATTCATGCAATGTCGCCAAACCTCTACGCGTGGAGATTAGCAATTCTGGTTTTGTAATGCAAGGTTGCTCTTGGCTATTTTGCGCACTTCTATTTTTCGCTTTGCGTCGCGTTCTCTTCTTCCAGTTCGACATAAAACAAATCCGTCGCCGCTTGCCAATGCTCTTTCGTTAAGCCTGCGCGTTTTTCCGTTTGCCATTGCGTGGTCGGATGAATCAAGTGCGCCGCACCGTTGCGGTCGCGCACTTTGATCGGCATGTCGAAATCCTCCGCCTCCGCTTGCCAACGATACGAAACCTCGTTCACGCCATATTTCACTTGCAGTTTCGGCAGACCCGCGTGATACAAATACTGCTCGAAGAGCGGACTGAAATCGCGCTTGAAGTATGAATTGAAAAAGTTGATCACGTCCGCGGTGTAAATGTTTTTATATTTGAAATGCTCCGTGTACTCGCGCAGCATCGCCCACCACTTCGCGTCGTCATCCACCACATTGCGCAGCGTGTGCAGGAACAGCGCGCCTTTGAAGTATTGATCCTGCGTCGGCCAATGATTCACGCCGGTCGGGCCGATGATCGGCTCTTTGTTGCCCACTTTGCTTTTATAGCCATTCACATACTTGAGCGCGTCGTCATAGCCGAACATGCACTCGACATAAACGCCCTCGGCATACGTGCACCAGCCTTCTTGAATCCACGCATCGGAAACATCGTTCGCGGTCACGCTGTTGCCGAACCACTCGTGCCCGCTCTCGTGAATGATGATGAAATCGAACTTCGTGCTCACGCCCACGCCGGTCCAATCGCGCGCGAGATAACCGTTCTGAAAAAGATTGCCGTAGGTCACCGCGCTTTGATGCTCCATGCCGGAATACGGGACTTCGATCAACTTATAGCCGTCACTTTTGAAAGCATACTCGCCGAGATATTTTTGAAAGCATTCGAGCATTGGTTTGGCTTGGCTAAACTGGCGCTTCGCTGCTTCGAGATGATAGGGCAACACATAGTAATCCATCGTCAAATCGCCGAGCGTTTCAGAAAAGTGCGTGTACTTCGCGATGTTGAGCGACACGCTGTAGTTGTTGATGGGATAATGTACCTTCCAATGCCAGCGCGTGTAGCCATCGCCGAGATCGGTCTTGTTTTGAAAACGACCGTTGGAAATCGCGGACAACTCCGAGGGCACGGCAATGCTGATGCTCATGCTATCCACTTCATCGGGCTGTTGGTCTTTATTCGGCCACCACAAACTCGCGCCGAGGTTTTGGCACGCGGTATAGATCCACGGATTGCCGAGCGAATCTTGTTTGAACGCAATCCCGCCGAAGCGCCCAGTCTCTTTCGGATGGCCGGAATAGTGAAACACAATCTCATGAGTTTTGCCCGCTTGCAGCGTTTGCGGGAAGTCGATGAACACCGCGTTGAACTCACGCGTGTAACTCAGCTTCCTGCCATCAAACAAAATACTGTCGACGCGCATATTCGCGAACAAATCGATTTGCACGCGCGCGTCGTCTTTGAGCATTTTGAAGCGAATCAAATTGGAGCCGGAGAGATATTTCTCCCCAATGTCGAGGCGCACATTCAGATCGTAAAACAGCAAATCATTGTTCGCGCGATACGGGCCATAACTGCCGCGCAGCGTGTCTGCCCGCGTGAACTTTAGTTGGCGCTCTTCGAGATTGACGAGCGAGGAGTCGAATTGGAGCAGAACCGGCGCGGCATTTTTGAGCGGCAGCCGCACCTCCTGGGGGCGATAATTCTTCGCGCGGATTTTCAGCGTAGCCTTGCGATACTCCTTGGGGATTTCGACGCGGCCATTCACGTCCGAGCGCAAAGCATAGCCGCTCTCTTTGACATACAACCGCGCGCCTTCGATGGGTGTCTTGCGAGAGGCGTCGGCGATGGTCAAAATCTGTTGCGCCGGCACGTTACTGGAAAAAATCAGCATAATGCTCATGAAGATAAAGTCGAGACATATCTTGCGCATTTCACCTATCTCCTCGGTTAAATAGGTTTGGTTTAGAATGCTCGACCCTTGTCACCTCACAGGGATCATTTTTATACATTCCAAAAAATGTTTTTGCCGTGCAAGCTCACTAGCTTGCAGGGCGAGACCTTTGCCGTATTCAACCATTTTGCCGGCGCCGGCAAAGTGATCAGAAAAACGTTGGAGGTGATCTTTTATAAATAAAACCTCTCCTCCACCGGCCGCAGCGGGCGATTCAGCCACAACGGCCGCCGCAGCCCATTCGGCCCGGGTGCCGGACGCGCGATCTTCAACCATTCGCGATAAATCTCGAACGATTTCGCGGTATCGACCATCACGTCGCCGTAACGATCTTCCGCATGTGCTTTCTCAATGCGAACTTTTTGATGCCAGCAATGCATGCCGCTGATGGGATCGGGATGCACCGGAAAGGTGATGTTTTGATGCACGCCGCCGTCGCTCCAAAAAATGCGCGAGGAGTCGGGATCGCTGCTTTTGTAGGGGCGAATCTCGTCGATGAGGCGCATGCGCCATTTGGTGCCGAGGGGCGAAGATTGAGGATTGAGGATCGTGGATTGTGAATCGTGGGTTGTGAATCGTGAAGACTGGTCACTGGTCACTGACAATTGATCACTGTTCATTTGTTTGATCTCAACCAACGAGGCCGCCCAACGATTGCCCGCCGGATCCTGCGGCCGGCGCCATCTTCCCAAATGATGCGAGCACGCCACCACACCAGGCTTCATGCCTTCCGTCACCCACACGCGATCGACGAAGTAGCCGATCTCCGTATTCACACGAATCAAATCACCGGTGCGAACGCCGAGGCGCGCCGCGTCGGCAGTGTGCATCCACACGGGATTGCGGTTCGAAATTTCATACAACCACTTCGCATTACCCGAACGCGAGTGAATCAACGTCGGCAGGCGGAAGGTGGGCACCAGTGGAAACTCGCCCTTGTCGTAATCGACCTGTTCTTGGTGAATGTGGCTTTTGATGTAGGTGGGAATCTTGAACTCCGGCCAGCGCCAGTCAATCATGGTTTGCGAGTAAAACTCCTGCTTGCGTGAAGGTGTGTTGAACCCGGTCTGCGCGACACCGTCGATCATCACGCCAATGGCCTTGCCGTTTTTGGTGATGATATTCGTGCCCGCATCAACACGCGCGCCTTCCAAATCCGCTGGCGCAACCGGGTGTTGGTGCTTGTTGTATGAAGTTCGTTCGACCTCGAATGCGCCGAACTTGCGCATGTAATCGAGCGGCGAGAGGCCATGCTCCGCGGCTTTCTCCGGCAAGCCCGGCGTGCGCTCGAAAATGTATTGATAGTATTCATCAATCGTCATCTTCTCGCCGGGGCGATAAGGCGAGATGAAATGCTTTTTGATGCCGAGACTGCCATCCGGATCGATGCGCCACGATAGCTCGATCCAAAACTCATCTTCTTCCCACACCTCGCCGGGATTGGCTTCATAGGTGAATTGCACAGGACGGCCCATTTTGCGGCGCGCCTCGCGCAGCACCGGCTGGCGAAAGCCGATCCACAAACCGGAATGCGTTTCATAACTCACAATGTCGTGCCGCTCGCCCGCGTGACCCATGGGCAAAACATAATCCGCGAAATACGCGGTCTCGTTCCACGTGGGCGTGAGCGCGGCATGCAAACCGACCTTGCTCTCATCGCTCAATGCTTCGATCCACGAAAAGCCGTCGGGATACGTCCACACGGGATTGAACACGCGCGTGAAATAGACCGCGAGCTTGCCGCGGCCTTCTTTCAAGAAATGCGGCAACAGAAAACTCATTTCATAATGCGCCAGCGGATACTCATTGGGAAAGTGCAACTCATTCCAAAATTTCTGCGCCGGTGGTTTGTTGGGAACGTTCGGTTTGAATTTATTCCACGCGCTCGGCGAGGTGCCGCCGACTGAGCCGACGCTGCCAGTGAGCACGTTCAAAAAATGCAAACACCGCGCGACGGCCCAGCCGCCGAGATTGCCGCTGCCCGCCGAGCGCCAATTGTGCGTGGCGAAACGCGAACCCGCCGAGCCGATTTGCCGCGCGACCTCGACGATGGTTTGCGCCGGCACACCGCTTTCCTGTTCGGCAAATTGCGGCGTGTATTCTTGATATTCCTTTTTGAGCGCGGCGATGAAATTCGCAAACGTCACTTCCGTGCCGGCATGCTCTTTCATCAAATACTCCTGCCAATTCACCCAATCACGCAGGAATTTTTCGTCGTAGAGATTTTCATCAATGATGACTTTTGCCATGGCCAGCAGCACCGCAGCCTCGCTGCCGGGATACGTGGGCATCCAATAATCCGCCATGCTCGCGGTGTTCGAGAGGCGTGGATCCATCACCGCGAGTTTCGCGCCGTTCATCATGCCTTCGATGATGCGCTGCGCATGCGGATTGAAATAATGCCCGGCTTCAAGGTGAGAACTGATGAGCAGAATGAAGCGCGCATTGGCATGATCGGGCGAGGGCCGATCGTAACCGTGCCAAATCGCATAACCAAAACGCGCGCCCGCGGAACATATATTCGTGTGGCTGTTGTGGCCATCCACGCCCCAGGATTGCAGAATGCGGTCAATGTAGCCTTCGTGTCCCGGCCGGCCGACGTGATACACGACTTCGTTGTTGCGCTTTTCGAGCAACGCTTGTCGAATGCGTCCGGCGATGTCATCGAGCACTTCGTCCCACGACAC
>JBBILN010000073.1:0-36134 GCA_037444905.1 bacterium | reverse complement strand
AGGCAACGACACATTGCTCAAAATGCTTCGGTAACATTTATTTTGAGGCAATGCGTCAATCTTTTCGTTCGCGCCGCACGCTTGACATTTGCAACGAAACCATTATATTCTGCCATCCTTTGATTCGATCAATCTCAATTTCCAAATATATCTTTTGATTTGATGGCAATGCAACGGATCGTTTGCATGTGAAGGAAATGGCGATGTGGTCGATCTTTCAGACTTTGCCCCACCGAGCACACCTCGCAAATGATTCCGCTTTGGGGTGGAATGAGAATTGTTCAAACTCACATCACGCGACGGCTAGCGGAACCCTGCCTTCTCCTTCAGAGATCATTTCGAAATACTTTTCTTTCTCCTGCAATTGGAATTGTTTTGTGAAGTCATGCCATGAGCGTCCAGACGTTTCTTCACTACAAGATTCTCGCCAAGCTCGGCGAGGGCGGCATGGGCGAAGTTTATCTCGCCGAAGACACCAGGCTTGAACGCAAGGTCGCGCTCAAGTTTCTGCCTCGGCATCTTTCGACGGATCCCAAGTTGCTAGCCCGCTTTCAACGTGAGGCGAAAGCCACGGCGGCTCTGAACCACGCAAACATCATCACGGTGTATGAGTGTGGCGAGCACGAGGACCGCGCCTACATTGCCATGGAATATATCGATGGGCATTCGTTGCGGCAGCTTGTGTCACGCGCGGAAATACCACTGCATTGTATCCTTGACATTGTCTCACAAATCTGTGCAGGTCTCAGCCATGCGCACCAAGCCGGCATCGTCCACCGCGATCTAAAGCCTGAGAATATCATGCTCGACGCCGACAACAAAGCTAAAATTCTCGATTTCGGCTTGGCAAAGCTAAAGGGCAAGACCAACCTGAGTTTCACCAAGTCTGCTCTAGGCACTGTTTCGTACATGGCGCCGGAGCAATGCGAAGGTTTGGATGTCGATCATCGTGCGGATATCTGGGCGGTCGGGGTCATGTTGTACGAGATGGTTGTCGGCAAACTACCCTTTGACGGCGAGCACGAAGCTGCAATCATTTACGCAACTGTTAGCGAAGAACCGCAGCCTCTTGCGCGCCACAAGCCAGGCGTGTCTCCGAATCTGCAGCACATTGTCGATAAGGCTCTAGACAAAGATCACAACGCGCGTTACCAAAGTATTAACGAGCTATTGGCGGATTTGGATCATGTAAGAAAGAATGAAGCCGTGTCTGCAAAGCCAATGAGCAGACTGAGGAAACGCCAGATCGCACGCTCTCTGCTTCGTTTTGCAGCTTTGGTTGCCGTCATAGCGATGGCAGTTGTCGCCGGCGTGTTTGTCTTCGAACCGCAGCCTACATCAAATAGGCTTGCGGTGCATAAGCAAGTGACTTTTGTCGGCGATGCGACGCATCCCTCAATCTCACCGGACGGAAAATCCCTTGCGTATTTGGCGGGAAAATTAGGCAACAAGAAAGTCATGATAAAAAATCTGGCAGATGAACACGCTCTGGAGGTAGCGCCGCAACTGAAAATCTATGGTGGCTACTATTTTGGAACGATTAAATGGTATCCCGATGGTTCCCGCATCACTTTATTGGGATTTTCAAATTTGGGGGCATACAGCATCTACTCCGTAGGAAGGTTTGGGGGCAACGCGCGAATTTTCAGTTCTGCGTACAACATTTCCTGGTCGCCGGACGGTTCCCATATTGCACACGCTGATGACACTTCTAAACGATTCCGAATTACCAACGCGGTTACAGATCAACTAACAGTGGCATTCTCCGCTTCGGGGAAGTTTAATTCCCTTCGCACTTTTGGGTGGTCACCATGTTCGAACCGGCTTTCGTACTTAACCAAAGGCGATGATCATTCCACTATTTGGACTATCAGGATTGACGGAAGTGAAGAGCATGAGGTGGTGCAAGACAATAATCCCCTCATTTCTCACGTGTGGTCAGCAAACGGTACGGCAATCTACTATCTCAGAACGATTGGACGCACAAAACAATTGCTGAAAGTCAGGATTTCCACCAAAACGGGCAAGGCAGAATCCAGACCGGAGGTATTACAAAGCGGCATACTGGGAGATAACTATTTTTCGATTTCGCATGACAATAAGCGTCTATTTTATACGCGGGAATTGCGCTTTTCAAATCTGTGGTATCTCGACCTCCGCAACGGCAACACAGTGCAATCATTGCGGCCGCGACAACTCACGACCGGAACCTTGGCCAATTTTGCCCCGAGTATTTCACCGGACGGTAAAATGATCGCTTTTAGTGTGGCGAAAGGCGAGTATGCCGACATCTTCTCCATGCCGCTGGCAGGCGGTCAGATGCAACAAATAACCTATATGAACGCATACAACGCCAATCCGGCTTGGAGCCCCGATGGCAGAGAAATCGCGTTTGTCTCTTGGCAAGAGGATAGTCTGAAGATATGGAAAGTTTCGGTGCGAGGCGGAGAGCCGCAGCCGTTTACGCAGTCTCAAGTAAGCACGTCTCCATACATGACTTGGTTCCCCGGCAATAAAATCTTATATGAGAGGCGCGGAGAGCGCAATTTCAATATGCTTGATCCTATCAACCAAGAAGAAACAACGCTTCTCGATACCGACCTGAATAGTATTATGATATGCTGTCCGAGGTTCTCTCCGGACGGAAAGAGTGTGGCGGCATACTGGCGTTCCCGATTCGGTTCGAACGGGATATGGAGAATTTTCTTGGATGATACCAAACCACGATTATTGCAAGCTGCCCGATTTGTTTCATATCCCATCGCATGGACAAATGAGGGCAAATATCTCTATGCCATGTCGCAAGAAAAGCAGCCCTTTGAATTGCTCCGAATCGATACAGAAAGCGGGAAGACAAAAACGATCTATACTCTGCCTTTTGATGAAATCGATGGGATTTCCATGACGCCCGATGGCAAGCAACTTGTCTTTGCGGGGGTTGAGAAAAGCTCCGATATCTGGTACCTTGAAAATTTTGACCCAGAGAATGAATTGCAAGAGCCCTTTATAGCTCCGAGGTCTCCAGTGTACGAACAGCTTGCATACTTGGAAAAGGGACGGAAATTGATGCGGGAGAGAGAATATGTGACGGCCGCGAACCTCTATCGGAAAGGACTCAAGCTCGATCCCAGCAATAAAGCCGTTCTAAAAGAACTAGGCCGCTGTTTGAGCGAACAGAAGAATCATTCCGAGGCTGAAGCAGTCTTCCGTGTAGGCGTCGCGCGTCACCCCGACGATAACGATTTTCAAATCGGACTGAGTTGGAGTTTGTTTTATCAGGAAAGATATTTAGAAGCTGAAGAGAGCTTTCGTGCAGGTCTCGAACGTTTTCCGCAAGAACCTAGATTTCAGGTTGGGCTGGGATGGCTCCTGTACTCTCAGGCAAAATATGCTGAAACAGAAAAATTTCTTCGCGAGCATATCGCGCGCAAACCGCAGGATCTAGCGAAATTGGGCTGGGAAATAAGTGAGCTGCAAAGTTATGCAGAAGTGGAGAAAGTCTTTCGTCTGGGCCTCGCGCTTTATCCACAAGAAATTGATTTTCTTAATGGACTCGGCTGGAGTTTGAATTGGCAAAAGAGATTTTCTGAGGCAGAAGAAATATTCCAACAGGGGCTTGTCTTAAACCCGGAAAACCTCGCAATTCTCAATGGTCTACACCGTGTCGCCGTTGCCAACAAAAATTATGGCGCAGCGAAGCGCTATGGCGAAGGGTACCTAACTCACGCGGCATCGCCAAGATTCAAAGCTTTCATGCTTTCTAATCTCGGCACAATCGGTATTGTCATGAAAGATTATCCTTATGCCGAGAAGCACTTTCGCGATGCGCTGGCGATTGACTCCACCAATTCGGACGCTTATCGGGGATTGGGTTATCTCCGTGCCGCGCAAGATCTTTGGTCGGAAGCGGAGAGATACGGTGGTCTCGCTCTAGAACTGGATTCGAGTTATGCAAATTACAATCTGGCGGGATGGGTTTTGGTTGGCAGTGAGATCGATATCGATCGCGGGATTGCATTTGCTCAAAAGGCGCTCGCCTCCGAGCCGGAAGACTGGCGTGAAACGGTCAAGAGCTATCCCTATCAGGCTCTACCAGAATACACGCTGGGTCTGGCTTACCTGAAGAAAAACGAGTATCCAAAAGCCGTGCAATATTTAGAACAAGCCGCGGCCTTGGCGCCGGAAAAGCAGGTGATTCGGGATGATTTGCAATTGGCTCGGCAAAAATTGCAGTAAATCAAGAAGGACGAATTGTTCAGATAATTCGAAGCGTTGTGAAGATTCGTTTGCGAACAATGGATAACTATGGCCTCGCAAAAACTCGACAGCCTTCTCGACTTTGCTGAAATCCTTGGCCAGCAGAAGGATTACGAGGAGACGCTTCGCTTGGTCGTTCACCAAGCGGCGGATTTGCTCGGATATGAAAGCGCGACGATAATGATGCTGAACCCGCGAACGCGCCAGACAGTGAAGACAATCTTTCGAGAACATGAGCAAGCTACGGATGGTGCGCAGCACAAGATTCATGTCCACGTCAGCGGCTGGATCATCAAGCACAAGAAGTCCTTTATGAGTGCGGATCTGTCGCGAGAGGTTGGTTTTGCAAAACATCTCTTTCGTGAGATGAGTCAAGTCGCCGTGCTCGGCGTGCCGCTGTGGATCGAAGGTGCGGTGATTGGGGTGCTCGTCCTTGCCAAATCCAATTCTGAAGCTTTTAGCATAGAATACGATTTGCCCGATCTCGAAAAATTTGCCGCTGTGGTCGCGCCATATTTGCACAATGTGCAAAAGATTCAACAATATTTTGAGCCGCCGATTCGTGAAGATGCGTTGTTGGCGAAGTATGCTGCGATCGGACTGCTGGGCCGGAGCAAGAAGTTCATCGAGATGCTCCACGCGATCGAGGCCGCGGCGCATTGCGAGGTGCGTGTGCTACTCGAAGGCCAAAGCGGCACCGGCAAGGAACTGATCGCCCGCGCCATCCATCAGTTCAGCAGTCGCAGCAATCATCCCTTTGTGGCGATTGATTGCGGCGCGATGCCGCCAAACTTGATCGAAAGCGAGTTGTTTGGCTACCTCAAAGGCGCTTTCACGGGCGCGACGACTGATCGCAAAGGCCTGCTGGAAGAAGCCGATGGCGGCACGTTGTTTATGGATGAGATCGCCAGCTTGCCGCTGGAGATGCAGTCCAAGTTCATTCGCGTGCTCCAAGAAGGCGAGGTGCGACCTTTGGGGAGCAACAAAATCCGCCGTGTCAACGTGCGCATCATCGCCGCCAGCAGCAACTCCCTGCGCAAAATGGTAGAGTCCCAAAAATTCCGCGAAGATCTATTTTTCCGGCTGTATGTCTATCCCATTCGCATCCCATCGTTGGATGAGCGTCAAGAAGATATTCCGCTGCTCGCCAATCATTTTCTTAAAAAATTTTCATCGCAACAGGGAAAACTCGCGGAGTCTTTTCACGAAGCGATTTTGGATTTTATGCGGCAACGTCACTGGGCCGGCAATATTCGCGAGTTGGAGAATCTGATCGAGCGTCTCGTCACCCTGGCCGCGCCGAACATGGCGAAGCTGGATCGCGACCTTCTGCCGCAAGACTTGCGCAGAGAGATGAAAAAATTCGAGACCGGCCGGCAAGAGACAGAAGTCGTCAAACCTTTGAACGAAAGCTTGTCTGAATACGAAGAACAACTCCTCCGGCAGGCGCTCACGGCCAACCAATGGAACATTGCCAAAACCGCGCGCGAGCTGAGAATTGCCGAGCAGACTTTGCGCTATAAAATGGCGAACCTGAGGATCATTAGAAGTAAGGCACCCGGCAAAAAGTGAGGCGTGCGCCAATCGCCGAGCCTTCATCGCTATTCACCCGCACCAAAACCCTCCAATTTTTCGCGGCATTTATTTCTGAAAAAACAATCTCGTGTTTGCCCGCTAATTTTTCGCGGATTTTGGGACTCTGCATTCATCTTTCCCGACTCGAAAGTTCCCCGCTCAACTCCATGCCTGTTTTAGTAGTTGCTTCACGCGACCGCGTTTCGCAAATGCTGGCACACAATTCGACACATCGAGGCAGTGTTGCTGTGAGCAAAAAGGGAATTGCATTTCCTGCGGCATGCGCCTTTGCCGGAGTAAGAAACGAAACGCAAGAATCCGATTGATCGAATTCACGCACGAAGGAGAATCAATGATGAAGAAGATGCTCGAGTATGTGGCCGTGGCCGTTATTCTGCTTGGCCTAATGGCGTGTCGGCAGCAAGTTGATGGAGAGAAAGAAAGGGCTGAAATTCTGAAACTCTACGAATTGCAAACCCAAGCTCTACTTCAAGGCGATGTCGAGGCCATCCTCGCACAGATTCCCGAGGGGCATGAGAGTCTCAGCGTCGGTCGAGGAACGATCTCCACCCGAACCAAAGCTAGTACCAAGCAAGTTTTTGAACAGCAATTCCAACATGGCCGCTATGCTGAAACTAGAAATCTCGTTCCGCCCACGATCAAGATTTCCGCGGACGGAACCATGGCTTGGGCCGTCGGGCAATTCAGCTACATCTATGCGTTCAAAGACTCAACCGGAACGGAGCACACGTTCAGCGCAGTGAATGCGTGGCTTTCGGTTTTTGAAAAGCAAAATGAACGGTGGGTTGCTGTCGCGGAGGCGGAGACGTTTGAGAAGTGAATTTAGCAAGACGCTATTTCTGCTTGGTTGTTGCGATAATGGCCAAGCGGCTAAAGCAGAACGCTCAATGAGAAGATTGTCAATCTAAAATACGGCGTGATTCTTAGCTGGCCCATAACGGCATTTTGATCATAACAAAAAAAACTAAAAACGGAGGAGCATCATGAAACGCATTCAAATTTTCTGCTTTGGCATTTTGCCCATGTTCACGTTGTTGTGGTTGCCGACAACAGGCACTGCCCAGGATGAGAGGCGCGGTGATGAACTAAAAAGCGGAGTGTATTTCAATCCTCTGGGAGTTCTTCAGTTTGGACCAATGGCGGGCGTCGAGCTCGGCCTTGCCTCCAATACTCACCTGGATGCGCATTGGCGTTATTCTGCCTTGGGCCTTATCTATCGAGCTGTGGCATCGGACGGATTTGAAGACGAAGTTTCCTTTTCCAGTATGGCAGTGGGAGGAGGAGTCAAGCAATTTCTTCAATCTGGTGACTCACGCAATCGTTACTACGTCGGCGCATCTGCTGAATACGGTTGGGGCGGCACGCGAGGCAATGTCGGCACGCAGGATGAATGGGAAGGCAAAAGCGCACACGTTGTTTTCTTCGGAAATTTTGGGCATCGCTGGCGCTTCCCCTCCAGCTTTTTTCTCAACCTCGGGTTGATGGGCGGTGTTGCAAAAGAAACGAAAGACGATTGGTGGTACCTCGATAGCCCCAGTCGTATTATTCCCGCTGAGAAGGAGACTTATTTCTTCGGCATGGTGGAGTTTTCTTTGGGTTGGGAACTGTGAGACAAATGTCTTTTCTTTACGTCACGGTGCGCATTCTTTGATGACACCATTGCCGATATCTCTATGCTTCATTTTTCCATCTTCGCTCTTGAACAGTCTGGTTTCAAAAACAATAAGGAGAATGCACAATGGCGAGAACAATTCGTGGTCGGATAACCGACCGGCAAAACAACCCGATTAGCGGCGCCCGGGTCGAAGCTTACGATGAAGACGTCGGTCACGACGAGCTGATGGGCACAGCTTTAACGAACAGCGAGGGAAACTATACCATACAATATCGGGGTGGGCACTGGGATCCGGCGCCGCATGCATGGACTGTTTGGCGTCCGGATATCTACATAAAAGTATTTCTTTCGGAAGAGGACGAATGGTTCGAGACCTATCCCAAATCACGAGTTTTCGAGGACTGGAAGCTGCGCGACGATTTGACCATAAACCTTAGCGTGGATGATCAGCGCCGGTTAATTGAGGGGCGGCTGATGCACAAAAACGGCACACCGGCCAAAAACCTCACTGTGAGAGCCATGGATGAAGATGGCTTTGACAAGAACGACTTCATGGGCGAAACCGGAACGGACAACGACGGCCGGTACCAAATCCGTTACCACGGCGGCCATTGGGATCCGGCGCCACATTCGATAACGACGTGGCGGCCCGACATCTACGTCGTTGCATTCGTAGAAGCTCGGGACGGGCTTCTGAGCAGGTGTTTTCGCTCAAACATACACGAAGACTGGAAATTAAAGGACAAGCTGACGGTCAACGGACAGGTGGAAAACGATGAGTGGGTGGAACAAATGACGCGATTCGATCCGGTGCGTAACGGCTGGCCGTTTGACAACAAGAGCACCGTGGTTTGCGCCGCCCCAACCTGCAACGAAGAGCATTGGCTCAGCCCAATCTTTCGCGGGCTTCTGCGCTTCAACTGGGCCTTATGCGGAGGAATGAGCTTGAGCGCAGCACGGCGGTTCAACCGCGGGCAGCAACCCGAAGCCTTTTCGCCGAGAGTGAAGGAGGAGCTCGTTCAATGCCAGTTGGACACCCTTTTGCCGCACGTGCCTCATCCAGGACACTGGTACACGTTTATCGAATGGCAGGCCCGCCCGGATTACCCTCACACCGTGGCGTTGCATACGATCGGTTACATGACGACGCAGGAGTGGCCGAAACTAAGAACGCACCTGGATCGGGGAGAACCAAGAGTCATCGGGCTGATTCGCGTCGGCCCGACCAATGATCCTGCGGATACCTCCGGCAATCACCAGGTTCTTGCCATCGGCTATCGGCTGAACAAACTGACCAATGAGGTCGAAATAAAAGTGTATGATCCGAACTATCATCACAAGACCTCGACCATACACTTCAATACGGAGCTTCAACGCAACCAGATCAATGCCATTCAAAAGACACCCGGCGAATCTGATAAACGGGTACGAGGATTCTTCATGGTGGACGTTGCTCACGAATAGCGAACCCTTATGCATTTTGCAGTCCGGCCTTGGAAGCAGGCGCCCAAGAATTCGCCAGAGCGTGTCGAACCATGTAAAAGACTCCAGAAACTCATAGAAAAAGACGCGACCGGCGTGGAGCGGTGCGGCAAGCAGAGGCATGAATTTCATTTTGTGGCCGCTTCAGCGCTCGTGCTGACAACAACTTTATCTTCTGTTTGCCAGCCGCTCGCGCCCGCATTACGTCGCGATTGAATGCGACACATTATAATTCACACTTTGCCCAAGTAAAGGATGAAACATGTTTAAGAAAGCATTATATCTGTTGCCGCCCATGTTGCTTCACGCTGCGATAGCTTGGGCGCAATGGCAGCCGCAAACCGTGACGGGCGTCAATCCGAATCACTCCATCTTGTCGATCGCGGCGGTTGATGAAAACGTCGTTTGGGCAGTGGTGGATACGAACTACGAAGGCACTCCAATGAATTTCACGCCCAAGTTTCTGCGCACGACCGATGGCGGCGTAACCTGGAAGGTCGGCACCGTAACCGGCGTTAAAAACTCTTTTCTAATGGACATTGCCGCACTTGATTCCAACACCGCATGGGCAACGACTAACAACTTTGCGGGCGGTGGCGGCATCTACAAAACCACCAATGGCGGCGCATCTTGGACGCGGCAAATTTCGACCGCGTGCGTCTTCATCTATTTCTTTGATGCTCAGAATGGCGTGCAAGTTAATCTCACCGGCATTGGGAGAACCAATAACGGCGGCTCAACCTGGCAAACCGTTGCGAATGTCCCTCCTGCCCTGCCCAATGAATTCAATCTCATCTACTCGTCCAATAACGCGCGCGCGCAAGCTGGCGACACGATCTGGGTGGGAACCTCGAAGGGACGCGTGTATCGCAGCGCTAATCGCGGACAAACTTGGACGGTTGCGCAGACCTCGCTTGGGCAAAACGCCCAGATTCATTCACTGGCTTTTCGGAATGGAAGAAGTGGGCTGGCTGCATCTGCGTATGACGGAACGAGCTTCAAGAATCAAATGGCAGAAACAAACGATGGTGGCGTGACGTGGACAACGATTCCGGCGCCGGCCTCGCCAATGCTCACAAGCATCACATACGTTCCGGGCACTGCCAATAGCCACGTTTTGGTATCTGCGACTTTTCGACCAGGCTCTTCTTATACGAGCGACGGCGGCGCAACATGGACGAATGTAGATAACAGCCGTTATTATATCGCGGTTGCTTTCGCCTCTCCCTCAGCTGGATGGGCGGGCGGCTATACGACCGCAACTTTTGGCGGCATGTATAAATGGGTCGGTCCGGTGCTTGAAGTCGCTGAACGAAACGACGAAAGAGTTCCAATTGGTTTTGAGTTGAGCCAAAACTATCCCAACCCCTTCAATCCTTCCACGATAATTCAATACGAGTTGCCGCACGCTTCGCAAGTGCGCCTCGCGATTTACAATTTGCTCGGCGAGCGCGTGCGCACGCTCGTCGACGCGAAAGAATCTGCGGGTGTGAAGCGAGTGACATGGGACGGCCGCAACGAACGTGGAGAGCGCGTGAGCACGGGTGTGTATGTGTATCGTCTCGATGCCGGTGAGTTGAGCACAGCAAAGCGGCTTTTGTTCATGAAGTGATCTTTCTTGCCGGACGGGTCGCATCACTCCGGCCCGTCCCTCCTCCTTCCCTCTCTCCTGCCTCAATTTTCCCCTTGCCCCTGTGCTTTGGCCTGCTAAATTTATTTCAACACTCCGCATGCGCGAGCTTATGGAGTACGTTTGATGGTTGCTAAAAAACAGTCTGCGCTCTTCACTTTGTCACTCACCCCAAAATGATAGACGCTCCCTATGCCTGATGCTCAAAATATCCCTCTCGCTCTCGGCCCGAATGCGTGGCTCATCGAAGAGATGTTTCGCCAATACCAAGAAAGCCCGAACTCGCTCAGTGAGAGTTGGCGCGAATTCTTTGCGGATTATCGCACTGTCGGCGTGCCGAGCGCGCTCGGCACGCCGAGCAATGAAGTGACGATTGCGCCCGCGCCGGTTGCGACAACCATCAAAAAAGAAGAGGAGAAAGACAACGGCCACGCCCTCGCGCTTCCCGAGGGCGCGGTGCCGCTGCGCGGCGGCTTTGCGCGCATCGTCGAAAACATGGAGCGCAGCCTTGAGATTCCGACTGCGACCTCGGTGCGCACCGTGCCCGTAAAACTGCTCGAAGAAAATCGCCGCGTGCTCAATCAATATCTCGCGGACACCACCGGCGGCAAGTTGAGCTTCACGCATCTCATCGCATGGGCGATTGTGAAAGCGCTCAAAGCCATGCCGGTGATGAAGACTTCCTTCTTTCAAGCCAACGGCACTTCGTACAAAGTCGTGCCCGAGCATGTCAATCTCGGCATTGCCGTGGACGTGGCGAAGAAAGACGGCACGCGCACGCTCTTCGTGCCGAACATCAAGTCCGCGGACACGATGGATTTCAGCCACTTCTTCGCCGCGTACAACGACGTGCTCCGCAAAGTTTTCACGAACCAAGTGCAGCCTGCGGATTTCGCGAACACGACCGTGACGCTCACGAATCCCGGCACCATCGGCACGGTGCATTCCGTGCCGCGCCTCATGCCGGGCCAGGGTTTGATCGTTGCCACGGGCGCGATTGATTATCCGCCCGAATATCAATCCGCGGATCCGCACACCCTGGCGCGCCTCGGCGTGAGCAAAGTGATGACGCTCACCAGCACCTACGATCATCGCGTCATTCAAGGCGCGGAGAGCGGGCTTTTTCTGCAAGCGCTGCACAAATATCTTTTGGGCGAGGAAAATTTTTATGATGAAATTTTCGCCGGCCTGAACGTGCCGTTCGAGCCGGTGCGCCTCGCGCGCGATCTCAATCCGCTTTTTGCGGAGAGCGCCTCGCCCGAGGCGCTCGCGGAAAAGCAGGCGCGCGTGTGGCAACTGATCAACATGTATCGCGTGCGCGGCCATCTCATCGCCAATTGCAACCCGTTGCGCACGGGCGTGCCCACGCACAGCGAACTGGATCCCAGCCGCTACGGTTTGACCGTGTGGGATTACGACCGCGAGTTCATCACCGGCGGATTGGGCGGCAAACCGCGCGCGACCTTGCGCGAAATTCTCGACACGCTGCGCGACGCCTATTGCCGCAGCCTCGCCGTGGAATACATGCACATGCAAGACCCGGAGCAGAAGGCATGGATTCAACAACACATGGAGGGCAATCCTCGCACAGATTGGTTGGACGCTGCGGGCAAACGCCGTTTGCTCGCGAAGCTCAATGCCGCGGAAGCCTTCGAAAGATTTTTGCAAACGAAATACGTCGGCCACAAACGCTTCGGCCTCGAAGGCGCGGAGGCGATGATTCCCATGCTCGATGCGTTGCTGCAAGCCGCTTCAAAAAACGACATCGATGAAGTGGTGATGGGCATGGCGCATCGCGGCCGATTGAACGTGCTCGCCAATATTCTCGGCAAAACTTACGAGCAAATCTTTTTGCGGTTTGAGGACAACCCCGATCCCAACAGCCGCGAGGGCACGGGCGACGTGAAGTATCATTTGGGCGCGACCGGCGTGTTCGAAGCGCCGCACGGCGGCAAAGTAAAGATCACGCTCGCGCCGAACCCAAGCCATCTCGAAGCCGTCGATCCGGTGGTCGAAGGCATGGTGCGCGCGAAGCAGGATTTGAAAAACGACAAAGCGCACGCGACCGTGCTCGCGGTGCTGATTCACGGCGACGCCGCGTTCGCGGGGCAGGGCGTGGTTGCGGAGACGTTGCACCTCAGCGCGCTGCATGGTTATCGCACGGGCGGCACCGTGCATCTCATCGTCAACAACGCCATCGGTTTCACCACCGCGCCGATTGACGCGCGCTCGAGCGTGTATGCCACGGACGTGGCGAAGATGGTGCAAGCGCCGATCTTTCACGTCAACGGCAATGATCCCGAAGCGTGCGTGCGCGTGATGGAGTTGGCGCTCGCGTTTCGACAAAAATTCCAAAAAGACGTGGTCGTCGATCTCTGTTGCTATCGCCGCCACGGCCACAACGAAAGCGACGAGCCCAGCTACACGCAACCGATTTTGTATTCGCGCATTCGCGAGATGCGCTCCGTGCGCAAACTCTACACGGAAACGTTGGTCAAACGCGGCGAGATGAGCTTGGAAGAAGCCGAGGCCGCGCTTGATGATTTTCAAAAGCGCCTTGAAACCGCGTTCAAAGCCACGCAAGAGCAGGCGACGATCAAAGCCTCGTTGCCCAAGGAGCCTGCGCTCGATAAAGTGTGGCCGCTCATTCCCACGGGCGTGCCGCGCGCAACGCTCGACGAGATTGCGCATGCGCTCACAAATTATCCGGGCGACTTCAAAGTGCATCCCAAACTCGCGAAGCAGCTTGCGAGTCGCAGCACCATGCTCGCGGAAGATGCCGTGGATTGGGGCATGGGCGAGGCGCTGGCCATCGGCTCATTGTTGCTGGAAGGAAGAGCGGTGCGGCTTTCGGGACAGGATTGCCAGCGCGGCACGTTCAGCCATCGCCACGCCGTGTTGGTGGATTATGAAAACGAAAAAGAATTCACGCCGCTGAATCACATTCGCGACGGGCAAGCGCAATTGATGATCTATGACAGCTTGCTCAGCGAGTATGCCGTGCTCGGTTTTGATTACGGCTATTCGGTGGCGAATAAAGCAGCGCTCGTCATGTGGGAAGCGCAGTTCGGCGATTTCGGCAACGGCGCGCAGATTATCATCGATCAATTCATTTCCTCCGCGGAAGACAAATGGGGCCAAACCAGCGGCCTCGTCATGCTCTTGCCGCACGGTTTCGAAGGACAAGGTCCGGAGCATTCGAGCGCCAGACTCGAGCGTTATCTCACGCTCTGCGCGGGCGAAAACATGCGCGTAGTTGCGCCCACCACTTCGGCGCAATACTTTCATCTCTTGCGCAGCGTGCTGCACACGGGCGTGCTCAAGCCCGTGATCGTAATGGCGCCGAAAAGTTTGTTGCGCTCCAATTCCGCGAAGAGCGCTGCGGCTGATTTCGAGAACGGCGGCTTTCAAGTTTTGTTGGATGATCCGAACCCGCCCGCGAACGTGAAACGCATTCTGCTCTGCTCCGGCAAGATTGCGTACGAGTTGATGGAACATCGCGCGCAGCATCAAATCAACGACACCGCGATCATTCGCCTCGAACAGCTTTATCCTTTCGCTTTCGAAGCCATGAAAGAAATGTTTGAGTCGCGCTATCCTAAAGCGAACGACATTCGCTGGGTGCAAGAAGAGCCGCGCAACATGGGCGCATGGAGCTTCGTGCGCGCGCGTTTGCGTTACATCACTTCCTCGCGTCATCACATCTCCTACATCGGTCGCGTGCCCAGCGGCAGCCCGGCCACCGGCAGCCAGCGCATTCATCAACTCGAGCAGGAGGATATTGTGAGGCGGGCGTTTGAGGAGGGGAAGTGATTAAACAAGGTCGATATGCTGGAGATAAAGTTTCTTTCGAAATCAGGATTTTATTTTGTATTGTTGTTCACGAACAATTCGGAGAGACATAACCATGAGTACCATCGTTGACAATGTGCTTGCACAAGCGTTGCAAATGCCGCCCAAAGAGAGAGCAACCATTGCAGAGCGCCTACTCGCGAGCCTCGACACCGTAGCCGATGAAGAAGTGGAAAAGGCTTGGCAACAAGAAGTGCAACGCCGTTTGGCAGAAATTGATAACGGCGAGGTTGTCTGTCTGCCGTGGGAGCAAGTCCTGCAACGATTGAGAGGGAATGCTCGTGCGGCAGCTTGAAGTACATCCCGAAGTATATGAAGAGTTGGAAGAAGCGCGCGCGTGGTATGAAGACCATGCTGTAGGCTTGGGAGATGAGTTTTTGGATGAAGTGGAACGAGCAGTTTCCACTATCCAAAGTTCTCCCGAAGCATGGCCCACTTATTCACACCAAACGAGACGATTCCTGGTTCATCGCTTTCCTTTTTCCGTTGTATACCGCTACGATAAGATGAAAATCCAGATCGTGGCCGTTGCGCACCAGCGGCGCAAGCCAGGATATTGGATGAGCCGAAAGTTTGATTGATCGTGGGAAGCATAGATGAACACCCCGTTCTTGTGCGCAACCGCCGCTCGTGTCGATGCCGCTTCAAGAGAAATCGAAGTCACGCTTGAAAACGGAGACGTGTATCGTTGCTCGTTATCCTTACTTTCCGAGCGCCTGCAGCTTGTGCATTCTTCTCTGTTGGCAGAATGGGAATGGATCGGCCCGCAAGCCGGCATTCATTGGCCATCGGTCGATGAAGACGTTTCGGTTGAGGCCATCGTCGCGAATGGCACGCTGCGCAGGCAGGCTTCCGGAGCTCAAGTGGAAATTGCTTAACTATCGCGCAAACGAAAAATGATTCATGAATTGGATTTGGTGGTTCTCAACCGCGAAGTTTCCGAACACGGCTTAAAGTCCGGCGACGTCGGAACCGTGGTTCATTGCTACGAAGACGGCGTTGGCTACGAAGTCGAATTTGTGACCGCAGAAGGCAAAACCCTCGCGTTGCTCACGCTGACGCAAGCCGACATTCGGCCGTTTCAAAGAGCGGAGATTTTGCACGCGCGCGAGGTTCGGCCAGTTGTCGCTTGAAGTGTTATTCGTGGTGCTGTGACGAGCATGAAAGACTATCACATCAATATCTTTTACAGCGAAGAAGATGAAGGCTACATTGCCAACATTCCCGATTTGAGAACCTGTTCCGCATTCGGCAAAACTTCGGCGGAAGCGCTGAAACAAGTCGAAATTGCAAAACGCGCATGGCTCGAAGCGGCGCGCGCCGAGGGCAAACCGATTCCGAAACCCCAATATCGTCCCGTAATTTATCAAACGCCCTCTTATGCCTCGGCTGCCTGAAATAAATCGCCTCGCCGGCCTCCTCCAACAAGGCAGCACCTCCGCGGTGAGGGAGCTCACGCAGAGCCTGCTCGCTTCCGGCGCAGGGCCGCAAGAGATTTTAAACGACGGCTTGATCGCGGGCATGAGCATCGTCGGCGAAAAGATGCGCACGGGCGAAATGTATCTCCCCGAAGTTTTGCAATGCGCCAGCGTGATGAAAGCCGCAATGGAAATTCTCACGCCGCATCTGCTCACGAGCGGCGCGAGCAGCCCCGGCCGCATCGTGCTCGGCACCGTGAAGGGCGACATGCACGACATCGGCAAAAATCTCGTGGGCATCATGCTGCGCGGCGCAGGCTTCGAAGTGATTGACCTCGGCCTCAATACTCCTCCCGAAAAATTCGTCGACGCAATTCAACAACATCAGCCGCACATTCTCGGCATGTCCGCCATGCTGACGACCACGATGCTGCACATGAAGAAAACCCTCGCCGCGATTGCCGCGGCCAATCTGCGCGAGCACCTCAAAATCATCATCGGCGGAGCTTCGGTCTCGCAGCGTTTCGCGGATGAAATCGGCGCGGACGGATATGCGAGAGACGCGGTGGCCGCGGTGGCGCTCGTCAAAACTTTGCTCGCACAGTCCGCACAATCCGGGCAAACAGCGCCTAAAAAGAAAGTCTCCAACGGATAGAAAAACGCAACGGATTCGAGAGGCTTGATCGGTTGGGTTCTCCAATCCGTTGGGAAAATCTTTTCTTCCGAGGCAGCGACTCAACTTTGAAGAGAATGAGACAAGAGCCCATGACTTCGCGCGAACGAGTGCTCGCCGTGCTGCGCGGCCAAAAGCCGGATCGCGTCCCGCTCAATGTTTTCGCGGGCTGGAACCCGGAAGTGCAAAAGCAAGTCGAGGCGCGTTACGGCTCGCTCGACGCCTTCTATTCTCGCTTTCACCTCGACGCGGTGACCGGCGTGTTGCCGCGTTTTCCGTTTGGTCGCGAAGTGAGGGAGCTTGATCAATATCTCACACGCGAGCCACTCGATCCTCACGCAGCAGAGGTACTTTCCACGCCGTGCGATGAGGTTCTTTCCACGACCGTTGCGCACGCGCTGCAATATCACCAACAGCAGAAAGCGGTCTTCTGCCATGCGTGGGGCGTGTTCGAACTTTCACAATTCTTGTTCGAGCGCAACGGCATGCCCGGCACGGAGCAGGCATTGCTCAACATGGCGAGCGCTCCGGAGAAAACGAAGCGCCTGTTCATGAAGCTCGGCGCGTGGAGCGCGGATTGTGTGGAGAATGCCATCAAAGCCGGAGTGGATGTCATTGAACTGTCGGATGATTGGGGCCAGCAATACACGATGCTGTTCAGTCCGAAAATGTGGTGGGACATGGTTTATCCCGCAACGAAACTCATTGTTGATCGCGCGCGTGCCTATGGCGTGCCCGTGTTGTTGCACAGCGACGGCGACGTGACGAAAGTGCTCGATGGGATTATCACGCTCGGCGTGTGCGGTCTGCATCCAGTGCAGGAATCTTCGGGCATGTCGCTCGCACAAACTCGCACAGTGCTCGCGCCGAATGTGTGTATAATGGGCGGATTGGATACGATCACGGCGCTGCCCGTGATGAATGTTGAGGAAATTCGCGCTGAAGTCGAGCGCGTGTTTGCATTGCTCAAAAACAGCGGCGGCTTTATCTTCGCCGGCTCGCACATGTTTCAAAGCGATTGCAGTCTCGAAGTTATTGAAGCGGCATACGAGCGCGCGTTTGAGCTTGCCGAATGTGCATAAAAACCTTTCCGCCGAAATTCACCGAAGTCACCGAGCGTCGCCGAAAAAATTTAAGCGCCCGAAAGATGAATCCGCCATTTTTTCTTTCTCACACGCCGCTCGACCAAATTTTTCCGACATGATTCTTTTTCTGACTGAGTGCCATTGCGTATGAACTCGAAACAACGCATGCAAGCGGCCATGAATCTCGACACGCCGGAGCGCGTGCCGCTCATGTGTCAATTCAGCCTCGGGCACATGCTACAGCAACTCCAAGTCTCGCCGGTGGAGTTTTGGTTCGATGCCGTAACCTTCCGCGAAGGCTTGTTGCAACTGCGCGCGCAGTACGACTTCGACGGTGTGCTCGTGAGTTTGCACGGCCACGATCCCAATTGGCGCGACGAGGTGCAAAAGCGCACGCTCACTGCGGAAGCAGAAGAAGTTTTGTGGAAGAACGGCGACCGGATGATTTTCCCGTTTGACGATCTCCCCTACTACATTTTCGCGCGCGCAGCCGCCAAGCCGGACATTCGCAGTTTTGCTGCAGAGACTTTGCCGCAAACGCTCGACTACATTCCGGTCTCGCAGGATTTGCATTTCAAGCTTGATCGCGCGCGCTTGCACGAGCCGATAACAGACTTGGTCTCTGTTGCCGGAAACGAGTTTTCCATTCACGGCGAGATCACTTCGCCGTTCGATTATTTTTTGGATTGCTTCGGTCATCAAGAAGCTTTGCTCGCGTTGATCAATGCGCCGGCACGATGCCGCGCCGTGCTCGCGCATTTCACCAAATTGGTTCGCGAGCTGGCAGTGTCGTTGTGTCGCACGGGCCTCGATGCGATCAAAGTCTCCTCGCCCTTTGCGGGCGCGGGCTTTATTTCGCCCGCATTCTACGCGGCTTTCGTGCTGCCTTATGAACGCGAGATCGTTGCCGCGGTGCGCGAGCAGGGCGTGCACATTTATCTCCACACCTGCGGCGCCATCGGTGATCGGCTGCATCACATGCTCGCTTCCGGCGCAAGCGGCTTGGAATGTCTCGATCCGCCGCCGCTGGGCAATGTCGAACTCGAACAAGCCAAAATTCTCACACATGGAAAGTGTTTCATTAAAGGCAATATCGATTCAGTGAATATGCTGTTGATGGGCGGCGCGGAAGAGATTCGCGCGGATGCGCGCCGGCGTTTGGAAATCGGCAAAGAAGGCGGAGGGTTTATCCTAAGCACGGCGTGCGCGATTGCGCCGCACGTGCCGCGCGAGAACATTCTGCTCTTGCGTGAGGTTGTGGAAAAGTTTGGATGAAGGAGCCGTCTGAGCGAGGCGCGAGGCATTGCAAATTTACGATTGCAAGTTTTCAATTTTAAATTTACAATGCTTCGAACTTTTCGGAGGAAGGAGCATGTCCCACTTTTTCGCGATGCCGCGCGGCGACCGCGCGTATCTACTCGCCATTTTGATCTTCGCTTTCATCGCATTTCTGCCGTGGACCAGGCACGTTCATTTCGCGGGCATGGCGCTGTTCGGCTGGCTCATGGCCGCGCTCATGGTCTTCTCCCCCGCCATCGCGCTGTTGCGTTTGCTGCGCGCGCAACGCCGTTCTAAAAATGGAGGCGCGGCATGACGCTTGAACTCTTCCTCGTCATTCTCTATTTGCTCGGTTGCATCGCCATCGGCGTGCTCGCGTCGCGTAAAGTGCTCGGCTCGCGCGACGAATATTGGGTCGCGGGCCGCCGCATCGGCACGTGGGTGAATGCCATGGCGATCATGGCCACGCTCGCGAGCGGCGGCTCGATCATCGGCGTGATGGGGCTGGCGTACGCGCGCGGCATTCCGTATAGTCTCGCGCTGTTCGCGGGCGCAGTGCTTGGGTTTCCGCTCGCGGCCATTCTCGTGGCAAAGCCGTTGCGCAATTTCGGCAAGTTCACAATTACGGACTTCCTCGTGTTTCGCTATCCGCATCCAATCATGCGCGTGCTCGTGCCCATTCTCATCGTGGTGAGCTTCACGGTTTATATTGTTGCGCAGATGAAAGCCGCGGGCATCACGGCAAATGCACTGCTCGGCATGGATTACAAAGAAGCCGTCACGCTTGCGACGCTGGTCTTTATTCTCTATGTTTCCGTGGGCGGCATGCTCGCCGTCACTTGGACGGACGTGATGCAAGGCGCGCTCATGCTGCTCGTCGTGTTGGGCACAGCATTCGTGATGATCGTGCGCGCCGGCTCGCCAATCAACCTCATGCAACAAGCCACCGCGGTTGCGCCCGTTCTCGGCGAAGTTGCCAATCAACCGTTCACAAGCTATCTTGGCTCGTTTGTGCTCTGGGCCGCGGCGATTCCCATCATCCCTCACATCGTCATGCGCGTGTTTACGGCAAAGGATGCGCAGGGCGCGCGACTCTCATTGAATATCGCGATGATCATTTACAGCGTGATGATTTTAGCCGCGGTGCTCGCTATCGTGCCGGTGGGCAAGATGCATTTTTCGAGTTTGACGGACGCGGATCAAATTTTTCTCAAAGTGATGGAGCAGGAATTTCCGCCGATGGTGCGCGGGCTTGCCGTTGCCGCGGTGCTCGCCGCAGTCATGTCCACTACAGACGCGTTGCTGCTCGCATGCAGCTCCGCAGTCGCACACGATTTGTTGGGCAATCTTATTCAGAAGAATTTGAGCGAGAAGGCGGGCAATTGGATCTCGGTCGGTGTCGCGTGGGTGATCGGCCTCATTGCGATGGTACTCGCGTATTCGCCGCCGAAGTTGATTACGGAGTTTTATTCCGCGGCCATCGGCATGTTGAGTGCGGGCTTGTTCGTGCCCGTGCTTGCAGGCCTGTGGTGGAAACGCGCGAATTTGGCGGGCGGAATTGCGGCATTGCTCACGGGCGTTGCGGCATATCTCATCGTGCAATACACGCCCGGCGCGCCGCCGCTCTCCGCAATTTTATTCGCGTTGCCCGCAAGCGCGCTGGCTATGTGGATCGGGGGCCGCTTCGCTGAGGCGCGCAACGCAGAAATTCTCGAAACGATAACGCGATTGCACGAATGATAAACATGAACACTTTGCACGTTACACGTTACACGTGTAAAAGTGTAACGTGCACGGCGTCCAAAGTCTGTCAACTTATGTTAGGACGAGACAAACGCTCATGACCTTCTCCAAAATCACTCTCGCCGACGTGCTCAAAGCACGCCAGATTATTGCGCCCTATCTTGCGCCGACGCCGCTCTATTCTTACCACGGTTTGAATAAGCTGCTCGAAACCGAGGTTTACATCAAACACGAAAATCATCAGCCTGTGGGCGCGTTCAAAGTGCGGGGCGGCATCAACTTCATTGCACAGCTTTCTGCGGAAGAACGCAAACGCGGCGTGAGCACGGCGAGCAGCGGCAATCACGGGCAATCCATTGCATTTGCGAGCAAGCTTTTCGGCGTGCGCGCGAGGATTGCGTTGCCGGAAAATGCCAACCCCGCAAAGGTCGAAGCGATTCGCAGCATGGGCGCGGAAATCATTTTTCATGGCCGTGATTTCGACGAAGCGCGCGAGTTTGCCGAGCAGGAAGCGCAGCGCACGGGCGCGCGCTTCATTAGCTCCGGCGACGAGCCGCTGTTGATTGCGGGCGTTGCGACTTATGCGCTGGAAATTTTTTCCACGCTCGCGCACCTCGACGTGATCATCGTGCCCGTGGGCGGCGGAAGCGGCGCCGCGGGTTGCTGCCTGGTCGCGAAATCGATCAATCCCAACATTCGTGTGATCGGCGTGCAAGCAGAAAAGGCGCCGGCTGCCTATCTTTCTTGGAAAACGGGCAAACGTGTGGAGGCAAGAATGGAAACATTTGCGGAGGGTTTGGCGACGCGCGTGCCGTTTGATTTGCCGCAGTCCATTATGCGCGAGTTGCTCGACGATTTCTTGTTGGTGAGTGAAGATGCTTTGCGCCACGCCATGTTGCTATTGATCGAGCACACGCGCAATTTGCCCGAGGCCGCGGGTGCGGCGGCGCTGGCGGCCGCGTTGAAAATCCAGCCAACTTTGGCGGGCAAGCGCACCGTGTTGGTAATGAGCGGCGGGAATATCGCGCTGGGGCAATTGCGCGATTTGATAAATTGGAGAGCGGAGGAGAGATGATTTTACTTTCAGCCGGCGGAACATGCGCGGGCCTGTGAGCCACTTAGCTCTTTGTCTCCTTTTCTTTTCGGCTCCTTGCCGTTTCACCACCGCAGCATCACCTCGCCACGCCAGAAATCGACATTGGGAATTTCAAGATAGTTGACATAGATCATGCGAATGATGACCGACATCGCGCGACGAAATTCATAACTAGAGAGCACGACGTTGTATTTCGTGTCGTACGTCACACCGAGATTGCCCATCGGCAAATTGAAGCGCGGGCCATACACGGCGTCGCCTTTGGACCAGCCATACGCAAATCCCAACCTGGGCGTGAATGAATAGTGAAACCCTTCATACGCGTAATGCTTCGTGGCTTGATTGGTATAGGACAGCTTGAGCCTGGGAACGCTGAGCGTAATGCCCTGCGCATTGACGCCGTCGTGAGCGTGCACGTTAAAATACCGAAAAGCTCTGTTCAAAACCACCTTCTCCAATTGCCACTGCACAAAGTTGAGCTTGCTGCGGCGTAGCTCCCGGCTCACCATTTCTGAAACTTGATTCACGACGCTCCCCGCCACTGCCACACGAATCATCTCAGTTTGTTTGTGCTCCGGAAAACGGCGGACGATGCCCAGCATTTCGGTCATGGATTCCAAACCGACGAGCGCGAAAGGATCGATGAAGAGCACCAAGCGCCGCACGTCATTGATCACGCGATACTCATCGCGAAAATAGGGATGCACGCGCGGCGTGTGATAACCGGCATCGAGGCGGGCGTGATAGCGCGTGCGCAGCGTGTCGGGCGTGACAAGCTGCACCGAGACTGTGGCGGTATCTTCTTCGGACTGGGAGGGTGCAACGGTGGCGGCGGCGTCCACGATGTTCAAGCGGCCCTGCGCGAAAGCGGCCGTGCTCAACAGAGTGGCGCTCATGCAAAGAAGCCGGCGGCAGCACAAAGCTCGTGTCATGATTATGCTCTTGCGGTGGAAGTGCTGGAGCGTAGGCATGATAATAATGTCGCATTCCCTCCGAAAATGCAAGCAGAAACTTTGCGGCCGCATTCTGCGCTGCTGCAGTCATGAAATAAAAAAGGCCCGAGCCGAATTGACCCGGACCTTTGGCTGTGAGGGGGTGCCACTACTTTCTAACCACCGTCCGCACATGCATTCCTTGGCTCGTGCGCGGCAGTTGTCATCCAACGTTCCTGTCGGACCGACCATCCTAGTCTGTACACTCCCATTGTTTCTTGCCGAATTACTTTTGCAAGCCATGTGCCGCTTGCGAAATGCGCCTTTCGAAAGAGAGTGCGCGCGCTGCTTCTGGCTGAGCAACATGCTGTTTCAAGGCACCTTGCAAACGAATGCGCTTACTTGGCGCGCGTTTGCTCTTTCCGAACATGAGCGCACTGAACGGTCGCGGCTAGTGCAGAATTGAAATTGCAGTTGCAATCTGGTATCGGCTAAAAATAGTTGAGAAGAACAAACTTAAAAAACGGTCTATAGAATAGCGCCGGAAGCAGTCTCAATCAAAGCTCTTTCCCTCAAATTCTCACACTTCTCATTCACCCCCCCAAAAGGAGGAACTCATGCCTTATCGTACGATCCGTTTTACTCGTCACATGGTGTCAGTTTTTCTTCTAATAATTTTTTTGTTTTCGAGCCATGAATTATGGGCACAAGAGCGAGCCTCCGGAGTGTCTTATGCTGAAGTGAATGCCGAGGCGGCACAGCAGAAGCACGATTCGGATTCGAAAGCACAAGCAGTCGATTGCAATGATTGCACACTGCAAAATTATGCGGTGGAAAATAAATCCAAACCCAACCCGAATGCCGCCGCGCTTGAGAGCTATTTGGCGGTGGACTTGGTGGCCGACCGCATGTTGCTCAGAACGGGCCCGAATTCCGGCACGGAGGTGACCAATCCCGTAGCCGGGCAATCTTATTACGTTCATTTAGAATGGCGCAATACCGGCTCGACGAATGCCGGCAGTTTTCGTCTTGAAATAAAATTGAATGGCACAATTCTCTGCGCCGGTAATTTGACGGCCAATGCCAACAGCAGCCACATCACCTGGTGCTCCTCCGCAATCACGTGGCCTTCCGGCACGAACACCATCGAAGGTGTGCTTGACGTCAACAATAGCATTGCGGAAAGCGATGAAGCGAACAATTCTGCAAGCGCAACATATGGCGGCGGCGGTCAAGCGGAGTTGGTGGCTGACCGTATGCTGCTCAAACCCGGAGCAAACTCGGGCACGGAAGTGACGCAACCGGTTGCAGGCCAGCAGTATTTCGTTCACATGGAATGGCGCAATACCGGTGCGGTGGCGGCGAATAATTTTCAAGTGGAAATACGGCTGAATGGCGCCGTGCAGTGCGCCGGCGCCATCAGCGGCGGAGCCAACACCAGCAATATCGTGTGGTGCAGTTCTGCCATCACCTGGCCTTCGGGCGCGAACACAATTTCGGGCACACTGGACGTCAACAACACTATTGCCGAAGCCAATGAAACCGACAACGAGGCGACCCGAACATATCAACCTGCGGGGCCGCCGGATATTCGTGTCGATCCCACTTCTCTGACGATCAACGAGGGCGCGGCCAATGCACGCGGCTTCACGCCGCAGCGCGGCGCATTTGATTTAAGTCTCGCGCATGCGCCGCAACGATTGCTCGTCAAATTTCACGAAACGGTGCGCGTGCAGGCGAATTCAGCAACGACCAGCTCGGCCGCTTTGAATGCGCTCAACGCCAAATACCAAGTACGCAGCGTGCGGCCCGTGTTTGCGAGCGCAGGCCGCAATTTGGCATTGAAGCAGCAAATGGGATTGCTCAACGTTTATGCCATTGAGTTGCAAGCTGGCGCAAATTTGGCGGAGGCCTTACAAGCATATGCTGCCGATACGGAGGTAGTTTATGCCGAACCAGATTATCTCGCGCACGCTTTTGGCAATCCGTCCGCGGCGCAGACTTCCGAGCGCGCGGCTTCGCAGCGTGGGCAAGATCGAGCAAATGCCGTGCAGCTTGCGCCGAATGATCCGCTTTATCCCAAACTCTGGGGCATGAACAATACTGGGCAAGCGGAACCATATGGCGGCGGCGCAACCGTGGGAACGCCGGGCGCGGATATTAGCGCGGAAGCGGCGTGGGATCTGCAAACCGGCAGCAGCAGTGTAATCGTCGCTGTGTTGGATGATGGCCTCGATATCACCCATCCAGAATTTTCGGGGAGAGTGCTGGCCGGATATGATTTTGTGGACAATGATAATGACGTGATGCCGCCGGGGAATAATGCGCACGGCACTTCATGCTCCGGTATTATTGCGGCAGCGGGCAACAATGGCATCGGAGTCGCGGGCGTTGCGTGGAACGTGAAAATTGTGATGGGCCGCGTGTTGGACGCCTCGGGCAGCGGCACCTACGCCAACATCGCCAGCGGCGTGGAATGGGCGGCGGATCAAGGCGCGCAAGTCCTCAGCATGAGTTTGGGCGGCCCCGGTTTTTCACAAACGCTTGAAGACGCGGTGAACTATGCGCATAATCTTGACGTGTTGGTCATCGCCGCGGCTGGGAACAGCAATTCCTCGCAGGCGAGCTATCCCGCGGGCTATACGAACTGCGTTTCCGTCGGCGCACTCAGCCCATGCAATGAGCGCAAGCGCAGCAGCTCGAACATCTTCGAAGTGAATCCCGGCGTCATCCCCGATCCGCTCGGCGTTACTTGTGACAATGAAAAATGGTGGGGCAGCAATTATAGCAGCGGGTTGGATTTCCTCGCACCGGGTACGCGCATTTACACAACAGACATTACCGGACCTGCGGGCTATGATTCCGGCGATTATATTGCCACTTTCAACGGGACCTCCTCGGCGTGCCCACATGCTGCCGGTGTCGCGGCGCTCATTCGTTCCGAAAATCCCAGCCTTACCAACACTGAGGTGTGGGCCATTATGCAAAGCACGGCGGTGGATCTGGGAACCGCGGGTTATGACGAAGATACGGGCTACGGCCGTTTGAATGCATACCAAGCTTTGCTCGCAGCGCGCGGCGGCGCGGCCGGAGGCTCTTTCACCGTGTTTAATGACGGCAGCAGTGATTTGAACGTGAGCAGCATTACATCCAACAGAACTTGGCTGACGGCCTCGCCCACCAGCTTTATCGTTTCCGCGGCCGGCTCGCGCCTGGTGAGCGTCGCCGTAGATTGGAACGCCGTCGGCAATACGCAACAAAACGCCACACTCGCAATTCGCTCCAATGATCCCGACGAGCCGAGCGTGACGGTGCTAGTGACTGCGATTCCAAATCTAAACCCACCGGCCATCACCGTGAGCACGCCTGCGGCGGGCGCGGTTTGGAACATCGGCGCAACGCAGCAAGTCGCGTGGTCTTCCACGAACGTGACCGGCAACGTCAATATCAAGCTCTCGACGGACGGCGGCGCCTCATTCCCAATTACCCTTGCTTCGAACACCGCGGACGATGGCAGTGAGAATGTGACCGTTCCCAACAACCCTTCGGCCACTTGCCGGGTGCGCGTGGAATCCGTTGCCGACGTGAATGTGTTCGGCAACAATCCCGGCAACTTCACCATTCAATCCGGATCGAGTCTCAATCCGCCGCGCAACCTCACCGCGGCAGCCGCGGGCAGTGCCATCGACTTGAATTGGCAGGCTCCCGCCACGCTTGCAGCCGCGGCGAATGGAGTCGAACAAGTGCGTCTGCGCGCGCCAATTGCGAAAGGCGCGAACGGACGCGCAAAAACGGCCAATCATAATTCTTCAAAAGTTTCCACAAACATTCCGGAACAAGAGCCGAACAATTCGCTGGCGCAGGCACAGGCGTTGACCGGCGCCTCTCCGCTCGTGGTTAGCGGCAATTCGGAAGTGAGCGATCTCGGCGCGATCAGCATTGTGTTTCAAGACGGCAGCACGGACGATTTGGAAGACTTGTTTCTCGTAACCACGACCTCGATCGGCCTGCAAATTGATTTGGCAGGCTTCAATTCTGACTGCGATATTTGGCTGCTCGATCAAGCCGCAACTACGATCATTGATGGCTCGGCAAACGCCGGCACAACGCCGGAAGTGATCAGCCAACCCACGCTAGCAGCCGGAACCTATATCGTCGGCGTCACTATCTTCGATCTTGACCCCAGCGGCCCAAGCACGACGCCTTACACTTTGACATTGACCGGCCAATTTACGGGCGGAGGAAGCTCACTGCAGTCATACAATATTTATCGCGCGATTTCATCGCCTGTGCCCATCGCCGCGCAAAACCGCATCGGTACCGTAAACGCTGCCCTCACGACTTTCAGTGACGGCAATGTGACCACCGGCACAACTTACTTTTATGTGACCACCGCAGTTTATGCGCAAGGCGAAAGCGGTCCTTCGAATGAAGCTTCCGCGCAAATTTCCGGACCGAGCATCATCGTCACCGTGCCTGCGGCGGGTGCAACTTGGAATGTTGGCGCCACACAGAATGTCGCATGGACTTCAAGTAACGTCACGGGCAATGTCAATCTCAAACTCTCGACGGATGGCGGCGCCACTTTCCCGATATCGCTGGCTTCGAACACCGCCAACGACGGCGCCGAAAATGTGACCGTGCCGAACAATCCTTCGGCAACATGCCGTGTGCGCGTGGAATCCGTTGCGAATGCGAGCGTGTTCGGCAACAATCCCGGCGATTTCACTATCGTGGGCAGCGGCGGAACGTGCGACCCGGCAGCGTGCAGTGGCCCGGCCGTTTTCCCGGCAGCTCAAGGCGTGAGCGTCGTCGGAGAAACGATCAAAGGCAAAGACGGCCAAACGGTTTGTATCGACATTCGCCTTAAAGAAAACGGCCAGCCCATCGATGCCTTTGGTTTCAAGCTGCAAATCGATCCCAAGCAGCTCACTTTTGTGAGCGTTGAGAAGGGCGATCTCACCACCAATTTTCTTTCGGTCAATGCGCAGGAAAATCCCGCGGGCTCCGGCAACTTCACGTGCGGCGGATTCGGCGTCACGGCGATTCCGGCGAACAGTGCGGGCGTGCTCATGCGCCTCTGCTTCACGGTGAAATGCAACGCGATCACCACCAGTGAGATTTTGCTGAGCACGCCCACGGACGATCTTGTCGGATTCGCCACGTGCTGCAATCGTTTCGAATGCGTCACCTGCGAGCACAACGGCGACGTCAACGGCGACCTGAGCTTGACGCCCGGTGACGCGCTCTGCGCGTTTCAAATTTATTTGAACAACGGCAGCGTACCCGCGAGTTGTGACGTTTCCGGTTTCGATTGTGAAGTGACGGCGTCCGATGTCAATTGCGACAACACCACCACACCCGGCGATGCGCTCGCCATCTTCACGCGTTATCTGCAAAACCTGCCGCCGTTAGATTGTTTTGCCCGCGCCAACACCGCGGCGCCGGCAGCGCGTTTGAATTATCAATTGGCGCTCGAAGCGCGCACGCTGGTCTCTCCTTCTGCTCAGCAAGAGCTTGTGAAAGTCGCGCTGCGCACTGCCAATCCGCAGAACTTGCAAGCGCTGGGATTGCAATTGCACTATCCCAGCGATCAGCTTGAGCTGCTCGGAGTCACGCGCGGCGCGTTGACCGCGGATTGGATTCAACTTGAAGGCCAGCAAGTTGAACCGGGGATCGTGCGTCTCGGCGGTTTCAATGACAAGCCTATTGCCGCAACCAGCGCCGGTGTACTGTTCGAAGTGGTCTTTGCAAACAAAGGCCAAAACACGACGCGCGCAAATTTCACATTGACGGACTTCGTGGATGATTTCACGAATGCGCAAGTGCACGACGTGAGCACGGGCGTGGCGGCAAACGCGGGCACACCGATAAGCTTTAAGCTGTACCAAAGCTATCCCAATCCCTTCAAGCGCGGCGGCCATGGCAGTGAAATGATCATTCGTTTCGATCTGCCCGGTGCCACAAAGCAATCCGTGGAGTTGGCCATCTATAATCTCGCGGGACAACTTGTGCGGTATCTCGTTTCCGGTGAGCGTCACCCTGGCGCATACGAAGTGCGTTGGGATGGCAAAAACGAGGACGGCCAATTGGTTCCGTCTGGAACTTATTTGTATCGCCTCAAAGCCGGAAAGATGTCGGAGAGCAAACAGCTTACGATTGTGAGATAAAGAGGACTGATTGGAGGAGGCAGACCTTCCAGGCTGGTAAAACCTGGAAGGTCTTTTTTTTGAGGGCGAATGACAATACCGTTCATTAACGTAAAGCTGCTTCTCCCCTTTCACTTCAGCGTGAACGTTTGCGTGAGCTCTCCAATCGTAATTTTGAACTGGCCGGGCTCGACGATTCTTTTGTTCTCGCGCCCAATGAACGACAAGTCCTCGGCAGCGAGCACAAATTTGACCTCTTGCTCTTCTGCCGGCGCCAGAGAGATTTTCGCAAAACGTTTGAGTTGTTTAACGGGACGCGAGACCGAGCCGTACAGATCGGTGACGTACAACTGCACCACTTCCTTGCCGGCGCGGTTGCCCGTGTTCTTCACCATGACGCTGACTTGCAATTGCGCATTCTGCGGCAGACTCTGGTGACTAAGCTTCAAATCGCGATAGGCAAATGTGGTGTAGCTCAAGCCAAAACCAAACGGAAACAGTGGCGCGTATTTGTTGCCTTCCGCAACCTCGAGCGGCTTGTGATCATAATTCATCAAAGCATTCGCATAGCGCGGATATGTAAACGGCAGCTTGCCGCTCGGATTCACTTCACCCACGAGCACCTCGGCAAGCGCGCGTCCGCCTTCCATGCCGGGCAAGTATCCCATCACCAGGGCATTGGCGCCCTCGACAACCTCGGTAATCAATCGCGGCCGGCCGCCAAGGAACACAAGCACCACTGGCTTTCCCGTTTTGATGATTTCTTTGGCAAGGGCCAACTGCGTTTCTTCCAACGCGAGATCGTCAATGTTGCCGGGCGTTTCGCAATAGGCTTTTTCGCCGAGGCACACGATCGCCACGTCGGCATGACTTATCGCATTCGCCAGCGCCGGCATTTCGAGCGCATGGCCGGTTGCCAACGCCGGAACATGCACCACTTGTTCCGCACCAAGCTTGGCTTGCAATGCCTGTACAATGTTCAGTTTGTTTTTTGGATATAAAGCTTCGTTATCGCCTTGCCATGTAATCGTCCAACCGCTATTCAGAACCGACAACGAAGCGGCCGTCGGACCGGTCACAACCACTTTGGCGTTTTGTGAAAGCGGGAGCACGCCATCGTTCTTCAACAAAGTGATCGCCTCGCGCGCCGCAGCGAGATTGGCCTCCGTGAATTCTGCGCTCGCGAATTTTGCTTTGAGACTGCGATTGGGATAGGGATTCTCAAACAACCCCAATTCGAATTTCAGTTTCAAGATGCGCCCGACTGCCTCATCAATACGCGACTGCGGCACCGCGCCTTCCTTCACCAACTCCAACAACAGCTCGTAGAAGCTGAAATCCAACGGCACCATGCTCATATCAATGCCGGCCATGACCGCCATGCGCACCGCTTCTTTCGGCGAATCTGCAATGCGATCGCGCGTGTGCAAGCGTTTAACGTCTTCCCAATCCGAAACCACAAAGCCTTTGAACTGCATTTCGTCGCGCAGAATATCATTCAGCAAAAAATGGTCTGAATGCACTGGAATGCCATTCACCTCAGCGGAATTCACCATCACGGTAGCGGCGCCGGCTGCGATAGCGGTTTGGAACATCGGCAAAAAATATTCGCGCAGCATGCGTTCGGGAATCCATGCTTGCGTGCGGTCTTTGCCGCTCATGGGAAAGCTGTAGCCCACGTAGTGTTTGAGCGAGACCGCAACTTTATCGGGCGCGTTTAGATTTGTACCTTGCGAGCCGATGACGTAAGCGCGTCCCAATTCGGAAACGAGATAGACATCTTCGCCAAAAGTCTCGAACAAGCGCGGCCACAGCGGATTGCGGCCGATATCGAGCACGGGGCTGAAATTCCACGGGATGCCGGAAGCGCGCACTTCGTACGCGGTAATCTCGGCTTCTTTCTTCACCAACTCGGGATTCCACGTGGCGGCCATGGCAATGTGCTGCGGGAAGAGAGTCGCGCCGAGCGTGTAATTTGCGCCGTGCACCGCATCAATGCCATACAACACCGGAATGCCGAGCCGGCTCTTCTTCGTGGCAACCTCCTGAATCTGGGTGATGATTTCATGCCAGTGTTCGAGCGTGTAAGCCGAGTTCGCGACGTTCAGAATCGATCCAACGTGATATTTGAGCACAGCATTCTCCAACTTCTGTGGATCAAGAGCGTGCGGCTCGGCTCTGCCTCCTTCGCCTTTGGAAACCACATCAATGGTCACTTGATTCATCTGCCCGACTTTTTCTTCGAGCGTCATCTTCGCAAGCAAGTCCCGCACGCGCGACTCAACATTTGACGACTTATCTGTGCTTCCCGCGAAAGCAAAACTCGCCACGAGAGCGAATGTAAGAAACACGAACAATGGGTTTTTCATAGTGTCCTCTTTCACTTTGATAGGAAGGTTGAGGCATGATGGCATCACCGCATCGAATATCTCATCGACCGAGGATCAACAGCTTTTTGCTCGCGACTCCACCTCCGACTTGCAGACGATAGAAATAGACGCCGCTCGCGAGCGTGTTGAACGAAAAGCTTCTCTCATGATCGCCCGCCGGCAATTCACCTTCGACCAGGGCCGCAATCTCATGGCCGGAGAGATTAAAGATTTTGAGCGAGACAAATGCAGAACGCTCCAGATGGAACGCAATCGTTGTGCTCGGATTGTCAAAGGATCCGCCGTCCTTTGCATAGATAGGATTGGGAAAATTCTGTGCTAGTGTAAAAGCGTGAGGAAAAGCTTGCGCATGCTTTGCCGCGCCTGTACCGCCGCGTTCGGGCATTCTGGCATCCATCCACGCGATGCGCATTTGCAGCCAATTTTTGAAATAGCTCAACTCGTCGGAATAGGTTTGCCCAATGTAAGCGTTCGGCCAAACGTACGTGCCGAGTATGGGCCAGCGCTGAAAATTTCTCGCTTGCGCTTCGTCGATATAATTTGCCACCGAATCAATGTAGGCATAAAGCCGCGGGACGGTGATGACCTCTTTGCGCAATTCTTCCCACCGCGCTTTGAGCGCGTTGACAAAATTGGAATCTTGCATCAGCTTCTGCCACCAAAACGGCAGTGGAAACGCATCACTCTGCACTTGAAAATCAACTTGCCAGCCGGCAATCTTGGCCCCCTCGTAATAGTCCGCGTTGCCAAAAGCGAGATCAAAATCCCACAGCGGGCCCATTTTCAATTTTGGATTTTTGCTGTCGCGGTCTTTGTGCATGAACGCGCTCAAGCGATAGCCGTCCACGTTGCGCGCGACCTCTTCGATAATGAAGTAATCAACGAACGAAGCGACGTCGAGCACTTGTGCATAACCGTTTTGCGGATCGGCATAATCCGGCCGCGCCATCAGATCTTCAAACGCGCGCACGTAGTTTTGCAAATACGTCTTCTGTGCGGGCACGATTTCATCTTGATCCGGATAGTCGTATTGATAATAGATTTGCTGCCACGCGCCGGCATACGGCTTGTGCGCAGAGTACCAGCCTTGGGTGCTGGAACCCGCGAGTTTGTCGATCTTGAAAATGTAGCCTCCCGTTACGGCCTCGCCGGCGACATCGGTAGTGTTCATTTTGGTGATATTCACGCGATTCTTGTCGCGTTTGATTTTCTCCATGAGGATGTACACGCCGTGATAGTCGCCATTCAAGACGACTTCACAATAGCGCGTGCGGCTCGCGTAATGGCCCAAATCATTCGCGAGTTTGTAGGCCAGTACGTTGCGCATGAGCGTCTTGTCGGAATACGAAGCAGATAGAATCCAATCGCTCTCTTCAGGCAAACCCAGCAATGACACGTCGAGGTCTTCACCTTGTGCGTCGCGGGTTTCAAGGCCGAACTGTTTCTTCGGAAACATTTGCGAGCTGGCGCCGCGAATCTCGATGCCGATCTTGTTGTCATAATGATTGAAGGGATCGGTGAGATAATTTCTCACGCCCGGGCCGTTATAGATGACGCCCATGTCCGCCGTGATTTTCGGCTCATCAAGAATCTGCTGGCCGTGCGTGTCGATCACGATGATGGGTAAATTGGAAGAGGTGAAATTTGCCGAAGGCGCGGCGTTCTTGCGTTCAAGCTGTGTGTCGAGAGGTTGCGCCAGTAGGTAAGTGACACCGACATGGCAAGCCAGTGTTGCCATAAGAAGAATTTCGCGAGTTTTCATTGTGCTCCTTCACGCCTGTTTTAGTCTGCGCCATTTTGTAGAAATCCGCGCGCCGTTTTTCGCAAGTGCGGCGAATACGCTGCTTGCAGCCGTGGCATATCATCCGCAAATCCGAGTGGGAGAGTTGCTATAACGTAACTAAGAGTTTTCTTCATAGCAAGTCTTCATATCTGAAAGCACAATAGCGCAAACCACTGTCGGCGATCCTGCTCAAGCCACTTTGCGAAACCTGCACTGGCTGATGAAAACTAACAGGCAGAAAACATACCGCGAGACTTCAATTTTGCCGTTGCTCGAAGTTTCAACAGTTGCAACCCGTTACCCATGTGCTTGCGCATGGGCCGCGCTTGATTGCGAGTGCCGCCATTCTAATTTTCGGAATTTCGAAAAAGGCGTGAAGCAAAACTGAGAAAACCAGGGAGGCCATGCCTTCGTCTTTCTTGGAGTGACATGGCTGTTGTATGATCACTAGTGGACCGTTACTTTAATTTTCGTAGTCCCACTTCCTTGTGGGGTGCTGTCGCGGCCAATAAATTCGCGGTTTGCAACAATGCCCCACAAGGGAGGCAGGACTACATGCGAGGAAAAATTTGCCTTGACATTCTGATACAACTTTCTATCTTGTGGCCTTCATTTTTTGCCACGCGGGACAAGAAAGCCTCATGGGCAGAGTGATTTTTCCACCTCAATTGCACTCTTCTCTGGCTGTACGCTTCACAAAGTAACTTATTCGCCCCGCAGCGCAGTCCTCTCGCGAAGAGACACACGCCTCTTCACATAACACACAAAACTCGAAACGGTTTAGGTCGCGACGCCATGGTTGCCGGGCTTTTTTTTTATATTTCAATCGGGGTTCCCAGAGACATTCACAAATTGTCTCCGTCCTTGCCGCGCGCAGTTCAAACCTAATCCCTCCGCTGCTTTTCTAAAGAATAAAGTTCCGTCGGTTGCGTTCGCAGTGCTGCCATGCTTGCAAGACAGCAGGCTTTTTTATTTGAGATTTTTGCTCGGCGCTGCCGAGTTCTGATTCTCCCTCTGTTCGGCCACACGCCGATATTGCGTTTTCGGACGAACATTATTTAGTTCATTGTGCAATGCAGCAGGCTTCCGGGTTGGAGCTCTGCTCCGTTCATAAGCGATTGAGGTGAATTCATGGGTACGCAGTGTTTATACGCGATCACGACGTTGGGTTGGGCTTTGTGCGTTTTAGGCTTCCAGTATGAAAATCGGCCGTGCGAGAATGAAAGCGCCCAAGACCGCACGCTAGCAATTTCCGGCTACTTGTTCGGTGGCGACGAAGGCGCAATCTGCGGCGAAAGAACGATACCTCAAATCACGATCGCGCCGAAGAATGCGACCGTGTCCGCGCTGCCCGCAGCAGCTTCCTCTCCTCTCTTGAGTAATGCAAGCTCGCCTTTGCCGGAGTTACCATCAAATCATGATTCCGGCCACTCCGAAACTAGCGACGGAAATGTGGCTCCGGTCGCATTTAAGCTTTATCAAAATTCGCCCAACCCCTTTCACGCGCAGTCTGGCGGTGGAGTGACGCTGATTCGTTTTGATTTGCCCGAAACCCAAACCGGCGCGATGGATTTGGCGATCTATGACCTCATGGGCCAGCCCGTGCGGCATTTGTTCAACGGCGAACAAGCACCGGGCCCACATGCAATCACATGGGACGGCAAAGATGATGCAGGCAATCCCGTACCGCCGGGCAGGTATTGGTATCGCATCAAGATCGACAAGCGAATGTTCAGCAAGATGCTGAACGTAGTGCGATAAGGATGATCGCAAACCTGCCAGGTTTGATAAATCTGGCAGGTTTTTCTTTTCACAGAACATGCATCATCGGTGCAAACGGAGTGCAAGATGAAGATTGCGGTTGGCAGTGATATGAAAACGCACCTCACGGAAGTCGTGATTGACGAGCTTAAAAAGCGAGGTTGCGAAGTGGAAATTCACGGCGCGTTGGTGAAAGAGCCGGCGCCATGGCCTCGCGTCGCAGTCGAAGTCGCCGAGCGCGTTGCGACGGGGGCGTGCGACCAAGCCGTGTTGTTCTGTTGGACTGGAACCGGCATCAGTCTCGCGGCCAACAAAGTGCGTGGCGTACGCGCAGCTTTGTGCCAGGACGCTGAAACCGCGGCCGGCGCGCGCACATGGAACGATGCAAACGTGCTCGCCATGAGCTTGCGCGCCGTTTCGGAACAAGTCGCCAAAGAAATTTTGGACGCATGGTTCAAGACTGCGCCCAGCGCGGACCGCGAAGACGTGGAAGCGCTCGCGTATCTTGCGGAGGTCGAAAAAAAGTATTTGCTGCCGGTGGAAAACGCATCTAATAAAAATGCAAAATAGTGCTTGCAATTTTAAGCCAGGCTCGTCATTTTAGCGGCCGTTTGTTTGATGGCTTTGCTCCCACAGCGCGACAGCCTCGATTACTCCTTACCATTGGGCAGAGCGTTCTGAAACCGTAGAAGACCGGAAGCAAATCGCAAACGGGTAGTTGCGGTTACGATATGGATTTCAAGGCTAACAAGGATCGGTAATCAACTCCTGAGACCTTCCCCGTTGACAACAACGAGGAAGGTCTTTTTTTTTTCACTCAACCTCTCAAGAAGGGCAGGTGTGTATGAGAAAGGAAGCAGTGACGAAGCGAGGAATATTGACCGCGCTGATCGCGGCGTTCGTCGCATGGGGCAGCACGGCAACATACGCGCAGTTCAGCGTGAGTGTTCCCGCCAAGACCACAGCCCAACCGGGCGACGCGATAACGATTCCGCTTACGCTAGCCAACAGCGCCGCACAGGCGATCGATGCTTTTGGTTTGAAAGTCACTTTCCCAGGCGGTTTGCTCGAATACGATACCGTGGCGACCGCGGGCACGCTTACCAATGGCTGGCTGGCGATCAACGGCAATTTGACCGGCCCGAACGAAATTACGCTCGGCGGTTTTAATGTCGCGCCTATCACCGGTTCGGGCGTGTTATTGACTCTCAAGTTTAACGTCAAACCCACGGCCTCCGGAAAGGACTCGCTTAAAGTCTCCAACTTTACGGATGATTTGGTCGGCGCGAGCGCCGGCAACGGCGAAATCGAAATCTCTGCGGCGGGCACGGTCTTCTTTGCGGTGCTCGATGGCAGCCAAGAGAATCCGCCGATTGCGACGAGTGCGGGCGGCG
>JBBILN010000072.1:0-36924 GCA_037444905.1 bacterium | reverse complement strand
GAAAGTGACGACGACGAGTTTTACCTCTCAACAAACCCAAGTCTAATGGGAAGAAACTTCCCTAGTGCTTGGAAGAAAATTTGTTTTGAGGTTTATTCCCAGTACGAGGGAAGGTCCTTACAGGATGACATTGAAGAGACGTGAAAGTATAAAGCGATTGCTGAAATTTTGCAGGAGTTCATATGAACATCAAAGTCATTTTAGAACGCGGCGAAGACGGTTATTTCGTCGCGCATTGTCCCGCTTTAAAGAGCTGTTGGTCCCAAGGCAAGACGAAAAGCGAAGCTCTCGATAATATTCGCGAAGCGATTGAGTTGTATTTAGAGCCGGAGCCGGCGGCGTTGTTCGAAGACGAAAACCATGAAGTCGTTGAATTGGCCTTATGAAATTGCCCCTTCTGTCTGGCCGCCAAGTGCTCGGCGCACTGGGAAGGCTCGGCTTTGTGGAAGTTCATCGCAAAGGCAGCCACGTCAAAATGATCCATCCCGATGGGCGTATGATCGTCTTCCCGTTTCATGACGAAGTTGATCGATATACATTAAAGGGGCCTTGCGTGATGCCGAAGTAGAGATCGAGGAGTTTCTTCAGCACGTCAAGTAAACATACGATGAAAACGAGTATGAAAATTTCTATTAAAACCAAAGCGTTCCTTCTGTCAACGATATTGCTCTGCGCTTGCCGACAAGACATGCACGATCAACCGAAACTAGAGCCTTTAGAGAAGAACACCTTCTTCTCCGATCAACGCGCGTCGCGCCCGCTGGTCGAAGGCACGGTCGCGCGCGGGCAGTTGCGCATCGACGAGCATCTCTACGCCGGCAAAGTCAATGGCGAGCTCGCGACGACGCTTCCCTTCGCTGCAACGAAGGAAGTGCTCGAACGCGGCCGCGAGCGCTACAACATTTTCTGCTCGCCGTGCCACGACCGCATCGGCTCGGGCAACGGCATGATCGTGCAGCGCGGTTTTCGCAAGCCGCCTTCGTTTCATATCGACCGGTTGCGCGAAATGCCGGTGGGACATTATTTCGACGTGATGACCAACGGTTTCGGCACGATGTACGGCTACTCCGACCGCATCACGCCGAAAGATCGCTGGGCCATCGCCGCGTACATTCGCGTGCTGCAATTGAGCCAAAACGCCGCGCTCTCCGACGTGCCGCAGGACCAACGCAGCAAGCTTTCCGAAAACAAATAGCGCAGATGAGATAGACATACCAAAAGCTTTTCGGTAAGCGGATTGTACTGTAAACGGATAAAGCAAAAGCAGTATCCGCTTACGGTGAAATCCGCATACCGAAAGCCTTTACTTTTGAAGCAAGGACTTCACTTTCGATCAAGGCAATATATGACGACCCCGCTTGACGACTTGCAACCACAATTAAAACGCATTCAGCTTTGGGCGATCATCGCCGGAGTGATCGGCATCGCCGCGTGCGTCTTCGGCGCGATGCAATCGGCCGAGCAATTCTTTCGCTCCTATCTCTTCGGCTTTCTCTTTTGGTTCGGCATCGCGGCCGGCGCGCTCGCTTTTCTCATGTTGCATCACCTCGTTTCCGGCGGCTGGGGCTTTGTGATTCAGCGCGTGCTCGAATCCGCGGCGCGCACGTTGCCGTTGCTGCTCCTGCTCTTTGTGCCGATCTATTTCGGCATGCAGGAGCTTTATCTTTGGGCCAGACCCGAGGCCGTGAGCGCGGACAAAATTCTGCAGCACAAGAGCGCATATCTCAACGTGAACTTCTTTTGGGCGCGCACCGCGATTTACTTCGCGCTGTGGATTCTCTTCACGTATCTGTTGAGCAAGTGGTCGCGGCAACAAGATCAAACCGCGGATCAAAAACTCACGAGCAAGCTGGAGGCGATCAGCGGCCCCGGCCTCGTCATGTTCGTGCTCACCGCCACGTTCGCTTCGGTCGATTGGGCGATGTCGCTCGACCCGCATTGGTTTTCCACAATCTTCGGCGTGCTCTTCGTGGTGAGTCAAGGCCTCACCACGCTCGCGTTCGTGATTATCATGCTCAATCTGCTCGCGAAGCACCAGCCCATTTCCGAAGTGATCTCGCGCAGGCAATTTCACGATCTCGGCACGCTCATGTTCGCGTTCGTGATGCTCTGGGCTTATGTCTCGTTCTCGCAATTCTTGATCATTTGGTCGGGCAATTTGCCGGAAGAAATTCCGTGGTACATTCAACGCCTGCGCGGCAGCTTCGGCGTGTTTGCCACCCTCGTGCTCGTGTTTCATTTCGCGTTGCCGTTCGTGCTCCTGCTTTTGCGCCGCGTGAAGCGCAACGCGGCGTACTTGACGAAGGTCGCGATTGCCATGCTCGTTGCGCGTTTGGTGGATTTGTATTGGGTCATCGCGCCGAGCTTTCATCACGGCGAGTTTCATTTGCATTGGATGGACCTCGCGGCGCCGATTGCCATCGGCGGCATTTGGCTCGCGGCGTTCATTTGGCTCCTGCAGGGCCGCGCGCTCCTGCCGCTGCACGATCCGCGTTTGCAGGAAGCGTTTGAAGCGCACGGGCATTGAGTAATTTTGCAATGTCATTCTGTAAGAAACTTCCCTCGCGCTCGGAAGAGCTCCAAGCACCTGGGAAGATCCTTCCAGGATGACATGATCTAGAAATTGATTCGGAGATAAATTCTCTCATGCACGAAACGAAAATAGACGCGGCGCAACAGAATGGTCGCGGTTATGAAACGAGCGACGCGAATGTCGGCGGCGTGGCAAAGTTTGCAGTCGGACTCGCCGTCATCTGCGCGATTGCGCTGGTCTTGATGGTGGTGATGTTGAATTCCTTTCGCGCGGAGAAAAAAGCCGCGGAGCCTGCGCTTTCGCCGCTTGCCGCGCAACGCGAGCCGCTGCCGCCCGAGCCGCGTTTGCAAGTTCAACCCAATGAAGATTGGCTGAAATACCAGGCGCAAGAAGACTCATTGCTGCAAAGCTACGGCTGGGTTTCGCGCGAAGCGGGCGTGGTGCGTTTGCCCGTGGATCGCGCGTTGGAGTTGATGGCGCAACGAGGATTGCCGGTGCGGGGTGAAGAGCGAAAATCGAAGATAGAGAATGGAGGATCGAAGATGGAAGATAGAGGAGAACGCCAATGAAGTTCATTCCTCCATCTTCTATCCTCCATCTTCTATCCTCGATCTTCATCATCGCGACGCCGGCGCACGCCCAACTCGGCGCGAGCGTGCAGCCCGATATTCTGCGCAGCGTCGGCATTGATCAAAAATTAAACGAGCCCTTGCCGCTGGATTTGAGTTTTCGCGACGAAGAAGGGCAAGCGGTTGCGCTGCAAAAATATTTCGGCGAGAAGCCGGTGGTGATCGCGTTGGTTTATTATGAATGCCCCATGCTCTGCACGCAGGTGCTCAATGGCTTGACCGAAACTTTGCGGCCGCTTGCGTTTAGTGTCGGAGAACAGTTCGAAGTCGTCACGGTGAGCTTTGATCATCGCGAAACGCCGGCGTTGGCCGCGGCGAAGAAGAAGGTCTATTTGGAAAAATACAATCGCAACGGCGCGGAGAATGGTTGGCACTTTCTCACGGGCGATAGTGTTGCAATTCAGCAATTGACCGAGGCCATCGGGTTTCGTTTTCGCTTCGATCCGTTCACGAAACAATACGCGCACGCCAGCGGCATCGTGGTCGCCACGCCGCAGGGCAAACTCGCGCGCTACTTTTTCGGCATTGAATATCCCACGCGCGATTTGCGCTTCGCCTTGATCGAAGCCGCGGAGAATCGCATCGGCAACGTGGTCGATCAAGTGTTGATGTATTGCTTTCATTATGACCCTTCGACCGGCAAATACAGTTTGGCAGTGATCAACGTGCTGCGCGTTGCCGGCGTCGCGACCGTGCTCATGCTGGGCACGTTTATGATCGTGATGTTGCGGCGGGAACGACGGTGAGTTTTTTCTTTCACCACAAAAGCACAAAGGCCACAAAGAAAGGCTTCTCCTTTGTGATCTTTGTGCCTTGGTGGTGAGGCTTCATTGAAAACTTGAAATGCTTTTGGCTGCACTCAAAAGGGAGCTTCGCATGCCGAACAAAACGATCCTCTGTCTCGCCAGCTACGAGAAGGGTCAGGAGTTTCTGCGCGAGTGCAAACGCCAGGGCTGCACGGTTTATCTGCTCACCACGAAAGATTTGGAGCATGCGGACTGGCCGCGCGAGAGCATCGACGAGATGTTTTACATTCCCGATCTTTACAATCGCAACGACGTGGTGCTCGGCGTGAGCTACATGGCGCGCACGCATATAATTGATCGCATCGTGCCGCTTGATGACTATGATTTGGAAATGGCCGCGACGCTGCGCGAGCATTTGCGCGTGCCCGGCATGGGCGAAACCACCACGCGCTATTTCCGCGACAAGCTCGCGATGCGCGTGCGCGCGCGGGATCGCGGCATTCTCGTGCCCGAGTTTATTCATGTTTTGAATTACGAGGCATTGCGCCATTTTATGGCGACCGTGCCCGGCCCGTGGGTGCTCAAGCCGCGTTCCGAAGCTTCGTCGATTGGTTTGAAGAAAGTCCACAACGAGAGCGAGCTTTGGCAGGCGTTGGAGACGTTGGGAGATCGCCAATCTTTTTATCTGCTCGAACGCTTCGTGCCCGGCGAAGTTTATCACGTCGATTCGATTGTATGGGATAGTGAAATCGTCTTCGCGGAGACGCACAAATACGGCCAGCCGCCGATGAGCGTCATGCACGAAGGCGGATTGTTCACGAGCCACACCTTGCCGCGCGGCTGCGCGGAAGAGAAAGAGTTGAAAGCGCTCAATCAAAAACTCGTCGAGGCGCTCGGCCTCTTGCGCGGCGTGAGTCATACCGAGTTCATTCGCGGCAAAGAAGACGGCAAGTTTTATTTTCTCGAAACTGCGGCGCGCGTCGGCGGCGCGAACATTGTCGAGGTCGTAGAAGCTTCGACCGGCCTCAATCTCTGGGCGGAATGGGCAAAGGTTGAAATCGCGGGCGATGATGACCAGTATCGTTTGCCTTCGCACCGTTGCGATTATGCGGGCGTGATCATCTCGCTCGCCTCGCAGGAGCAGCCCGACACTTCGGCGTACAATGATGCCGAAATTTTTTGGCGTTTGAAAAAGAAGAGCCACGTCGGTTTCGTGCTCGCTGCGCCGAACTTGGAGCGCGTGAAAAAATTGTTGGAGGATTACAGCCGGCGCATCTACGGGGATTACTTTGCAAAATTGCCCGCGCCGGACAAGCCGACAAGCTGAAGCGAGGGCAAAGCATATTGCAAGCGGATGGTTCGAATCTGACGGATAAAGCAGCGAGCCTCATCCGTTATATTCGTGAAATCCGCTTGCTGAAAATTTTTTGTTTCTGTTTAAAATCGTTTGCCGGAAATAGTTTTGCTTTCATAGTGAATTGGATTGACTAACGACCCGACTTTATGAACAAAGAGTTTCGCATTTTCCCCGAACAAGCATCGAGCCTCGCCGGACAGGTTGATCTGCTTTACTATGTGCTGACCGGCCTGAGCATATTTTTCGCGCTGTCGATCTTCTTTCTCATTTACGTCTTCGCGGTGCGCTATCGCCGCCGCTCGGAAGATGAAGTGCCGCGCCCAATTCCCGGCTTGCTGAAGCTGGAATTGGTTTGGTCGATTATTCCATTGTGCCTCTGTCTTGTCATCTTCACCTGGGGCGCGAGGCTTTATTTCAACACCTACAGCCCGCCGCGCGATGCTTATGAAATTCATGTCGTGGGCAAACAATGGATGTGGCACATTCAGCATCCCAATGGCAAGCGCGAGATTAACGAATTGCACGTGCCCACGGGCGAACCGATCAAGCTCACGATGGCAACCGAGGACGTGATTCACAGCTTTTATGTTCCTGCGTTTCGCGTGAAGAAAGACGTGGTGCCCGGACGCTACTCAAGGATGTGGTTCGAAGCGATCAAGCCCGGCGAGTATCATCTCTTCTGCGCGGAATACTGCGGCACGAAGCATTCGCAAATGATCGGCAAAGTCGTGGTGATGGATCCCGCGGACTATCAGCAATGGCTCAGTGGTGGCGAGAGCAACGACCCGCCCGCAATTGCCGGTGAGAAACAATTTCAACAAATCGGCTGCGTTACGTGTCACGGCGAAAAGCCCGGCAGCCGCGGTCCTTCGCTCAAAGGCGTGTTCGGCTCGCAAGTCGCGCTGCAAAACGGCCAAAGCGTTTTGGCAAATGAAGAATACTTGCGCGAATCGATTCTCAAGCCCAACGCGAAAGTAGTGGCGGGCTATCAATCCATCATGCCCACGTATCAAGGCCAAATCAGCGAAGCGAATCTGTTGCAGATCGTGGCGTATTTGAAGACGCTGGAGAAGTAGTTTCGTGTTATCAAATATCATCCGGTAACTGCACAATGAGCACGGCTAGGCACGATTGGCTGAGGCTGCCGGTAGTTTCCGCCGGAGCGGAGTATCTCGTAATGGGCCATCTGATGCGCCGCAATATTTTGACGTATAAAGCTCCGCCCAACAATGAAGGGTACGACTTGATTTGCATTCACCCCGATCCGCGCCATGTGCCATCGCATGTTGAACGCGCTCAGGTGAGAATTCAAGTCAAAAGCCGATATGCGACTGATTGCGACAGAGGTTTCCCGATTAAAGAAGCGTCGTTTGGAGCATTTGATTTTTTGATCGTGACATTCTTGAACATCGGTAAATTTTTCGGTAAGCACGACGGAAGTGACGGCGGGCGCGAACCGGAATTCTATACTTTGCCGAACGAGTTCATACGAGCGCATCACGACGCCAAATCTTCCTGGCAAAAAGTTCGGCTGAAGAATTTAGAAGATGAAATCAAACAGTATGCGGGCGAAACGGGCTTTGAGCAAATTGCCCAAGCATTGGGAATATCCAAGCCGACCAAGCAAAGACTTGTGCAAAGATGATGAGTAAGCGCGTTACTTTTGCAGCAAAATTCGTATCTCAATTTGAACATGTTGAAACCACATCATGACTTTGACCGACCTTCACCACCGCCTGCTCGGAGAATGGACCGGCACGAATCTGCTGCGCCTCAGTTGGCTCACGCCTTCGGATTTTCATTCGCCTTGAACGATGAAGATCTCATCCGTCGCGAAGGGCAAGTTTCTCGCTTTCACATACACGTGGAGCCATGAAAACCTCGCGCACGAAGGTTTCGTTTTGGTTGGGTATGATGAGAAGCAAAAGCTCGCAACCGCAGCATGGGTTGATTCGTGGCATCAAAGCAGCAGGGTCCTGTCGTGTCAAGGCACGATTGACGAGCATGGCGTGATTTCCGTGAAGGGATTCTATGAAGCTCCGCCTGGCCCGGATCGGGGCTGGCGCATTGTGGTCACGCCGAAATCCGAGAATGAATTTCAGCTCATGATGATCAACTGCACGCCCGAAGGCGAGGAAGATTTGGCGGTGCAGGCGGAGTATAAACGCGAGGGTTGAGATGGCTACACAAGACATAATCCATGATGCCGTAAAGCACGCTCTGATCAAAGACGGCTGGACGATCACGCACGATCCTTACGTGATCAAATTTGAAGAAGTGACGCTCTACGCCGATCTCGGAGTCGAGCGCGTTATTGCGGCGGAATCTAATGGCAATAAGATCATCGTCGAGATCAAAAGCTTTGTGAGTCCCTCTCCGATTCAAGATATAAAAGTTGCGCTGGGTCAACACGACCTCTATCAAGGCTTCTTAGAAGTTTTAGCGCCCGAGCGCAAACTCTATTTGGCGGTGAGCAAAAAAGTGTATGAGCGCTTCTTTCAACAGAAAGCAATTCAATTCATTGTGCAGCGTTACCAATTGCCTCTGCTTGTTGTCGATGTAGAAAAAGAGGAGATCGTCAAATGGACAAAACCACCCACTACCGCCAGTTGATCAAAGGCTTGATGAACAAATACGCCGAGTTGGTCTCGCGCCAGCTTGAGCCGGACATGCAAACGCACGTCATTTTTGACGACGAGCGCGACGAATATCTCTGGCTGCAAACCGGTTGGACAAAACAAAATCGTGTGTATGGAACGACGCTCCACGTCCGTTTGCAGAACAATAAAATTTGGATCGAGCAAGATTGGACTGAAGACGGCATTGCCACTGATTTGATCAAAGCCGGCGTGCCTAAGAGCGACATCGTTCTGGCTTTTCATGAACCCGAAGTCCGTTCGATGACCGAGTTCGCGGTTGCATAAGCCATGATGAAAAAAAACTCGCGCAAAGCCGAGAAGACGCAGAGCTTTTCTTTGCGATACCTTTGCGGCTCTGCGTCTTTGCGTGAAAGTTTTTTTGCTTTTTCGCAGTGAGTGAAATGACCCCAAAATTCTTCAAAACCCCGGCTGATTGGCGCAAGTGGCTGGAGCGCAATCATGACAAAGCCGAAGAGCTTTGGGTGGGATTTTATAAGAAGGATTCGGGCAAACCGAGCATCACATGGCCGGAGTCGGTGGATGGTGCGTTGTGTTTCGGTTGGATTGATGGCGTGCGCAAGAGTATCGATGAAGTCAGTTACATGATTCGCTTCACGCCGCGCAAACCGAGCAGTGTTTGGAGTGCGATCAATCTCAAGCGCGTGGAAGAACTCACGAAGCTCGGTTTGATGCACGAGTCGGGTCTCAAAGTTTTTCAAAGCCGCGATCCGAAGAAGTCGGGCCAATATTCTTTCGAGCAAGAAAAGCCGCAGCAGCTCGATGAAGCATATGAAAAGAAACTGCGCGCAAACAAGCGCGCATGGAAATTTTTTCAAGCCCAGCCGCCGTGGTATCAACGCACGAGCAGCTTTTGGGTGATGAGCGCCAAGCAGGAAGAGACGAGATTACGCCGGCTCGCGATCTTGATCGACGACTCCGCACACGAGCGCAGCATTTCGCCGCTGAAAAGGCCGACGAATGCGTGATGATCGAGGATAGAGTATAGAGAATCGAAGATTGTTCGCTGGACAACGATTTTGTTTGAATGAGCACCCCCCACTGTCATTCTGGAAGAACCTTCCCTCGCACTCGGAACGATTCTCAAAACGAGATTTGGTCCGAGCACTAGGGAAGGTTCTTACAGAATGACAGTGTGAGAGGGGCGCGTGAAGAATATCAACTGATCATGAAATAACGAGAACGAAATGGCAACTGCCGTCTTCCAACCTTTCGAGCATCAAGTCGCGGAAGAGCATGAGATTCCCAAGCGGCACTATTTGAACGCGGGCTTCAGCGCGAAATCATGGCTGCTCACCTTGGATCACAAGCGCATCGCGATTCTATATCTGATTGCGGTCACGATTTTCTTTTTTCTCGGCGGCCTCTTTGCGGTGGTGATTCGCCTGGAGCTGCTGACGCCGGCCGGCGATTGGATGCAGTCTGAGACGTACAACAAAATGTTCACGATGCATGGCGTGATGATGATTTTCTTTTTTCTCATTCCCTCCATACCGGCCGTGCTTGGGAACTTTTTAGTGCCGCTCATGATTGGCGCGCGCGACCTCGCGTTCCCGCGCCTCAATTTGTTGAGTTGGTACGTATACATCGTCGGCGGATTATTTACGTTCGCCGCGGTATTGTTGGGCGGCGTCGATACCGGCTGGACGTTTTACACGCCCTATAGCAGCACGTATTCCAATACCAACGTCGTGCTCACCGCGCTGGGCGTGTTCATCACCGGTTTCTCCTCCATCCTCACCGGCTTGAACTTCATCGTCACCATTCACAAAATGCGCGCACCAGGCTTGAGCTGGTTCCGCCTGCCGCTGTTCATTTGGGCGCATTATGCCACGAGCTTAATTCAAGTCTTGGGCACGCCGGTCGTGACCGCCGCGATCTTTCTCGTGGCTTTGGAACGCATCTTTCATATCGGTATTTTTGATCCCAAGCTCGGCGGAGATCCCATCCTGTTTCAGCATCTCTTTTGGTTTTATTCGCATCCGGCGGTGTACATTATGATTCTGCCCTCGATGGGCGTGGTCAGCGAAGTCATCGCTTGTTTCTCCAAAAAGAAAATCTTCGGTTACAACGTCATCGCCTTGTCCAGCCTTGCTATCGCGGTGCTGGGTTTTCTGGTGTGGGGCCATCACATGTTCACAAGCGGCCAATCCATCTATGCCGGCATGGTGTTTTCGGTGTTGAGCATGACCGTTGCGATTCCATCCGCCATCAAAGTTTTCAACTGGACCGCGACGTTGTATCGCGGCTCGGTTTCCTATCAAGCGCCAATGCTGTACGCGATTGGATTCATCGGATTGTTTACCATCGGCGGCTTGACCGGACTTTTTCTGGCGACGCTCGCGGTCGATGTGCACGTGCATGACACGTACTTTGTGGTTGCACATTTTCATTACATCATGGTCGGCGGCGCGATCATGGGCTATTTTGGCGGTCTCCACTTTTGGTGGCCTAAAATCACGGGGCGGCTGTATCCCGAAGGCTGGGCGCGATTCGCGGCACTGGTGATTTTCATCGGATTCAATCTCACTTTTTTTCCGCAATTCATTCTTGGTTATCTCGGTATGCCGCGGCGTTATCATTTCTATCCGGACGAGTTTCAGATTTTGAACGTCATGTCCACCGCGGGCGCGTCCATTCTTGGCGTCGGCTATTTGATTCCATTGATCTATTTGATTTGGTCATTGCGTTACGGCCCGCGCGCGAGCGCAAATCCCTGGTCCGCCACTGGATTGGAATGGAAAATTTCTTCGCCGCCGCCCACGGAAAATTTTGAGCGCACGCCGATGGTGACGGAAGAAGCCTATGAATACACGCCCCCCAAAAAATTAGTTGAGGAGAAAGAAGTTGTCTGAGAGTCATTCCACCGCGGCGCACGTCGCGCATCAATTCGAAGAGGCCGAGCAACAATTCGAAGCCTCCACGCTTGGCATGTGGGCTTTCTTGATCACGGAGATCATGTTCTTCGGCGGGTTGTTTTTGGGCTATATCATCTATCGCACCGCTTACCCCGAGGCCTTTGCCGAAGCCAGCCGCCTGCTTGATTATCAACTCGGCGCCATCAACACCGCCGTGTTGATTGGCAGCAGCTTGACAATGGTATTGGCGGTACGCGCCGCACAGTTGGGCCAACGCCGCGGCCTCATTACCTTCTTGCTGTTGACGATCCTGCTCGGTTCGGTGTTCCTTGGGAACAAGGTGGTGGAATATGCTCACAAGTTTCACGACCATCTTGTCCCTGGCCCGAACTTCGGTCCTGAAACGCCGTTGGCGCATCCAGAGCAGGTGCAGCTTTTCTTTGGCTTCTATTTCGGCATGACCGGCTTGCACGCTCTGCACATGATTATCGGCATTGCAATTTTATCCGTGTTTGTGGTTTGGGCCTGGCGCGGCCGGTTCACGAAGGATTATTTCACGCCCATCGATATTATCGGCCTCTATTGGCACTTCGTCGACATCGTTTGGATTTTTCTGTTTCCGTTGTTGTACTTGATCAGCCGGACGTAAACAAATTCGCCAACGGATAGAAACAACCCAACGGATGGAAAAGCTTTTTCATCCGTTGGCTTGTTTCTATCGGCTGGCGGCGCCTTTGTTTTGTATTTCAAAAATGAGTCTCGCCATGTCACAACAAGTCATTCCCCAACGCATCTATATTTTGATCTTCATCACCTTGCTATTGCTCACGCTGCTCACGGTTGATATCGCTTTTTACGACGCGGGCTGGCTGAATCTTCCCATTGCGCTCACGATCGCGACGTGCAAGGCGCTCTTGGTGCTGTTCTTTTTTATGCACGTCCGTTATAGCAAGCGCCTCACGTGGGTGTTTGTCGCCGCGGGCTTTTTCTGGTTTCTAATTTTGATCGTATTCACGTTGAGCGATTATCTCACGCGCGGTGGCCTCACGGGAGAGGGTTTTTAGTTTTTTGATTGATGCGTTCACGGCCACGAATGTGCGAACCTTCGTGGCCGTTTTTGTTTGATCGCGATCTTCACGTAAGATGCCGCCTGCAACGCTGGAATACGTCTCCTATATTGGATGCACAATGCAACCCTTCCTCATAAGAATCGCCCCCGAAATTCTCTCTGATCTGAAAAACCGCCTCGCGCGTACGAGATGGCCGGATCAAGTCGAAGACGCCGGCTGGGATTACGGCACTGAGCTTTCCTATCTCCAACAGCTCGTGGACTATTGGCGCAATGATTTTGATTGGAGCAAACAAGAGCAGCGCCTCAATGCGCTTCCGCAATTTCGCGCGAAAGTTGGCGGACTCAATATTCATTTTGTTTATAGGCGCGGTAAAGGGCCGGCGCCGTTCCCGCTCATTATCTCACACGGCTGGCCCAGTTCATTCTTCGAGATGCACAAAATCATTCCGATGCTCGCTGACCCCGCTGCGCATGGCGGCAATCCTGCGGATGCGTTCGACGTGGTCGTGCCTTCCCTGCCGGGCTTCGGTTTTTCAGAACGACCGCTTCGTCGCGGGCTGGTGAAAGTCGATGTGCTCTGGCGCAAATTGCTGACTGAAGTTCTAAACTATCGCCGCTTTGGCGCGCATGGCTCCGATGTTGGCGCGCGCATCACCAGCGCACTCGGCCGCTTCCATTCAGATGTTGTTGCAGGCATTCACATTGGCTCCGTCGATTTGGACTGGCCGGAACCTTTGCCCAATGAAAACGAGTTGTCCGAAGCGGAGCGCGACTACATCAAGCGCGTCAAGCATTGGGATCAAGAAGAGGGCGCGTACGCCGCGCTGCAATCTACCTATCCGCAAACCGCAGCTTACGGCTTGAATGATTCGCCCGCAGGCCTCGCCGCATGGATTGTGGAAAAATTTCGCGCGTGGAGTGATTGCAACGGTGCGATCGAGCGACGATTCACAAAGGACGAGTTGCTGACCAACATCACGCTCTATTGGGTCACGCAAACCATTAACTCTTCCATGCGCAGATACTTCGAAACCCGCCGCGATCCTTCGCGCAACACGCTCAAGTTAGGAGAGCGCATCGAAACGCCGACCGGCGTCGCCATGTTTCCCGGTGAAAAAGAGCTTGTGGTGCCACGCGAGTTTGCGGAGCGCTGTTATAATATCCGGCGTTGGACGGATATGCCGAGAGGTGGGCACTTCGCCGCGCTCGAAGAACCGGAGCTTTTGGTGGAAGACATTCGCGCTTTCTTTCGCGCACTGCGTTAGCGAGAGGGAGTTTGAAAAGGCTCGCGATCTTTGCTCAATATCACGGATCAATCTTTTCTATGAACTATCTCGAAAAACCGCCTTCTCTTTTTTTGCAGCGTTATCTCGAAGCCTTCTGGCAACTCGAAGCGACGCAGCCTCACACAAATCCCGCGCGAGAAAAAATTCTGCCCGATGGCTGCACTGAGATTGTTTTCAATTTGGCCGATCGCTTTCAAAATGTGCTCAAAGCCCTGGAAGCAAACGCGCAGGGCTGGAGCAACGTCGCGCTGGCATGCGGCTATTATGATCAAGCCCACCTCATTCACGACTTCAAAGCTTTCTCCGGGCAAAATTCCTCCGCCTTTCTGCTCGCACAGACGCAAATGTCCGCCTATCTCACCCGCAAAAACAGAACGTCGTTTTTTTGCAAGAAGAAGAGCTGAAGCCTTGTTATATTGCGCGCACAATGGACAAGAGGGCTCACGGTTTCCCTCTTGAAAGTGTCATTGCGCAGGAATCTCTTTATGCAGCTCGCACACGCTCGATTATTGAGGCTCTCGCTAGTAATGAAAAAAATCTTCCAGAATGACATTTCAGCAAGGGCGCGCCATCGCAGCACGAATAATTTCAACCCTCAACATTTCGGAAGGAGAAGTCTTTATGAAATTAAGGCTCACTTTGCTCTGTTTGATATCACCGGCGTTTTTATTCGCGCAAGAACAAAAGCCCTCCGTCAACGATTTCGCATGGCTGGCGGGATGTTGGGAGCGCAGCGGCAATGGATGGGAAGGCGTGGAGCAATGGATGAAACCCGCGGGACAAACCATGCTCGGCATGAGCCGCACCGTTGCGAACGGCAAGTTGCGTGAATTTGAATTTCTACAACTGCGCACGAAGGAAGATGGAACGATTCACTACGTCGCTCTGCCCTCGGGGCAGAAAGAAACGTGGTTCAAATTGGTGAAGAGCGAAAAACATGAAGCCGTGTTTGAAAACCTCGAGCACGATTTCCCGCAGCGCATCATTTATCGTTTGGAAAAAGAGGGCTCGCTCATGGCGCGCATCGAAGGCATGAGCAAAGGCCAATTGCAGGGCATGGACTTCCCCATGAAGCACGGCAAGTGTGAATGAGATTGTAGTGATTGCTCAGCCGCGGCTTGGCCGTGGCTTTGAAAGATTTTCGAGCCGGCCAAGCGCCACGGCCGAGCCGCAGCAGATCTGAATAACGAGCGCATCAGATATGCAGTTTATTCCGCAACACCGTTTCCTTCCGCTGTGCGCGAGGCGTGCATGAAGCGATCACAGGCCTCGCGCAAAGCGTCTTCGGCGTTCAATTCCAAGCCGCGGCCGAGCGCGACCAGCGTAAAAAGCACGTCGCCATAAACGCGTTGCAGCACCACGTGCTTATTCTCCTTTCCGTCATGATGGTTGTCATCAAGCGCGGCCCTGAATGCGCTTAATCCTGATTGCAAGTGTTGCCAGCTCATTGCCGGCGTGTTGGCCTTTTGCTGCAAACGTGCGGCGCGCTGCAAGGCCGGCAGCGCTTTGGGGACGCCGTCCACGGCGAATTGTTTGCCTTCCTCTTTTTTAAGCTCTTCCCATCTCACTTTTTGTTCGGCTACAGAATTTACTTTTTCATCACCAAACACATGCGGGTGGCGGCGAATCATCTTCGCGGAAATATTCTCGATGACGTGCGCAATGTCGAAACGGTGCTCCTCTTTGGCGATTTGCGCATGAAAGACGACCTGCAACAGCAAGTCGCCCAGCTCCTTGCCCAGCTCGCCGTGGTCCTCATGATCGATGGCTTCCAACACTTCATAAGCTTCCTCCAAAAGATACTGCCGCAGCGAGGCGTGCGTTTGCTGGCGGTCCCAAATGCAGCCGCTTTCCGAACGCAAGCGCGCCATGATGGCAACCAAGTGTTCAAACTTTTCTCCAAGCGTCATCGTTGCTCCATGTGTGGAAGGTGGAAAATTTTTGATCGGCGCATGCAAAGCGTGCTGATGAAATGCGCTTCGCCGGTGTATTAGCAAATTTGCCGGCGCGAAGCAACGACTTTTTGCTGGACGGACATGCAACAAAGCGTTGCTTAAAACAGCAACGCCCGTGTCACTGCAATGGGTAATGGCACGGGCGCTGTGGTATCGATTGAATTCGATGGGGAATTGCGACACAAACTTTGCAGGCTATCGCACGAGAATCATTTTCCTTCGTTCAATATGTTGTCCGCGTGCTAGTGTGTAAAAATAGACGCCGCTTGCCGTTATTCTCCCATTTTGATCGTGGCCATCCCAAACCATCATCTGCTCGCCGGAAGGAAGAACACCGTCAAATAATGTTCGCACCAGTGCGCCATTCAGATCGAAAATTTGCACGCGCACGTTTTGTGTTTCAGATAAGTGAAAACGAATTGTTGTGGTGGGGTTGAAGGGATTCGGATAGTTTTGTGATAAACGCGCAGCGCTCGGCAAAGATTGCTCAATCTCAGTCTCGCCTTGTGATTTGGCTAACCCTTCTCCGGCTTGATGCAATTGATGACGCGCAACGATTTTGCCCAAACTTTTCGCATGCTCCGCGGCCAAGGTATCGCCGCGATTCGCCATGGTTTCAAGCTCGCTGACCACGCTTTGTGTAGAGGCAATATCATTTTGGCGAAACAGATAAAGCAGCCCCTCGTTCGCCAAAAGCTCAGCGCTTTGAGCCGGAATGTTTTGCCGAAACGCTTGCAGCTTCGCCAACGCCGCAGGAATGTCGTTGATGAGATTGTCGTACTGCATCAACACCAGCACGAGCATTTTACGAATGTCGGAAGCAACGGCAACATTATTGGCGTAAGCCGTTACCGCGGCAAAATCGACCGCCGGTGCTCGCGCGTTTTGCAATTCAAGCTGCAGCAGAGTGAGCACGAGCGCTGCCGTGCTCCAATTGCCGGTGTTCAGCCCCTCCAGGATCGCAGCATTCAAATCATCTGTAAAGTTTGCCGCTACTCCGTTATTGCCAAAGTTAAGATCGCTCGCCGCAATCATCGCAATCGGATTTTTATCGTCACCTCCTCTTTGCGGCAAGTAAGTTGGATCATACGTGTCGCCTTGTCCCCACCCGCCCGGAGAAGGCGCGCTGCTCAATGCCGGCGAGTTATCGACGTTGCCGGAGATGTTGCTGTTTTGCCCGCTCCAATAGCATTGCTCCGCCATCAACGCGCCGCTGCCTGTTCCTGCGCGCTGCGCTTCATAGCTGGTGTTATCGTGTATCCAGTTGTTGCCGTATTGCCCGCTAACGTTTTGCCCGAAGAAAGCCGCGCTGTTGCTCGCATATATGCCGACGCCGGTATTGCCGGTGATCTCATTGCGACCTTTGTGATCCGTTGCGCCATAGGCTAACACGCTGCTGCTCGAAAAGCAATACACACCGCGAGTTTCATTATTTTTGATCGTATTCCGGTTCAATTCCGCGGCGCTGGCATATTCAAACCACAAACCGTAGTTGTCATTGCCGGAAACGAAATTCGAATCCACTTTTGCGGAACTGCTGCTCGCGGCGTAGAGGCCGGACTCCAAATTGTTTTCAAGACGATTGAGGCGCACCGTGGGTTTGGCGAAGCTGCTCAAAGAAACGCCGTTGCCATTGTTGTACGACATCGTGCAGCTCCGAATCATCGGTTCGACCGTTGCGCCGTAGCCCAAGCCGAGAACATAGACGCCGTCGCCGCTATTTTGAATCAGCTTGCACTTGTCGATCGTCACATAGTTGTTCGCGCCGGTGTAAGTGATCGAAACCGCGGTCGTGGCATACTGCATGTCGCAGCGCCGTAACGTGCTCACGTTCGCGCTGCTGCCGGAATAGATGCGGATGCCGCCCCAATAACCTTTGGTGCTGTTCACGCCCGTGAACGTGATGCGCTTCGTGGGGTCCGTGCTGCTCGCAGTGATTTTGCCGTTGATCGTCAAGTTTGCTGCAGAGCTGAATTTCAAAGTCGCTCCGGGTTGAATCGTCAACGCGCTGCCATTGGCAATCGTGATGGCGTTGGCCACGTTGATCGTGCCGCTCCAATTCTCGTTGGTCGTCATGGCGCGCAACTGGAACAATCGGCCTTGCCCAGGATTGAGCGAGATGTTTTTGAACACGCCGTTGCTGGAAACGAACAGCTCTTTGTTCAACGTGTCTTTCATCACCCACTGCCCGCTCTTGTTGGTGGTGATTTCAATGGTCTGTGCGTCGCTGGGATGACATTTGCGATTGACGAGCATGATGAAATCGGAATTGAACGTCGCAGCTTCAATGTAGCTGTCGGTCAGCGAAGTGATGATGCTCCCGCTCGGCGCGGTTTCTCCAGAAGTGAAAGCCGTGACCCACGTGCGATTGAGAAGAATAGGGCCGAGGGTTTTCAAATCGGCGTTGAGCGCTTTGACTTCGTTGTATTTCTTTTGATAGCCGGTAAAGACTTGGTGGCTATTGAAAGTATCGTAATTGGAAGAATGATTCGGTGTGGTGTTTTCCGTGCCAAAAGCAATGAGGCCAGGGAAACGAACATTGGCGCAGCCGCCAAAGTTCGAATCACCCCCGCTTGGAAACCAAAAATAAAAAATGCCTTTGGCGCCATAAGCCAGAGCCAGATTGACCATGCAGCGAATTTCTTCCGGCGAAGGCGGGCGCAACATGGCAGCGCTGTTGTCGCATCTGCGATAGCGACCAAGATTGAAATCCAATTCGCCATGCACTTGCGCAATATACCACCACGGCACCGCACTGCTGTTCGCTACTTGAATCGCGGGCAAAAGCGAGTTCGTGATCATGTAATCCAGAACCTGTTGCAAGCTCGCGTTATAGCTCGTGGCATCGACAAAAGCCTGAATTCCCGCGCTATCCGCCGCGCCTGTAGAAATGTAGGTGGTCGGGGCAGGAATACCCGCGTGAATAGGATAAGCATCCACGAACATTTCATATGCGCGGCCATCGTTCATAAAACGCGTGAACCCCGCGTTGACATTGCTTGTGCCGTGCGCATGATTCGGCGTTGCGGTGATGCCACGACCGCGACCTGTGGCCGAGCCATCGAACCCGCCTGGAATGCTTTGGATCATTTGATCGACATAGTTGAAAGGTTGATAGCCGTTGTAGAACGGCTCGTCTTTGAGATAGAAGCGTTGCAGAAGAGGATAGGTGGATTGCGAATCAAAGAAGGAAGCGTCGGCAGTGATGAGGCTATCGCGCAAGCCGCGAAAAAGTTGGTATGCGCCAACAGAATCCGCGTCAACCACGCTATCTTCAAGAGCGACCCAGTCGAGGTAGGTATTCACCTCATCATACCAATGAATCCGAGCGTCAACTGCGAGGTTGCTCTGCGCCGTTTGGGCGGCGGTGACCGGCAGCTTGAAGCCTTTCACAATGGGAAGCGGTATGAGTGTGTAGGGAACTTCCAGCGTGTCGAAATTGGCGCCGTTGAAGTCGCTTTGAATGAACTCCACCTTTGAACCTGCGGGAATGAGATTGAAGCCGTCGCTTTTTCTAACGATTTCAACGCGCGCGACCCGAGCATTGGGATTGCCGCCAGGATCAATGCTCATGCGAAAGCTCATCACCCAATGATTGCGGCCGGTGTAGAAATATTCGTCGTCGGGAATTGGGCTTTGAATCATGAAGCCAGCAGCATCGCTGTTGACGAGAGCCTGCCAAACGCTTGCCCCCGACCTTGTGCCGGGTGCTCCTGTTGAGTGCGAAGCAAAGTAGTTGCGCGTATCATTTTCGCTGCTGGTTCTCTCAGCTTGATACTCCATCCTTTGGGCAAAGGATGATAAATTGATGTTTCGGTCGAGGATGGCCAACACTTTCAGATTGCGTGTGTTTTGCAGAATCTGATTGTTGACACTGTTTCGATCCCATCCGCCATAGGCTTGAATCCACGTGAAGCCCATGGCATGCACGGAATCGATGGCATTCTGGTTTCCGCCAAACCAAATACCAATGGGAAATTCTTGCGCCCATGCGCAATTTTCAAATGCGCAAAAGAGCGCCACGGCAAAAAACAATTTGCTTTTCATGGTACACCTCGCAGAAATTAAGAATTCGGAGAGAAGGGTTCATCTGACAACGGTGAATTTACAAGTTTGCTGAGACAACTCCTGATCATGTTCGGCAGAAAAGGCTCGCATCCTCGCAAGGTAAATTCCAGCAGGAACTTGTTCGCTTTGTTGGTTCCTGCCATTCCATACCACTTTATGCTGGCCTTCAAGAAATGTGGTTTCCAGTAATGTCATCACCTCCTTTCCAAGAATATCGTAGACCTTGATTTCAACTTGTGCCGACATTGGTAGTTTAAATTCGATATTGATTTGGCCGCCAACCGGATTGGGATACACGGGGCCAAGAATGAAATTTGTCGGTATGGTTTGGAAATTGGTATTGGCAACACGGGTAGGGATGTGTGAGTCTCCTAAGAAGATACCGAAGTACCCTTGGTATCTAGTCCAAGGTTGATTCGGAGCGCCCACAATGATGTCACTGTAACCGTCTTGATTAATGTCACCAATCCCGTCGACGCTAGCGCCGAAATTGCCAGCCAGTGACTGTCCGCGAGCTGCATCGAATTTCTCATCAAGGGCTTTGCCTGCCGTGTAGATAAAAACAATACCATTCTCCTGCCCTGTACTGTATGCAGCGACTGCGATATCATCATCACCATCGCCGTTCATATCGCCAGCATTCGCGATTTCATTGCCAAAGTCGCCACTGCCAAAGGGTGCGGGAATGACAAAATCTGGTCCTATTCGAAAACGTTGCTGGAAATCATTTCCACCATAGTGAATGAAGACAGAAAGTTTAGTCGTTGAAGAATCTTTGAAAGTCCAAAGTAGATCAGTTACTCCATCTCCATTTGCATCAAAACTTGCCAAGCCCTCATTGGAGTTGGAATAGTACGATCTGGGGCCAGTTAAATCTGCGACCGTATCAAATTGGGCGCTACCAAGATATATGTTGAAATATCCAAAGAAAGATTGCTGCACGGATACGTCATAGCCGCGAATCGCCAAATCATTGAAGCCATCGGCATTAAAGTCTGCAATAGCGCAATTTGTGCCCAATCGCGCACGAGAATGACTTCCAGTTATCGTAAAATCGGCCTTCGCCTTGATGGTCGAGCCGCCAAAGTAAACATAGACCTTGCCATATTCCTGGCCGAAAAAATCCAAATAATAAGTGGGCGCAGTAACCACCAAGTCGTCAACACTGTCATTGTTCAAATCTCCCACACATATCCAGCGACCAAAAGCCGAACGCTGTTGTTCTGCTGGCAGTTTGAACGAAGGAATCGTATCGATGCCAGAAGGTCTTCCCAGATATACCAATACCGTGTCATCATGATCTGTGTTTGTACTCTTCCATGCAGCCAAGTCGGTATTGCCATCGCCGTTAAAATCTCCATGCTCTACATCAGCGCCACCAGGAATAATCCAAAGCGGTGTAGTGTCTTGCGGGGCTGTAATGTGATAAAACAATAGCCTTGGCGCATTTAAGATTGGATTGTACCCTTCTGCCACAGCTACATTGTATGGATTATTCGGGCGGCTGCCGACAAAGCCCTTCACACGAGCGCCCAGGGCGGTTTCACGAACATGTCCAAAATACTGCATGAAGGGCTGCAGCACCCATTGGGTTTGCGCGTGTGCTGCCGGCAGTTGGACAAACAGGAGAAACAGAATGGTTTTCGTTTTCATTGTGATGCTCCAAGTTAAAGTCGAGTGAAAGAGCTTTTTGTTGAAAACGGCGGCGGCCAGCAATTTCTGAAATAGTTTGTAGTAGCTTTCCTTTTCTTACACTTTCCACGTGCCGGATGCTCCTGGGGAGTGCGAAGCAAAGTAGTTGCGCGTATCATTTTGACTGTCTGCCTGTTCGGCTTGATACTGCATTTTCTGAGCGAAAGAAGGATTGCGGATATTCCGCTCGAGAATGGCGAGTACTTTCAGATTGCGGCTGTTTTGCAAAATCTGATTGCTGACATTGTTCCGATCCCATCCGCCATAAGCTTGGATCCAGGTGAAATTCATGGCATTCACCGAATCAATAGCATTTTGGTTTCCACCGAACCAAATGCCAATAGGGAACTCTTGCGCCCATGCATTGCTCAAAAGAGCAGAGCAGAGCGCCAGCAACAAAAACATTTTGCGTTTCATAGCGCACCTCTTTCATTTGAGTTTGAGAATCACCTGACAACCGTAAATTTTTGGGTCTGTTCAAAAACAACCTCTGCCCCGTCGGATGCAAATGCCTTCATCCGAACAAAATAAACACCATTCGGCACTACCTTCTCCATCTCATCTCTGCCGTCCCAAGACACTCCATACTGGCTGGCGGCGCGTTGAGCATCAAGTAAGGTTTTCACCTCCTTTCCCAGAAGGTTGAAGATTTTAATCTCAACTCTTGCCTCGCGCTTTAGGGTGTATTCGAAAAGAGTTTTATGGTTAAAAGGGTTGGGATAGCCCACACTCAGATTGAAATCGCCAGGAATTTTGTCAACAGCTTGAATCTTGACATTGGTTGGAATTCGTGAATCCCCTAAGAAGATTCCAAAGTATCCCTCATATCTGGTCCAAGGTTGATTTGGTGCGCCGATGATGATATCGTCAAATCCATCTTTATTAATATCGCCGAAGCGATCAACACTTGCCCCAAACGCGCCCTCACGAGACTGACCTCGTGCTGCGTCAAAACGATTATCGAAAGCTCTACCTGCAGTGTATAAAAACACAATGCCGTTACCCTGTCCTGTGCCAAAAGCTGCAATGAGCAAATCACTATCACCGTCACCATTCATATCACCGGCATTGCAGATTTCGTTACCAAAATCGCCGCTGCCACGAGGGGCAGTGATGATAAAGTCCGGCTCCGTTTGGAAATGTTGCTGAAAATCTTTTCCGCCGTAATGGACAAAAACAGATCGCTGTGAAGAATCAGCTAATGTCCATAACAAGTCAACTTGATTATCGCCATTCACATCAAAGGCCGCCAAACCGTCATTTAGAGATGCCGTGCTCGCTTTTTCATTGGTTAAATCAGCGATGGTATCGATTTGAGCACTGCCCAAATAGATATTCAAATATCCATAAGAAAAACCTGTTCCGGATTGATAAAGGCCACGAATCGCCATGTCAGTGAAACCATCAGCATTGAAGTCCCCGATCGCGCAATTAGTACCCAGTCCCGCTCTAGAATGTTTTCCGGTTATCGTAAAATCAGGCCTCGAATGGAGGACGGAGCCGCCAAAGTAAACATAGATCTTGCCATAACTCTGGCCAAAAAAATCTAAATAATACGTGGGCGCGGTGACTATCAAATCGTCCGTGCCGTCATTATTCAAATCGCCCACACACATCCAGCGACCAAAAGCCGAACGCTGTTGTTCAGCAGACAACTTGTACGAGGGAATGGTATCAATGCCTGTGGGGTTGCCAAGATAGACCAAGACCGTATCATCGTGATCCGTGTTTAAACTTTTCCATACAGCCAAGTCCGTGAATCCGTCATCATTGAAGTCACCGTGTTCGACATTTGCTCCGCCGGGAATAATCCAACGAGGCGTTGTATCTTGTGGCGTGCTAATGTGATAGAATAGAAGTCGAGGATCATTTATGGTCGGATTGTACTCAGCAACCGCGACGTTGTAAGGATTGTTGGCGTGGCTGCCTACAAACCCCTTTACTTTGAAACCTAAGATTGACCCGCGCACATGGCCGAAATATTCCACAAAGGCTTCCAGCCGCCATTGGGTTTGGGCGTGAGCGAGCGACATTTGGGCAAGCAGCAAGAGCAAAAAGGCTTTCGTTTTCATTGTGGTTCTCCAAGTTTCAGGTGATGACACGAAAGAGTGATGAATGGCGGCAGGCGGCAAGATTTGAAATAGTGTGTGGCGGGTTTTCTCACTCACAAGGTACGACAATTTTTACTCGTGCAAAATCACAAGTTTTTGAAGAAAAGGCTATTAATGTTGCGTTCAAGCGTAGCGAGCACTTTGAGGTTTTTGTTGTTCTTCAAGATGTGACTGTAGGTTGAACTATCAGCTCGGGTCCAACCACCATAAGCTTGTATCCAGGTGAAACCCATTGCGCTGACGGAATCGATGGCTTGTTGATTTCCGCCGAAATAAACGCCAATAGGAAACTCTTGCGCCTCTGCTTTGCTCAAAAGAGCAGAGAAGAGCACCAGCAACAAAACATTTTTGCCTTTCATAACGAACCTCTTCGAGTTGAATTTGAGAATCACCTGACAAACGTAAATTTTTGGGTTTGTTCAAAAACAATCTCTGATCCTTCGGATGCAAATGCCTTCATCCGAACAAAATAAACACCATTCGGCACTATCTTCTCCATTTCATCTCTGCCATCCCAAGGCACTCCATACTGGCCGGCGGCACGTTGAGTATCAAGTAAGGTTTTCACCTCCTTTCCAAGAAGGTTGAAGATTTTAATCTCAACTCTTGCCTCGCGCTTTAGGGTGTATTCGAAAAGAGTTTTATGGTTAAAAGGGTTGGGATAGCCCACACTCAGATTGAAATCGCCAGGAATTTTGTCAACAGCTTGAATCTTGACATTGGTTGGAATTCGTGAATCCCCTAAGAAGATTCCAAAGTATCCCTCATATCTGGTCCAAGGTTGATTTGGTGCGCCGATGATGATATCGTCAAATCCATCTTTATTAATATCGCCGAAGCGATCAACACTTGCCCCAAACGCGCCCTCACGAGACTGACCTCGTGCTGCGTCAAAACGATCATCAAGTGCTTTGCCGCCCGTATAAACAAAAACGATTCCGTTGCCCTGACCAGTAAATTGTCCAGCAATAATTAAGTCGTTTTCACTGTCACCATTCATGTCCGCACCGATAATTTCATTGCCAAAATCACTTCCTGGCGGAGCAGGAATGATAAAATCAGGTCCGGCCTTGAAACGTGATTCAAAGTCATAACCTCCGTAGTTGAGATAGATCGCCCGATTTCCCAAGTTATCGACAAAAGTCCACAAAAAATCTGCTCTCAGATCGCCATTCGCATCAAAAACGGCTAAGCCATTGTTTGAAAGAGAAACAGGACCCATCTTAGGGCCAGTTAAGTCTGCAACAGAATCAAGTTTGGTGCTGCCCAAATAAATATTCAGATAGCCAAAGGAGGCCGCCTGATTAGATTCATCATAGCCGCGAATCGCCAAATCATTGAACCCATCCTCATTAAAATCGCCAATGGCGCATCTTGAACCCAAACGCGCGCCGGGATGACTTCCCGTAATCGTAAAATCAGGGGTCGCTCGTAAAGCAGGCCCACCCAAATGCACATAGACTTTCCCTTCATTGTTTTGAAAAGGATCTTTCTGGTATAATTCCGCGGTGATCACTAAGTCATCGATTCTGTCATTGTTCAAGTCTCCAACGCACATTCTAGCCCCAAATTCTGATCGCTCCTTTTCCGCTGCGATCTTTAGAGCGGGAATCGTATCGATTCCCGCAACATTACCTAGATATACCAACACTGTATCGTATGCTCTACTTCGGCTCACGCTCTTCCACACCGCAAAATCGGTTAAGCCGTCGCCGTTAAAATCACCGTGCTCGACGTGCGCACCTGAAATGACCCAGCGAGGCGTTGTATCTAGGGGAGAGTTGATCGTATAAAACCGGAGCTTCGGTGTGTCAATGAACTAATGTGACTCTGCGACCGCCACGTTGTATGGGTTATTTGGTTGGCTACCAACAAAACCTTTCACACGAGAACCAAGGGCTTTTTCTCGTTCATATCCGAAATACTGCATAAATGGTTGCAGTACCCATTGGGTTTGCGCGTGGGCAGCCGACGTAATCATCGAAAGGCACAGTAAAAAGAGAAAAGTGCGTTTCATGGCAAGGCTCCATACTTTAGTTTTGGGGAAATGTGATATTGATTGAAAGCAAGTGCGATCGCGATGCCGTGCGGCGGTTAGGCTCCGTTTTCCTGGCAAGCAATAAATACAAAATTCGCCTCGGCGTTTTCAAATCCAAAGGCGAACTTTCCATTCCAAAAGCGAACTGATTTGCAGTTGAGAGAGAAAATTTCGGAAAGAGGGCAAAACGAGGAGGGAATTTTTAGAGAAAAAAATCCTCTGGGTTACGCTCGAGCAATTGTCTGCGCGCTTCGTTTGGGCTATAGCACAGTTCCTTGCGAAAATCGCGCGCCAGGTTGCTTTCCTCGCTGTAGTTCAAGTGCAGGGCGATTTCCGTGTTGTCCAGAGGCGTGTTGCGCATGAGGCGCAAGGCTTGGTGAACCCAAATGCCGCGCAAAAGCTGGGAATAAGTTTTGTCAAAAGCTCGCCGGCAAATCCTCTGCAACCAACGAGAGCCTATGCCCAAACGTTGCGCCAATTCACCGAGGGCCAAGCGATGCGGAAAGGCATGCATGACTTCATCAATCAGTTTGCGCACATACGGCGACGAAAGGCTTTCGGGATGACGGGCTTGCAAGAATGCTTTCAGGCCGCCGCCGCGTATGGCTTCATAAATGATACCCCGAATTTTTTCCGGATCCATGTTGCGCGTCAGAAAACGGTCCACCCCTTGGCGTGCCGCTTGGCCGACAGATTCCGGATTGAGAAACTTCGAACAGCTCAATACTGGCACAAGCCCAACCAAAGCTTCGAGCCTCAACAGTTCCGGCGCTTGATGCGGTTGCGCGGAACAAAGGCAAACCACGGCAGCGTCTGCGCTGATATTTTGAATTTTGTTTTGGAAACTCGCGGCGGACTCGCTGGCATGACACTCAAAGACCGTGTTGAAGACCCGGCCATAACAGGAACATTGCAGCAGTTCGGGAGAATAAAGCACAAGTTTGGGCTTGTCCATGGCAAGCACCCCGTAATAGTGAAGCAGGTTGCAGAGAGCGGCGCGCCTCTCTGCAACTATGCGATTGCTATTCTTGTGAGAAACTAGCTAGCTAAAAATCGCATCCTAGTCAAGGACATTTTTAAAAACTCACGGCGCTGTGTGCAATCTTTTCAGATTCTCTTCAAACGGCGGGCGAATCACACCCGCTTCGGTGATGATCGCTGCGATCAATTCGTGCGGCGTGACATCGAACGCGGGACTATAAACGCGAGCACCTTCCGGCGCGGTGCGGCGACCGAAGCCGTTGGTCACTTCTTCCGCGCTGCGCTCTTCAATCGGAATTTCTTTGCCGGTGCGAATGCTGAAATCAATCGTGGAGATCGGCGCGGCGATATAAAACGGAACGCCGTGCTGCCGCGCATTCACAGCGAGCGAGTACGTGCCGATCTTGTTCGCAGTATCGCCGTTCGCGGCAATGCGGTCGGCGCCCACGATGCAGAAATCCACGTGCTGGCGTTGCATGACGAACGCCGCGGTGTTGTCGCAAATGAGTGTGCAGTCGATGCGCTCGTTCATCAATTCCCACATGTTCAAGCGCGCGCCCTGCAGGAGCGGCCGCGTTTCATCCACAAACACGTGCAGCTTTTTTCCGTGCGCGTGCGCGGCGAAGAGCACGCCGAGCGCGGTGCCGTAATCTGCGGTAACGAGTGCGCCGGTGTTGCAATGCGTTATAACCGTCGCGCTCTGCGGCACGAGCGCAGCGCCATGTTCCGCGAGCGCACGACTGGAATGGCGATCTTCTTCAAATATGCTTACTGCTTCTTTTAGCAATGCCGCTTTGATTTCCGGCAACGACTTCTCGCGGAATTTTTGCACAACGCCGTGCATGCGATTCAAGGCCCATCCCAAATTCACGGCTGTGGGGCGAGTCTCGCGCAAATACTTCATGTCGCGCTCAAGCTGCGCAAAGAAAGCAGTCTTATCTTCTCCCTGAAATAGGTGTGCGCTCAAGAGTGTGCCGAAAGCGCCGGCAATTCCCAACGCCGGTGCTCCGCGCACGCGCAGACTTTTGATGGCTTCGCCCAAGACTTCGAGTTGCGTGATTTCGAGATAAACCAATTCCGCGGGCAGACGGGTTTGGTCGAGCAGTTTGATTTTGCCGTTGCGCCAAGTGATGGTTGAGACAGGCATGGAGGCCTCGGGGTTGGTGGTTAGGAAATTGGGGTATTGGTTATCGGTGCGTTTCGTTCCCAAACTCCGTTTGGGAATGCAATTGTTTTTGAGTTCCGTGCGTGCTTGTGAGGCCCTCGTTTGAAAATCTATGCCGGGCAGTGGGAGGCTGCGCTCGGCTTGAAGCCACCTCGCGCGAAGAGACAAAGGCGAGGTAAACAAGCAAAGAAGAACCCTGGGTGGAGCAGCGACAAAACAAAAGAAACGCTCATACTGGTGAAGCGCAAGATTGCGCATTCGCATGAAAAAAATAACGCGAAATTCAGCTTAAAGTCAACCCAGCGCGCCAAATTTCCCGTTGACAAACGGTGCTCGAATGCTTACTTTCGCGCCGTCATTTTGGGAATCGGTGATGGAAGCGATCTCGTTATGGAAGATGCGGCCACCTATTCCCAATTTGTTTTTTTGGAAACGGAGAGAGTGAATTTGCAAAGCTGCGTTGTTGCTAAGGCACAGAGTTTTGCCTATGCGCGCTCTGAAAAATTTCGGAGGGCTTAGGTTGAAGCTCAAAGACATCATCGCGCCGATTAAGGAAGACCTCGAAGCCTTCGAGCAAGAATTCAAAAACATGCTGCGCTCGGATATTTTTTTGGTCGATCAAGTCGTGCGCTATTTGGTCACGCGGCGCGGCAAGCGTTTGCGCCCGATTTTGGTGCTGTTGGTTAGCCGTTTGAACGGCAAGCCGCCCACGGATAAACGCCTGAAAGCGGCCGCTATTCTCGAATTGCTGCACACCGCCACTTTGGTACACGATGACGTGGTGGATGATTCGTATCATCGCCGCGGTATTCCTTCCATCAATTCCATTTGGAAAAACAAAGTCTCCGTGCTCATGGGCGATTATCTTTTTTCCAAATCGCTGCTGGCCATGCTGCACATTGGCGACCCGAAGGCGTTCGAAATCATTTCGCGCACCGCGGAACGCATGAGCCAGGGTGAATTGTTGCAGCTCGAACGCCACCATGACTACTGGATGGAAGAAGAGATTTATTTTCGCTTGGTTGCCGACAAAACCGGTGCGCTCATTTCTGCGGCGTGCCAATTGGGAAGCTTGGCGGGCGAGCAATCCGCGGCGGAAATCGAAATGATGGGCATGTTCGGCGAAAAGGCCGGCATCGCTTTTCAGATTCGCGATGACCTGCTCGACCTGCTGGGCCAGGAAAGCCAAACCGGCAAGCCCAGCGGCAACGATCTGCGCGAGAACAAAATCACGTTGCCATTGCTGCACGCGCTTAAACAAGCGGAGAAACGCGAAGCGAAGCGCATGATTCGGCTCGTGCGCAACGGCTCGAATTGGCGCACGCGCGGCGATGATTATCGCCGCGTGGTCGAGTTTATCGAACAACATGACGGCGTGGATTACGCCACTAAAACGGCCCACAGAATTGCCGGCGAGGCACTGGGCTTATTGCAGCCGTTCCACAATTCGCCCTACAAATCGGCATTGACGAATTTGGTGCAATTCGTGACCTCGAGAGAGTATTAAGTGCGCAGCGCCACGACGAGGAAAGGCCGGATTCGTTTTAGGATGAATGGTAAAAAATTTAGGATGAATAAACTGGCTGGTTGTTTTTGCCTGCTCGCGATTTTGCTGTGCGCATGCGCAAGCCCCGCGCTCCATACCGTAGAGCGCACGCGCGTGATGATGGACACCGCAGTGACCATCAAAGTTTTTCTTCCGGACAGCACGGGCGAGCCGCAGGCTGCGACTGCAATCGCTGCGGTTTTCGCCGAGTTGGAGCGACTGGATTCGCTCATGTCCTCGTATCGCGCAGACAGCGAAGTGGCCGCGATTAATCGCGCGGCGGGCGCGAATAATACCGGCAATGCTTCGCAGGCAAACGAGATCGGAATTTCGACGGACGTAGATTCCGTCATACGCGCTGCGCAATATGTGAGCGCATGCACCGAGGGGGCGTTCGATATTACGATTGCGCCGGTGTTGCGCTTGTGGGGCTTCGGCACCGATTCACTCGCAGTTCCGTCGCGCAATGCAATCACCTCTCGCTTACCTCTTGTCAATTTTCGCCATCTCAGGCTGCGGCGCAAATCTGCGGTGCCGTCGCACGCCTCGCCCGATTCCCTAAACCAGAACCTCGCTACGATTAGCTTCGAGCAACCGGGCATGGCGATTGACTTGGGCGGCATCGCAAAAGGGTATGCTGCGGACGTTGCCGCGCGCATGCTCGCGCAACGCGGATACGATGATGTCTTGATCGCAGTCGGCGGTGATTTGCGCATGACGGCCACGGCGTTGACTGCGGGCAAACGGTATATTTGGATAAAGCATCCGCGCCAACCAGACAAGTTTTTCGCGCGGTTTCGTTTGGACCGCGGCGCGGTTTCGACGAGCGGCGACTACGAACGATACTTTGAGAGAGACGGCAAGCGCTATCACCACATTCTCGATCCGCGCAGCGGTTTTCCTGCCGGAGAAAATCCGGACGGCACACAAATCGTCAGCGTGACGGTCGTATCCCACTGCACGATTCTTTCCGACGGTTTCGAGACTCCGATCTTTGTGATGGGCTTGGAGCGCGGCCTTGCGCTCGCAGAAAGCTTGCCCGGCCTCGAAGCTGTCATGGTATACCTTGTGAACGGTAAACTCGAATGGCGTGCGACGCGCGGTTTGAAGGAAAAATTGGAAATTATTGCTACGGAAATTTGAGAGGATAAAATCAATGCAGCACGCACAACTTTGGAGATGCAACCATGCCTAGAACGTTGGTTACCGGCGGCGCAGGTTTTCTCGGCTCGCACTTGTGTGAATATCTTTTGCAGAAGGGCCATGAGGTGATCGCAATGGACAACCTGCTCACCGGCTCGATTGCGAACATCGAGCACTTGCACGGCCCGCAGTTTCAATTCATCAAGCACGACGTTAGCGAGTACATTTATATTTCCGGCGCACTCGATTATGTGTTGCACTTCGCCTCACCCGCCAGCCCGATGGACTATTTGCAGTTGCCCATTCAAACCATGAAAGTCGGCGCCATGGGCACGCACAAGGCGCTCGGCCTTTCGAAGGACAAGGGCGCGACGTTTTTGCTCGCTTCCACTTCGGAAGTTTACGGCGATCCGCTCGAGCATCCGCAGCGTGAAGATTATTGGGGCCATGTCAATCCCGTCGGCCCGCGCGGGGTTTATGATGAGGCCAAGCGTTTTGGCGAGGCGTTGACCATGGCCTATCATCGCACGCATAATGTGAATACCAAAATCGTGCGCATCTTCAACACCTATGGCCCGCGCATGCGCCCGAATGACGGCCGCGCCATTCCCACGTTCATTCCACAGGCGCTGCGCAATGAGCCGATCACGGTCTTCGGCGACGGCGCGCAAACACGCAGCTTTTGTTATGTTGACGATCTCGTCGAAGGCATCTATCGTTTGTTGATTTCGGATTATCACGAGCCGGTTAATATTGGCAATCCGCACGAAATGACGATCCGCGCAATGGCCGAGGCCGTGATTCGCGCCACGCATAGCAAAAGCAAAATCATCGAGAAGCCTCTGCCCGTGGATGATCCCAAAATCCGCCAGCCCGATATTACCCGCGCGCGCACGCTGCTAGACTGGGCGCCGAAAGTACATTTGGAAGAAGGCTTGGTGAAAACCGTAGCATGGTTTCGGAAGGTCATGGGAGCATGACAAACAGAGCAAATTGTGAATAGCCGCTTTGAGATTTGCAATTTCAAACAGGCCAGATAGATTTTTTGCACGAGCCCGCTAAAATTCTGCTGCTGCGTTTGAGTTCCATCGGCGATATTGTTTTGACAACGCCGCTCATTCGAGCATTACGGCGAAGTTTTCCGCAGGCGAGAATTGATTTTGTCGTCAAAACAAATTTTGCGGAGTTGGTGGCGCACAACCCGCATCTCAACACCGTGCATCGCGTCAATGCCGAAGCGGGCTGGTTGGGTCTCGTGCAGCTCGGGCGCCATTTGCGCAGCATGCGATACGACGCGGTGCTCGATTTACATCGCAACTTTCGCACGAGTTTTTTGACGCGCATTTGTTCCGCGAGCTTTGTCGGGCGTTATCAAAAGCCCCTTGTGCGGCGCTGGCTCTTTGTGAAGTTCAAAGCTGCAACGATGCAACAGATTCCGCCGGTCTATTTGCGTTACTTCGACGCCGCAGAGTCTCTGAAAGTGCAGGATGAGGGTGGTGGCACGGAGCTGTTTTGGAATGAGGCGCACGAAACAGAAGCTCGAAAAGTTTTGCAGAGGGCCGGTTGGAACGAACAACAGCCCTTGCTTTGCCTCGCGCCGGGCGCGGGATATTTTACCAAACGCTGGCCGGTCGAATATTTTGCCGAGATCGCGCGGCAGTTACAAGCCCGGCGAGCAGATTTCTCCGTGGCGATTTTGGGTAGTGCGCAAGATTACGAGCTCGGAAAATTCATTCGCGCACAATGCGAGCGACCGATTCTCGATCTCACCGGACAATGTTCCGTGCTCGCTACGGCGGCTATTCTCAAGCGCAGCCGTTTGCTGCTCGCGAACGACTCCGGTTTGATGCATATCGCCGAAGCCGTGGGCACTCCGGTCATTGCGCTCTTCGGTTCCACCACGCGCGAGCTGGGTTTCTTTCCGCAACGCGCTTCTTCACTCGTGATCGAGCATGAAGCATTATCGTGCCGCCCCTGCAGCCATCTCGGATACCAAGCGTGTCCGGCCGGCCATTTTCGCTGCATGAAAGAGCTGACGCCGCAAACGGTTTTTCGTGAGATTGAAAAAGTTTTGCGCCTTCACGCTAATTGAATTTTAAACCTCATTACCTTTGCTTGTCATTCTGTAAGAACCCTTTCGCTGCAATCGAAACGGAGGTTCCAATCGCTACCGAAACGGCTCCATCATCAACTCGCTCCAAGCGCACGGCGCACACGAACGACACGCAACGCGCCGCCTTGCAAGCCGCACAGTATGCGCTGGAAAAGAAGGCGGATGACGTCAAGGTTTTTGATTTGCGCAAGCTCACCAGCATCACGGATTTTTTTGTGATCTGCACCGGCTCGACCGACACGCAAGTGCGCGCTATCGCCGATCACATCGTGGAGCAATTTGAGGAAGAACAGATCAAGCCCTGGCATATCGAAGGCCTGGAACGCTCGCAATGGATTCTGCTGGATTACGTCAACTTCGTAGTGCACGTCTTTGATCCGCATACGCGCGAGTATTACGGCCTCGAGCGCTTGTGGGGCGATGCCGATTTTCATGAAGTGCGCGACGAGCTTGCGATAGTGCAACAACGCGCAGAGTAAATTCACTTCATCCCTGACCTGTCATTCTGCAAGAATCTTCTCTAGCGCTTGAGACCGTCTCCATTTTAATAGCTCTGCCGAGTGCTAGCGAAGATCCTTCCAGGATGACATCGCTAAAATAACAAGCAAGGTTAGCTGCAAATGAGCACACATGCTGAACAGTACTTGCGGGAAGTGATCACCTCCGGCTTGCAAAAGCTCGGCTGGCCCGCTGAAAATATCATTCTCAATCGACCGCGGCAGGAAGGCTTCGGGGATTTTGCCACGACCGTTGCGATGACGCTCGCGAAAGTTTTGAAGAAAGCGCCGCGGCCGCTTGCCGAGCAGCTTGTAGCTGCGCTGGAGTATGATCGCACTTTGCTGACCGAGATCAGCATTGATGGGCCGGGCTATATCAACTTTCGCCTCGGCGAAGGCTACTGGCATAGAGTACTCGCCGAAATTTTGCGCGAGGCCGAGAGTTTTGGTCGCAGCAATTGGGCGAGCGGCCGCAAAATCAATTTTGAATTCGTCAGCGCAAACCCGACCGGCCCGCTCAATATCGTGAGCGCGCGCGCTGCGGCCATTGGCGACGTCATGGCCAATCTCATGCAAGCCGTCGGTGCGGAAGTCGCACGCGAGTATTACATCAACGACGCCGGCCAGCGCGTGAAGGCGCTCGGCTATTCCGTCAGCTCGCGCTACATGGCATTGTTTGGAAAAGACGAGCCGTTTCCCGAAGATGGCTATCACGGTGAGTATGTGAAAGACTTGGCGGCAAGCTTGCGCGAGGAATTCGGTGATGGTTTCGTGGCCATGAGCGTAACAGAACGCAGCGCGAAATTCACGGAGCTGGCGTTGGCGCGCATGATCGCAGCGCAGAAAAAAACGCTCGCCGAGTATCGCGTGCATTACGACATCTGGTTCAGCGAACAGTCTTTGCTTGAGAGTAAGCGTGACGAAGAGGTGTTGCAGCTCCTTGCCGAGAAAAATCTCTCCTACACGAAAGACGGCGCGCTCTGGTTTGTGGCCTCGCAATTTGGCGATAGCGAGGATCGCGTGCTCGTGAAGCGCGATGGCGAACCGACCTACTTCCTCGGGGATATTGCGTATCACTTGGATAAATACCGCCGCGGCTTTACGCACTTGCATGATTTGTGGGGCCCGGATCATCATGCGCACATCATGCGTATGAAAGGCGCGCTGGAAGCTTTAGGCTATAAGCGCGGCACCTTCGAGGTTGAAATCATTCAGCAGGTCAATCTCCTGCGCGGCGGAGAAGTGGTGAAAATGTCCAAACGCAGCGGCAACATCATCGAGATGCGTGAGCTGCTCGAAGAAGTCGGCGTGGATGCAGCGCGCTATTTCTTTCTCATGCGCAAACTGGATACGCCCATGGATTTCGATATCGATCTCGCAAAAAAGCAGAGCGACGAAAATCCCGTGTTCTATGTTCAGTATGCGCATGCGCGGGTATGCAGCGTTCTAGTATATGCGGAGGAACAGGGTGCGCCACTTGCGGAAACTTACGAGGCTGCGCTGCTCGCGAACGCCGAAGAGTTGGCCCTGCTCAAAAAGCTTTCGGAATTTCCGGAGGTCGTTTCCAAAGCCGCAGAAGTGTTGGAGCCGCATCGCCTCACCATTTACCTGCACGAGTTGGCCAGCACGTTTCATCAATTCTATCATCACCATCGTGTCGTGACCGAAGACAAAACTTTGACACAAGCGCGACTGCATTTAGTGGAGGCTGTGCGTATAGTACTGCGCAATGCCCTGCGGCTGCTAAACGTTAGCGCGCCGGAGAAAATGTAGGTCACTTATCTTTGCCAGGTTTTTGCAGCAGTGTTCATTTGCAATGCCAGCATGCCATTGCGAGCGCAAGGAGGAATCCGTGTTCGGAAAAAATTCTTTTTGCTTGCTCCTCAGAAGGATAGGCTCACGCAATTGAAAAACGCCGTAAATCTGCGCAAACGTTCTTCACGAAAGGATTCACTGCATGAGCTTATTGGTTGTCGGTTCGATGGGGTTGGATACGATCGAAACACCCTTTGGCCGGGTGGAAGATGTGATCGGCGGCACCGCGATTTATTGCGGCGTGGCAGCCAGCTATTTTGCGAACGTGCGCCTCGTCGGCGTGGTCGGCGAAGATTTTCCGCAAGCGGAGATTGCGTTCCTGCGCGGGCGCAACATCGATGTCGAAGGCTTGGAAATCAAAGCCGGTGAGAGTTTTCGCTGGGGCGGGAAATATCACCTGGATTTGAACAGCCGCGATACTTTGTTCACGCACTTGAATGTGTTCGAAACTTTTCAACCGGTGATTCCGGAAAAATATCGCGACACGCCGTTCGTGTTCCTCGGCAACATTGGGCCGGACTTACAACTCGACGTGCTTAAACAAGTGCGCAAGCCACAATTCGTCGCGCTGGATACCATGAACTATTGGATCGAGCGCACCCCCGAGGCTTTGCGCCGCGTGCTCGAACGCATCGACGTGCTGCTCGTCAATGACTCCGAAGCGCGCATGCTCGCGCGCGAGCCGAACCTCGTAAAAGCCGCGAAGCTCATTCGCCAAATGGGCCCGAAAATCATTATCATCAAAAAAGGCGAGCACGGCGCGGTTATGGTAAGCGACGGCACTTTCTTTTGGGCGCCGGCCTATCCGTTGGAGAACGCCTTCGATCCCACGGGCGCGGGCGATACCTTTGCGGGCGGGTTCATGGGCTATCTCGCCAAAATGGGCAAGGTGGATGAGGACACCTTGCGGCAAGCCGTGGTGTATGGCAGCATCTTCGCCAGCTTCGCCGTGGAAAAATTCAGCCTCGATCGCATTCGCGATTTACATGAGGAAGAAGTTCGCCAGCGCTTTGTGGAGTTTCAAGCCATGACGCGCTTCATTCAGCCGTGGGTGTAGCATCGCGAGCAAACAATCCGCTTGCCGATGCAATTCTCCTGCAAGGCGGCAAGCGGATTTTCCTAAATGCTTTTCCTTCCTTTGATATCCTGCCTTTGGTTCAAGTTCATTTTTGCGCCTAAGATTGCTTGCGATTTTTGTCCCGTTTAAGGCAATGCTTCTGTTCCATTTCGTACAAGTTGACTTTGAAAAAAGCCATACGATTGAACCAGCCAACTCTAAATTTATGTTGCACAAACGCCCGCAGTTTGCGGTTTGTGGTCACCGTCTCAGGCGAAAGCACAGGGTTTGCGTATCCCCTTTGTGTTCAAGCTTCTCAAACGATATTGAATGCTTTGAAAAGCAAAAGTCAAAATGCGCAAGAGAGCCAATACCGCACGTCTCTTGCTGAACCATCACCCCATAACAAAGTGGAGAAGAAGATGAAAAAGAAATCAGCGTTTCTCACGGTGCTTGCAATCAGCATGAGCCTGTGGAGCAGCACCGCGTTTTCTCAAGACGTCACCGTGGTCGAGTCCAGCTCGGAAGCCGCGGACGGTTTGGATTTGCAGGCCGTGGCCGAGTTGTTCAAAGATGCGAAGGATTTGGAAGAATTTGAAAAGTCGCTCAATGATACGACGATCGGCGTGAACAATCTCGATCTCGACGACAACGGCGAGGTGGATTTCATTCGCGTGATGGAGGAAGCCTCCGACGATGCGCGGGTCATCGTCCTGCAAGTGCCGCTCGCTGAAAACGAGTTTCAAGACGTGGCCACGATCGAGGTGGAGAAAAAGGGCGAGGAAGATTACGACATGCAAGTGCGCGGCAATGAGGTCATTTATGGCGCGGATTACTACATCGCGCCGGTGGAGGTTCACATTCATCCGTGGCCGATCTTTAGCTGGATGTTCCGTCCGGCTTATCATCCGTATCGCTCGGCCTTCTATTTTGGCTTCTATCCGAGCTGGTGGCATCCGTGGCGGCCGGTGCACGTTACTGTTTATCGCACCCGCACAGTGCGTTACACCACTCGCGCAACGTTTCATGTCACGCACACGACGCGCGTCACGCGGGTGACGAAGGTGAATTATCACGCGCACTCTTCGACGCTGGTGAAAAAGCAAACCCATGTTTCGCGCGGCGGCCATGAGCGCACGACCACGGTCAAAGCCGGAAAGGTTGAAGTTCACAATCCCAAAACCGGCAAAGAGACGACGGTCAAAGGCGTGAAGAAAACCACGAAGACGGAGCACGGCACCAAGACGACGGTGAAGGCGAAGAAAACGACGCATCACGACAAGCCGAAAAATTAGGCGCAAAACGTAAGGCGTAAAACATAAAACCGGACTTGCAAATAAAACACAATGCTTCTCATGCAAGTCCGTTTTTTTTTTGAGAACCCAAGTGATAAGCCTTATCAAATTTACAGCGGAGGATTAATGAAACGGGTACTACGCTTGTTTTGGTTTTGGCTCATACTGATGAGTTCAACAACATCCGCCCAACCCAACGTGCGTGGCTGGTATGCCGACGGTCAGGTGTGGCTTCTGTGGGATTTGGATAGCGCCCCGCCGGAGACCTACGCGATTTACTGCAGCACGACGCCCTTTACCAACACCAATC
>JBBILN010000071.1:0-37905 GCA_037444905.1 bacterium | reverse complement strand
TGGATGGATTGATGGATTGGTGGATAGATCGATGGATGGATGGATTGATGGATTGGTGGATAGATCGATGGATGGATGGATTGATGGATTGGTGGATAGATCGATGGATGGATGGATTGATGGATTGGTGGATAGATCGATGGATGGATGGATTGATGGATTGATGGATCGATGTATGGATCGGTGGATTGATGGATCGTTGGATGGATGGATGGATGGATCGATGGATTTGTGGATCGGTGGGTTGATGGAACACCAAGAATCCATCAATCCAACAATCCAAGAATCCATCAATCCAACAATCCAAGAATCCATCAATCCAAGAATCCAAGAATCCATCAATCCAAGAATCCAAGAATCCAAGAATCCAACAATCCAACAATCCAACAATCCAATTCGAAGAAACGGAGAAACGTTATGGAAGAAAATTACTGGTCGCCCTACGTTGCGGGCTTTGTGCTCGGACTCGTGTTATTGGCGACGTTTGTCATCATGGGCCGCGGCTTGGGCGCTTCCGGCGCGTTGATGCGCGTCACGACTTATGCGGTCGATCAAGTCAGCCCGCAGCATGTTGACAACAACGCCTATTTTGCAAAATATGCCGGCGGCGATACGCCCGCGCTCAAGGATTGGCTGGTGTTTGAAATCATCGGCGTGCTCGTTGGCGGCTTGCTTTCCGGCATGCTCGCGAAACGCCTGCGCTTCAAAACCGATAAAGGCCCGAATATTACCGTGCCGTTTCGTTTGGCCTTGGCGTTTCTCGGCGGCGGCTTGATGGGCTTCGGCGCGCGTTTGGCCCAAGGCTGCACCAGCGGCCAAGCCCTCACCGGCGGCGCCACGCTCGCGCTCGGCAGTTGGGCGTTTATGATGACGATGTTCGCGGCCGCGTATGCGATTGCATACTTCGTCCGCAAACAATGGATATAAACTGGATCCTTGATGCTGGATACTCGGAAGAAAACAGGAGCATCGAGCATCAAGCTTCCAGCAACCAGCAACAGGAGCAACTATGCCAACCCCACTTTACCCGCAAGGGTTCTTCGGCGAAGCGACGAGTTTCGTGATCGCCTTTCTGATCGGCATTCTCTTCGGCTTCACTTTGGAGCGCGCCGGTTTTGGCAGCTCGCAAAAACTGGCGATGCAATTTTATTTTCGCGACATGACCGTGCTCAAAGTCATGTTCACCGCGATTGTCGTGGCGATGGTCGGCTTGCTGTATCTCAATTTGATCGAGGTGCTCGACTTCTCGCAAATCTCGCTCAATCCCACTTATCTGTGGCCGCAAATCATGGGCGGCGCGATTATGGGCGTCGGCTTCGTGATCGGCGGCTATTGCCCCGGCACCTCGCTCGTCGCGAGCGCCACCGGCAAGCTCGACGGCATGATCTACGTCGCGGGCGCGTTGTTTGGCATGTTGATTTACGGCGAGACGTATCCGCTCTTTTCCAACTTTGCCGAAAGCGGTTTTCTGGGCGACCGCACATTAAGCGATTGGCTCGGACTGCGCCCCGGTATCATCGCATTTCTCGTGATCATCATGGCGCTCGGCATGTTTTACGGCGCGGAGTTGCTCGAAAAAAAATTTGGCAAGAAATCTTCGCCGTTTGAAAACGGCAAGATGATGAAGGGCGAGGAAAAATTAGTGATGGAGCAAAGTTTATGAACTGGCGCATGCTTTTAGATCGTCGCTTCGGCGTTGCCTTGCTCGTGCTACTCGGCGTGTTATTGGCCTTCTCGCCGGCAGGTACGCGCAAAGCGAGCACATTTTCGCCGCAAGAATTGGCGGAAGCCATCACCAATGAGAGCGATCACATTGCCGCGGAAGAATTGGCGAAGTGGCTCATCGACAAGAAGCCGGATTTGTTAGTGGTGGATATGCGCTCCGCTGAAGAGTTTGCGCAATATCACATACCCGGCGCGGTGAATATTCCTTTCACGAAGTTGTTTGAACCTGAGGCGCAGGAAATTTTATCGAGCGACAAAACGATTGTGCTCTATTCCAACGGCGGCACGCACGCGGCGCAGGCGTGGGTGTTGCTCAAACAGATGGGCATCGAGAGCTACGTTTTGCTCGGCGGCTTGAATTATTGGGCCGAAGCGATCTTGAATCCCAAAGCGCCGAATGCGCTGGCCGCGGATTCGGAAATTCTCAAGTATCAATTTCAAAAATCCGCCTCGGGATATTTCGCGCCCGGCGGCGCGGTCGCGGCGCCGGCGGATTCCGCAACTGCACCGGCAAAACCCAAAGCACAAATTGATCTGAACAAAAAGAAAAAAGCCCGCGCGGGATGTTAGGAAGGAAATGACGATGAAAATCAAAACGATGATTTATGTTTTGGCGGCATTGGTTTCATGCGTGCTCTTGAGTCGCGAAACCTTCGCCGACGGCAAAACTAAAAAAATGTATGGCGTTTACGAATACGTCGTGCAATCGGCGCAGGGCAGTTTCGAGGAAGTGGCGCAAGCGCTTGAGAAAAGCGCTGCGGAGCAAGGCTGGCAAGTGCTGGCTTCAATCAATGCCGGTGTGCCGGAAGCCTGCTCGTATCGCGCGCGCGTGCTGGTGCTTTTGCAGCCGGCGTATGCGCAAGCGATCATGGCTGCCAATCGTGAGACCGGCGCTTTCGCCGTTGTCGATCGTATAAATATTTTTGAAGAAGAAAAAGGATTGCACGTGGCGGTGGTGAATCCGCATTCGATTAACCGCACGATTTTGATGAATGACGCGGCTTTTGCAGAAATGTCCGAGCAACACTTGCAGGCGCTGCGGCAAATGATTCTTGCTGCCGTGCAAGGAACAGAGAGCCACGAGCAGTTCGGACCCGCGCGCGACGAAGGTTATATTGGCAAGACTATGGGCGTGATGGCCGGCGGCGCGTTCGTTGATAAAATCGTCGATGAAGCGGTGATCACGGCGGGCAACTTCGAACAGGTCGTCAACATGGTGCGCAAAGGATTGAGTGTGCCGTCGCCGCAATGGGGCATGCATTTGGTTTATGAAACGGCTTTGCCGGAATACGAGACCGTGGTGTTCGGCACCACCGGCACGCCGATGGACAGCAAATCATTCAGCATTGTGAAGGCGGGCGCCAGCGACGCGCGAAAGGAATTCAAATGTCCCGGCTTGGCGCATGCAGCGGCATATCCCATCGAAGTGGTCGTGACCAAGCAGGGCGCGGACGTGAAAGTTCGTCTCGTTCACATCATGTTTCGGATGAAAATGTATTTCGAAGACGCGGGCAAATGGGCGTTCATGAAGAACATGGGCATGCCCGGCTCCGTGCAAGATGAAATCAAGGCGCAGATCAACAGCGGCCTGGCAACGAATTGATCGATGATTTCAGCGCCAGCAAATGACCGACCACAATGCGTGACCGATCAATTGTTTGTTTTGCGTGATGGTTTCTTGGTTGAACAGGAGAGAACGGAGCAAACTGAGAAAGAGTTTTCCGTTTGCTCTGTTAACTCTTTTGAAAAGGCTCATTTCACTTGTTCGCTCCTGGCAGTATCAACCGGTTGACACCGTCAGTGACTTTCATTTCATGGAAATTGATCAGCAGGCCGAGAGGCAGATCAAGTAGCTTCATATAACTTAGCAGTTTTGCCTTATGGATCGGCATAACATGCTCGACCGCCTTCGCTTCTACCAATATACATCCCTCGACCAACACATCAAAGCGCAGAGGCTCTTCGCGGGTGAATCCTTTGTATCTGATGAGCACCGATCGCTGACTCACACACTTCAGGCCACGCAGCTCAAGCTCCTTCAATAAGCACCATTCGTAAATGGACTCAATAAGCCCCGGTCCTTTGTCACGGTGAACTTCAATCGCCGCGGCAATGACAGTTTCGGTCAGGCCCGAAGCCTTTTCAAATAGAGGATGCATGGTTATACTTCTCAGTTTGAGCTTGAATGTTTGCTGAACAGGAGCGAACGGAGCAAACTGAGAAAGAATTCTCCGTTTTCTCTGTTCGCTCCTGTTGACCGTGAATTTTCGTTAGAAGTAATAGAGATACTTCACCTTCGTCACCCCGACGCGATCGGTCAAACGCAAACGATCTGAAACAAGATTGCCTTCGCTATCATACTCTGCATTACGATTGTGCAGCTCATTAATGGCGAAGTAGATCCAACTCTTCGGGGAAAAATTGTAAGAGAAGAGCAGGCCGGCAATCACCTGTCGCACGTTGCGCGTTGAGCGCACGTAGACGTTGTCAACGTAGACGCGCACGTTGAGATCGTTTACCGGCGTGAGCGAGAAATACGGCCGCGCGTTCCACGTGAGGTCTTCAATTTTATTGCGCGGATTGCCCTCGATAAACGCATTGAGCGAAGTGCCGAGTTCGAGCACTTTCAGCGCCTTCCAATTAATAAAGCTGCCGTGCCAGGAATAAAAGGCAAGATAATCGCGGGCAAAATTGTACGTCCGCGAGTACCCGCCATAAGCATTGGCGCTCCACTTTGGCGAAGGGTTGAACCAGGAGGAGTAAGTCGCTTCATAAGAAGTGAACTTCTTGTTTTGATCTTTGGAGCGGCCCGTGGTGAAATTGATTTCATAACCCCAATTCTTGCGGAACTGCATATTGAAACCTAAAATCGCCAACCGGTCCGTAAACGCATCGACGCGCTCGTGGTTCAAAATACCGCCGAAATAGAGCAGCATTTCACGCACGGCGCCTTCTTTAAAATACCAACGCGGCCCGGTGATCGTCGTTAGTTCTGCGGTGCCCCTCCACGGCACAAACCCCACTTGATTCACATCGAAATCCTTGCCCACATAACGGCCGCGGCTGAGCATAACCCACTTGTCTTTGAATTGCACAAAGCCCGCGGAGCCCGCGAAATCGCCTTCTGAGTTTTTGATCGAGCGCGCGAGTTGATAGGAGAGCTGCCAATCCGAAGTGCGAAACGCGCCGTCCACATCGAGCACGCCGTCAAAATTATTTTCAGTTTTCTTTCCGACAAACAACATGCCGAGGGACGAGTTGCCGAGAATTTGTTTTTTGAGACGCGCCGAGGCAAAACCTGCGCGCGGTTCGGTGAAATTGTCGCCGTCAATTTTGTAATCTTCTTTGCCGGTCAATGCCAGAAAGCCGCCGTACTCCCATTCGCCGAGACGGCCAAAAGCTTTGGTGCCGAAGAGCAGCGGCACTTCTTTGCCATCCGGCAGATTTTTGCCGATGCGCCGTGAATAAAACAATTCCAGCGGACGATAAAAGCCCGTGTTGCGTTGCCGCCCCGAGGGCATGAACACTTCATTGCCTTCCGTAAAAAACGGGCGGCGTTCATCGAAATAAGTTTCGTAGCGCGAAATGTTGAACGCAAACGGATCGGCTTCGATCTGCGCGAAATCGGGATTGCCGGTGAGCTGGAAGGTCAAACGCTGCGAGGGATTGTAAAAAATATCGATCCCGGCATCGGGGTCGAAATCGTATTTGTCCCCACGCAAGTACGTCATCTTCGCAATGCCCACCGGATAGATTTCCAAATTCATGCCTTTGGCCGTCGGGCGAAAATCACCGAACTCCAACCGGCCGAATTTTGAAATGCGCTGGCCTTCATTTTCTTCATAACGGCACCAATACACATCTTCATTGCGCGAGGGAATCCAACGATCGAAATCCAATCCCCAGGCGGTGAGCGTTTCATCATACTTGATGGAGCGATAGGGCACGCGCATTTCAATCACGAAGCCCCAATCATAGACTTTGGATTTCGCAAACCACACGCCGTCCCAACTGTAATCGCGATTGCGCGCGTCGTCGAGCAAACGGCAATCACTGCGCACGCCCGAAGCGGTGACCGCGAATTTGTAGGCCGTGCGTTTATCGCCAAACGTGTCGAGCATGAGCGAAACCACGTCGCCGCCGAAATCGTCAAGCTTGCCGGTGTTCTTTTGTATGTTCTTTTTTTCATCATAACAAATCATCAAACAATAAAGCGCCTCTTCCGTGGTGAGCACTTTGGCGACGGTTTTGGTGGAAGGCTCTTTGCCGGCGAACGGCTGCAATTGCACAAAGTCGACAACGGAATCGGCCGCGGCCCACGCCAAATCAATTTCGCCATCGACGAGGACTGCGGTGGGAATTTTCTTGAGCTGTAGGGTTTGGGTTTGGTCGGGAACGGCTTGAAGCGCATCAGCACTTCCGATGACGACGGCGAGTAGTACCGGGCACAGCGCGAGATCGCGACGCATATGCACACTCCGGAGTTGAATAAAAGGTCGAATGAATTTGCGGGGCTTTGAATACGAAGAAGGAGGGAGGAGGTTGCGAAAGGTTTAAAGTGATTTGCATGCAACCGGGCGGGAGCGCAGACTTCCGCACTGCGCATTGTGCAGAGAGGAAGCCTGCGTAAAAAGTACGGCGGGAATCATGCCCTCGGAGAAAACTACAATGGCCAGTCGCGGAGCATCCTTTCGGTTTCTTCGGAGTGGCCGCTCTCGTCGCGGACCATGTCTTCCAATTGCACCATGAGGCCTTTGTCTCCGATCTCTTCCGCTTCTTTCGCACGCTGGGTATAATCCTTCGTGGCTTGGCGCTCTGCCGCAAGCACGGCTTCGAGCATTTCGCGATTGGTGCGCGCCGCCGGCACTACGCGCGGCTTCGTCGCCGGCTCGCCGCCGAGAGCGACGATCTTGTTGGCGAGAAACTGTGCGTGCAATTGCTCGTCCGCCACTTCGGTGAGAAAGAATTGCGACAGTTGCGGTCGAAACGGGCCGCTCGCTTTGGCGGCATACGTGAGATACTGAATGATCGCACCCAACTCGCCGGCGAGGTCTTCATTCAAATGGTCAATCAAATTTTGTTTATTCATCATCTCTTCTCCTGTTCGTGGTGATCCACTTTCGTAGCGTTCTCGTTTTTGTCCATGGGTTCGCCCGGAACCCTTTTGGGATCATGCCCGCATGCCGATGACATTCAAGTTGGAACGCCTAGTTTCGGCAGCACGACCAATTGCAGCAAAAAATAAATAGCCAGGATTAACAATCCGGTTATCGTGTCCATCCTCTTTTTCCAATCGTTGTGCTCTTGCGCAATTTGCTCATTTGTGATTAGATGCAAAACCCACGTGCGGCGTTACAAAGTTCTCTGCGGCCATGAGCTCCATGCCGGCCTAAAATCGATTGCCCATAGCCTCGTGTCTTCTGCTCCATTTCCATGCGCGATATTCGCATACATTAATTCAGATAGGTGTGTATCGCCTGCGCCGCTTTTTTGCCCGCGCCCATGGCGAGAATCACGGTCGCGCCGCCGGTGGCAACGTCGCCGCCCGCAAAGACGCCCGGCTTGCTGGTCGCGCCGGTTTCGGGATCGATGGTGATGATGCCGTGTTTGCCCGTTTGCAATCCCGGGGTCGTGCGTGGGATGAGCGGATTCGGACCCTGACCAATGGCCACAACCACGGTATCGACTTCGAGAGTATAATTGGAATTCTCAATGGGCACTGGCCGGCGGCGTCCGGATTCATCAGGTTCGCCGAGCTGCATTTTAATTAATTCGAGGTGTGTGACCCAGCCCTTGCGATTGCCCTGCACTGCCACTGGCGCTTCGAGAAAGCGGAACTCGATGCCTTCCTCTTCGGCGTGATGCACTTCTTCGGCGCGCGCGGGCAGCTCAGTGCGCGAGCGGCGATAAATCAAATACGCATGCTCCGCGCCCATGCGTTTCGCGGTGCGCACCGCATCCATCGCAGTATTGCCGCCGCCGATCACCGCCACGCGTTTGCCGACTTTGACGGGCGTATCCCATTCCGGAAAGCGATAGGCGCGCATGAGGTTCAGTCGCGTGAGAAATTCATTCGCCGAATAAACGCCGTTCAAATTCTCGCCGGGCACGTTCATGAAATAAGGCAAACCCGCGCCGGTGCCGATGAATACCGCATCATAGCGGCTCAATAATTCATCCACCAATTCCGTCCGGCCCACCACGTGGTTGGTGCGAAACTCCACGCCCATTTCCGCGAGCTGATCGACTTCCGCCTGCAAGATCGCTTTGGGCAAACGGAATTCCGGAATGCCATAAACCAACACACCGCCGACTTTGTGTAACGCTTCTAACACGGTGACGCGATAACCAAGCTGAATTAACTCACCGGCGACAGTGAGGCCGGCCGGACCGCCACCCACGACTGCAACGGATTTACTCTTCTTGCTAGCGAGATTGATCGTGGGCGTGCCATTACTCTGTGCACGAACGTAGTCTGCCACAAACCGTTCGAGGCGGCCGATCGCGATGGGCTGATATTTTTTGCCCATCACACAAACCAATTCGCATTGGCTCTCTTGCGGGCAGACGCGACCGCAAACCGCGGGCAAAGCATTTTTCGTTCGAATGATCTCTGCTGCGCGCTTGAAATCGCCATACGCGACCATATCCACGAAACGCGGAATGTCGATACCCACCGGACAACCCGCGATGCACACGGGTTTCTTGCATTGCAAACACCGGTTCGCCTCGAACACCGCTTGGTCATCGCTATAGCCGAGCGCGACTTCATCGAAGTTGGTAATGCGTATCTCCGGCGCTTGTTCCGCAATCGGAGTTTTTTCGGGGATGATCTTTTTGGCCATAAAAAAACGGCGACTCCTTTCAACGCAACGCGGATAAGCCTGCGTCGCGGAGGTCACCCTCCACTTCGAGTTTTAAAGCCGCCAATGCTTGATTAATGTCATGAATGAAAACCAGTAAAGACGCGATTAGCGCCGCCATGCAAAACATGAACAAAACGCCGATGAGCCACGCGACTTCCATGCGCAGCAGTGCCGCGAGAAAAATGATAATGATGAGCACGGCTGCGGATAATGCGCTCATGGCCGCGAATGTAATCGCAAGACGAAGCAAGCGCGCACGCCGCCACAGAATGGCGAGCTGTGCCGAGGTGCGTGCGCGCGCTTCGTCTTTATGCCTTTCAAGTGTCGCGGCCAGGCTGCGCGCGCGATCGATCGTGCGGCCCAGGCGATTGGTCATGCTCAACAACAGCAAACCGACGCCGGAGATGAGAATCACCGGGCCGATGGCGGTTTGCAAAACGGGAATGAGTTCGGTGTTGGCCAAACGAATACTCGCATTGAAAATTTTCGGATGGAAGAAGCCGGCGGACAATGAGAAGAGCTTTGTCAGTTGGGTTTTTCCATGCGCTGGAGAATTATTTGAGCTTTTTGATCACAATGTGTTCGCAATGGTTCAAACCGGTTGTTCCTCCAGCGAGGTTTGTTCCTCGTTGTGATACATTCTTTGCCGCCGCACCAGCTCGTCGAAATCCACTTCGTGCGCCTCGAAGTCCGGGCCGTCGACGCAGGCGAATCTCACTTTGCCGCCGACGGTCACGCGGCAGCCGCCGCACATGCCCGTGCCATCGACCATGATGGGATTCAAACTCACAATGGTTGGAATGTGAAACGGCCGCGTAACCTCCGCGACGGCGCGCATCATGGGCACCGGGCCGATACAAAAAACGCGGTCGACGAAATCCGTGTTGTTCAGCATCTCGGTCAAGGGGCGCGTCACCAAACCGTGTACGCCATAACTGCCGTCATCCGTCGTAACGATGAGGCGATGCGCCACGCGGCGCATTTCCTCTTCGAGAATGAGCAGTTCACGCGTGCGCGCGCCGATGACGGCCGTGACGTAGTTTCCGGCAGCGCGCAGTGCGGCAACCGCGGGATAAATTTCCGCGACGCCCACACCGCCGGCCAGGCAAACGCAGTGGCCGAATTTTTCGATATGCGTCGGCTCACCAAGCGGGCCGCACACATCGGGCAGGAAATCGCCGGCTTCTTTCCTGCCCATGAGCCGCGTGGTTTTGCCAACTTCCTGCACGATGAGCGTAATCGTGCCGCGCGCCGGATCGGCATCGGCAATGGTGATGGGAATGCGCTCGCCCTCTTCGTTGGCGCGCAAAATCACGAACTGCCCGGCCTGGCGATGCCGCGCGATTTCCGGCGCGGCGACTTCATATCGGTTGACGCCGGGCGCGAGAGTCTGTTTGGCTAGAATAGGAAACATGCTGCGCTTCTTCTCAATACGATCGGTCGAAACTTTTCAAAAAGTGGAAAGCAAAGGAAAAGCTATTTTGGGCAGAACGAATTCTAAAATAGCCTTGCCGGTAATCGTTTTGCCTTGCGCCTCGCTCAATCTCCGCCGGCGCCGTCGACGCCAATGTAGGCATTCAAGCCTTCCAGCTCGTGCGAAAGGTTCTCGACGATGTTGCGCATGAGATGCCGCACGGAGAGCATGCCCTGCAATTTTCCCATATGATCCACGATGGGAAGATGGCGAAAATGTTTATCCGTCATGAACTCGAACGCATCGCCGGTGGTCATTTCCAGCGGCGCAATGAGCGGGTCGGGCGTCATCACTTCGGAAACCAAGGTTTGCAGCGGCGAAAAGCCCGGGCGCACCACGCGGCGCATGAGATCGCGCTCTGTAAATATGCCGACCAATTTCTCGCCTTGCACCACTGCCACTGCGCCCACACCGACTTCACACATTTTTTCCACGGCTGCCTTCACGGTATCATGCGGCGACACAACGACCGGGGGAACTCGGGCAATCTTCAAAAGGTTCATCATCGCCTCCTTTTTCGAGATGGATATTGCTTTGGGTTTGATTTGAAATGTCATCCTGTAAGGACCTTCCCTCGTACTAGAAAGAGAGCTTGTTTTAAGATGTGCTCCGAGCACTAGCGAAGTTTCTTGCAGAATGACAAATTCAAATGAGTGACACACCAACTCGCAACGAATCTAGCGCACAACGTGACAATGTACAAACGCAACCGCATCACCACAGGCTCGCCACAATCTTTGCGCAGTCGTTGCAATACACCGGCGCGATTTTGCTTTCATTCAACCAATACGCCTGGCAATATGCGCAGGTATCAGAACTGCGCCATTCGCAATCGAGGCAGATTTCTTCTTCGGGCAACGGCTCGTTCGCAAAGTACTCACGCGGATCGATCTCTTTGCCGCAACTGCTGCACAGCAGAATCGTCGAAGGCGGCTTCGACTCCGGTTTTGACTTCAACAGCATGCCGCTGAGCCAAGCGCCGCGTTCACGATTTTTCTTGGCAATGAAATCCGCATAATCTAAAACCGCGCGGAGCTGGCTTGCGGCATCGAGTCCGGCTTCGCGCAGAACCATGTGCGCTTGCCCGCTGCCGGGATACCTGTGCTCACGGAACGAGTGCAGCGTGCGCCGCAAGCCTTCCTGCGAGCGCACCCAGCGATACATCGTGGGCAACGTGAAATCCGTAATGCCCATGGCTTCGTGCATAAAATGTTCGGGGAAAATTTTTTCCTGCTCCGCACGCGGCAGCCGATTGAACAGCTCGGCGCTCGTCACGTAATACACGTTCAGATTCAAGCCGCGTTGCTCGAGTTGCGGCAGAACTTCCGTAACAAATGCCGTGGCCACGCCGTTGCCTTGCAGCACCACGGTGCCGTGATATTCCGCGGCGTCGAGATCGGCGAGGCGCATGGCATACACGCCTTTGGCCGCAGCATGCGCAGGCGGCAAGCCGAGGCCGGCGCGGTCGAGCACGACTTCGGGCGGGCGCGTGACAAACGGCGCGAGCACGGCCGGGCGCGCCTGCAAACCGGCGAGCAACAACGGCCAAATTTCCTGCGGCTCCCACGGCGTCAAAGTGATGAGCACGTTTTGCGGGAAGTTCTCTTGCAGAAGTTGCAACACTTGCGGATCGGCGTGCGTGGGCCCGTCTTCACCGGTTTTCACGCCCGCGTGCGCATTGATCATGATCCACGTTTGATACGGACCCTCCGCGCCGAACTTCGCTTGCTGGCCGATGCCGTGCAAACGCGCAGCAACATGCTCGAGTGCGCCGATGAAGGCGCCGTACGAAGACGTGACGCCAATGTGATGACCGAAGCTCGACAAGCCGGCCATGAATGCGCCCATGGCGTCTTCGCAAATTCCGCCCACGGCGATCAAACGCGCCTCGGGATTTTTTTCGGCGTGATAAAGACCGCTCGGGAAACCCTGCGCCAAATTTGCAACGCTGGTCGAACCGAGCAAATCCGCGGCCGCGCCGATGATTGCGCCGTGCGTGAGATGATTGAGCGCATTCAACGCCTCGCCCAACACGCCGCGCAACGTGACGCTCGCGCCGATTTGCAATTGCAATTTCTCCGGCGGAGTTTCAAGCGACGGTGTGTTTGCCTGGGAATAAAGCGGCTCAAGCTGCGGTGCGCCGGCGCGCGCTTCACGGCGTTGTGCGAGGAAGCGATGGCGCGCTTGCGCAATCGCCTCCGCGGCGAAAGCCGTCAGTCTGTGCTGCTTCTCAAGAGCACTGCGCACGGTCATCAGTGTTTCATAGAATGTCTGTTCGACACTCTCAGGCGTCGCTGCGCTTTCAAGGCGCGGGCAGGCGATTTCAAAATTCTTTTCGAAGGCAGAGACGAATTTATAATAATCTTCGGAACAGAACTTGTGTCCGGCGCCGTGTGAGGCCTTGCCTTCGATGCCATAGCTCCAGCCTTTCACCGTGCGATAAACGATGCCGCTGGGCTGGCCGTTGTTGATGTGCGCCGCGAGTTGTTGCGCGGCGAAGACTTGCCGAAAGTCGCGGCCATTCGGCACGAAGACGACGTTCCAATCGTGCGTGTAAAGCAGCTCCATCGGATTCCATTGCACGTAATCGCCGGGTTGATCGCCTTCACGGCACACACGATTCGAATCGATCGAAGCCTGGTTCCAATCCACGTGCAGAACGGCGTTGTGCAGACCCGCACTCGCGGCCGCAGCGAGTGCTTCATGCACGCGGCCGGGCGTCATGCCGCCTTCGCCTTCGAGAATGTGAATCTTCGGCGCGTGTTCGTGATACATATCGAGGCTTGCCATTGCAAGCCCCAACGCCGCTGGAACACCGACGCCGCTCGCGCCCGTTGCAATGCGCACAAACGGCGTGGCCGGCGTGGGATGGCCGTCGAGCGCGCGGCTGCAAAACGCTTTGAACAACGGCGTGTCTTGCGTGGGATTGCGGCGAAAGCCGAGCAAATCTTCGAGGCGCAATTGCTTCTCCGCGGAGGGCAATAGCTCCGGTCGCGCGAGCCGCATCACTTCATTGCGCAATGCCCACATCGCATACAACCCCATGGCCTTGTGGCCCGCGGCATAAATGAGCAAATCCGCGCTTTCCGCCTCCGGCTCGGAAAAATCATAATCCATGTTCTGAAAGAGCAAACCTTCGACAATCCTTCCCGAAGAAATACTGCCGCCCGGATGCCCCGAAGTCGGAACAAAATTATAGAGCACGCCGCACAACGTGCGATAGATGAGATCGAGGGCTTCCCAATTCGTCAACTCAACCTCTTGCAACGGGGCAGGCATTTTTTTCAAAGCCTTGCTCGCGTCAATATAAACGGCGCGGCGCGGCTCAAAGCGAAAAGATTCGTAATGCTCGTCGAGCGAGAAGTTATGCTTCATGACGACCTCCATTCGGAAAGTTAGGCCGTTACGAGTGGAATCGTTGCTTTAAAAGCAAAAACTCTATTGTAAGCCGGTTGAACGGATGAAACGGATACCGCACAGGTTTATCCGCTTGCAAAAGTATTTTTAGTTGCGACTTGTTCGCGTTACGCGTATCCCTCTGGCAAAGCCGTCACCTCTCCACAGCACTGTCATTCCGCAGGAATTTTTTTATGCACTGGTAAGAGTCCTCATTTGAAAGTTTGGGCCAGCGCTAAAAAGGATTCTTTCAGAATGACAAGTTGAGGAGGCGTTGCCGAACAAACAAGGTGCTGTATAAAACCGTTGGACCGAGGCCGAATACGATTTCACTCCAACGAAAACGGCGCTTCAACTTCATTGGCGAGAGCACCATTCTCCGCGCCGGTGGAACTGAAGGAATGATTCTGCAGCTTCAAGGCAGCCTCGCGGCCTTTGTGAAAGGCTTTGAGATTGATTTCTTCCGTGCCTTTGGGCACGCGTTTGCGCAGCGCTTGCTCCACTGCGGCAGTGGTGACGACTTGCGAAAGCTCAGTGATCAAACCGAGCGCGACCATATTCGTCACGACTTTTTTACCCACTTCCTGTTCGGCAATTTGCGCGATCGGCGCCGCATAGATTTTATAATCACCATGCGGTAGGTTCGCGACCTCATTGGCATCAACGAGCAGAATGCCGCCGGCGCGTAAATCTCCGACATATTTGTTGCATGCCTGCTGCGTGAGCGCGAGCATAAGATCGACATGTGTGGCTTTGGGATAATCGATATCGCCGTCCGAGATGATGACCTCCGAACGGCTCGCGCCGCCGCGCGCTTCCGGGCCATACGATTGGCTTTGCGTCGCGTTGTTGCCGTCGTACAGCGCGGCCGCTTCCGCCAGAATGTGACCTGCCAGCACCAAGCCTTGTCCGCCGGAGCCGCTCAAACGAATTTCGTAGTGAAAGCTCATAATCGAATCCACGTTTATGCGTAACACTTTGAATAAAAACCCCAGCGCATTGTCATTCTGTAAGAACCTTCCCTAGCACTCGGAGGATTCCCGTGTACAAGAGCGTGTCGCAAGCGCCGGGGAAGTTCCTTTCAGGATGACAATGATGAGATGCCGCCCCTTCACCGTGCTAGGTTGTCTTGCGCTCTTAATCTCTCCACCAACTTCTCATACTCCTCCACATACTCCGGCAAATCGCGATCGGTCAACACGCCGGTGATGATTTTGCCTTTTAATTGCTCCGGAGGAAGTTTCGCTGCGCGCGCCGCGGTAACGGTGTTTTCTTCTTGCCAGTTCATCATCGCCACCGGCGTTTTTTGATTGTTGTGACGGCCAAAATAAGTCGGACAGGGCGTGATCGCCTCAACAATCGAAAAACCTTTTTTGAGCAACGCGCCTTCGATGAGTTTGTCGAGTTGCATCACGTGATACACCGTGCCGCGCGCAACATAGCTTGCGCCCGCGGCCGCTGCCAATCCGCAAATATCAAACGCGCTTTCGGCATTGCCATAGGGCGCGGTGCTGCCCCATCCGCCCATCGGCGTGGTGGGAGAATACTGCCCGCCGGTCATGCCGTAAATATTGTTGTTGAACACGAGCAAAGTAAGATCAATGTTGCGGCGCGCGGTGTGAATGAAATGATTGCCCCCAATCGCCGTCGAATCGCCGTCGCCGGAGCACACGATGACTTTCAATTCGGGCCGCGCCATCTTGATGCCGGTGGCAAACGCGAGCGCGCGGCCGTGCGTGGTGTGCACCGTGTTGAAATCGACGTAGCCCGAAGTGCGGCTCGAACAGCCGATGCCCGAGACCATCACGATTTCGTTTTTATCCCAACCCAAGCGCTCGACCGCGCGCAGCAAGGATTTGAGCACGATGCCGTTGCCGCAGCCCGTGCACCAAATCAACGGCATTCTTTCCTTGCGAAGATAGTTCATGTAGTTCATCGTTGCGCCAGCTCCTTGATCTTTGCGAAAATTTGTTGGGGATGAATCGGTTCGCCGTCGATACGCGTGAGCGAAACGACTTTTGTTGCGCTCTGCACCGCGTGCTCGACTTCATGCGCCATTTGTCCGAGATTCATTTCCGGCACGAGCACGTGTGAAAATTGTTTTGCCCAGCCGCGCAATTGCTCCACGGGAAAAGGCCACAATGTCACCGGTCGGATCAAACACACGGGAATGTTTTCCTCGCGCGCCATGAGCACCGCGCGTCGCGCCGAACGCGCCGTTGAGCCGTATGCGAAGACCGCAAGCTCCGCGCCCTCCAAATACTCGGTTTTAATTTGAATGATGTCGTCAAGATGATCATCGATTTTGCGGTGCAATCTGCGAATGAGCGCATCGACTTTCTTCGCCTCGCCGGTGGGGAAACCGGATTCGTCATGCGCAAGGCCGGTAACGTGATAGCGATAGCCTTCGCCGATATTCGCCATGGGCGGCACGCCCGAGGCGGTATGCGCAAAAGGCAGGTATTGCTCCGAAGCTTCGAGGGGCTTGGTGCGCGCGATGATTTCGATCTCTTCCGTCGAGGGCAGCGTCACTTTCTCGTTGACGTGCGCGACAATTTCATCGAGCAACAGTATCACGGGCACGCGATATTTTTCGGAGAGATTGAGTCCGCGAATGGTTTCATCGAACGTTTCGCGCACGGAAGAAGGCGCGAGCGCGATGATAGGATGATCGCCGTGCGTGCCCCAGCGTGCTTGCATCACGTCGCTCTGCGCGGGCGAAGTCGGCAAGCCGGTGGAAGGTCCGCCGCGTTGCACGTTCACGATCAGGCACGGCACTTCGGTCATGCACGCGTAGCCGAGGTTTTCTTGCATCAATGAAAAGCCCGGTCCGCTCGTGGCGGTCATGGCTTTCATGCCCGCAAGCGAAGCGCCGATGATGGCCGCAATCGAAGCGATCTCGTCTTCCATTTGAATGAACTTTCCGCCGAGCAACGGCAAACGCCTCGCCATCAGCTCGGCAATTTCAGAAGAGGGCGTGATGGGATAGCCCGCATAAAAACGCACGCCCGCGAGCAACGCCGCTTCCACGCACGCGGTGTTGCCCGCCATCATGTGGGTGCGAGGGGTCAAAGTTTTCATCATTCATCCGTCGGTAAATTGGATTGGTGGATTTATGGATTGATGGATTCTTGGAAAACCCACCACTGCTTCAGCAATCCACCGATCCATTGATCCAAAAATCCATCACTCCACCAATCCATCAATCCAGTTTTAAATGACCGTGAGCGCAAAGTCCGGGCAGCGCATTTCGCAGAGCATGCAGCGCGTACACGCGGAGAGATTCACGATCATGGGCAGATTATTTTTCATCACAAAAACGTTCTTCGCGCACAAGTCCGCGCAGATCGCGCAGCCTTTGCACCACGGCGCTTCCAGCAGAATTTGCACGGGCGTGGTTGCTTTCCCGTTTGAGGGTCGAGGCGTTGTCGTTGTGGTCATAAATAAAACAAGTTTAGTTATATTGCTTTACGGTTAATTTGCAACGTACTACAGAATGTCATCCTTTGAGGAACTTCCCTAGTGCTCGGCTCTCTTCCTAGTCGAGGGAAGATTCTTACAGAATGACGAACGGTTTTAGCGTATCACCGCCATCTTCCTCGTCGCAACGTTTTGTCCCGCGCGGAGACGATACAGATAAATTCCCGCGGCGAGATTCTTCGTTTCGAAGGGCACGAGATACGTCCCCGGCATTTGCTTGCCCAGTATCAACGTATGCACTTGCCGTCCGAGGCTGTCGTAAACGCGCAACTCCACTTCCGTGGTTTGCGGAATGGTATAAACCAAATTCGCCGTCGTCGTCTTGTTCAGCGCAACGGGATTGGGATAATTCTGCATGAGCGCAAACGCACGCGGCGTTTCATCATTCACCAACACGGCGCTTACCGGAATTTGCCTGGCCTCGCGCAGAATCCAACGATCGGGATCGAACGACACGGCAACCGGTGATTGCGGCAGCGTGATTTGAAAACGCTGCACGGCCAATGAATCCCACACGACAAAAGTCTGCGTCGTGCGATCGGCATAGGTCACGCGAATATCAATCGGCATTTTATACAGGTGATGGTATTGCGGCGAGACTTGCGACTGCGTTTGGCGAATTTCAAGATACAGCGCATAACCGTTTTGCGCCGGCGTGACGACGTAGCCCCATTGATACACCGGAAAGTACGGCTCATAAATCCACTGTTGGAAAAACCAGTTGAGATCGGTTCCGGCAATCTGTTCGCAATAATCGCGGAATTGCGCCGTGGTCGCGGATTTGAACTTGAATGCGGGATCATTGGGATAGTTGCGCAGAATTTTCAGAAACACGGAATCTCCGATCACGTGCCGCAAGGCGTGCAGCACCCATGCGCCTTTATCATAAACCGTGCGATTGAAGATGGCCCACACGTCTTGCGTGTTGTAACGATACACCGCTTCACTGCCCCAACTCGTCATGCTGCCGAGGCGCGCGTTCATGTAGTTGTGATACGCTTGCACGCCGTTCAAGGCGCGATAGTAAAGCGCTTCGCTGTACGTGGCGAAGCCTTCATTCAACCAAATGTCGCCCCAGTTTTCGCACGTGACCAAATCGCCGTACCATTGATGCGCCAACTCGTGGGCATAAACGTATTCCGCGCTCGTGCTCACGCTGCCGATGCTGGTGAGCGTTTGATGCTCCATGGCGCCGCCCCACGGAAATACCGCATGGCCGTATTTTTCTTTGAGAAAAGGATACTCGCCGAAGAGTTCCGAAAAAACGCGCAGCATGGTGGGCACGTTCGCGAACGCGGTTTTCGCGCTGTTCAATTGCGCGGGATAGACGTAATATTCAATCGGCAAAAATTGTCCGGGCGCATACTCGAAGCGGTCGCTGAACGTGGCGTAATTCGAAATCGCGAGCGAGACCAGATAGGTGGTGATGGGATAGCTTTCCTTCCACACGAAAGTTTTTGTGCCGTTGCCGTTGTCATTCGTCGCGACGAGCAAACCGTTCGAACCGACGAGCAGATTGTTCGGCACGGTCACACTCACCCGCACGGAGTCGGCTTTGTCGGAAGGATCGTCCTTGCACGGCCACCACGTGCGCGCGAGAAACGGCTCGCTCAAAGTGGAAACCACTAAATCGCCGTATTGATTGGTATCGAACGCAAAGCCTTTGAGGCCGCCTTGTGAGGGCACGCCGGAGTATTGCACCGTGAGCTCAAAGGTCTCGCCGATATTGTAAACGCGATCCAATTGTACGCCCAACACAGAACCCGCGTGCGTCCAACTCGCTGCGTTGCCGGTGACGCTAAAATTCTGCCAGTTCGGGCTCTTGTCGAAATCGAGTTTCACGGTTGCCAGACCGTTCTTCGTGCTGCGAAATCTGCCGAATACGGTACCCGTTAAATTCTGGGGTGAAGTTGAAATGTTCAAATTCAGATCGTAATAGAGGGCGTCGAAGCCGCTCGTGTCCGGGCCGGAAGTTTTGCGCAAGCTCGTAAGCCATTGCGCGCGCCGCGGCGCTTCGACTTGCCACGCGCGTTGCTTGAGCGCATACTCGGAAAGAAAATCGGTCGGCTCTTGCGCGAACGCGGGCGCATGACAAAAAGCGGCGACGAGAAACAGGCTCAAACGGAATGGAGGTTTCATATTGGTGCACATTTTTTAGAGTGACTGCTTTGATCTACAGAGGCGCTGAAAACCAAAACGGCAGAATAATTTTTCTGCAGAATGATTACAAAATTATTCTGCCAATGAATTATTCTGTCATTTGAAATCTTTCCGCGAAGGACGTTCTTTAGCAGCTAATGCCGTGAAAGCCCGTGATACGGCGGAAACACCCGGTCAAAAGGCTCCTGGCTGCCGAGCTTATCCAACGGCTGCACTTCTTGCGCGTTCATCACTACCCAGATGGCGTAAATAGCGAGCATGGTGCCGAGCGGAATGTTCATGAGATTGACGAAGCTGAGCACCAAAACCACGAAGCGCGCCCACGGCTTATTGAAGAGCAAGCCGAGGCCGCCGACAATGCCCGGCAATGACGCCAACGCAAACAGGAATACCAGCACGCTGCCCCATCCTGAGGTGCTGAAAAGAAATTTTACTTTTTCCGGCATGGTCCAGTAACCGGAAAAATTGTTCAAGAACCCGAGCGTGACCACCGCGCCCAACACGCCGAACAGAATGTGGCAGACGCCGAGAATGTTGAGATGCTTCTTCATGGCCGCACTCCTTTTAATCGAGTGAGTTCGTCACCAAAGCGCAAAGCACAATTTATATTGAAATGAAAGGCAAGAAAAATGCCGCCCTTGGCATGCCGTCGTCTGTCATTTTTAAAGGGGTTGCATGGAAGCACAAGACAGAATCTGAGCGAAATTTGCAAGGATGGAAATTTTGAGAGGGGAAATTCTTAGGCTTGGGAATCACCAGCACCACGTTGCGCTTGTTCATTTTGCTGCAGCCTTTTGCGCAGCCAGAAAAGCACGCCGGCCACCAGACCGAACGGCAACAGCGCCATAAAAACGACGCTCGCGTAATAGGCTTGCAAAGCTTGCGCTTTGGAGGAAGCAAAGCAACTCGGGCAGGCGTGCGTTGCACTGGCAAGGCAGAGCACAGACGCGGTGAGTGCAGAAATAAATGAAATCGGCTTCATCGTGATTTTGCTCTCAATTCAAATACACCAACACAAACAGCACCGGCCAGAGCGCGACGACGAAGAGCCAGTACAAGCGGCAGAGCACGAGGCCGTGGTGGCGCGGCTTGGTATAGTATCCGCGGAGCGCGCGAAAGGTCGTGAAGAATAAAATCAGCACCGCGGCGAACACATGCAAGGCATGCGCGCCGATCAATGTATAAAAGGTTCCGCCATAAACGCTGGATTGCACGGTCAAACCGTACTGCACCAAGCGCACCCATTCCACGCCTTGCACGGCAAGGAAGGTCACGCCGAGCGTTGCGGTGATAACCAGCCAAGCAGCAAGAGACTTGGTTTCGTTCGCGCGAATCGCCAACACTGCGCGGTGCATGGTGAAAGCGCTGGCGAGCAGAATGAGAGTATTGCAACCGGTAACGAAAAGTGGTAAACGGGGCTGATTGGGCGGCGGCCAGGCGACGCTCCCGGCGCGCAAGATGAGGAACGCGCTTATCAGCCCAGCAAAAAACATGATTTCCGCGCCGAGAAAAATCAGAAGACCTAAAAAGGCGCGGTCAATGGGGGATTCATTTCGTGAAGGCGGACCGTCAAAGCTCTTCGCGTGTCCGCGTTCCACGGTCGCGGCCATACCGCGCGTCAATGTTTGTTCCGTTGCAAGCATGCTTCCCATCTTTTCAGGTCTCCATGATTGGTTGCAGCGAAAAGCTTTACTAAACTTGAAAAGTTTAGTAAAGCTTGCTTTGAGCCGTTCAGTGCTTGTACACGATATCCGGAATGAGCGAGATGGTCATGATAATGAAGAGCACGACCGGCACGAGCGCGATATAATGAATCAAGCGCTGCTCGAAACGCAGGTGCATGAAATTGACTGCGACCAAAACCGCCTTGACCAACGCCACAATGAAAATGAACGCAACGGTGACGGTTTGAGAAAAGGGCAAATAGACTGCGAGCAAGCTGATCACAAGCAGAAAAACCAGCCACGCCCAGACCGCGACGTAATTCGGGCGAGTGTGTGCATGCGACATGAGGCGCTCCGATCTAGAATTGCGAATTGACAATTGACAATTGCGAATTGTGGATTTCTGCAAAACGCATTGGCTCTCAATATGATAGATAGAGCAGTGGAAAGAGGAAGATCCAAACCACGTCCACGAAGTGCCAATAGAGGCCGGAGTATTCGACGCGCTGATGCACGTTCGGCCACAAGTTGCCGCGCACGGCCATCACCCACAGCGCGAAATTGGCAATGATGCCGACCAGCACGTGCAAGCCATGCAAGCCGGTCATCAAATAGTAAAATGACCAAAACGTTCCCGCGAGCGGGGTGAAGCCTTGCGCGATCTCGCCGGCATACTCAAACGCTTTGAAGCCCATGAACATCATTCCCAAGAGCACGGTGAGGCCAAGATACAACCTCGCGCGCCCGCGGTTTTCATCTTCGATGGCCGCATGCGCCATTACCATCGTCAAGCTGCTGGTCAACAGCACAAACGTGTTGATGGACCCGATAACGATGTTCACGTGATGCGCCATTTCAGACCACGCGCCGGCGCTGGCCCAGCGAAACAACAAATAGGAACCGATCAAGCCGCCGAACACCATGATCTCCGAAGCTAAAAACCACCAAATGCCCATCTTGCCGGCGCGGAACACGCTAGCCGCATGCGGCTGGTGATAACGTTCGGCTGTGGCGATGCTGCTCATACTGCAATCTCCTCGTTTTATTCTAATCGCAGGTTTGGCAAAAGCGTTCAAAAGCGAAGACAGAAAGATGAAGGGCAGAAAGATGGATGGCAGGTTCCATCGAAAAAGCCCACAAAAGTCATCGAATTCTGCAAATGTTTTTCCGCCCTCCATTTTTCTGTCTTCTCTTTTTTAGAAGGCCGATCGGCGGCGTGCGTTACGCGGGTTGATTCTGCGGCGCCCAATCCTCTTGCATTTCCGGCGCGCTGTAGACATACGGCCCGCGATAAACCGCCGGAGCGGTTAGAAAATTTCCATGCGGCGGCGGCGAGGGCGCGCTCCATTCCAGCGTGTTTGCCTGCCAAGGATTATTTTCTGCCACCCGGCCTTTGAACATGCTCCAAAAGAAATTGATGATGAACGGAATCTGTCCGAGGAAAAGAATGATCGCCGCAATGGTGATGAACTCATTGATCGGTTGTTGCGGCTTGAGAAAATCATACTGCGTGGGATTATAGATGCGCCGCATTTGCCCGCCCAGCCCGACCAAAAACATGGGCGTGAACACGAGGTTGAAGAAGATGAGCGTGAACCAGAAGTGAATCTTGCCGAGCGTTTCATTGAGCATGCGGCCGAACATTTTGGGATACCAAAAATAAAGCCCGGCAAAGCCGCCAAAGATGACGGAAGAGAAAAGCGTGTAGTGGAAGTGCGCAACCACGAAAGAGGTGTCGTGCAAAAAGATGTCCGCGGGCGCCGAACCGAGGAATATGCCGGTGATGCCGCCGATGATAAAGACGGCGAGCGTGCCCACGGCGAAGAGCATGGGCGAGGGAAAGCGCAATGCGCCTTTCCACAGCGTGGCGATCATCGCCAGCACGATAATGGTGAAGGGCACGGAAATCAGAATCGTGGTGATGCTGAAGGGCATGACCAGTTTGAAATTCATGCCGCTGATGAACATGTGGTGCGCCCATACGATGAAGCTGAGCGCCGCGGCGACGATGGTGGAATACACGATGGGACGATAGCCGAAGATGGGTTTGCGCGCGAAGACCGGCATGATTTCCAAAATCGCGCCGATACCCGGCAAGAGCACCACGTAAACTTCCGGATGGCCGAAGAACCAGAAGAGATGCTGCCACAGCAATGGATCGCCGCCGCGTTGCGGCATGAAAAATCCGGTGCCCGCGGTTTGATCCACCAACAGCATCACCGCGCCGGCAATCAGCGGCCCGACCGAAAGCATGAACACAATCGCCGCGATGATTTGCATCCACACCATGATGGGCAAACGAAACATGCTCATGCCGGGCGCGCGCATGGTGATCGTCGTGGTTAGAAAATTAATGCCGCCCATAAGAAATGAAGTAAACTCCAAAGCGAGCGCGAGAATCCACAGAGTTTGGCCCCACTGCACGCCGGAATACGTAGCGTCCGCGGAAAGCGGCGCATAGCCGGTCCAACCAGCCGCGGCTGCGCCTTGCGGAACAAAGAAGGAAGAGAGCAGGACGAGCGAGGCCAGGAAGATGGTCCAAAACGACATCATATTCAAACGTGGAAACGCCATGTCTCTGGCGCCGAGCATCAAAGGCAGGAGGAAGTTGCCCAGCGCGCCGAGCAATAACGGCATGGCCACGAAGAAAACCATGATGGTGCCGTGCATGGTTACGATCGCGTTGTAAAATTCCGGCGGAATGATGCCGCCGAACGCCGTGGGTTCCGGAATCCAGCCGGCGCCGGGCACCGCGGTTTCCGGCCATGCGATTTGCCAACGCAGTAAGTAAGCCAAAGCGCCGCCCACCAACGCCATGAAGAGCGAAAGAAACAGGTACTGCTTGCCGATGACTTTGTGATCGACCGAGAAGACGTACTTGCGCCAGAAGCTCAGTTTCTCTTCGTGCATGATTTCGGATGCGGCATGCGCCGTCATGTTGCTTCCTCCTTGAGGTTCTTTACGTGGATTCATCACCCAAACACAGAAAAAAGTCTAAAGGTTCTTTGGCAGAATGATTTGAAATGATTCTGCAAATGAATCATTCTGCCAAAAAATTTTTGTTCATGAAAAGTTTTGCCTTCCCAGCTTCAACTCTCTTCAAACGTCTTTTGGCATTCCGGGCAGAAGCCGTGCGTGAAATCGGCGTTGGAGTGTTCTTCGAGATAGGCTTCGAGATGATTCCAATAGCCGTGATCGTCGCGGATTTTTTTGCAGCCGGAGCAGATCGGAATAAGACCGCTCAAGGTTTTGACATTAGCCAGGGCAGTGCGCAAATCGGCAATGAGTTTTTCGCGCTCCACTTCCGCATGGCTACGCTCGACAAAGTGCGCGTGAATGCGTTTCACCATCGGCCGGAAAATCAAGAGCGCCATCAAAAACAGCACGAACACCGTGATCAACATAACCAAGCGTTCCAGCTTTTGCAGGCGCGCGATGCCGACTTCGCCTTCGCGCTGGTAAACTTTCACCAGCTCATCCAAACGTTGCAGGAAATCAGAAGACGCCGCCCTCTGCACGTATTGCAAATGGAGATTCTGCGCGTGCAACTCGTTTTCGGGCGCACGGCACAACGCTTGAGCGGCGGCAACGAATTTTTGTGTTTCTTCCTGCAATGAGACCGGCGCACCAAAATAAAGCTCGCGCGCTGCCGCGGAGGGATTGCCGGGCAGGTGCAGCACCGCGTCGCCGTGAATCAAACCATTGAATGAGACTTCCATGTGTGCAAGAGCAAGGAGCAACTCGTCGCGCACGCGGGCACGAGACTCGGGTGCTGGTGTGTGTGTCAACTCGAGTGAAAGCAGCGCAATCCGTTGCGAGAGCATGCGCAAACGCCCGCCGGAATTGATCAACGCCCCGCGATTTTGCTCGGTTTGGATATTGTCCTGCAGAATATGGTCGGCGACGACGGCAATGAGCGCCAACACGCTCAGGGCGAAAACATACCTGAGCGTCATATTTTTGATGAACTTGCTTTCCCATTGCTCCATGCTTTGGCCTCGACAGAATCATTCCCCTCCAACCGATGCGATGATTTTTACTCTCCAATACGACAGGCGTTGACTCTGTTGCGCGGGCTTGGGATGATGAGGCATCGGGATTGCCAGAGCCGCTGCCGCAACTTTAGGAAGTGGGCCACCGTTCGGCGAGCCAGTTCGCGTAATCCTCCGAAGAGTGGACGAATAGAAAACCGCGCATCGTATAGTGACCATATCCGCACAACTCGGCGCAGGCAATCTCATATTCGCCGGTTGCAGTGGCCTCAAACCAGGCAGGAATCTCCCGGCCCGGAACGGCGTCTTGCTTCAAACGTAAGGTGGGAACAAAAAAGCTATGAATGACATCATCGGATTTTATGACGAGACGCACGGGCTTGTTGATCGGCACGTGCAATTCATTTTCAATGGTCAAATCATCATCGGTGCCAAACTTGGCGTCCGGGCCGGGATAGGTGAAGTTCCAATTGAATTGCTTGCCGGTGACAATAACGTGGATATCGGTAGGTGGCGCCTCGCCTTTCACTTTGTGCCAGGCGCTTGAGCCGGCAAAGTCGATTCCCAAATCCAAAACAAAAACGATGGCCGTGGGCACGAGCACCCAAGCAAACTCCGACATCTTCTCGCCGTTCAGAAAAGCCGCGCGGCGGCCATCGCGCTTGCGATGGCGGAAGATCGCATAGAGGATAACCGCTTCGCTTATAATAAAGCCAACGCCGACGATGTAGAAGATTAACCAAAACATCGCGTCGATATCGGCGCCATAAGTGGAGATGTTCTTGGGGAACCACGTTGCCATAGGCAGTCTCCTCAAAGTGATTTTTGTTTTAGAGCTTGCAGCCGATCACAGACTTTTTTTCGGACTTTTGTTTTGGAAATGTTCTTTTCTTGGCAAGAATGGTACCGTGTAAAATTTTGCTGTAACGCGTTCGCGATAACAAGCACTTGAATGCAAAGCCGCGATTACTTTGGTTGTATTCATTTGCAATGTTGCAAAAATGAGCCGAAGTTTTTCCCACTTTCAAGAAGAAATCGTGAGCAATGGCATTGCTGCGAAATCTTTAAAAGCAGCTAGCCAGGGAAAAAGCCTTTGTTTTTTTGCAGCCCAGGCTTTAGTTTGATGAAGAATTCGGCTGTGCAACCGTAGTCGTTCGCTGCTTTTTATTACCACTTTCTCAAAATCAAGATGGTCAAACTGAACAAAAGCACGCGCTATGCACTTTACGCCCTCGTGGAACTTAGTCGGGAGCCCGAGGCGATTGTCTCCGTCAAACAGATCGCGGAGAAGTACAAAATTTCCGAGCACCACGTCGTCAAAGTGTTGCAGAAGCTGGTGCACGCGGGCATGATCCGCAGCGTACGCGGCCTCAATGGCGGCTTCCAAATTGCGCAGAATCCCAAAACCATCACCATGCTGGACGTGATTGAAATCTTTGAGGCGCGGGCGCCGCAACACGGCTGCGCTTTGCTCGATAATCTCAAAACTTGCGAGTTGAAAGGCGCTTGCCGCATCGGCGAGGTGCTCGAGGAAATTCAACAGCAGGCCTACTTCACCCTCAAGTCCGTTTCCATCGCCACGCTCATTTCTCCAAAAAAATTCTCGTGACCGAAACTTTCCGCTTGACAATCTCACCTCGAAGCTTATATTGAAAACAGGTAAACAAGTACCTGTTTTCCTATTTTTAGCACGGTGAGGTGGACATGCGGCAGATCCAAAGCTGGCAGATGGTGCAAATGCAGCAACCGCAGCAGCGCACCAGCATAACGCTGAGAGCTCTCCAGCAAGACGAAGCGCTCGTGCGCGTGGTTGGCTGCGGGGTTTGTCACACGGATTTGGGATTTTTCTACGAAGGGATTCGCACACAAAAATCTCTTCCGCTTACTTTGGGACACGAAATCAGCGGCATCGTGGAAGCTGCGGGCACAACTTATGAAAGCCTGCTCGGCAAGGCCGTGATTATTCCCGCAGTGCTGCCGTGCGGCGAATGCGATCTCTGTCGCAAAGGTCGCGGCACGATTTGCCGCCAGCAAAAAATGCCCGGCAATCACATCGACGGCGGGTTTGCAAGTCACATTGTGGTGCCGGGACGGTTTCTGTGTTCAGTGCCCGTGCAAAGCGAAACCATGACATTCGGCGCCTCCGGCGTGACCTTGCGCGAGCTTTCGGTTGTCGCCGATGCGGTGACCACGCCTTATCAAGCCGTCAAGAATTCCGGACTCGCGTACGGCGAGCTTGCAATCTTCATCGGCGTGGGCGGCATCGGCGGCTTCGGCGTGCAAATCGCGCATGCGCTCGGCGCGACGGTTGTAGCCATTGACATTGACGAGCGCAAACTCAATCTTCTCTCCCAATACGGCGCGGCGCTCACTTTAAATCCGAAAACACTGGACAAAAAAGCGCTGCGCCAATCCCTCCAAAATTTTACCAAAGAAAATTCTCTTCCTTCCGTTGAATGGAAAATTTTTGAAACCTCGGGCACGAAGGCCGGACAAGAACTCGCGTTTAGTTTGTTGACGCATGGCGCAACGTTGAGCGTCGTTGGCTTCACGATGGACACGCTCGAACTGCGCTTGAGCAATCTCATGGCCTTCGACGCGCGCGCCATCGGCAATTGGGGCTGCGAACCAAAATATTATCGCGAAGTGTTGGAACTTGTCGGCGCAGGGAAAATCAAGCTTGCGCCGTTCGTGCAAACTTTTCCAATGAGTGAAATCAATTCCGTGTTCGAGCGCGTGCATCAACGTGAGTTGGATAAACGTCCGGTGCTGGTGCCGGATTTTTAGTGATCAGTTTTCAGCAACCAGTGCTCAGTAGGCTGGGAACTGATAACCGTGGTTTGATCACTGACTACCTATCATCGAGAGAGGAAAATGCCACAACAAAATTACCTCAACGAAATCCTCGCTGTGGCAGCGCGCATTCTGACCGAACTGCGGCAGACGCGGCGCGCGTTGATGATGTGGGCGATTTTTCCCGCGGCGATGTTGCTGCTGTTTGGGCTGATTTACGCCGGCGACGGCAGCACGCAAAGATCATTCGATGCCACCGCGCCCGGCATTTTGATCGGCGCCGCGCTTTTCTTCAGTTGTTTGTCCGGACCGGTCTCGACGATCGTGGCGGAGCGCGAACGCCGCACGTTGCGGCGTTTGTTGCTTTCGCCGCTGCGCGCGAGCGCTTACTTTCTCGGCATTGTGCTCGCTTATTTGGCGATTGCCCTCGGCCAAACGCTTATCGTATATGGCATCGCGTTTTTCTTTGGCGGAAAATTTCACGGCTCGCTCCTCCTCGGTGCGGTCATTGTGTTGTTGAGCGTCGCCTCGTACGTCGGCTTGGGATTTTTCTTTGGCGCGCGCCTCGCCAGACGAACCGAAGACGCCACCGGTCCCATTGCCGCGGTGGGCGTGCCTTTGCTCGTGCTGGGCGGCACTTTTTTCCCCACTTCGATTTTGCCGAAATATCTTCTCGCCGTCGCGTATGCCGATCCGGTTTTTCACATGAACGAAGCGCTGCGCGCGGTCTCGGCCAAAGCCGCGCCACTGGCGGACGTGCGCCTGCATGTGATTTTTCTCTTTGCGTTCGCAATCTTCACGCTGATGCTTGGCGTCAATTCATACAAAAAAATGTTGCGGCAGGAAAAGCATGCTTGAGCAACCTCTTCTGAAAATCGACAAGCTCAGGAAATCGTTCGGCGCTAGAGCGGTTCTCCATGATCTGAGCTTTGCCGTGGCTACGAATGAAGTGTATGGATTGCTCGGTCCAAACGGCGCGGGCAAGACGACGACCATCAACATTCTTGGCAACCTGCTGGCGGCAGATGCCGGCGTTGTCACCATCGATGCACAGCCGCCATCGGAAGCGACAAAGCATTTCATCGGCGTGGCGCCGCAGGAAATTGCTTTGTATGAGAATTTGACCTGCGAGCAAAATCTCAAGTTCTTCGCCAGTTTGTACGGCTTGGATAGCGCGACGCGAGAGCGGCGTGTGCGCGATTTGATCGAGCAATTTCATTTGCAAGAATATCGCCATACCGCGGCCGCCACGCTGAGCGGCGGTTGGAAGCGCCGTTTGAATATCGCCGTCGCGTTAATCCATTCACCGAAATTGCTGGTGCTCGACGAGCCGACCGTCGGCTTGGACGTGGAAGCGCGCCACGAGCTGTGGGAATTGATTCGCGCGTTGCAAGCAAGCGGCGTTTCTATTCTCCTGACGACACACGATCTCGACGAGGCCGAGAGGCTCTGTTCGCGCCTCGGCATTTTGCAAAGCGGCAGTCTCGTTGCGGAAGGGACGTTGGAGGAATTGCGGAAGCTCGTTCCCGCAGAAGAATTGGCGATCATCAGCACCGAGGACCAAGACGCGGTGCATCGCCGCGCCGACACTTTGCAGTTGGCGTGTCGTTATTACGGCAAAGATTTGACGCTGCTGTTGCCGCGCAAACACTCGCTGAAAGAAGTCGTTGACATGCTCGACGGCATTTCGTTGCACTCCGTCTCACTGCAGAGCGTTCGTCTCGAGCAGGTTTATATGGAAGTGACCCGTGAAATACCGAAGCCATAACAGATTGCTTGTATTTATTTCGACAAAGCCCAATGCGGACGAGCCGCAACCGAAGAATTTTTGTCTTTTCATCCGTTGGTCTTAATCTATCCGTTGGTGAAAAGTTAGAATTTCTATCTGAGCTTGATTGAGTAATATGCGTAGGAGCATTCAATGACCACTTTCAAAGACCACAACCTCGTTCCCGATTTCAAATTCACCCAAGTGAAATATGAATTGAAGCCGTGCCTCGATCAACAAGGCAAGCCGGTCGAGGGTTTGTGCAATGCGTGGATCATTTTGAACAATCCGGAGCAGCTCAATTCCTACACCACGCAAATGGTGAAGGAAGTCATTCTCGCGTTTCGCACGGCCTCGAATGCGCGCAACGTGGTCGCCGTCGTATTCACCGGTGTCGGCCATCAAGCGTTTTGCACCGGCGGCAACACCAAAGAGTATGCGGAATACTACGGCGGTCAACCCGAAGAATATCGCCAGTACATGCGATTGTTCAACGACATGGTCACCGCGATTCTCCATTGCGACAAGCCGGTGATTGGCCGCGTCAACGGCATGCGTATCGCCGGCGGCCAGGAAATTGGCATGGCCTGCGACTTTTCGATAGCGAGCGACATGGCCATGTTCGGCCAAGCCGGTCCCAAACACGGCTCCGCGCCCGATGGCGGCTCCACGGATTTTCTGCCGCTCTTTGTGGGAATTGAAAACGCGATGATGAGCTGCACGCTGTGCGAATTGTGGAGCGCGCACAAAGCCTATCGCCTCGGCTTGCTCACCGAGATCGTGCCGGTGTTGCAGAAGGACGGCAAGTTTATTCCCAATCCGCTGGTCATCACCGACCGCTGGTTTGATGGATACGGCAAACTCGTTTATGGCGAAGCGCGCAGCGGATCTGAAAAACAAAAAGCGAAAGAGTTGCTGAGTCAGTGCGAATATGATTTATCGTTGCTCGATCAAGCCGTGAATCGGCTTTGCACTTCACTCATGCTGACCGTGCCGGGATGTTTGACGAAAACGATTGAATCCGTGCGCAAACACAAGCTTGCGCATTGGGATCGCAACCGCGAGAGCAACCGCGCGTGGCTCGGCATGAACATGCTCACCGAAGGCCGCGCCGGTTTCAAAGCTTTTAATGAAGGCGCGAAAGGCCAGCGCGAAGTGGATTTCATCAAGCTCAGACAACTGCTGGCGAGCGGGGAAAGATGGGGAGATGATTTAATCGAGGCGATTATGCCGCCGAGGAAAGAATGAGGCGCGAAGATTATCTATGAAAATCAGGGGAAATCTGTGTTCAAAGTGTTTGCTCTAAATGCAAAGGCTTCACTTTTCAAGAAAAGAAACGAGGACAAATTTTGGATTTCACCATTCGCAAAATCAAACTCGAAGACGGCCCGGCAATTGTCAAGATCGACGCCATTCATTCCGGCAAACCCAAGGCTGCGTATTGGAAAGAGCGCTTGCAGCCGTTTTTCAAAACGCCGCAAAAAGATCAGCACGTGCTCGGCTATGTAGCAGTCGCCGAGAGCAAAGTCATCGGCTACATTCTTGCCGAAGCGCGGGCGTGGGAATTTGGCTCGCCGCAGTGCGGTTGGATTTTCGCGATCGGCGTGGATCCGAAGTCTGGTCGGCAGGGCGTGGGCTTGGCGCTGTGCCGCGAAGTGTGCTTGAAGTTCAAAGCGCTCGACATTCGTACCGTACGCACGATGGTGCGCAAAGACGACATCGACGTGCTCAGTTTTTTTCGCGCCTCGGGCTTTCATGCCGGGCCGTTTGTCGAACTGGAGTTGACGATAGAATAAAAACGCATAGGGCTTGGAGCTAGGCGCTAAACGTCTCTTTGCTCCATGCGCTCGGCTTCACGCCACATCCACGCAAACACGGAAAGAACCATGCCTCCTTTCACAAAAATCAAATCAGACTTCACGCACGATGGGCAAGTGCTCACGGTCACTTTGAACGCGCCCAAAGCCAACATTCTCGACCGTGAAATGATGACGGAGCTGCTGGCAGCATTGGAAGAGCACGGCAGCGCGCCGGCGCTCAAGGCGCTCGTGTTTCAGGGCGCGGGCGAACATTTTTCTTTTGGCGCGAGCGTGCCGGAACACCAAAAAGAATTTGTGGCGCAAATGCTCACGACCTTTCATGGCCTGTTTCGCACCTTGATCAAACTTAACAAGCCGTGTTTCGCGCTGGTGCGCGGACAATGTTTGGGCGGCGGATTCGAGTTGGCGATGTTCTGCCATGGAATTTTCGCTTCGGAAAACGCCAAGTTCGGCCAGCCGGAAATCAATCTCGCAGTATTTCCTCCGGTTGCCGCGCTCCTTCTCCCGCATCGCCTCGGCCAATCTGCCGCGGACGATTTGGTGCTCACTGGCCGCTCGCTCACGGCACACGAAGCCAGGCAACTCGGATTGGTCTACTCGGTTTCCTCAAACCCGCAAGCGGAGTTGGAAGATTTCATCGCCAAACATATTTTGCCAAAGAGTGCCGCGGCCTTGCATTTCGCCGCGCGCGCCTCGCGCTATGAGATGCACAAAGCCTTTTTGCAGAATATCGACGCGCTCGAAAAAATGTATCTCGCCGAGCTGATGGAAACCGCGGACGCTAACGAAGGCATTCAAGCGTTCATGGAGAAACGCAAGCCGGTGTGGACAAACCAATAAACGGAGCCATGGATTTATGTATAGTTGGATTGTTGGGAGCCAACAATCTAATACACAGCCCGGACGAGCCGCAACCAAACAGGCAGAATAATTTTTCGGCAGAATGATTGCGCCATTATTCTGCCGATGAATCATTCTGCCATTGGAAGCCTTTGCTTTCTGTGCACAGAGTTCACTTCAAATAGATTAAGAGATCAAAGGACTGAAAAGCATGCTGCAGATCGACTTCACCAACCAAGTTGTGGTGATCACCGGCGGCAGCGGCGCGATTGGCGCGGCCACGGCAAAGTTGTTTGTTGCGTGCGGCGGCCGCGTGGTTTGTGTGGATAAACAACCGCCGCAAACGACGCTTGAAGGCGCGCGTTTCATCCAAGTGGATATTGCAAATTTTACCGAAGTGCAGGCGTGCGTCGCGGATATTCTTGCCGAGGAAAAATCCGTTGATTGTCTCATCAACAACGCCGGCATTTCGCGCGACGCGCCGGTATGGAAAATGAGCGAGGCCGAGTGGGACGCGGTGCTCAACGTGAATTTGAAAGGCGCGTTCAATTTTATCCATCACCTCGCGCCGCATTTTCGCGAGCGCCAGCGCGGCAAGATCGTGAACGTCTCCTCGATCAACGGCCTGCGCGGCAAATTCGGCTTGGCAAATTACGCCGCGTCCAAAGCGGGCTTGATCGGCTTGACGAAAACCGTGGCGAAAGAATTGGGAAGGCACAACGTGAACGTCAACGCGGTTGCGCCTGGCTATATTCTCACGCCGCTCACGCAAAATTTGCCGCAGCAGATTTTGGATCAAGCTCTGGGTGAAACCGTGTTGGGCAGATTGGGCGAGCCGGAGGATGTTGCGCATACAATTCTTTTCCTGTGTTCGGAGTTGGCGAGACACATGACCGGTGAAGTGATCAAGATCGACGGCGGGCAATACATCTGAGAAGCAACAAAGATAAAGAGCCAACAAAGATAATCAGCCAAATGGAGAAAAATATGCTCGAACAGGCGAGCGTCTTTACCGGTTGGCAAGGCAAACCGCTTGAAAAAATCATGATGCTTTGCCGCGAGTTGGTGGAAGACCCCGAATATCCCACCGTGCGGCGCTGGCGCGAGGCCGGCGGCAAAGTGGTCGGGCACTTTCAGGTTTATTTCCCCGAAGAAATCGCGCATGCAGCGGGCTTGCTGCCGGTGAAAATTTGCGGCGCGCAGGTGGAAGGCATGGAAGCGGAATCGAAATTCGGCTCGTATCTTTGCTCCATCGTCAAAACTTCGCTGGAGCTGGCGCTCACGAAGAAAATCACGATGGAGATGTTTGTGACGCATCCGATCTGTGACGCCGCGCGCAACCTCGCTGCCATCTGGGGACGCAACTTTCCTTACAAATGCCAAATTCTCTATCTGCCGCAAAACCCCAACTCGCGCCATTCGAAAAATTATTTGCGCGATGAGTATGCGCGTTTGCAGGGCGATATCGAAGCGATTGCCGGACGCAGAATCTCAAACGATGATCTACGCCGCTCGCTCGCGATCTACAATGAAAGTCGTGCGCTGCTGCGTGAGTTGTACGCCATCAAACGCGAAACGCCCTGGCTCATTGCGGGCGATGAAGCGTTTGTATTGCTCGCGCTCGCCGGTTTTCTGCCGCGCGAAGAATACAACCAACTTTTGCGCGCCGTGCTGCCGCTGATCAAAGCACGATCCGCGAAGAAGCAGGACAAAATGCGCATCGTCTTCGAGGGCGGATTTTGCGAGCTGCCGCCGGTGGATTTGTTGCAGACCATCGCGCAGTCGTGTTATGTGGTGGATGATGACCTGCTCATCGGACTGCGTTATATCCTTTCCGACGTTGCTCTGCACGGCGATCCGCTTTATAACCTGGCCGAAGCGTACATCGACAAATCTTCCTACAGCCCGGTGCAGCACGATCTGCATAAGCCCAAAGAGAAAATGCTGCTCGAGCGCGTGCAACAAGCGCGCGCCGAGGCCGTGATTCTCGCGGCCGCGAAAATGTGCGAGCCCGGCTTGGAAGAGCAAGTCACTTACAGCAAAGCGCTCGAAAGCGCGGCCATTCCGTTTTTCGTGACCGAGTTTGAAGAAAATCAAACCACATTCGAGCACCTCGGCATTCAGCTCGAAACCTTCGTGGAAAACATCCTTTTCGACTGACATTATGGATGGATGAAGGGATTGATGGATTGCTGGGGGCCATTAATCCAAAAATCCATCGATCCAACAATCCATTTCATAAACCGAAAGAGGCTGCCATGACCAAAGAAAACGCGTTGACGTTCACGTGGGTCAAGCTCGGCGCTAGCGCTGGAATTATTGCGTGTCTCGTTTATCCGCTGATGATCGCAGTGGAAATGCCGAGACTGTTGACGGTTGTTTGCGCCGCGGCTTTTGGCCCGCTCCTCAGCCTGGCCAGCGTCGGTCTCTATCACTTGTTGAAAGTTCATGAAAAAACCGTGACCGCGCAGATCGCCGCGGGCGCCAATATCATCGCCGGCAGCATCGTGAACATGATGCTCGTGGTGCAATTGGCGCTTTCAATGTCGATGCACGACTATTTGGAGAAGGCCACGGACCCGGTGACGAAATCGACACTCGAATTGATTTGGAAAGTGGTTGACAAAGTGCAATTGGGATTGGATGTCTCGTGGGACATCTTCATTGCAGCCGGAACGTTCCTGCTTGGGCTGAACATGCTGAAGCATCCGCGCTTCGGCAAAATACTTGGCGGCATTGGCATGCTGCTCGCGCTGTTGCTGCTCAGCTTCAATCTGTACACTTTTCCCATTCCGCCGGCAAACGCCGAGCTTATCGACTTCGGCCCGTTTGTGGGTTTGTGGTATTTGATCGTGAGTATTCAAGCTCTTCGTTCGTTGAGTTGGGCGAAGAAATCTGTTGGATTGATGGAGTGATGGAGTTTTGGATTAATGGAATGTTGGATTATTGGATTATTGGAGTGGTGGAGTGGTGAACCCCCAAATAATCCATCAATCCAGAAATCCATCAATCCAGCAATCCAATATTCCGGAGAGAAAAATGGCAACACATCAAGATAACAACAACGGCATCGTCGGGCGCGGCAATCGCGACGGCGCGAAACTTTTTCGCGATTGGTTTACGGAGTTGAACGCATGCAGCGAACGCGGTGAAGGCGCGGCGTATGTGTTCGTGATGGGAAGTCTGAACGAGATTCTCAAAACCTTCGATCTTCCCGTCGTGTTTCCGGAGATCAACTCGCTGCAAACCGCGGTGCGCAAAGTTGCGCCGGAATTTCTCAACGTCGCGGAGGAGCATGGTTACTCGCCGGATATTTGCGGCTACGTCAAAGCCGACGTCGCGGTGCAATTGAAAGGCGGGCAGCATCCGATGGGCAAAATTCCCAAGCCGCGTCTCGCGGTGTTGACGAATGCCTGCAACACCTACATCAAATGGGCGGAGATTTGGGAGCGCATGTATCACGTTCCCATTTTCACCATCGACATTCCTGCCACGCGCGCCGCCGGCACGCAGTCGTGGCCTGGCGATGCGGATTTTGAGCGCGACCGCCGCTACGTCGCAGAGCAAATCAAAGAATTGATTGCGCTCTGCGAGCAAATGACCGGCAAGAAATTCGACATCGACAAATTTCGCGAAGTGCTGGGTTATGCCAACGACATGAGCCGCGGCTGGAAGCAGGCGCTCGAATATAACCAAGCCTCTCCTGCCGTGTTCAACGCGCTCACCGACGGCACGATTTATCTCGGCGTGGCCAACGGCTTTCGCGGCACCGCCGCGGGAAGCGCGTTCTTCAAAGATCTCGTCGAAGAGATGGCGTACAAATCAACGCACGGCATCGGCACGTTGGATGATGAAAAATTCCGGCTGGTGTTTGTCGGCGTGCCGTGCTATCCGATCTTTCGCCGCTTCAACGAGTTTTTCTCCAACTGGGGCGGCGTGTTTGTGCATTCAACTTATTTATGGTTCGCCGCGGGCGGCACGAATCTCGGCTTCGAATACGATTTGAAGAATCCGCTCGACAGTCTCGCCGAGGGCGTGTTGATCAGCGTACGCGATGCGATGGACAGCATGTTTCATCAAGATCAGGCGATCCTGTCGATGACCGAGCCTTTTCACATTGACGGCGTGGTGTATCATCCCATCAAAAGCTGCCGCACCGTGTCCACCGGCCTCGCCGACGGTCGCCGCTATTTGATGTCGAAAAAAGACGTTCCCACGCTGTTCATCGAATCCGACATGATGGATCAGCGCGTGGTCTCGGAAGCGCAGATGAAGAATCGGATCGATGCGTTTTTTGAGGGGTTGATTTCGAGGAGGCAGATGGCGGGAGTAGCCGGATAGATTGCGAGTGCCGGCTATTCTTTTTCAAAAAACCGACGGAGCAAAACGAGTTGAGCACTTCGATGAAACGATTATTCTTTATCATGACCCTGCTGAATTTGGCGGTTGCGGACGCAACACATGCGCAGGGTGACCTCGAAATTTGGCGGGAATTTGTGGGAACGCTCAAGCAGGGCGAGCTTCCGAAAGAAAAAATTCGCCCGTATCATGAGTCGTTAAGCGAGCCGCTCTTGGGATTTTTAAGGCAAATGCGGGAAAAAGCGGCGTGGGAAGAATGGGAGGCAAATCCGGAAATTTTTCGTGTAAACCAGCAAGCGCATTTTCTCATTTCCTTGTCTTTTGATAACCAAAGGGGCTCATATTGTTTTTCCTTCATCATCGAAGGAAAGGCTTGGTATTTTCAGCATTTGGAATTTATAACGATTCGTCTCGACCAAATTTCTTCGCTTCCGGCCTCGGCGTTTCCGGATTTGCCCGAAGAGAAAAAGATGTGGATTCGCGAAGAGTTTCGGGTTTCTCACCTAGTGCGCCTGTTCAATTTGCTCGCCCAAGAGAAAGGACGTGAATTTGCTTTTAACTGGCTCAAAGACGGCGCTGGGTATGCACTTGCGGCGAGAGCTTGGGTTCCATTTTTCCCCAGCGCAAAAGCTTTTATCCTCTACCTCTGCTGGGAACAGTCAAATTTGCTCGGCAATAAAGTGACTCTCGAAAAACTGAATGATGATCAAGCCACGGTATCAATGAGGCCGCTTTATTTCGATCTTTATAAGGCCACAGCCCATTTAAAGCAACAGATTTCATTTGAGGAATATCGCCATCTTTTTGAGACGATTTGGCACGATCGAGCAATGAGTGCGGGATGGGAATTGACAATAGCGTATGAGGGTGAAGAAGTGGTTTTTAATTTCAAAAAGAAGAGGTAGCAGAAACGAGATCGTGATGGTTTTGAAAATTTCAATAAAAAAAGAGGTTGACCATGTCCTACGCAGCCGGAGTCGACGTCGGCTCCACACAAACCAAAGCGGTGATCATCAACGGCAAAAGGGAAATCGTCGCGCGCGCGTTGACCGATACCGGCGCGAACGTGACCGCCGCGGCGCAGAAGGCGTTTGAACAGACACTCGCGGCAGCACAAATTGGTGAAGAAGAAGTCGAGTACGTGATCGGCACCGGTTATGGCCGCTACAAAGTCACATTCGGCAACAAGCAGGTGACCGAGATCAGTTGCCACGGCCGCGGCGCGGCGCACATGTTTCCGAACACGCGCACGGTGATCGACATGGGCGGGCAGGATAGCAAAGCCATTCGCGTGAACGACAAAGGCGAGATCGTTGATTTCTGCATGAACGACAAATGCGCCGCGGGCACGGGACGTTTTCTTGGCGCGGCCGCGGTGGCGCTCGATATTCCGCTCGGCGAATTAGGCGCGACCGCGTTGCGCGCGGAGAAGCCGGTGCGCATCAGCACGACGTGCACGGTGTTCGCGGAATCGGAAGTGTTGTCGTGGCTTGGAAAAGGGAAGAAGGTCGAGGATATTTTGTGGGGCGTGCATCAATCCATCGCGGCGCGTTCCATCGGACTGTTGC
>JBBILN010000070.1:0-37959 GCA_037444905.1 bacterium | reverse complement strand
GACCTGAAAAAAGCTTGAAATCCCATTGCCAAATGGCATTATCTAACGGAGTTTTGGAGATCTGGTGCGAACTTTACTAGAGACATTGCACTCCTAACGGAGTTGAAAGCAAGCCTCTTGCGCAAAACTTTTTTTGCACCACCCATTGGGTGGATTGACATCACGATCAAACCTGCAAACTTTGCGGCTTCGATCAACATCGATGCAAAATTCAGGTTCCATAAAAAAAGCCACGGCCAAGCCGTGGCTGAACTGTTCCATCCACTTCGATCCTCGATCTTCTATTCTCCCTCCTCAATCTTCTAGCCCTTCTTCTCCGCACCCCGTGCGGCCATGTACTCATACATGCTCCAGCGCGTGCTCACTTCCTGTTTCGCTTCTTGCAAGAAACGCTTCGCGTCTTCGGGCTTGCTCTTGGTGAGCATCTTGAAGCGATTCTCCATGTACATATATTTTTCCAACGCGAGCTTGGGGGCTTGCGAATCGAGCTGCAACGGGTTTTCGCCGCGGCTGGAGCGCTCGGGATGATAGCGATAGAGCAGCCATTGGCCGGAATCCACTGCGGCTTTTTGGTTTTGCATGGCCGTGGTCATGTTGATGCCGTGCGCGATGCAATGGCTGTACGCAATGATGAGCGAGGGCCCGTCATACGCCTCGGCTTCGAGAAACGCTTTGAGCGTATGCTCGTCTTTCGCGCCCATGGCCACGCGGGCGACATACACATTGCCATACGTCATCGCAATGAGGCCGAGGTCTTTCTTCCCCGCAGGCTTGCCGCCGGCCGCAAACTTCGCGACCGCGCCGCGTGGCGTGGACTTCGACATCTGCCCGCCGGTGTTGGAATACACTTCGGTGTCGAGCACGAGAATGTTCACATTGTGGCCGCTTGCCATCACGTGATCGAGACCGCCGAAGCCGATGTCATACGCCCAACCGTCTCCGCCGATGATCCACACGCTCTTCTTCACCAACATATCCGCGAGGCTCAACAAGTGGCGTGCGTCTTCGCTGTTCACATTTTGCAAACGCGCTTTGAGCAACGCCACGCGCTCGCGTTGATCATAAATATCCGACTCGTCTTTTTGCGGCGCGGTGAGCAGCGCGTGCGCGAGTTCATCGCCAATGGTGCTCGACAGCTTTTTCACCAAATGCTCGGCAATGTCTTTTTGTTTGTTGACCGAAAGCCGAAAGCCCAAACCAAACTCGGCATTGTCTTCGAAGAGTGAATTGGACCACGCAGGCCCGCGCCCCTCGGCGTTCTTCGTCCACGGCGTGGTCGGCAAGTTGCCGCCGTAAATCGAAGAGCAGCCCGTGGCATTCGCAACGAGCGCGCGGTCGCCGAAGAGTTGCGTGACGAGCTTCACATACGGCGTTTCGCCGCAGCCCAAACACGCGCCGGAAAATTCGAACAACGGCTCTTGCACTTGCTGCTGCCGAATGCTCGAGACTTTGATGTGGCGGCGATCCATTTCCGGAATCTTCAAAAAGAAATCCCAGTTCTCCGCTTCTTGTTTGCGCAGCGGCGGTTGCGGCCGCATGTTGATGGCCTTCAAGCGCGTCTCGGATTTATTTTTCGCGGGACACACTTCCACGCAAATCGCGCAGCCGGTGCAATCTTCCGGCGCAACTTGAATTGTGTACTTCATGCCTTTCCATTCGCGGTCGCGACTCTCGCACGATTTGAAAGTTTCCGGCGCGCCCGCGAGATGTTTTTCATCATACACTTTAATGCGAATCACCGCGTGCGGGCAAACCATCGCGCATTTGCCGCATTGAATGCACACGTCGGTATCCCACACGGGAATTTCTGCGGCGAGATTTCGTTTCTCCCATTTCGCTGTGCCCGTTGGAAACGTGCCGTCCACAGGCATCGCGCTCACGGGCAGCGTGTCGCCGCGATTGGCGATGATCGTGCCAAGCACATCGCGCACAAACGCCGGCGCTTGCGGCGAGATCGGAGGCGGCATAGGCAACGAGCCATTCAAACGCGCGGGCACGGGCACTTCGTGCAGATGCGCCAAAGTTTGATCGACCGCTCGCACGTTCATGCGCACGATCTCTTCGCCCTTCTTACTGTAAGTTTCTTCAATAGAATGTTTGATCGCGGCAATCGCTTCCTCACGCGGCAACACACCGGAGACCGCAAAGAAGCACACTTGCATCACGGTGTTGATGCGATTGCCCATGCCGCTGTCACGCGCGACTTTGTTGGCGTCGATCACGTAAAACTTCAAACGCTTGTTGATGATCTGTTCTTGATATTCGCGCGGCAACGCGGGCCAAACTTCTTCCGGGCCATACGGCGCATTCAACAAAAACGTGCCGCCGGGCACGACGTGCTCGAGCATGTTATAGCGCTCCAGAAACACGGGTTGATGGCAAGCCATGAAGTTTGCCTTCGAGACCAAGTACGTTGAACGAATCGGGTCCGGCCCGAAACGCAAATGTGAAACCGTGACCGCGCCGGCTTTTTTGGAATCATACACAAAATAGCCTTGCGCGTAGTTGTCCGTGTTCTCGCCGATGATTTTGATCGAATTTTTGTTCGCACCCACTGTGCCGTCGGAGCCGAGGCCATAGAACATCGCGCGCACGACCGTGTTCGGCTCGGTGGAGAACTCGGCATCATACGGCAAGCTCGTGTGCGAAACGTCGTCGTTGATGCCAATAGTGAAATGGTTTTTAAGATTGGTCGCCGTGAGATGATCGAAAATGCCTTTGATCATCGCGGGCGTGAATTCTTTCGAAGACAGGCCGTAGCGCCCGCCGATCACTTTCGGCAGAGTTTTCATTTTGCCCCAATTGTTTTGCAGACCTTCGAAGATCGCATTCACACAATCCAAATAGAGCGGCTCGCCCGCGCTTCCGGGTTCTTTGGTGCGATCGAGCACCGCGATCGTTTTGGCCGTGGCCGGCAATGCCTCCATAAAACTTTTCGCGTCGAACGGACGATACAGCCGCACTTTCAATACGCCGACCTTTTCGCCGCGCTGTTTGAGATAGTCCACGGTTTCATGCACGGCCTCCGCGCCCGAGCCCATGAGCACGAGCACGCGTTCCGCATCAGCAGCGCCGTGATACTCGAATAAACGATATTGCCTTCCCGTGAGCGTTGCGAACTTGTCCATCTCTTTTTGCACAATCGCGGGACATGCGGCATAAAACGGATTCACGGTCTCGCGCGCTTGAAAATAGACATCGGGATTTTGCGCGGTGCCGCGCAACACGGGATGATCGGGCGAAAGGCTGCGGCTGCGATGCGCGCGCACCAATTCGTTGTTCATCATCGCGGCCATTACTTCATCCGGGAGCATTTCGATTTTGGAGACCTCGTGCGAGGTGCGAAAGCCGTCGAAGAAGTGCATGAAGGGAATGCGCGATTCTAAGGCGGCGGCTTGCGCAATCAATGCGAAGTCCATGGCCTCTTGCACGGAAGCCGAGGCCAGCATGGCAAAGCCCGTCGCGCGCGTGGCCATCACGTCGCTATGGTCACCGAAGATGGAAAGCGCCTGCGCCGCCAGAGAACGTGCTGCGACATGAAAGACCGTGGGCGTCAGCTCGCCCGCAATCTTATACATATTGGGAATCATCAGCATGAGCCCCTGCGAGGAAGTGAAAGTCGTCGTAAGCGAGCCGGCTTGCAATGCGCCGTGCACCGCACCGGCAGCGCCGCCTTCGCTTTGCATTTCGACCACAGTGGGCACCGCGCCCCAAATGTTGGGAATGCCTTCATCGGCCCAAGCATCCGCCCATTCGCCCATCGGTGAAGAAGGCGTGATGGGATAAATGGCGATGACTTCATTCACGCGAAATGCCACGTGCGCCACGGCTTCGTTGCCATCGAGAGTTTGATAGTTCCGTTTCATTTTATATGCTCCAAAATCGAAATGAGATTGATTGCGAAAGGATGTTTGCAACTTGCTCGAATCATGCACCACACAATTCCCCCCTTGAGGGGGTTAGGGGGGTGTCATTCTACTTCATCGCCACCAACACCCCCCCGGCCCCCCTCAAGGGGGGAATACTGCCTCAATGCGCGTGCGCATGAACGCCGAACGGTTTGTATGTCGTCAATGCTTTCATGTATTGCGCGCGCTCGAAGGCAGTGGGGTCCGCGCAATTCTTCTGGCTCACACTGCCTTGCATTTGCCGCACGGAAACGTATTCATGCTCCGTCATCCAGCGCCGCACTTCTTGTTCAATGATGCGAATGTGATTGACCCCGTGTCGCAGCAGCACGGAGCACAACATCGTCACGTCGGCGCCGGCCATGAGCATCTTCAAAACATCTTGCGCCTCGTGCACGCCGCTTGTGGCTGCCAGACTCGCTTTAATGTGGCCATGGAGAATCGCAATCCAACGCATGGGCAAGCGCAACGCTTGTGGCGTGCTCAAAATCACGTTGGGCTTCACTTCCAAAGTTTCGAGATCGATGTCTGGCTGATAAAAGCGATTGAACAAAACCAATCCGTCTGCGCCCGCCTCATCCAAACGCTTCGCCATGTTGGCCATGTTGCTGAAGAAGGGGCTAAGCTTGATCGCCACCGGAATTCGGATTGCCGCTTTCACGGCTTTGAGCACCTCGATATATTGCTGCTCCACTTCCGCGCCGGTCATGTTCATGTCCGTGGGAATGTGATACACGTTCAGCTCAAGCGCATTGGCGCCGGCCTGCTCGATGAGCCGCGCGAAATCAATCCAACCGCCCAGCGAGGAGCCGTTCAAGCTCGCGATAATCGGAATGTCCACGGCTTCTTTCGCTCTGCGAATGTGATTCAAATAACCATCCGGGCCCAAATGATATTCGACCGGTTGCGGAAAATATGACAAGGCCTCTGGAAAACTTTCCGTGCCATAGGTGAGATGATGATTCAGCTCGAAAGTATCGAGGCGAAGCTGTTCTTCAAAAAGCGAATAGAACACGGCCGCGCCCGCGCCTGCGTCTTCCATGGCGCGGATGTTGTCGATTTCTTCCGAAAGCGGTGAGGCCGAGGGCACAAGCGGACTGCGCAGTTTCATGCCCAAATACGTGGTGGTGAGATCCATGCTTGCTCTCCAAAACGGTTTTTAGTTTAAAACAAAACTATTGCCGGCAAAACTATTGTTCTCGCAAAGCGCCGTCTTTCTTGATTAATCATTTTGCCGGTCATTGTTTTGCTTTCCGAAATGTTTATGGTTCGTGGCGAAAGAGGTTCTACACCGTTTTCCATAAGTTGAACGCAAGACACACAATCGCGAGCAAGCCGAGCGCGCCGGACAAAGCAAAGAGCGTTTGCGCGATTTGCACCGCAACCGGGAATGCTTCGAATAAAGCCATCGGCATGATGAGCGGCAGCACGCGAAACACGGCGGCACTATTTCCTAACCAAAAAGTTGCGGAGACCAACATGGGAACGGCAACCTGCTTCTTTCCCACAAAGCCGGGAATCATGCGCACGGCCATGCCCAAAATCAATAGCGTGACGAAGCCGAGCAAATACGTGTGGCGCGACGCATCTTGGCTGTGCAACAGGTCAAACGAGAACAACACCGCAGCGCCGGCGATAATTTCGAAGAGTGCGCCGAGCACGAGCCACACATACGCGGCATAAACGAGCCAATCGAAGCGGCCGAATTCACCGTAGTCCGGCAAACCGGGGCGAGTTGGCCGGCGCTCCGGTCCGGGTTGAAAAATACGAAACACGGTCCACGGTGCTTGGCGGCGCGTGAGCACGTCCAACTTCCAAACGAAGTATACGATCACGCCGCCTCCTAAAATTTTGCCGAGACTCACAAGCGTGCGCGAGGCTTGCTCCGCTTCATTCAAAAAAGGCGGCAAGCTGGGCAGCAGTTGCAAGCCGATCGCGAGGAGATACACGATCGCGAGGCGCTGCACCGGCCAGTGCGGGGCCGGCAGGCGAAGATAGAGCGGAAACATGCGCAACGAGAAAGCGAAAGCCACGGGCATGAGCACGAGGCCAATAAAAGCTTCAATGGCGAATTCATTCCACCCTTGCGCGACGACGACGTTCCGCGTGAGCGCCATGTGCAGCAGCAATGCGAAATTCAAGCTCGCGTAAAGCAGCCAACCAACGAGCATCATGAGAAAGAACGGTGCAACGGCGCGTTGGCCGTCGGACATGGTGGCTTTATCAACCTGCCGAAAAATATTCACGAGCAACGCGAGATAGACGATGACGCCACACAATTCCAGTGCGCCCGAAGCCACCACCAGCCAACTCACAAATGCGAAGCTGGGCGATTCGGTGAGATAAGGCGCGAACGAATGGCACACGCTGCGCAAAACAAAACCCGCGGCCATCAAACCAACGATGCGATTGAGCCACTGCGGCTGCGCAATCGGCACACTCGCGAGCCGTGGGAGAAAGTGCAGGCTGATGCCCATGATGAACATGCCGGCCCAGCCCACGAGCTGAAGGTGGCCGTGCGTCTGAATGAAACTATAAAAGCCTTTGCCCAGTGGAAAATCGAAGCCAATCACAAACGAGAGATGCGCGCCAATGGCAAAGCCGATGAAGATCGCAGTGGCAAGCGCAACCCAGATGAAGTCGAGGGCGAACGTTGCGTGCGGTGTCGCGGATTTCTGCATGAGCGTTTCGGTAAAGTGTGCTGCGGAAGATTTCGCTTGTAGATAAAACAGAAAAACGTCATCCGCAAGTCCGAGTTTGCAGAAATTATTTCAATCGGCAATTTCAACGTTCTCTAAAATAATGTGCTGCGCCAACGGATGATGAACGTCGTGGAGGACTGCGATATCCAAGCGCGCGCCTTCGGCGACCGTGCGCCGGGCCGCATGTGCAAAGCGCTCGCGCAAGCTCTCCGCAGTGATTTGCGCCAACGCCCCCAGGCTTATTTTGACGCCGGCGATTTTGTGGCTGTGCAATTCCATCGCAATGAATTCAATTCTGTGCAGCAAGTCTTTGATGAGAGCGCGTTCGTGCATGTGCGAGGTTCCAAGTTTCGTTGTGAGAGCTTTGCGAGTTGAGTCGAGTAATGTCGCGCAGCACTGCCGCGCAGACTTTTTTTGCCGCGTGGGCGACTTCCGCGGAAAGCCCGAGGCCGTGCGAGAAATCTTTGCCTTCGATGCCATACACCAGCAACTCGCGCGGCAATTGCGCCAGCGCGCGCGCCAACTCAACCGCTTCGGCGACGCTGAAAGCATGTGTGGAGTAATGAAAGAATTTGGCCGGCAGGTGTTGTTCGTGTGCGGCAAACCGATAAACCGTTCCGGGCTGGGCTGCGCTCGCGACGGCGTCAATCAAAATCACGGTTTCGAACCCGCCCCACGCCTCCAGCAATGCCGCGCCCTCGCCGCTCATTTCAACAAATTCAAAACCAGGGAGTGCGTGTTGTTGCAGGCGTCGCACTACCTGCAAGCCCGCGGCGTCATCGTGACGATACGCATTGCCGACGCCGAGGAGGAGGCCGCGGCGCGAGGCGAGTGGCAATTGGGTTTTCATGAAGTGCAGCGTTGAGCTCAATTTTCGAAAATTTTGAAAAACGCAATGCGTGCTAGTGCTCGATCTCCAGTTTCAAAAAATGCGTGGCGCACGAGATACAGGGATCGTAGTTGCGCACCGCTTGTTCGCATTGCCACGTAAGCTTTTCTTGCGATAGCCGAATGTGCTTCGGCACAAACTGCCACAAATCGTTTTCCATCGTTTTCTGGTTTTGTGAAGTCGGCGGAACGATCTTCGCATCCAAAATCAGGCCGTTGCCATCGAGGCGATAGCGATGATAGAGAATGCCGCGCGGCGCCTCCGTACAACCGCAACCGCTCGCACCTTCCGCGCGCGGCTCGACTTTGACAAAAGGCGCGTCTGGCATTTCGTAGCCCGCAATGATCCGCAAGGCTTCCTCGCACGCATACAAAGTTTCGACGCTGCGCACGATAATGCTCTGAAAAGGATTGCGGCAGATTTTGCCGATGCCCGCTTCTTGCGCCGCTTGCCGCGCCAACGGCGTGAGCTGATCAAAATTCAAATTGTAACGCGCTAGCGGACCGACGAAGTAAGCTCCGCCTTCTTTGCGCACCGCGTGCAGCGCATTCGAATAGGGCACGTGCTCTTCGATGAAGTGCTGCTCAAATTCGGAAACCGCGATATCCAAACCGCGATTGGAAATCAAGCGGCCTTCGTTGAAGGGATATTCTTCGGGATGGTGCAGCGCCACAAATTCATAATCGCGCTCGAAATCCGGGAAGTTCAATTTGGCCGTCCAACGCACGGTTTCGAGCGCCGCATCGCGCGCCCATTTCAAGCGTTCCGCCAGCGGCGCGAGCTCGGCTTTGGTGGGCACTTTGTAGAATCCCCCCACGCGCACATTGATGGGATGAATCTCCCGGCCGCCCACGAGCGTGACGATTTCGTTGCCACTTTTCTTGAGCTGCAAACCGCGCTGCACGACGGCAGGATAATCCTTGGCCATGCGGATCGCATCCTCATAGCCCAAAAAATCCGGTGCGTGCAACATGTAAACGTGCAACGCATGGCTCTCAATCCACTCGCCGCAATAAATCAAACGCCGCAAGGCGCGAAGCTGCCCTTCGACTTTGACGCCGAAAGCATTTTCCATCGCGTGCACGGCGCTCATTTGATAGGCGATCGGACAAATGCCGCAAATCCGCGCAGTGAGATCGGGCGCTTCGGAGAAGTTGCGCCCCCGCAGAAAGGCTTCGAAAAAGCGCGGCGGCTCAAAGATTTTGAGCTTGACCTCCGTGACGGCATTGTCTTTGAGCTTGATATATAAGCCGCCCTCGCCCTCGACGCGCGCGAGGTAATCGACTTTTATGGTTTTGGTTTTCATTCCGCTGATTCGGCCACTGAAATTAAAGATAATCCAAGTTGGACAATTTTTGATATGCAAGATTCAGGTCGTGCACATCATTTTGACGAGCGCTCAGCAGCATGCGCGACCAGCACTAAGCCAATGACAGCGCCAGCTAGTCCCGCTAGCGTACCAATTACTCCAAAGAGCCTGCCTTCTGCTTCACTCCACTCAGCTAACTGAGACCCCAACACCAACACACCAAGAAGAAGGACAAACAGCGACGCGGCCAGCGCTGTTCCCAATGAGACTCCAATCATTCTGAAACCTAAAGACAGATTACTCATGACGACCGCCTTTCTATTTTGATTGTTCCGTCATGCCAAACGAGCGCCTCCCGCGCCGAACGAAGGTGCAGAAAATTCTGCTGGGCCAAGCCGGCGTAGCTCAGCCTTCATGCCCTTCGCTCTCTTTGCGAAAGGCTTCGGCATAGGCATTGAAACCGCGGAAGGCGCGCACCAATTCACCTTCATTGGCGCCCAACCGGCTCCACCACTGGCTCAACGCATTCGTATTCGGCGTTTCCATCGGGCCGAAACAGCCGAAGCAGCCGCGCTGGTACGAGGGGCACAATGCGTTGCAGCCCGCATGCGTGACCGGACCGAGACACGGCGTGCCATGGCCGACCATCACACAAACGATGCCGCGCTGCTTGCACTCGATACATACGCTGTGCCTGGGGGTGTTCGGCTTGCGGCCATGCAGAAACGCGCTGATGACTTCCACGAGCTGTGCCTTGCTGATCGGGCAGCCGCGCAACTCGAAGTCCACGAACACGTGATCGCCAATCGGCGTGGACTTGTTTAGCGTGCTGATATACTCCGGCTTGGCGTAAACGATGGAGATAAATTCTTTCACGTCTTTGAAATTGCGCAAAGCTTGAATGCCGCCGGCCGTTGCGCACGCGCCGATCGTAACCAAAAATTTCGAAGCGCGCCGCACTTGATGAATGCGCTCGGCGTCATGCGGGGTCGTGATCGAACCTTCCACCAAGGAAAGCTCATATGGCCCTTTCACCACGGCGCGCGAAGCTTCGGGGAAATTGGCAATCTCGAGGGCGCCGGCAACCGCGAGCAGCTCATCTTCACAATCCAACAAGCTGAGTTGGCAACCGTCGCAGGAAGAAAACTTCCAAACGGCCAGCTTCGGCCGCTTTGCGCTCTTGCGCGTCGTTTTCACTTGGGAAGACATATCAAATCTCCCATTTCGCCAGCCAGTCTTTGATGCGGCTGTAGCTGAAGACCGGACCGTCTTTGCAGATGAACGTGGGGCCGAACTGGCAGTGCCCGCAAAATCCGATGCCGCATTTCATATTACGTTCCATGGACACGTAGATATCGTTGCTCGGCACGCCGCGTTTTTGCAGCTCCAGCGCGGTGAAACGCATCATCACTTCCGGGCCGCACACCATCGCCGTGGTATTGCGCGGATCAAACGGCGCTTTGGGAATCAGCGTCGTTACCACGCCGACATTGCCGCGCCACGTCCCCAGCGCGCGATCCACCGTGATGTAGACCTCGAGATCGAAGCGTGCACGCCATTGCTCCAACTCGCTCCGAAAGAGAATATCTTCCGGACTGCGCGTGCCGTAGAGCAAAACGACTTTGCCGAATTTTTCCCGCTGCGCCAGCAATTGATAGAGCGCCGGCCGCAACGGCGCCAAACCGATTCCGCCGGCGACAAGGACGACGTCGTTGCCGATCGCATTTTGCACCGGCCAGGGCGCGCCATAGGGGCCGCGCACGCCGAGCGCGTCATTGCGCTTCAGTTTGCGCATGGCCTTGGTCACCGTACCGACTACTCGCGTCGTGTGGATCAATGTCGCATGCTGAGCAGGATCACCGCTGATCGAAATCGGCACTTCGCCCACGCCGTAAACATAGAGCATGTTGAATTGCCCGGCTTGAAATTCGAATTCGGCGTTCTTCTGTTGCGGCGCAAGCGCGAGCGTAAAAGTATCGTCGGTTTCCAGCTTGAGCTGTTGCACGAGAAAGGGCGCGGGCAGCATGGCATCGTCTACACGCGGCTCGGCCGCCCGGTGAGTTTCAAGATTGCGAGCCATATATATCCAAAAGTTGAAGTCGAGTCGCTTCCAAGCGCTGCTCCATAATGTGCGTGAAGCGTTTCATCAATTCATACCCAAGACGCGCGTCCTCTTCACATTTGGCGCGCAGGCATTTGCCGTCCAACGCGAAAGCCCGCGTCAATTGTATGGCGCGCGCATCGAAATGCCATTCATACGGCGGCACCAGCCAAGACCAGCCGAGCACTTCGCCCTCACCGAGCGTTTGGATGACGATCGCACCTTTGGCCGCGGCGTGAATCTCAACCGCGACTTTGCCCTGCCGGATAAAGTAAAATTTGTCCGCTTGGTCGCCATCATGAAAGAGATACTGGCCCGCCTCGAACCGCACATTCGAGGCGCAACCGACGATGAGATGCAAGTGCTCCGGCGACAAACCTTGCAAAAACGGATGCTCGGCTAAAATTGGTTCCAATGTTTCCATCTTGACCTCCCGTGACTTGCCAATGACCGCGAATAACAACATCATTCCGTTGATGAAAAACTTTCATTACCATTTGATCCGCTAATCAGAATCCGTTTGCGGCGCGCTGCCTCCGGACTCGCTCGCACGCAAACCGCGCACTTCTTCGGTGAGGTCGATGCCCACCGGACACCAGGTGATGCACCGGCCGCATCCCACGCAGCCCATGGTACCGAATTGATCGATCCAAGTCGCAAGCTTATGCGTCAACCATTGCCGATAGCGCGCTTTCGTGGAAACGCGAATGCTGCCGCCATGAATGTAAGAGAAGTCCATCGTGAAACAGGAGTCCCATTTGCGCCAGCGCTCTGCGTGTTCGCCCGTCAAATCGGTCACGTCTTCGATGGTCGTGCAAAAACACGTGGGGCAAACCATTGTGCAATTGGCGCAGGTCAAACAGCGGCGCGCGACTTCTTCCCAATGTGGGTTTTCCGTGTTGCGATACAACAGATGCTTAAGATCGCTGGTGTCAAGCGTGCGCCCCATGTTTTGGCTGGTTTGTTCGAGCAGATGAGCGCCGCTCTCCCGCTCTGTTTGCGTCGCGGCGCGATGCGGCAGCGCGTGCAAAACTTTTTCGCCTGCCGGCGATCCGGTGGTGAGGAGAAAAAAATGCTGCTCTGCGTCGCACACTTCCGTGAGCGCGAGATCAAAGCCCGCAGTCGCCTCCGGTCCGGTGTGCATGGAGGCGCAAAAGCAATTGCCTCCGGCTTGCGTGCAATTGACCGCAACAATGAAAATATTTTCGCGGCGCTTTTTATAATGCGGATCGACATACGCGCCGCCCATGAACACTTGGTCTTGAATGGTGAGCGCGGCCAATTCGCACGCGCGCACGCCCACGAAAGCATATCGCGGAACCGTTTCCGGCTCCGCCAGAATTTCAAACGTCCCATTGTCGCGTTTCGCCCGCCACAAACGCAGCGCCGGAGGGTGCAAAAACTTTTTCCACGATTGCGGCCCGACCACATAGCCAAAATAAGCTTGATCGTCGCGTCGCGCCAAACGATAGGTTCCGCCTTCTTGCTGATCCGTCCATCCTTGCGGAAGCTCGTTCACATGCGTGAGCGGCTCGTAAACCAGAGCGCCGTCGCGGCGCGTGGGGCCAACGATTGTATAACCCTGCTTCTGCAGCACTTCAAACAACGCGTGCAGCTTCGAGCTTTGCAACACTGCGGGAGTACGATTCGAGGGGATTGATTCTGGCATGGTTCACACCTGCTCTTCCTGCTTGAACGAAAGTCTCGCTGTGTTTTTAGGCAAGTTTCAGGCCGAGCCATGCTGTGTGAAGCGTGCTTGAATTTTGAGTTTAGCAGGAAGCCTTATGCGTGACGAGTGGATATTTTCCCGACTTTAAGAATCAGACAATGAATTTTCTCAAAATTGCTGTGGGGAGAAAACAAGGTGGGATAAAAACAAAAGAGCGCTCAACGCGGAGCGCTCTTGCAAGCAAAACGAATTCGTTACTTCGCAGTATTGATTTTGAAAACAGACCACAGCGGGCAAACGCGCAGCATGCCCGTGAGCAGCGCGATGGCCGCGACGACATAACCCACGAGCGCAAGCGTTCCTTGCAACACACCGAAAACGCCCAACACCACCAATACGACCGCGATGATCAAACGAATGCCGCGATCGACTTTGCCAACATTGACGCCCATGACAAATCCTCCTTTAGCCAAATAGGATGAGCAGAATAATCTTCCGGCAGAATGATCACGTCATTATTCTGCCGACGCATCATTCTGCCCGTTGAAGTCTTTACTTTTTCTGCAAAGATTCAACTTGTGCAGCTCACGACGAGATGATCAGTTCAACAATGCTTTGTCAACATGGCTCGCAATCACTTGCTGTGGCACTGCGCCGACGATGCGATCCACCACTTGGCCGCTGCGGAACAACAAGAGCGTGGGAATGCCGCGAATGCCGAACTGGCCCGGCGTGAGATTGCTGTCCGCATCCATCTTGCCGACCTTAAGCTTGCCGGCATACTGTTGCGCGACCGCTTCGACTGCAGGCGCAACCATACGGCAGGGCATACACCAATCCGCCCACACATCCAACAAAACCGGAACAGAGGATTCTAAAACTTCTTTTTTGAAGTTGGCGTCGGTAATTTCAACTGGTTTGTTCATAACTTATCTCCTGAGATTTGATTTGTGTGCTTCGTTTAAGCTCTCAGTTGATTGGATGCACGACGCCAAGCAAAGGTTACAAAACGTTGCGCGCGGTTTTCACTCGAAATGACAATCTCACTTCGCGGAGTTGCTTCGACGTGGTCGCGTCAATAGCCTTCGCCCTCTGCCGGCAGCTTGAGTTTTCCTCGGAAGGAATAATACAGATAAACAAAATAGCCGGTCGTGATCGCCATGCCAATGATCCACCACACCAATCCGACTTCAAGCCCATACATGGGTGCGGCGGTGTTGTAAATCGTCAGACTGAATTGCGGCTCCGTGGAAGCCGGCAGCACATTGGGGAACAATCCGAACGCAGTGCTCGCAGCCATGCCTGCGATGAACGCAGCCGAAGCCAGGAAGGCGCGTGTATCATTTTGCCGCGCGCGATAGTAGAGGCCGCCAATCCATGAGGACAATCCAATTATCGGAAATATAAAACCCCACGGCGATTGGCTGTAATTGTTCCAAATCTCCGGTCGAATCATCGAAGTTGCAATCAATGCGAGAATCGAAGTCGCGAGCACCGCCCGCCAAGCTTTGGCGGCCAGGGCGCGCGCGCGTTGCTGCAACTCGTCGTGGGTTTTCATGGCAATGAAATTGGCGCCGTGCGCCGTCAACGTCGCGAATGCCACCAATCCCATCAACACAGTAAACCAATCGAGAATGTCGGCCTCCGGCGCCACGGTGAAAGTCGTCCAGAGCGGCTCGAAAAAATATCCTTCGGCATTGAGCGGCACGCCGCGCACCACGTTGCCGAGCGCCGCGCCGAAAAAGATTGTAAGCAAAATGCTGGCGCCGGCAAACACCACGTCCCAAAACGATTTCCACATGGGATGATGGAGGTTATGGCGGAATTCGATCCCGAGCGCGCGCAACATGAGCAGCCACAGCACCATCATCAAGGGCAGATAAAAGCCGCTAAAGCTCGCGGCATACAGTTTCGGAAAAGCAAAGTACAAAGTGCCGCCCGCGGCGAGCAGCCACACTTCGTTGCCGTCCCACACCGGCCCGATCGCATTGAGAATCGTCCGCCGTTCTTCTTCCGTTTTTGCCGCCACAAGATGAAGGATGCCGGCTCCCAAATCAAAGCCATCCAAGATGACGTACATCGTGAGCATGAAGCCCAGCGCGATGAACCAAAAGGTTTCCATTTGATCTCCACCGTTTCAGTGATCAGTCATCAGGGTTTCGTATTCAGTTTGATCATGGACCATCGCTCACGGTTTACTGACCACTGCGCACTGCATAACCAGGCCCGTGAAAGACTTCGCGCATTACTAAAAAGAGAAACAGCAGTCCGAGCAAAGTGTACATGCCCATGAATCCCAACAGCGTGAAGATGCCGTTGCCGGCGGACACATACGGTGAAATACCGTCCGCGGTGCGCATCAATCCGTAAACGAGCCACGGTTGGCGGCCCAGCTCCGCAGTCATCCAGCCGGTGGTGTTCGCAATGTAGGGGAAGGGAAAGCTGAGCATCAAAATCCACAGCAGCCACCGCGAGGAATACAAACGCCGTTTCCAAAGCAGGAAAGCCGACACGGCCATGATCGCGATGAAAATCGTGCCCAATCCGACCATGATGTGATAGCTGTAGTAGAGCAGTGGAATATTGGTGGGCCAGTCTTCGCGCGGAAAGGCGTCCAAGCCCTTTACTTCCGCGCGCCAGCGATAATAGGTGAGAAAGCTCAGCATGCGCGGGAGGTGAATCGGATTGTCGATGCGCAGCTTTTCCATGTCGGGCTGGCCGAGGATAATCAGTTCTGCGCCTTCTTTCGTTTCGAACAAACCCTCCATTGCGGCGAGCGTGACCGGCTGATGTTTCGCGAGGTTCTTGCCCTGGCTGTCGCCGGTTGGAAAAGCGGCCAACACTGCGGCGAGCAATCCGGCAATGACGCCGAGGCGCAGGAAAATCTTGCCGTATTCGACGTCACGATGGGCGAGCAGATAATACGCGCCCACCGCGGCAACCACGAACGAGGCCGTGATGACCGCGCCGAGCATGTTGTGGGAATACTGCCAGACAATCCACGGATTGAGGAGCAGGCCCCAAAAGCTCGTCAATGCCACCGTGCCCTCCGGCGCGATTTGATATGCCACCGGGTGTTGCATCCACGCATTGGTAGCGATGATGAAATAGCCGGAAGCCCACGAGCCGAGAAACACCATAAACGCGGCGAAGAAGTGGCCGCGCGGGCCTAGCTTCTTCTCGCCGAAAAGAAAGAGTCCGAGAAAACTGGATTCCAAAAAGAAGGCGAATATGCCTTCCATCGCGAGCGTTTGCCCGATCACGCCGCCGGCAAAGGCGGAAAACTTCGCCCAATTGGTGCCGAATTGAAACTCCATCGGAATGCCGGTGACGACGCCGAGCGCAAAATTGACGGCAAAAATTTTCGCCCAAAACTTGGCGCTGTGGTTGTAGCGCTCCTCCTTTTTCCAAAGCGCCAATCCTTTGAGAATGACGATGAGCAAACCCAACCCCATGGTGAGCTGGGGAAACAAATAATGAAACGTGATCGTGAAGGCAAATTGGAGGCGATCCACAAGCAACGCGTCTTGCATGACATACCCTCCTTCCGGTTTACAGCGCGCTCCTATTCGTTTAGCTTCATTTCAGTCTCACGAGCAGATTGCGTTGCGCGGCTAGTTTGCGCCGCACGTTGTAATCTGCTTTGTTGCAAGCCATAAAGATATGTTCCGAGAAAAATGCCGGTCAAAGTAAACAGCACGCCGAGCTTCCCTTCTCCCAACATCACCAGTGCGGTGCCGGGGCACGCGCCGGCCAAGCCCCAGCCCAAGCCAAACAAAATTGAACCCGGCACGAGGGAGGATTTGTAAGGCTTGCCCTTGAATGCAATCGACTGGCTTTCGAAGAAGCTGCGCGCTTTTATTGTTTTGAGCAACGCCACACCAATCGCGCCAATCGCGGCCGCGGTGACGATAACCCACAGCAGTTGGAAATGTTCAAAGAGAAACAGTTTCGCATAGAAGTCGTAAGTCGTCGCGCCTGCGCGGCTGAGAATAAAACCAAACACGGCGCCGAAGAGCAGAAAAGCGTATTTCTTCATGTTCGTTCTCCAAGTTCAAGCGAATAAGCGAAAGAGAAATTGCACCATTAAAATGCCGCCCACAAAAAAACCGGCGGAAGCGAGCACGCTCGGCGGGTTGAGCATGGCCAGGCCGGCGATGGAATGGCCGCTGGTGCAGCCGCCCGCAGCGCGCGCGCCGTAGCCGATCAAGAGGCCGCCGAAAATCAGCACGAGGCCTTTTGCCCATAAAGCTTGCGGCAGCACGCTGTCATACATTTGGCCTAGCGAAAAGCTCGCAACGATTTCACCGGGAGAAGTGAGCGCTGCCAACAAACCGCCCAACGGCAGCCCGATGAGAAACCACAGCCGCCAATTGTTGGCAGTGGCGTATTCGCCTTCATGAAAAAACGCGGCGCGTGAGAAGTAACTGCACACGTTGCCGAACCCGGTCGAAACGCCGAGCGCATTGCCGGAAATGAGCCATTGGAAAATCGCGTACAGGCCCACGGCCAGCCCGCCAATCCAACCGCTCCAAACGATGACTTCGGTCATGATGATTTTCTCCAATGATTGAAGATTTAGATGGAATCGAGCACGATTTGTAGGCGCGTTACACTTTACACGATCGTGTAACGTGTAACGTGGCTTGAGTTTTTGAGAACTCGTTCGTCTCTCGCTTATTGAACGATTTCACCTTTCGCTCCCTGCCACGCGGCAAAGCCGCCGCCGAGATGCGTGACGTTGTAGCCGTGACGCTGCAGCAGCGCCGCAGCGATGGCGGAACGATTGTCGGTGCGGCAATGTATCCAAATTTGCCGATCCTTTGGCAGCTCCGCGAGGCGCTTGGACAAGTGCGTGTATGCGATGTTCACGGCGTTGCGCAAATGGCCGGCTTCAAACTCCGCGGCGCCACGCACATCCAGCAACAAGGCGTTTTTGCCGTCCTCATTGTTGTGCAATTTCGCAATGGGCATGGAGGCGATTTGAGCGACACGGCCGCCTTCGGCTTGATATTGCGCAAGCGTCTCCGGCGTCGCATAACCCGCCACGTCATCCAGGCCGATGCGGATCAAATCCGTCACCGCTTCTTGCAAGCGATTCTGTTCGACAACGAGATAAAACGGCACGCCCGGTTCAATATAAGAGCCGGCGGCATTCGGAAAGTAATTCGACAGCGGCGCCCACAGCGCGCCGGCGATGTGACTCTCGCGAAATTGCGCCCACGGCCGGGTATCGAGGATAAGGGCTTTTTCACTCGCCAATTTTTTGAGCGCGTTGACATCGAGCGATTTTGGCGAGGGCAGCTTGCCCAACAGCGCCGGACCTTCTTTGTTATCCCGCTTCATGCGCGCGAAATACAACGGCGGCTCGGGCTGTCCCTCGAGAATGGCTTTGACGAACCGGCGTTCTTCCGTAGCATCAGCGATGGCGGCATTGAAGCGCTTTTCATAACCAACAGTGGATTGCGGCACCGCGCCCAGCGCTTTGCCGCACGCACTGCCCGAGCCATGCGCCGGCCACACCTGCAAGAATTCCGGCAAATTTTTGAAACGCTGCAGTGATTGATACAACACGCGCGCCGCGGGCTCTTTCGCGCCGGCTTGGCCCGCTGCGGTTTCGAGCAGGTCCGGTCGGCCCACGTCGCCCACGAAAACAAAATCGCCGGTGGCTATGCCCATGGGCTCGTTCGCGCCGCCGCCCTGATCGGTCACCATAAAGCTAATGTGCTCGGGCGTATGGCCGGGCGTGTGCAAGGTGCGCAACTCGATATTGCCGACGCGAAACGTATCGCCATCTTTCAGCAGTTTGTGATCGTAGCTGCCGCCCGCCTTTTTATCCAGCCAGCGATACTTCCAGTTCGCATCGCCCTCGTCAGAGACGTAAAGGCGCGCGCCGGTGCGCTCTGCCAATTCGCGCGCGCCGGAAAGATAATCCGCATGAATATGAGTTTCGGCAATGGCCGTGATCTTCATGCCTTCGCGCGTGGCGGCTTCAATGTATCGCTCGACGTCGCGCTCGGGATCGATGACCAGCGCTTCACCGGTGCGTTGGCAACCGATAAGGTAACTGGCTTGCGCCAGCTTGTCGTCATAAAGCATGCGAAAGAGCATAATAAACTCCTTGGAATTGAGAGTATGCGAATTAGAAAACCAAACTCAGAATAAAATTCTGAAAGTTTTTTTGAACCACACACGGATCAAAACCACACGCGGAAAAGCTTTTCAGAGTGCGTTTTTGATCCGTGTGCTGCCCGCAGGGCTTTGGTTTTCAGGTTGCCTGAAAATCCGGGTTAGTCTTTTACAAGCTCGATCTTTGCACAAAAAGCAAAGGCTGCAAATGCCAGAATGATTCATCGGCAGAATAATGACGGAATCATTCTGCCGAAAAATTATTCTGCCTGTTTGGTTGCGGCTGGTTCGCGTTGGGGGTCAAGCGAAAAACAATTCTCTGCTGATGATGTAAACCGCCATGACCAGCACGAAATAGCCGAACGCGGGTTTGAGCTTGCTGGCGGGCACGATCTTGTTGAGATACGTGCCGATTGCGATGCCGATCAGCGGCAGCACAATGATCGTTGCCACGAAGCCGTAATCAATCGCGGCCGCGGCTTGCGCCTCGCCGATGAAACCCAGCAGCGATTTGGCGGCAATGATGAGCAAATCGGTGCCGATGGCGATTTTGATGGGCAGATCGCCGAGCAGCACTAAAATCGGCAGAATCATGAAGCCGCCGCCCGCGCCCACGAGTCCGGTAAAAATTCCCGCGGCCAGTCCCAAACCCGCAATGAGCGGAATGTTGATGTGATGCGCGCCCTCGTGCGCGGCGCTCAAAACGCGTTCTTCCTTTTTGCCGCGAATCATGGAAACCGCGGCCATGAGCATGAAGATAGCAAAAAAGATCATTACCGCAACATCCTTGCTCAAAATAAATCCGCCCGCTGCAAGCACAGGATCGGGAATGGCCGGGAAAAGATAGCGCCGCGTTAAGTACACGCCCAAGATGGCGGGAATGCCGAATACCAACGCCATTTTCGGATTGTTCTGTTTGCGCCGCCAATATTCGGCTGCGCCCACGGCCGCCGAAGCGCCCACAATGACAAGCGAATAGCCCGTTGCCTGCGAAGGCGAAATGGAAAATAGGTAAACCAAAACCGGCACGGTTAAAATCGAGCCGCCCGCGCCGATCAATCCCAAAATCACGCCTAGCAGCATCATAGCCACGTATCCGAACAGAGAGCTCAGCTCCAACATGCAACGTACTCCTCGACTTGTTTTTTGGTCTGAAATGTTATTTGATTGGATGCACAAGAAGGCAGGAAGTTACATTTTGAGGGAAAGTCATCGCACCCCAGACAGAAGTAGTCGTTACGAGTTGGTTTGTAACTCCTCTTCATCTTGTCATTCTGAAAGAATCTTCTCTAGCGCTGGAACCACTGCCATGTTTTTGGAAATTTGCCCAGCGCCAGAGAAGTTGCTTGCAGGATGACTTTTCAAATCGGCTCAAACATTTTGAATGACGTTTGCGAGGCGTTGGCGCACTTGCTCCGCAATACCCGCGAGCTTCTCGTTTTTCACGCCCGCCATCGACGCCACCGGATCGACGGCAGCGACTTCGACGACGTTGCCTTTTTCCTGCACGATCACGTTGCACGGCAGCATCGCGCCGATATACTCTTCCGCTTGCAGCGCTTGATGCGCAAACGGCGGATTGCACGCGCCCAAAATTTTGTAGCGACGAAAATCCACATTGAGCTTTTTCTTCAACGTCTCTTTCACGTCGATTTCCGTGAGCACGCCGAAGCCTGCTTGCTTCAACTCTTCCGTTACGCGCGCGAGCGCTTCTTCGAAAGAGTAGGTTGTCGACTTGGCAAAATAGTAGCTCATATGAATTCCTTTATGACCAATTCGTGCGACGCAGTTTAGGAGCAATGCCGTTCATTTAAGTTGACCTCCGTAGTCCAGGCCCAATGCCGTTTCCTTGAAGTGGTTTTTTGTAGTCCCGGCCCCTTGTGAGCCGCTGATCCTGCACACGTTACAGCACCCCACAAGGGGGTGGGACTACTTAAGAAAACGGCATTGTGTCCATGCCCTATACTTGACGGCAAGCGATTCCAGCACCCGGCTGGGAACTTAGCCCGCTCAGGAAAACCCGCCGGAGCCGCAGCTCGCGCTGCTTCGGTGAGCGACGCCGCGGCCGCTGCCGCCACTCGAAGTGGCAAAAGCGGAAAATTGTTTTTCGACCCTCTCGTGGCCGCACTGCGGACAGCGCAAATCTTTTTTATCCTCACCTATGCGTTGCAATACTTCAAAATGCGACTCGCAACTCTCACAACGATACTCATAAATCGGCATATCGATCGTCTACTCCAATTGTATCAAACCCTCAATTCATCACAAAAATTTTGACTTTTGTCCATCAACTTTTTCAGGACTTCGTTTGTCCGTCCACGGCATCAGCAAAAATCCCAACAACGCGCCGTAGCCCGTGCTCGACCAGGGATTGCTCGTGATCGGGCAAGATCCGGAGACACAGCCGATGAAGTGATAATAGGCATAGCCAGCGGTCGCGCCGAGCAACACGGGCAACAGCCGTTTCGTCCATTTCCAAGTTAAACGCGAGGCACTGTTCGCCATGCTGCCAAACCTCCGCGCAGATTCACGGCTTGAAAGCCGTTTTTCTGCAAAAAGTCCACAGCCACTGCACTACGCTGACCGCTGGCGCAATAGACGATGATCTCGCGCTCGCGATGCTGCTGCAATTCCGCGAGCCGCGCTTTGAGCTCGTGCAATGGAATATTGACCGCGCCGGTAATGCCAAAATTGCGCGCTTCACCGGCGGTGCGCACATCCAACAGCAGCGGCTTTTGCGTTTTGAGAATTTCCGCGGCCTCGTTTGCCGAATACTGGCGCACGTTGCGCATAAGAAAAAATCGCCGTGCCGCGAGGAACAACGCGAACGCAAGCAACACAATGCCCACGGTAGTTGCGAAGGACATTATGAATACGTCTCCATTATAAAGTCACCGGCGCGAAGTTTTGCTTTTCGCCCCCGCGCGTTCAGTTTTCGCAGCAGGTTGGCGTTTTTTCTTTTTGAGCTTGATGGCGATCTTCGCATACAAACGTTTTTGCGCCGCGGCCGGCATTTTCTTGGGCGCTTCTTTGGTCTGATAGAGCGTGATGGTCTTGCGCACGGTATCGACGTAGATGCGGCAACGCGGGCAGGCGGCGACGTGCTTCTGCAATTCTGCTTGAGTCGCTTCTTCAAGCTCGCCGTCAATGAACGCGCTGACTTCTTTTACGATGCGATGATGTTTCATGCTTTCACCTGCGCTGGCTCATGCTCATGGAAGTATTGGTCCAATTGCTCGCGCAAGAACAGCCGCGCACGCAGCAATCGCACCTTGACGTTATTGGGCGTAATGCCGAGCACCTTGCTCGTTTGTTCCGTGGAAAGGCCCTCGAGATCGCGCAACACAAACACGACGCGATATTTCTCCGCCAGGCGGTCGATGGCTTGATCCATCACCTGCTGCAATTCGCGCCGCAGCAATTTGCGCGAGGGATCGGCGCTCCAATCGATCAACTCGCGGCTGCGCAATTCCTCGACGCTGGGCAGCTCCAGCGGCTCTTCTTTGCGTTGGCGCGAGCGGCGCTTGCGCAGCGCCATCAAGCTCGTGTTGACCGCAATGCGATAGAGCCACGTGAGAAAACTCGCGCGCCCGTCGAACTGTTCGAGCTTGTCCAACGCCGTAAGAAATGTCTCTTGCACGGCGTCCTCGGCATCTTGCGGATTGCGGAGAATGCGCCACGCAACATTATAGATGCGCGCACTGTGGGTATCGACCAACTTACGCACGGCGCGCTCGTCCCCACGCCGAAGGGCGGGCAGCGAAACGCTCTCGTCTTTCATCATTGTTTTGATGCGTTAACCTCGTGAAGGTTACAAAAAGAAAAATGCTTCATGAAAAAAACTACACCTGCGCGAGCGCTTCCTGCAAGTCCTCGATCACATCGTGCCAGTCTTCCAAACCGAGCGAAAGCCGGATGCCGCCGGGCTCCATGCCGCGTTGCAGTTTTTCTTCTTCGGGCAAAGCCGAATGCGTCATCGAGTACGGGCTTTCGATCAAAGTTTTAATCTGTCCCAAGCTCACCGCGAGTGTAATAGAGTACGCATGGTCGGCAATGTAGTCAATAAATTTCTCTCCCCGCGCGGCCACAGAGTGTGTCCCTTCTTTTTCCCCATTGAGCACGAAATAGATCATCGCACCGGGCGCGAATTTGCCTTCGTAATTCGTCATCTGCCGTTTGGCCAGCTCATATTGCGGATGGGATTCCAAACCCGGATACACCACACGCGCAACTTTCGGATGCTCCTGCAAAAATTTCGCAACGCGATGCGCGGTTTTCTGCATGTTGATCATGCGTGTGGAGAGCGTAGGCAGGCCGTAGACCAAACACGGCCACGCGCTTTTCGGCGAGAGCACGCCGCCGAAGTCTTTGCGATAGAGCATAAGCGGCGCATAAAATTTTTGCGGTCCGACCACCGCGCCTCCCATATCCGTGCCGAAACCGCCGATGCCTTTGGTCAAGCTGCTCACCGCGAAATCCGCGCCCAAAGAGAGCGGGCGCTGGCAATACGGCGTCGCGAAAGTATTGTCGACCACGATCTGCATGTGCCGTTCCGGCGGCCGGTCGCGATTGATCTCATTTGCGACGCGCCGCACCGCGGCAATGTCGATCAAGCTGAGATCGGGATTCACCGGCGTTTCGAAATAGAGCACGCGCGTTTTTGCCGTAATCGCCGTGCGCAAAGCCGCCTCGTTTTTGAGATCGACAAACTTGGTTTTCACGCCGTAGCGCGGCAGCCAGTGCGTCATTAAACTATACGTGCAGCCATAGAGCACTTGATGCGCGACGATCTCGTGCCCGGCTTCGCACAACATGCCGAGCACACCGCTGATCGCGGCCATGCCGGTCGCGAACGTTACGCACATTTCGCCGCCCTCGGCATACGCGAGATTTTCTTCGAGCATGCCGCGCGTGGGTTCTTCGAGGCGATCGTAGATGTAAATCGGCACGTGTTTCGCGAAGTCCGTGTGTTCGCTGGCAAACTCGAAAAAACCCTGCGCCCCTCGATGCGCGGAACTCAAACGATACGTGGCAGAAGAAGACAACGGCGGCACCACATGATGATCGTAATCCCACTTTTTGCTTTCGAAATTGCCGTGAATCAAATGCGTGCGCATGCGATACTCGGCTTTGGTTCTCTTGCGGGATTGAGATGAGTTGGACATGGCGAGGCACCTCCTGCGGTTACAGGTTTGGATTCAAGAGATTTGACTCTCTGTTTCAAACCAACAACCATGCCGTTTTCAGAGAGGAGCGATGGCCGGCAGTTGTTCAAAATAACATGGAATTATGAAATGATGCAGGCGTTCGAAGAATGTGATTTTCGCGAAGGTGGGATTGGCATGCGCTTCCGTTCGCAATTCGAAGAATAATCTCACATGCGCAATTGCGGCGTGCGTTTGCTAAAACCCGCTGATTTGCACGTTTCCAATATTCGTTGCCAACCGAATTTCTCCCGACCCTGTGCCGAGCGTGCCCATGATCATGGAATTTTTCTGCTCAAGATTTGTCAATGCCAAGCCCGTGAATGTCACGTTGCCGTTGCCACTCTGCGCAAGAACATTTGCAGAAGTGGTCGTGGGTATGCGTAGCAGGATATCGCCCTTTACTGTGTTTGCGAAGCAAAACCCATGCGTGGGCAGTGCAGCTTCAATCGCGATGTTGCCCTGTGCTAAAACGATTTGCGTAGAGCCGCTATGTCTCTTGATCGCAACGTCCAACGTATTGCGGAGCACCACGAGTGCGGCTAAATCGTAAACGTAGCTATAAAGCGCTTGCGTGACAATACAGGGGGCTTGGCGCGGAACGCTCAAAGAGAGATCACCCGCGTACGTGAGAGTCGAGGAATTGCACGGCGCTTCCACGGAGACAAACAAGGTATCTGTTGAAATGCGGTGGGATATTTTGATGGCTGCAAACTGTGCGCGTGCGCGTTGACCGGTTTCAGCTTGCACAGCTTTGTCCAAAGTCCAGCCAATGCTGCGCTGCCGGCTCTCGCCCGTAATCACGACCGCGCCCTTCGGATTCTCAACCGCGACAACCTGCGCATTGACGAACGCAATTTCGCCGAATGTTCTTTCCGTCACTTCCTGCCTCGGCGTGGTCGGAGATTTTTCCGTGCAGCCTTGCATAGCAATGAGAACCAGCAATACGGCGGCGAAATTGCTCTGCATGCGAGGCTCCTTCCTCAAAGTTTCGTTCGTGGCATTTTTAGCGTAGCAACAACATTTTACCGGCGCGTGTTGCTTGCACAGTCTTGGTCTTGCGGTCGGCGCTTTGCAAGCTGTAGAAATAAATTCCCGAGCGTAAAGCTTGCGAATCGAAGACAATCTCGTGATAACCGGGCGTCTGCAAACCGAGTGGGAGCGTTGCCACATTTTTTCCGAGCAAATCAAATACTCTGAGCGTAATGAAACCAGACTTAGGCGCCGCGTAACGAATCGTTGTCGAAGGATTAAAGGGATTCGGATAATTGCCGAGCAAAACCATCTCACGTGGATATTCTTCCGTGGCAGCCTCTGCTACCTTTGTCAATAGCGGACGATAACCCTCTTTGTGAATTTGTTGCGCCAGCGTGGCTCCGGCGCGCAATTCCTGCAAATCTGCGCCATAAGCTAACGCGAGGCTAAAGCGTTCGGTCTTACCCGCAGGCAATGCAAACGGCCCGGAAACAAACAAGACAGCAAGCGCATAATTTAACGCCGGTGCGGCTTCGAATCGCGTGTTGGAATCGGAGTTCGTGAACCGCTCGTATAGTCTTCTCGGCCATTCTTTGCCGTCATCATAGAACACGATGTTGTCCACTTCGCTATTCGGATTGCCAGGCCCCGGTCGAATGCGATTATACTTGACGCCGGTCAAGCCGATTTGATCGGATTCATCAAGATCGGTTTGATCGAAGTTCAGTTCCCCCGGCGTGGGCATGCCATCGCCTTCGCCGGAATCATTGGTGCCGAAGCGACCATCAGCGCCGGTGTCGTGCAGCTCCGCAATCCAATCCAAATCTTCATCGCCGGTCCACCAGCGGCCCGTCTTGAACGCTGGAAGACTGTCGAGCAAAGCATACGCGCGCTCGAATTCGCTGATCGCGTAGTGGGCAAGAACATACGTGCGAATATCTTCCTGCCCCACGAGCAATACGCCCGGCCCGCCCTCGCGTCGCTCATCGATGATGCCATCGGCATCGTTGTCGAAATTATCATTGGGCTTTGCCGGCGTTTCGAGATAAGAATAGCCGATATAGCCCGTGGTGTCGCAATTGCTGAATAAGCTGCTACCATGTCCCACTTTGTCCCAGGCATAAATAAGGTTGAAGCCCATGGATTTTTCGAAGAATGTATTGTCGTCATCCGATTCAACGACCCCATCACAAGAAATCGAAGTGCCACCCACTCCGGGATGAAAGTACATGCCGAAAATAATATTGTCGTTGTAATCTGTCGTGCCTTCGTTAGTAATCTCATAATGCCAAAAGATCACGTCGGCAGCTTCGGCTTTGGCGAATTGCAGGCCACGCACGGCAATGCGCAGGCCAAGACCGCGCCGCGTCGTGTCGCGACTGTCGGGATAGAAATCCCATGCGTCGTAGAAATCATCATCCATGACGAAAAAGCTTTCCTGATCCGCCACTGCACCTTTGCCGAAGTAACCGTTCCATTTGCCGCGCCAGCCGGGATCGTTCGGATCGCTTTCTTTGTCCGGCCAAAAAATCGGCCACGTGCGAGGATCGCTACTCACGGCCAGCGAGCGATTTCTGTTGATGTTCTGGTTCTCTTGAAAGTAACCCGGCCGCGGCTCAAAGCGCATGACGCGATTTTTGAGAGGACTGATACCCTGTCGCGCGCGAAAGCCAGTCTCCATGATATAGGCATCTTGGCCGTTGCGTTGCTTGACCTTCGCGAGCACAAACGGCGTGCTGCCGTTGCTGTAATTCATACCGCTGCCTTTGGGCGCCTCGACGGAATGAAACACGCTCAAATCAACACTAATGGGATCCGCGGGATAATTGCCCACCATGCCGAAGTTCCACAACTCGGTACGGATATTGGCAGCGTCGTGCATGCCTCGACGCTCAGCTTCGATGGAGCCGCGTTGTTCGGGCGGCACGGAAGCAAGTTGGGCAAACAACGAAGCGCTACCCCATATCAACATGCCCAGCCATACTATCGTGGCAATAGAATTCATAATTCGTGCTCCTCCAATAAAACTCGATCTTGCTCAATTCAACTGTTCTCGCCAAGTTCCTGTGGCGAAGATTCGCGCATCACACCTCTTCCAGAAAGTGATTCACTTCCTCTTCATCCTTGATCCATTGCTCGCTTTCTTGACGATAGACCACACACCAAACGGTTTCCAGATTGCAGGCATACATGAAAGTTGTCGCATCCTCTTTGTTTGGAAACGCGCGCAACTGAGCGGCAACCGGCTCATATTCCTGGTCGCTGAGTTGGTCAAAATCAGGGAGGTGATAAAATCGTGGATCGGTGGAATATGCCGGAGGTCTGTATCCTACTGCTGGTTCACCTGACACCACATAAATTCTGCATGGTAACTCCGTCATTGAGGTTCTCTTATTTGATTCTTTGCTTCGTTCAGGATGAAGGCAAAGGTTCTAACCCGGATTTTCAGGCAAGCTGAAAACCAAAGCCCTGCGGGCTGCACACGGATTAAAAACGCACACCGAAAAAGCTTTTTCCGAGTGTGTTTTTAATCCGTGTGTAGTTCAAGAAAACTTTCAGAATTTTATTCTGAGTTTGGTTCTCTAATTCGCGTAATCCGACTTTTGAGCTTTAGCAGACGAGTTTTTTCTGATGCCATGCCTATTTCTCCGGCTCACTCTCATGTTGTTCGTACATTCTCTTTTTTACGGCAGCAAGAGAAAGCTCCTTGAGCCGCCGGGCATGTAGGTCAGCAACCAATTCATGGTCCATGGCTCGCAGCGATTTTTTTCGCTTGCTCCGGTACTGATTTCGGTAATGATGGCCCAGTTCATGCGCGACTACTTCATAAAAGAACCAGAGCATGAAGATGGGCTCGCTCGGCCAGCGCACAACCACTTCATCTTTTTTCTGCTCGATCTGCGGAAAGTACTGCCGCAAGCCAGCCAGCATTCCCTTGCTGAGCGACGGCAAGTGCCAGGTAGTAGGCAGTGAGTAAAGCAAGATGGCTTTGTCACGGGGCAGATACAGCCCAAACGGCTTTCCGATTTCTCCTGCGCGCGCGCGCAGCTCCACCCGTGCGAGGCCATAAGTGTACTTCTCGGGTATCTGGCGCAGAAGACGGAGGACGTGGCTTCTCCCCATCGGATGGATGTCGCCAGCCCGCGGCCGGCGTGAAATGACCCTTGGGATGATACGTTCCCCGGTCCGGCTGCGCTTTATCCTGCGGCCGGCAAGCACACTTTCCTTCGTTGTGCCGTAACTTCTACTCATAGCCTTCCTTGCGTTTCTCTCTTCTATTTCTGGGCATTTTTCCTAGCGCGGCAACTTGTCGCAACCAAACTTGGCAACCGCGAATTCGCGCGCAATAATGGCACGCGCCAATTTGATCTGCGTACTGTCACCGGTCGCCAGACCATGGGCCAGCAACACTGGCGGCGCATAACAGGTGGCGTCGCCAAAATCTCCCTGGTAGTCACCTGCAATAACCTTTTCTTTGGCCAGCAGGTGATGCAGAATTTCGTGGAAGACTGCCGGATAGAGCACCTCCAAACTGTCGGCGGCAACGCTGCTTCCGTCCGGCGCGGGACTCGCGAGGCCGTCATGGTCAACACTCGACAACAGCAGCGCGGAACACAGCAAGAATTTGGTGATTATCTTCATCATTTGCCTTTCAACAAAGAGTTCACTCTTTCGACGATCAAATCACGACTGCAGGGCCAGCGAAAGGCAGCTTTTACGCCACCGCGGCAATCAGTTCGCGATTGCCGTGCCATTTATCAAGATGATTTCAGAATCTGAAAACTTCGTTTGGACGATCTTGATCACCTCAATCTCATGCAGGTTGGCGTTCGAGATCTCAAGGATGATCAGATCAACTTTGTTGTCGCTCAGAATTGACTCAATATGCGCATTATCGTCACTCGTCAACACGACGGTGAATTCTTCAAGTTCTTCCTTTAATTTCTCATCATGCGCGATTGTCGGTCGCCGGCAGCGGGATCGGATCGGCCGCCGGTATGATGAGTGGATCCATTAACCCACAGTATTCCGTTGATTCTCGCAACAGAAGTAACCTCTTCCGGTCCAATCTTGACTCTGAGTTTAATGTAGTTTTTGCCTTCTGCTCTTCTCAAAATTTCTCCTCCGTATAAACGAATTTCTGCTACGCTATTTTCAATATTCTCACCCTTGAAGATGCGAACGACTACTGTTGTTGCTTCCTTCATGGTATCTAATTTTTCCGCCAGCCTAGAAGAGAGCCCGAATGCAGGCTGATAGATCCCAATTCACTGAACTTCTGCAAGCGCCCCTACTTTTCCCTTAGTTTCGACATCCATTTTGACGATATAGGCATTGTTGGGTACATATTCAAAAAGTTCTCCGCCCGCTGCAACCACTTGCGCCTTCATATCTTTCGTGATCGCAGCTTTGAATTGGACGAAGTAGTAACCTTGAACCGTATCAGAATATGCTTCCAGAGTGAGCGATCTTGCCAAAGTAGGTATGGGCTTGTTGATATAGAACGTGTAACCACGCCAGTCTATCTTGTAGCGTTCAGCTTCTTGTGGTTGCGCTGTTACTCCTACTGCCAAAATGAACAGCAAGAAAGCAATAATCAACCACACCACAGATTTCGTGTACATAATAACCTCCTACTCTGCTAAGAATTTTCGTTCATATCTGCACGACAATCCAAGTTAGTGTCACCAGAAGCAAATGTTTTTGATAACTGCAATAAAATACCAAATTGGTTGAATAACTTGATTGTCACGGTGTAGCTTTCATATCGAACATATCCCTAAGTGATATATCAAAGATCATATTTCGAGCATGGTTACGACCATCCTTCTTTCTCAAAGAAAGGCAAACATGAACCTTCCGGCTCAGAAAGATCAGCGACTAGTACAGCAATACCTATATCTCCCTTATACAGGCTGTTTTTGAAGAGCCCTTCTTCTCCGTAGGTAATGGTTTTTGAGACTACTGCTGCTCTGTTGGCTAGATGTTGAGCCCGGTACAACCACTCTTTTTCGCCAGTATATTTGTAGAGATTTAACAATCCATACGCGCGTCCTGCAAGACCACAACAGATGCTGCTAATGCCTTCCTGTTCTTCCCAGGTATTCCAAGCAGCTTTTTCTGCAAGCTTGAGATAATAATCTTCGCTATGTAGGCGGTGCGCCAGTGTCCAAAGATGAATATAGCCTGCGGTACCATTGCACCAACCTGGCATATAGCTGTTATTGCGTTGATGGTCTCCGTCCATCATTTGCCATTTCCACCGAACTCCCCGTCCTTTTTCCTCTGCACATTCTGCGAGCTGCTTAAGTCGCGCCGGAACTGTACCCGGCAACTCATCTCCAGATGACTGGCACCAACGCATTGTCGCATAGAGAATCCCGGCCCACCCGTGTGCAATACCTAAGTAACTCAACTCAAGCGATTCCTCAATCGAAGCAAAAGCGTCAATCTTTTCCCATATGCTTCGCATGGTTACTTTTCCAAGATCAAGCAGAGGACCACTATCAAGCATATCGCTTACAGGCATCACATCGAGTAACATTGAGCATGCAAGTAGAGTGCTAGATTTACCAAGTGTTAAATCCAGATTATCGCATGGTGCCTTGGACGCTGCAACAAACGCGTTGATTGCTGCTTGCTGAGAAGCCAAGTCGCCCATGGCATGACCGATAAGCGCCTGTACACAATGGACCCCACTCTCAGTATGATAGGGCGAAATTCGTCCTACAACTTCAGGGGTAATATCAGTGCTAAAGAATGCCTCATTTTTACCGATATTGCTCATTGCTTTCGATGACCAGATATCGGCAAGGGAAAGTAACTGGGCATCACTGCGGACACAAGATATGCGATACAAGGCATAGGCAATTCCTGCCGCGCCATAGTTGACCGAGCAAACTGGTGCTTTGGTCAACCCTGAGGAAATGAGCGGCCCTGAAGTCCCCACACGTTGAAGCACATCATTCAGCAACTTGTCTGCGACCGACATATCTACTGATATAGAACAATCTGAAAACTCGGATCCGTGTTGGTTGTTTGGTGCAACAACTGCCCTCAGTTTTTTCGAAAGTTCATCCATTGATTCATAACGCTCAGATGGATTTTTGTTTAATGCCCTGATGAGAACATTTTCAAGCTCCGACCAAGGTCTAATTCCACGATTTGAGAAGGAAAGTGGAGCATCCTCAACAACCTGCCGCAATAGCTCATTTTTTTCGGCAGAAAAGTCGAGATAATAGTTGCCGGTGAGAAGCGAATATAGCATTGCCGCTAACGAATACTGTTCTGCCAATTTGTTTGATTTCGGAGGTTTTCGGTGAGAACGAAGAGCTTCAGCATATTCTGGATCGAAAAAGAAACCAATGCCTCCTCGAAGTGGATTGTCTAAATCACCGCTTCCATTTTCTAATCGTGCAAGCCCAAAATCGACAATCTTTACTAATCCGTCGGATGTGACCAGGACATTTCGAGGATGAATATCAGAATGGATCACATTCTGAGTGTGCAAATGCGCATAGGCTTCGGCGATCCTACGGCATAAATGAAGAAGTTTCGTTTGGCTCGCGGTATTGGACAACAAGCGTAATTCGCTTGCGGCTGTTTCGGCGTTGACTCCAGAATGCCACTCTATAGCCAGAAATTGTCGTTCTTCAAACACACCTCTATCAAGAAGTCGTGGGTTGACAACTCCATCTAGGTGGTTCAGGATGGCGGCCTCCCGGTCAAACATCTTTTCGACCTCGCGATTGTTACCGTTCGGCCTGGTGATTTTGAGCGCTGCTTCTTCGCCGTTTTGTCGCCTTGCATAATAGAGTTCCGTATCCTCCAAGACTTGGATGCATCGAAGTACTTCGAAATCTGTAATTCTATCGCCTACATCAAAACATGCAACAATCCGCTTGGCGTCGGTTGAATCCGGTGGAACCAGCAAATGTGCGTGCATGAATTGTTGAATTAACGGAAACGCTTCTTCTAAAATTCGCTCTGGATCGGCTTTCTTAGCTCTACTGTAACTGATCACGACATCAACAATCGTTTTTGGTTTCTGAAACTCCTTGAGGAGCTCAGCGGCCTGTGCATCAATAATCTTTGACGGTGTGCGTGCGAGCGGCCGCGTGACCGCGTAATCGCCATCTTCGCATTTCAATTTTTCGCGTAGCTGAGGTGGCAATTGCTTGACGGGTACGATAACCGTATCATCCGGTAAAACCAGTGGGGCGGTTATATCCATGTTCGATCACTTCTCATTTGAAAAATTTTCCATCCAGAGCTTCGGATTTGGAGTCCACGTTTGTGTATCCACACCATCAAGATGAAGACGCTCCAATGCAAACTGCCAGGGTTCAATAAGTTTCGATGGAGACGCTTTCGCCTTCACTAAGGCCGCCGCCAACCGGTTAGTAACCCAAAGCCTCCAGCTTTCACGCTCCTGCCAAGCAAATACTTGCTGCTTGAGAGGGGGATCCATTCCCCAAGAAAGCAAGCCATCTTCCGAAAGTTCTGCCGTAAATGGAACGCCGTGGGCAGGACAACCCTTCAGCCTACAGAGCAAACGTTCTTTGGCTTCGTGAAGCGCGTCAAAGCTCCAGAAGTAAACAATGAATTTATCAGTTCGGAGGAGGCCATAAGCATCTTTGCCAATCTTGAATTGAGGAGCGTGTAAGCTTGAAAGCTCTTCAAGGGCCGCTTGAAACGCCTCTCGTATGAATTCGGGTCTGGGGCTAACATAAAGTTTATATGTGTAATCGACTTTTTCAGAGGATGATCGTTGATCACGAGATTTCCACATGTACCAACCATCATACGGTGGCGCTATGGATACTTCTGACCAATACTGATCTGACAATGCTCTATTCGATCCGTTTTTTTCCACTCCCAGATGTTTAACTACAGCCAGTGGCGTGGGGAACATCCGCCGCCAATGGGGAGAAAGGGGTATCCTGCCATAAAAGTACATGCGCGCAGAAAGTCTGGCACTCTCGTTTATTCCAAGGGTCTGCGCGTACCGCAATGCTTCGAGCGATTGTCGGGCGATAATACCCGTGCCTGTTGTGAATAAACTATCTCCATATATTATTTCATGGGCATCTGCTCCCGACACGAAGGTGCCGTTCTTTTCTACCTCTAGAACGCCGTCCAGCACAAGCTCAGCTACTGCTTCATTGCTTGCCTCGCCAAACTTTGACTGGACGAAATCTGGTAGCTTACCAGGTTTTTGTAAGGTAAGATACAAAAGTGCTGTATCCAAACAGACCGACTTTATCCCCACTTCGGAATTATTGCGTGGGCGAAGAATGCCGTAGAAATCGGGATCCTTTTTAAGGTCTTTCAGGATGTTCTGTTGCTCTAAAGGAAGATGATCAAACAAAACCAGTTCGTAGCTTGGATTTGGTCGAAAATTTTCATCCAGAATGTTTTTCAAGAGCTGTCATCTAGAAGGTACGTGTTGAACCGCTAAATTATGTAGAGTCGATTAAAAGCTTCATCAAACGCCTTAACACAAACCAGCGGGGATTGCGTGACAAAACTGAAATTGTCCAGGCCGTTAACCTTCGGCTTCTGAGAACTTGACTTTACTCTCAGTTTTGTTCATAGAGAACGACCTGGACAATGACGATCACCGGCATGTCATTGCATTCTGTGGTCGACCAGAGATTCGTGATCTAATCTGATCGCGTCCCGTTATTTCCCACCTTCCTTCTTCTGAAGTTCCCCTTTCCGCTTCTTCAGTTCCTCAAGCGCATCAGCCAATTTCTGCTCCAATTCTTCCACCTGCTCAACCGTCTGAGGCCGCATGCTCTCTTCTAATGCACGCTCAGTGACTTCCAAATCGGCCAAAGCTTTATTGAGTTGCTGTTTCAAGAAGGCAAGATCCTCAGCACTCGTGAATGGCGAATAAGCTTTGCACACCGTGTACCCTGTCGGAACAGTTGGCTGGAATGAGCACACACCACCACACTCGAAGGAGCCGAAAGAGCATTGCCCGCAAAAGCTCTGAATACCACAGGATGCCAAGATGCAGAAGTGGGAATTAAGCCAATGGCAGACAATCGGGCCAGTACCCAACTGACATCCTTGAGGAACGCTTATCATCAAGTCTTTGACTTTGAACGGCATAATAACACTCCTTTCTAATATTTGAAGCAGGATTTACATCACATCAGTTATGTTTCCATGAGAGTTTAGAATGCATATGCAGCAAAGCTTGAAAAACAAAATAATACTCTTGCACACGCACCTGTCTCCTCCAATCGACATGAAAATCAGTAGTGTGTTTTGGTTTCCAGGGAGCAAACCTAATTCACCAAGACAATTTGAACATCGTTGTCAATGAAAGCCAAAGTCGTGAAAATATAATCGCGCCATTGCTTGTATAACGAATCAATAATGCAGCAGCGCATTCACTCTTTCGACAATTAAACTGCTCTTATACGGCCTGCGAAACGTATCCTTTACCCCAAATGCAAACGCCTGCGCAATCAACTCCTGATCACCATTGCCATCGACCAAAATGATTTTACTACCTGGAAACTTCCTTTTGACGACCTTTATCAACTCAATCTCATGCAAGTTGGCGTTCGGGATATCAAGGATGATCAGATCAACTTTTTGGTGTTACAAGTTTTTTATTTTCTGATCATGGTCTTTCGTAAAGTCATATGCTTCCTCCTCCAAAGGATTACCTTCATAACTTAATCCTGCACTCACATATCCTTTCCCATACTCGCATGCAAATCCGATTTCGCCTCCATATCTGTCAATCTGCTTGACATGCACCAGCTCGTGTACCATGGTTTTTCGACTCTCATAATCGTTTTCATCGAAAATACTTTTTAAGTACACGACAGCGCGCATGACTACACCCGCCATGGTATCTGGCCCGAATGTCATGCCCTTGGTTTCACTTTTAGGATCAAAAGCATTAGCTATGAGATTCGCTCCTTCAACATAGCACACGCTATCAAAAGAAGTGTTGTCAAATAGTTTTTGCAACTTTGTTTTAAAAGTATCGGGAAGAAAGTGTCTTGCTTTAAAAGCATTTAAGGATGCGTTACCAGCCTTTGCCGCAAAATACACTGATATGCCTGAAATACAGGCGAAAAACTCAAGCACTGGCTCTACGATACATTCTATAACCATCTCGAGAAAACCCATCAGTACTTCAAAGAAACTAATCGTCGCATTCTCGATGAATCGCAAAATTGGCCCTAGAGCATTTTCTGCTATGTTGACCAAAGCAGCAGAGACCTCTTCAATGATACTAAAAATACCTTCCCATGCTTGTACTACTAATTTCCCTAATCCATTCCATACATCTTCGACCAGACTAGAGAGCCCTTCCCACATATCCTGAGTACTTCGTACTATTGTACTGACGAGGTCATCAAGGAAGTGAGCAACATTGTTTCCAGCACTTTCAAGAGTCCTGATTATTGCTTCGAAGAAATCCGCCGATGTTTCCAAGAAATCACCTATCCCATCGATGAAGTCGCCAAAACAGCTTAAGGCGTCACCGATAATATCGGCGGCGGCTCCTGCGATGTCGGCAATAGCACTTGAAATATCACCTATCGCGTTGGAAACCGCTTCTCCAATATCTTCTACTAAATCTACACAAGAGTCAACCGCATCTGAGACCGCATCAGCCATATCTTCACAAAAATCTTCAAAAGTCATATTAGATCCTTCCTTTATTGATTGGAACATTTGATGTCAGCGAGTAAAATCTTCATGGCTTCCTCAATAGAAAACCCAGCACCTTCAAGCGCTTTGCGTTTAGCCCACAATAATTCTGCTCTTCGGTTAAGGATTTGCTTTACCTCAGGAGATAGTGCAATGATATCCATTCCTTCCAAGGCAGTACCAACTTTTTCCTTGAAACCCTCAAATATAGCTGTACGAGATGCTTCTCGTGCTAAAACTTCAGAATCCCGTGTGACACCTAATTCGACGGCGTTGGATGCTACAGATTGAGATGTTTTGTCAATAAAACTGACGACATCTTGAGGTAAGGGTTGATTATCTTGAATACCCAAACGCTGACGCATTTTTTTCTCCAGCCCTACTTTAATCTTGTTAGTCAGGACCGGAACATTGAATTTTGATGTTACAGGTGGCATGGTAATTCCTCCTTAGAGAGCAATTGTTAATATACATCTTGTGTCATCAAGCCATAACTTTCAACTTCAACTTCCGAATCCAGTGAGCTGAATCAGTGCACACGCCCTCTCTGCGATCAACGCACTCGGATACGGCCTACGAAAAGCATCCTTCACTCCAAATGCAAACGCCTGCGCAATCAACTCCTGATCACCGTCGCCATCGACCAAAATGATTTCAGTATCTGGAAACTTCGCTTTGACGATTTTGATCACCTCAATCTCATGCAGGTTGGCATTCGTTATTTCAAGGATGATCAAATCAACGTTGTTGTCGCTCAGAATTAGCTCAATCTGCGAATTATCGTCACTCGTCAACACCACCGCAAATTCTTCAAGCTCTTCCTTTAGTTTCTCATCATGCGCGATTGTTGGTCCCGAGAGCAAAACGCAATTTTTTGCCATGAGTCAATCCTTTTGATCGATATGCAACTTGAAAAATGTCAATCTCCGTGCCACTGATCAAAAACAAAACAGCCCTTGGGAGCAACGTCCAAAGGGCTGTTTATTAAAGATGATTTGTTTGCTGCGTCAGTGCGCAGAGGCGCAAACGGACGCAACCATAGCGCCGACACTATAGTGTTGTAGCGACAACGCTATACCATCAACCAAGTTAATAAGAAAAAACCTTAGAACACGGATGACGCGGATAAAACGGATTCTCACGGATTTTTTTACTTTTTGCTTTATCCGTGTCAATCTGTGCAATCCGTGAAATCCGTGTTCAGAATTTTTTCTGAGCTTGATTGGATAAGTGAGCCTGCTTGTTTCGTGTTATCGCCTAAACGTAGCGGGATCAATGCCGTACTGGTGCAATTTATGGTAGAGATTCGTGACATGCAGATCGGCGAGCTTGGCGGCTTGGGTGAGGTTGCCTTTGGCTAAGCGCAAGCAATCCGTCAAATACTGGCGCTCAAAAGTCTCCACCACGTGTTGCTTGGCGACATGGAAGGATGACCATTTTTCCTGCGGGCTGGTGATACTGTGTGCTGGTGGAATCGGAAGCTCCAGCGCGGCGAGGGTTTCGCCTTCTGTCGTGACCACGGCGCGCTGAATGATATTCTCCAATTCGCGCACGTTGCCGGGAAAGTTGTACGTCAGCAGCGCGCCCTCGGCTTCTTCCGAAAGACGCAAACCTGCCTTCCCGTGTTTGGTGCTGAACTGCTGCAAAAAGTGCTCTGCCAGAAGAGGAATATCTTCGCCGCGCTCGCGCAATGATGGCAGGGTCAGTTCGATGACTTTCAGTCGATACAGCAGTTCCTCGCGAAATCTCTTTTGAGCCGCAAGCTCTGTCAAATTCACACTGGTTGCCGCAACGACTCTGACGCTACAGTGGCGCAGCTCGGTGGAGCCGACGCGCGAGAATTCGCCGGTTTGCAAAATGCGCAGGAGCTTCAGTTGCAGCGGCAGCGGCATGTCATTCACTTCGTCCAAAAAGATCGTGCCGCCCTCGGCGCGCTCGAACCAGCCGGCGTGGTCTTTGATGGCGCCGGTGAACGCGCCGCGCGCGTGGCCGAACAGCTCGGACTCCAGCAAGTTTTCCGGCAGCGCGGCGCAGTTGATCGGCACAAAAGGCTGGTTGCGCCGCCGGCTATTGTAATGCAGCGCCTGCGCGATCAGCTCTTTGCCGGTGCCGCTCTCGCCTTGAATCAGCACGGTGGCATCGGTGTCGGCAACCTGGGCGACGAGTTTCAAGATGGCGACCATCTTGGGGTGGTGCCCGATGATGGCCTCGAATTTGTATTTCCCGCGCAATTCGCCCTCAAGCGCGTTCACGTGGTTGCGCAGACACTTCTGCTCCAGCGCGCGATGCGCCGCCAGCGAGATGAAATCCGCAAATTCCTGCATGAACGCGCCGGTTTCCGCCGCAAAAATTCCCCGCACGGTGCGATTATCGAGATACACGACGCC
>JBBILN010000069.1:0-39164 GCA_037444905.1 bacterium | reverse complement strand
AATTTTCATTGAAAACACAAAGCTTAACCCTGACAACTGCGGAAGTTGGGCTAGGCCACTGACGATGGTGCGATACGATTTCGGGCCGGTGAGATCAGCGACGGTGTCGAATGCGGCCCCACTACCGAAGTAAACATTGAGATATTCAAAAATGGTTGCGCTACCACGAATCGCCAAATCATTGAAACCATCGTCATTAAGATCCGCGATCGCGCATCTCGTGCCTAGCCGGGCACCGGCATAAGTTCCAGTAATAGTAAAATCAGGTTCCGGCTTGAGGTGGTCTCCTCCGAAATGAACATATACTTTCCCCTGAGGAAACTGGCCGAGTTGCACGTGGTAATCTCTTGCCGTAATCACGAGATCATCGATACCATCATTGTTTACGTCGCCAATGCACATTGTGCTTCCAAACGCCGAACGGTCTTGCTCGGCTGGCAACTTATAAGAGGGCAAGGTGTCGATTCCAGCAGGATTGCCAAGGTAAACCAGCACCGTATCAAACGCCCGGCTTTTATTCACGCTCTTCCACACCGCAAGATCAGTCAAGCCATCGCCGTTAAAATCTCCATGCTCGACGTCGGCCCCAGAGATAGTCCATCGGGGTATGGTGTCTTGAGGGGAGGCAAAAGAATAGAATCGAAGCTTAGGCAAGTCTGTGAATTGGTGCGATTCGGCGACTGCCACATTGAAGGGGCTATTCGAATGGCTACCGACAAAACCTTTTACCCTTGCGCCAAGAGCAGAATCTCGTACATGGCCGAAATACTCTATGAACGGCTCAAGCTTCCACGGGATTTGGGCGTGGACCGGCAGCAATTTGCCGAGCAGCAATAGGAGTATCAGCTTTCTCTTCACGGCTGAGCCTCTTTCTTCATTATTTCATTTCACACCAGGTCCAAGCGAGCACTTTTGATTTCAAACGAGCACTCATTTTTTAAAACTGAAGAGAAGACTACGGATAATTGATATTGCGCTCACGAATGGCAATGACATTGAGGTTACGGGTATTTTGGATGACCAAATTGTTGATGTCATTATCCCAACCGCCATAGGCTTGAATCCACGTGAATCCCATATCCGCAACCGCATCAATGGCGTTTTGTTCGCCGCCAAACCAGATGCCGATGGGGAAGTCTTGCGCAAAAATCCGGCTATACATGAAGAGCCAAATCGCAAGTAACGTAATTGGGCTCCTTTCAAAGCTCTACCGAAAAAACTCAAGTTCAGCGATTCGCCATTTTCAATCAGGTCTTAACTTCCCACTCATAATCGGGCAGCAACTCTTTCTCGCCCTCTTCGGTGGAAACGGATATCCTACCGGCATCTTTTCCATTCCCGGATAGCTCCTTCCAGCAGCGCAGAATTTGTTGCATCAACTCTTCGGCTGTGGGCACCATGCCGCCGTAGCGGCCATAGAATTTCACCGGCGTCCAACCATTGACTGCGAGCTTCACATCTTCCACCATTTGACCGGTGCTCAATTCGCACACGAGAAAACCGGCCGCTTGATTGGTGAGCGCTTCAATCTTTTTGTGTGGAAAAGGCCAAAGCGTAATCGGCCGCAGCAAGCCCGCGGGAATGCCCCGCTCGCGCGCGAGATCGACGGCCGTGCGCAGCAAACGCGAGACGATGCCATAGCCCACGGTGATGAACTGCGCATCTTCCAAACGATAACCTTCGAAACGCACTTCTTCATTCGCAATCGTGTCGTACTTCAAAAACAAATGGCACACATGCGTTTCCAATTCTTCAGGCACGAGTTGAATCGAGGTAATGAGATTGTCGCGCGATTCCGCGGTGGCTTGCACGGCCCACTCCTTCGCCGGCATTTGTAGCACCGGCTCCGGAAAACTCACGGGCTCCATCATTTGCCCGATGAAGCCGTCGGTCATCACGACCACGGGATTGCGATAGCGATCGGCCAACTCGAAAGCGAGCATGGTGAGGTCGCACATCTCCTGGCCGCTGTTCGGCGCGAGCACGAGCAAGCGATAGTTGCCATGGCCGCCGCCTTTCACGATTTGAAAATAATCCGCTTGTTCCGGCGCGATGTTGCCCAAGCCCGGACCGCCGCGCACGATATCAACGATCACAGCCGGCAATTCCGCGCCGGCCATATAGGAAATGCCCTCTTGCATCAAGGAGATGCCCGGGCTGGAAGAGGCCGTCATGGCGCGCACGCCCGCAGAGGCCGCACCGTAGAGCATGTTGATCGAAGCGACTTCACTTTCGGCCTGCAAAAATGTGCCGCCCATTTTAGGAAAGTATAACGCCGCCGCCTCCGCGATTTCACTCGCCGGCGTAATCGGATAGCCGAAATAAGCGCGACAGCCTGCGAGCAGCGCTGCTTTGATGACGGCCTCATTGCCTTTGATGAGCTGTTTTGACATGGTTTCCAACCTTTGGCTTTCTGCGAATCCTCGGCAGTTTTCAACCCACAGCTTTCATCGATTAGTTGCAACACGCGAATAGCTGCGAGCGAACGGCTTTCGGCATTGCAGAATTCTATGCGACTGTTTCAGTAGTCTTTGCGGGCGCTCCGGCGCGCTTGTAAACCGTAATCGCACCCGGTTCGGGGCAAACATAAAAGCACACGCCGCAACCCGTACAATCAATACCAACATACATCGCGGGGTGATAGCCCATGCGATTGAGCATTTCGGAAACACGCAACACTTGCGGGGGACAAACTTCAATGCACAAGCCGCAACCTTTGCACTCTTCCGCGGAAATAGTGACATGCCCCGCGGCTTTACCTGGTTTATTTTTTTGTGTCATGGCGCAAGACCGTTTGATTGAGAGAGTAATGACACGAGACAGTTTTCCGTATTTGATCTTCTCAAACAACATGCCGTAGATCGACCAGCGCTAGGTCGCGCCCCGGCAAAGTATAAGTGCATTGGATTTTGGAAGATGACCAGAAGCACACACGCCCCATTGACGCTCGCAAATCCTCCGAGCTTCCCAAGCGTGCGAAAAGCTGTAAAGGAATTCGCACGATTGCGAAGCCATTATGCTCGCAAGATAAAATGTGTTTCTAAAGTTGAACGAAAACACTGCTGCTTCGCGCAAGCGCATAAGGCATGCTGCTTGCTTGAATCTCTCCTTGGGTTGATGCCTCAAAAAGCCGGGCTCTGCACCGCTCCGGTACGGCGGCATGAAACCATGAAGTGCGAGCCCGAGTGCATGAAAATTTTCCGTATTGACGCCATCGCGAGGTATCATGTGAGATTCTATGTGAAAGGAAAACGCTATGGCTCGTAAAGCGATGTTGATTGATATCACCCTGTGTGTGGGCTGCGGCTTGTGCCGCGAGGCCTGTAAAGAACAAAACGGTCTGCCGGCGGGAGAAGAAACCAAACTCAACGCCAATGCCTATACCGTCGTGCAAGACTATGGCAACGACGTTTTCGTGCGGCGCTTGTGCATGCACTGCGAAGAGCCGACGTGCGTCTCCGTGTGTCCGGTCGGCGCCTTCACAAAAACCGCGGACGGCCCGGTGCTTTATGAGGAATCCAAGTGCATTGGCTGCCGCTATTGCATGCAAGCTTGTCCGTTCCAAGTGCCGACGTATACATGGAACGATCCCACACCGCGCGTGCGCAAGTGCATTTTCTGCTCCGACCGTCTCGCGCAGGGTTTGCCGACGGCATGTTCGGAAGCTTGCCCCACCGGCGCAACGATCTTCGGCGACCGCGACGAGTTGATTGCCGAAGCGCAGAAACGCTTGCGTGAAAATCCCGACAACTATGTGAATCATATTTATGGCTTGCAAGAGGCGGGCGGCACTTCCATCCTTTTCCTCTCTGCGGTTCCTTTCGAAAAACTCGGCTTCCCCACGAATCTTCCCGATCAACCTTTGCCCATGCTCACATGGAACGCGCTCTCGAAAATTCCAAACATCGTGGCCGTGGGTGGAACGGCGCTGTATGGCTTGTGGTGGATCATCAATCGCCGCGAGGAAGTGGGCAAGCTCCACGCGAAGCTGAAAGAGATGGATGGTAGAGAGCAGTGATGAGTGAGCAATTGTCGGTGGTCAGTTACTATGGAAGGGTATTTCCCATGAAAAAAATATTCGCATACCTCACCTTCTGGCGCGGCGTGCTGGGCTTGCTCTTGCTCGCGGGCGCGTATATCACCTATCTCCGCTTCACGCAAGGCCTCGGCGCGGTGACGAACTTGAGCGACCAATTCCCGTGGGGCTTATGGATCGGCTTCGACATTCTCTGCGGCGTCGGGCTTGCGGCGGGCGGGTTCACGCTCTGCGCGATCGTATACATTTTCAACTTGCACGAATTCAAGCCCATCGTGCGGCCGGCCGTGCTCACCGCGTTTCTCGGCTATTTGCTTGTCATTGTCGCATTGCTTTTCGATTTGGGCCGGCCCGATCGCATTTGGCACGCGCTTGTCATGTGGAATCCGCATTCGGTCATGTTCGAAGTCGCCTGGTGCGTGATGCTCTACACCACGGTGCTCGCCCTCGAGTTCAGCCCGATTCTATTTGAAAAATTGGGCTGGAACAAAGCCGCGGGCTTCATGCGCGCCATCACGATTCCGCTCGTCATCATCGGCGTGCTGCTTTCCACATTGCATCAATCTTCACTCGGCTCGCTCTATTTGATCGTGCCCGAGAAGCTGCATCCGCTGTGGTATTCGTCGCTATTGCCGGTGTTCTTCTTCCTCTCGGCGCTCGGCGTCGGCTGCGCGATGGTCATCTTCGAGTCGTTCATGAGCAGCCGCGCTTTCAAACGCCATATTGAAATGCCTCTGCTCACGCAGCTTGGCCGCGCGATCGTCGTCATTCTCATGGTCTACACCGTGATCAAAGCGCAAGATCTCCTCGACCGCGGCGTCTTCAATGCGGTTTTCACTTTCAGTCTGGAGACCGCGTTGTATTGGGTGGAAATCGGATTCGGCGTGCTGCTTCCCATGCTCTTGCTCGCGATTCCGCGCGTGCGCAATCATCCCACCGGGTTGTTCGTCTCTGCCCTCCTCGTAGTGCTCGGGTTTGTATTGAATCGCATGAATGTGAGCATCACCGGAATGGAAGGTTGGGCGAAAGCGGGTTATTTCCCCTCGTGGATGGAAGTGACGATCACGGTGATGATCGTGGCGCTCGGCTTCGCCTTGTTCGCGCTCGCGGCGCGTTACTTGCCGGTTTTTCCCTCTTCGGAACCGGAGCCGGCAGCGCGCGAAGAAAGCGCGCAGGTGTTGTGGGCAGAATGAAAATTTTTCTTTGCGAACGGCGTGTAGCCTGCGCAGAAATTTCAACTCCTGGAGAATATCATGAAAGAGAAAATTCAAACTGCCGCAGAAGCGGCAAAAGCCAGAGCCGGGTCTGTGCCCGAAGGCCTTAAGTCATTTCAGAAAACCAATGGCCACGATGGCAAACGCGCGGCGCCTTCGGAGAATCTCTTTGACAACGTTGCGCAACAATTCAATAAAGCCGCGGATTTGATGCAGCTCGACACGAATATTCGAAAGATCTTGGCGCAAACCGCGAACGAGACGGTCGTACATTTTCCCGTCAAAATGGATGACGGGCGTATTGAAATGTTTACCGGCTATCGCGTGCAACACAACAACGTGCTCGGCCCGTTCAAAGGCGGGTTGCGTTTCCACCCCAGTGTGCAAATCGAAGAAGTGCGCGCGCTCGCGGCCTGGATGACGTGGAAGACGGCGATCTCCGGCATTCCATTCGGCGGCGCCAAAGGTGGAATTCAAATCGACCCCGCGAAATACAGCCCGGCCGAATTAGAGCGCATCACGCGCCGCTTCACGTTCGCATTAGGCAGCAACATCGGCCCGGAGTACGACATCCCTGCGCCCGACGTCAACACCAATGCGCAAATCATGGCGTGGATTCTCGATACCTATTTGCAAACCATGCCGCCGCACGAACGCCAAAGCTATACGCACGTCGTCACCGGCAAACCCATTGAAGCCGGCGGCAGCTTGGGCCGCGACAAAGCCACGGGCCAGGGCGTGGTTTATATGATTGAAGAATGGGCAAAAGATCACAACTTCTCTTTGCAAGGCGCAACGTACCTCGTGCAAGGCTTCGGCAATGTCGGCTCGTGGTCCGCGCGCTTGTTGCAACCGCACGGCGCCCGACTGCTCGCCGTCGAAGATGTGACCGGCGCAATCTATCATCCCGAGGGCCTCGATCCCGAGAAGCTAGCGAGTTATGTAAAGGAGCACGGCGGGGTGAGCGGCTATCCGCACGCGAAGGCGATTGATCACAAAACTTTTCTCAGCACGCACGCGGATATTCTCATTCCTGCAGCGTTGGAAAGTCAAATCACGGCGACCACCGCGCCCTGGCTGGAGGTTCGGCTCGTGGCCGAAGGCGCGAATGGCCCGACCGATCCGGAAGGCGATGCGGTTTTGCAAGAGAGAGGCATCGACGTGTTGCCCGACATCCTGTGCAACTCCGGCGGCGTGATTGTGAGCTACTTCGAGTGGCTGCAAAACAAGCGCAGCGAGTTTTGGGAGCTTGAAGAGGTCGACAATAAGCTGCATAAAAAAATTGTGAATGCCTACGAGCGCGTGCGCGACACCGCGAAAAAATTCAAAACGGATTGGCGCACTGCGGCATACATTGTTGCGCTCTCGCGTTTGGAAACGGTTTACAAAGAGCGTGGCATCTTTCCGTAGAGCGGACTTGCGCGGCTTTCAGCAACCACATTGTCGATTGACAATGCGGAAGCTTTTACGCTTGTAAAGTTTTTTTCGGGCAATACCCTCCAGGAGGTATGACATGTCGTTAATCATAACTGCCGAGTGCATTAACTGCGGCGCATGCGAACCGGTGTGTCCGAACAACGCCATTTACGCGGGCGGCGAACCATGGTCATTTTCTGACGGCACGACAGCGACCGGTGCGCTTGAATATCATGGTGGAATGGCGGAGGTGCATGCCAAACAAGAGGCGCTTTCAGACGATCTCTATTTCATCGTTCCGGAAAAATGTACGGAGTGCGTCGGCTTCTTTGACGAGCCGCAATGTGTCACGGTTTGTCCGGTCGATTGCTGTGTGAAGGATCCGGCGCACGAAGAATTGCAAGAAGTGCTTATGGCCAAGAAGACGCGGTTGCATCCTTCGTAAGGAGACGTCACATGGAAAAGTACGAAGAGTATCTCGATGCCATACGCGAACGTGTGTGCCCGGTGTGCATGGATTCGGTCATGCATGGCTCGCAATTTATCCGTTGCGGGCTGCCCAGCGGCCGCACGTGCCCCATCGAGCTCTATCTTCCGCAGGTTGTCGAAGTCGTGGAATCGGTCGATAGCCCATTGATCACGGATTATATTTCGACGTTGCGCGACAAAGTCTGCGCCTTCTGCGAGAATTCCGAAGGCGATTTTTGCGCGTTGCGCTTGCATGCCGATTGCGCACTCGATCGTTATTTCATGCTGGTGGCCGAAGCCGTGCAGAGCGTAGATACGCGCTTGAATGCCGTGGGCGCAACCATTGGCATTCCATAACACGGCCTGCTTGCATCCGAATTCAGAAACGACACGGGCGCGCCGTCTCCGTTGTCGATACGGCCGCGACGGCAAGCCGCAACGTGTGCAGCAACACGATTCTCGCCGAATTTGGGCGAGAGGCGGTGGAGCATTTTATTTTCTGCTGCACGCGCAACGGCTAGAGCGCGAGAGGAGCTCGTGACCACGAAATCCTCGCGTGTTTCAGTCGCGCCGTGTCACATCAAAGCTTGTATTGTGTGAAAGTCAGCTTATGCCAACTCTCGCTCCCGAACAATTGCGCCGCACTGTCGATCCGAAACAGCTTGGCATTGCAACGACCGCGGATTTGCAGCCGCTCTATGGCATCATCGGTCAAAAGCGCGCCGTCTCTGCGCTGCAGTTCGGCTTGGAAATTCAAGACGGCGGTTTCAACATTTACGTTGCCGGGCCGCCGGGCATCGGCAAGATGACCGCGGTGCAATCGTTTCTCGAAGACTTGGCGCGCAAAAAACAAACGCCGGGCGATTGGTGCTACGTCAACAACTTCACCGACCCTTATCAGCCGCAAGCATGTTGCCTGCCGTCGGGCCGCGGCCGTGAGCTGCAGCAAGACATGAGAAGCCTGCTTGAGCACGTGCGGCGGGCGGTGCCCAAAGCTTTTGAAAGCGAAGAATACAACGCCAAACGCGAAGAGATCGCGAAGACCGTGGGCCGGCAACGCGCCCACGTGCTGGAGCACTTCGAAGCGCGCGCGCACGACGCCGGCTTTCTGTTGCAGACCGCACCCTTCGGCATCGTCCTCATTCCCATGACCAAAGGCAAGCCGATCAGCGAAGAGGAGTTTCAAGCCTTGTCGCAGGACAAGCGGGAAGAACTAAAACGCAACCACGAAGGCCTGCAAGAAGAGCTGAAAGCCACTCTGAAACAGGTGCGATCATTGGAACGCACGGCGCAGGAGCAACTGCAAGAACTTGACCGACAAATCGCGCTTTTCGTCGTCGGCGGCTCCATGGAAGATTTGAATGAAAAATTTGCGGATTTGCCCGAGGTGCTTGCATATCTGCAGACCGTGCAAAAAGATCTGCTCGAAAACATCGAGATCTTCAAGCCCAGTGAGTCGCAAAAGCCGAACGTTAGTCCCGAGGTCGCCACAGAATCAAACGTGTGGCTGCGGGAATTGCCGTTTCGCAAGTATCAAGTCAACGTGCTGGTCGACAACAGCAAGCAGGAAGGCGCGCCGGTGGTTGTTGAGTTGAATCCGAGCTACAACAATCTCTTTGGCCGCGTGGAAAAAGAAACGCTCTTTGGCGCTTTATACACCGACTTTACGATGATCAAAGCCGGTTCGGTGCATCGCGCGAACGGTGGCTATCTCGTGTTGCCCATGGAAGACGTGTTGCGCAATCTTCTCAGTTGGGAGGGTTTGAAGCGCACGTTGCGCACCCATGAAATTGAAATCGAGGAGCTGGGCGAGCGTTTGGGATTTATGGCGATCAAAAGCCTGCGGCCGCAACCGATTCCACTGCATGTTAAAGTCGTGCTCGTGGGCCGTCCGCTGCTCTATCATCTTTTGCACGCCTATGATGAAGATTTCCCCGAGCTGTTCAAAGTGAAGGCCGACTTTGACACGCGCATGGACAACACCGGCGAGAATCTGCAAGCGTTTTTGGCGTTTCTCTGCACTTTTTGCCACAAAGAAAAGATCAAACATTTGGATAGCGGCGCGATCGCCAAGCTGCTGGAGTACAGTGCGTGGTTGGCGGAAGATCAGGAAAAACTTTCCACACATTTTGGGGCATTGGCGGACATCATGCGTGAAGCAAACTTTTGGGCGCAACAAGAGCAAACCGTATACATCGGCGCCGCGCATGTTCAGAAAGCGCTGGCTGAAAAAATCTATCGCGCCAATCTTGTGGAAGAGCGCCTGCAAGAGATGACCGCGCGCGGCGTGCTGCTTATCACTACGAATGGCGCAAAGGTTGGGCAGGTCAACGGGCTTTCCGTGCTGAGTTTGGGTGATTATCACTTCGGCAAACCCAGCCGCATCACCGCGAGCGTCAGCCCGGGGCGTGAAGGCATCGTCGACATCGAACGCGAAGTCGAGCTAGGCGGCCCGATTCACAGCAAGGGTGTGCTGATTTTGAGCGGCTATCTCGCGCAACAGTTCGCGCAAGACAAACCCCTGACGCTCTCGGCGCGGCTGGTGTTCGAACAAAGCTATGAAGGCGTCGAAGGCGATAGCGCCTCTTCCGCAGAACTTTATGCAATGCTCTCTGCGCTGGCCGAGGTTCCGATCAAACAAGGCATTGCCGTGACCGGCTCGGTCAATCAAAAAGGCGAAGTGCAAGCCATCGGCGGCGTCAATCAAAAGATCGAAGGTTTTTTTGAGGTGTGCAAAGCCCAAGGCCTGACCGGCGAACAAGGCGTGATCATTCCGCGCAGCAACGTTGTGAATCTCATGCTGCGCGAAGAAGTGGTGCAGGCGGTGGCGCAGAAGAAGTTCACGATTTGGGCCGTGGAAACCGTAAGCGAAGGCATCGCCGTTCTCACCGGCATGCCCGGCGGCGAACGTGACGCGGAAGGAAAATTTCCGGAGGAAAGTATTTACGGCCGTGTGGAAAAACGCCTGCGCGAATTTGGCGAACGCTTGAAAGAATTCGCCGTGGCCGGGCAAAAATCGCATGAAAAGAGTGCTTCGTGAAAATCAGCTACAAACTCATCGCCGCGGTTGCCGCAGTCGCGATTCTGATTATCGGAGTTTTCGCCTACCTGTTGTTGCGCGCGCACCAGCGCCAACTCATAGCCGAGTTGGAACGCAGCGCGCACCAGCTCAGCGAAACCGTGAAGAGCAGCACGAAATATGACATGCTCCTCAACCAACGCGAATCCGTGCACCGCATCATCAACACCATCGGCAAGCAAGGCGGAATCGACAAGGTGCGCATCTTCAACAAGGAGGGTGCAATCATTTTCTCTACGGATTCACTCGACGTCGGCAAAATGGTCGACAAGAAAGCGGAGGCATGTTACGCCTGCCATGCTGCCGATCAAGCATTGGAACGGCTGCCGATTGCCGAACGCACACGCATCTTCAAAGCCGAGGCGCAACCACAAACTCTGGGCATCATCAACCCGATTTACAACGAGCCAAGCTGTTGGCAAGCCGATTGTCACGCGCATGAAGCGCAGCAAAAAGTGCTCGGCGTGCTGGATATTACCATGTCGCTCGCAGAAGTCGAACATGGCATGCGGGCGAGCACGATGCGCTTGCTCTTGTTCGCTTTCATTGCGATCGCGTCGATCAGCTTGATCATTTACTTATTAGTTGAAATTATCGTGCTGAAACCACTGAGCCACATCGTGGCCGCGACGCAACGCGTGGCTACCGGCGAGCTGAGTTACAAGATCCCAATCAATAACCGCGACGAGATTGGCGCGCTGGCGCAGTCCTTCAACGAGATGACACAGCAGCTTGCAGAAACGCAGCGCCAATTGTACCAATCCGAAAAGCTGGCCTCGGTGGGAAGGCTGGCCGCGGGCGTGGCGCACGAGATCAACAATCCGCTCACCGGCGTGTTGACGTACAGCAGCTTCCTGCTCAAACGCGCAAAAGACAAACCCGACATGAAGGAAGACCTCGAGGTCATCGTGCGCGAAACCAAGCGCTGCCGCGAAATCGTGAAAGGCTTGCTGGATTTCGCGCGGCAATCGCCCGCGGAGAAGAATCGCGTCACGATCAACGAGGTCATCGAGCGCAGCGTGCAGATTCTGGCGAATCAGCTCGCCAAGCACAAGGTTCAAATCGAAAAACAGCTCCAGCCGGACCTGCCCATGCTCGAGGCCGATGCCAATCAATTGCAGCAAGTGCTGGTGAATTTGATCATGAATGCGAGCGACGCAATCGGCGAAGATGGCGGCACGATTACGGTGACCAGCACACTCGCAACCAATGGCGCGCAGGCCGGCAAAGAGGCGCGGCAAATTCAATTGCAAGTGCGCGACACCGGCTGCGGCATTCCCGCGGAGAATTTATCCAAAATCTTCGAGCCGTTTTTTTCGACGAAAGGGCAAAAGGGCAACGGCCTCGGGCTGGCCATCGTGTGGGGCATTATTGAAAAGCACAACGGCCGTATCACGGTGGCTAGCAAGCCGGGTGAGGGCACGACGTTTACAATACTCTTGCCAGTGAATGGCGCGTCTAAAAATGCAAATCGAAAATAGCAGATCGTGGCTAGTAACGGCGAGACGGAAGATGTATGAAATAGAAAAAGAAGTATTGGTTTGCACGCACTGCCATGAAGAAGTGCAGGCGATCGATCAATTCTGCCCGCGTTGCGGCACGCTGTTCGAAGAAGAAAATGTCTGCGCCAATCATCACAGCGTGCTTGCCAGCGGTGTTTGCATCATTTGTGCGCAGCCGCTGTGCGACAAATGCGGAAGCTGGATCAACCAGCGCTTTCTGTGCCGGCAACACCAAAGCTGCGAGATTTATGAAGGCATGGCGCGCGTTTATGGCACACTGGACGATACGATGGCGCAGTATGTTTGCGGCCGTTTGGAGCAAGCCGGCCTGCATCCCTTCATTTTTTCCCGTATGCAGCCCTTGCACGGATCACGTTTGCTCGCGAACACACTGGCATATCCCATGGGAGACTACGATGGGCATCTCGTCTATGAGATCAAAGTGTTGGTGCCATGCCAGGAGTTTGAGGAAGCAGAGCAGCGGCTGCGTGAATGGGAGTTTCGGAAATAGACTGTGATGCAAAAAATAAGGAGAAGGTCATGGTTGCAATACTAGTTGTCTCGATGATCGTCGCCTTCATTGTGATCGACATCGTGGTGCGCGTCGTATCGCAGAGAATGAAGGAGGCCAAGGCGCGCAAGGAAAGGCTTGCGGCTTTGGATATCGGCTTGAATCTCGATTTCACGCACGAAGCCAAGTCACTCAAGCGTGTGGATGTGGCGCATCCGCTTGCGCGCATACTTGCCGTGGATGACGAGCCGGTAGTGTTGGATAGTTTTCGAAAAATTCTCGTGGTGGCCGGTTATGCGATTGACACGGTGGAAAGCGGCCGCGAGGCGCTGGGCTTGGTGCAAAAGAACAAGTATGATTTCGTGTTCACGGATTTGAAGATGCCGGAAATGGACGGCCTCGATGTCGTGAAAGGTGTGAAGCATTTCAGCCCGGAAACCGATGTCATCGTCATCACCGGCTATGCGACGATCGAATCCGCCGTGAATGCCATGAAATTCGGCGCCATGGATTACGTGCAAAAACCTTTCACGGAAGATGAGTTGGTTGATTTCACAAAGAAGTGTTTGATTCGCCGGCAGGACCATTTGGAGAAACAACTCAAGCCCACAGTGCGCGTGGCCATGAGCGCCCGCCCGCTGGAGCATGAGTTCGCCGTGCCCGGCGGGGTGTTTATTTCTTCGGGCCATGTGTGGGCGAACGTCACGGTGCCGGGCCTCGTGCGCGTGGGCGTGGATGATTTTGCGCGCAAAATGATTGGCCGCATCACGGCGATCGAGTTCCCCGCCAAAGACACTGTGGTGAAGAAAGGCGAGCGCTTGTTTACGATTCACCAGGGCGAGCGCCGCGCGGTTTTCAATGCGCCGCTCACTGGCAAAGTGCACGCCGTGAACACCGACTTGCATGAGCACCTCGAGTGGTTGGAAAAACAACCCTACGAAAGAGGCTGGGTGTGCTCACTCAAGCCGGATCAACTGGCAAATGAATTGGGGAGTCTGAAGATTGGCGATAAAGCTGCGGCTTGGTATCAACAGGAAATTGCGCGCTTTCGCAAGCTGCTCGCGCCCACAGATGGCAATGGTCATCCCGCCGGCCTGCCGGAGCAGACGCAACTCGTCGAGGGTCAGCTTGAAGAAATGGATGAGCAAACGTGGGTGAAGTTTTCGGAGGCGTTTTTGACGAGTTAGCCTCGTCAAGCAACTGCTTCGCTCGTCAAAGCTTTGCTGAGCTTTGAAAGTTTAATAAAGCTTGCATCGCGAAACAAAAAGGCCAGCGGGCATAAGCACCGCTGGCCTTTTTGTTGGCAATGCCCCCAACCCTTCCAAAAGGAGTTCGCAAGAACTCCACCCAGCCACCCGCCAACCAACAACGGAGTTAATTCGTAAACCGTGTTCTGCGCATACCTGTGGCGGGATGCGCTCGTGATGCAACCTTCACAGCAACGATTTGCCAAACGTCTTCACCGTCATAACCGGACACGGCGCGCGGCGCACCACGCGTTCCGCGACGCTGCCCATGAGAAAATGTTCCAGCCCGGTGAGGCCGTGCGTGGCAATGACGATGAGATCGGTCGCATGCTTTTCCGTAAACTTGACGATTTCGTGCGCGGCTCCGCCTTCGATGACATGCAAATCTGCCGCGATTTTGGCGCCCTCCGTCTTGCGGAAAAATTCTTCCAGCTCCTGCTTCGCACGCGTGGCCACCTCGGGTCGAATGTCGAAATAGGCGAAGCGCTCGGCCATATAAAACGAAGGATAGCGCAAGTCTTCCACCACATGCAAAAGCTGCAGCCGCGCTCCGTAATTTTCTGCGAGCACTTTAGCCTGGAGCAACGCTTGCCGTGAATGCTCGGAGAAATCGATCGGCACCAGAATGCGTTCGATGTCTTCCACTGGAAAAGGCTCTTTGCGCTCACGAATCGTGAGCACCGGACACATGGTCATGCGCACGATTTCTTCCGCGACACTGCCGAGAAACAGATGGCCGAGACCGCGCCTGCCATGCGTGCCCATCACGATGAGATCGATGTCATTCTCGCTGGCGTAAGTCAGAAGCACCGGCGCCACTGAAATGCCGTTTTGATAGACCTGTTTGATGCGAAGATTCGTGAGATCGCGTGTCGAGAGCGCCGTCGACATATGGCGGACAGCCAGCTCGCGCAGTTGCGCCGCGACTTCCTCGGGCTTGGGAAAATGCTGAGCGACATCGTGCGGAGCATATTCCAAAGCCACGTTGGCGTGCAGCATGTGCAGTTCCGCGCCATACTCCTTCGCGAAGTAGAGCGCATGCGCCAGAGCTTGCTCTGCACAGCGTGAAAAATCCGTCGGAAACAGAATCTTCTGCAATTTTTTCATGATGAACCTCCTTGGCCCGCGCCAGGGTCGTGTGTTTTTTCTAGAGCGTGCTTGGCCGCTTCCAAAATCGTTTCACGCTTAATGGGTTTGTACAAATACGACGAGACTCCCATCTGCATCGCCTCGTGATACGAGTCAACGTCGCCTGCGGCCGTGACGATAATCACCTGCGAGTCAGGTGAATGCGCCTTAATCTCGCGCAGCAAATCCAACCCGGATTTGCCCGTCATTTTCAAGTCCGTGACGATCAACGGGTAAGCTTCTTGGCGCACAACTTCCAGCGCTGCATCGCCATCGCTCACGGCGCGCACCTGAAATCCGGCTTTCAAAAAAATTTTAACCAGCGAACGCCGAAATTCCGCGCTATCGTCTACGAGCAAGACGCGTTGCGACTCAAAAGGAAGCACGCCAGAATCTCCTCAAGGTTCTTTTGATAAATCATTTCTGCACAAGAGGATTCCAAAAAGCATGCCCTAGCAAAACCACCAGTAGCAGAGGCCAGACGCATTACAACCATCTGAAAAAAAAGCTAATTAGAATTTTGTGAGGCAGGCAAACTGTGGTGAGAATTCTTAGAGGCGATAAAACCAAAGAGGTGATTTCGCGAGTGTGGGAAAGGCATTCCAGGTTGTGGTAGCTTGGCAGGCTCCATTCAATCCTTATTCGGAATGCCCAGTTCCGCCATTTTGCGATACAGCGTGGAAAGGCTCATGCCGAGCATGTGCGCGGTCTTGCTCTTGTCATGTGTGGTCAACTCCAACGCGCGCAAAATCGTATCGCGCTCAAAACGGCGCACCGAGCCTTTGAGCCCTTCCTCCAGCGGCACCGTCGAAGTCTTTTGCCCGAAGGTTTGCGGGAAGTGCTGCAACTGCAGCAGCTCGCCATCGCACAAAATCATGGCGCGTTCGATCACGTTTTCCAGTTCGCGCACGTTGCCTTTCCATTCATAATCCAAGAAGGCATTGAGCACGGTTTGATCGACGCCGCGAATCTGCTTGCTCAACTGCGCATTGTTGATGCGAATGAAATGGTCCACGAGCGCGGGAATATCTTCCGGCCTTTCACGCAAAGAAGGAATATTGATGCCCACCACGTTGAGGCGATAGTACAAGTCTTCCCGAAAACGTCCCTGCTCGACTTCATCGACCAAGATCTTATTCGTCGCTGCAATGATGCGAACGTCAACAATCTCCGGCGTGGTGCTGCCGACCGGCAAGATTTCTTTTTGCTCGATCGCCCGCAGCAGCTTCACTTGCAGATTCAGCGGGATGTTCGCCATTTCATCGAGAAAGAGCGTGCCGCCTTCAGCCACTTTGAACAACCCCACTTTGTCGCGCGTCGCGCCGGTGAATGCGCCCTTCTTATGCCCGAACAGCTCGCTTTCAATCAGGTTTTCCGGAATGGCGCCACAGTTGATGGGAATGAACTTCTGCTTCGCGCGCGGGCTTTTGTTATGAATCGCGCGCGCCACCAGCTCTTTGCCCGTGCCGCTTTCGCCGGTAATCAAAACCGTGGAAACCAGCGGGGCAACGCGTTCAACCATTTCCAAAACCCGGCGAAATGCCGAGCTGCCGCCGATGATATCTTCAAACGCCGAGGTTTTGCCTAATTGCGCGCGCAGATATTTGTTCTCCTGCGCGAGATTCTGCCGTTCAATGGCGCGCTCCACCGTGCTGAGAATCAGCGCCTTTTTCGGCGGTTTGGTGATGAAATCATATGCGCCTTCTTTCATCGCCTCCACTGCGGTTTCGATCGTGCCGAAGCCCGTCAGCAGAATCACCTCCACGTCCGGGGATTTCTTTTTGATGAGCTTGAGCAATTCGAGCCCGTCACCATCGGGCATTTTCAAATCCGTTAGGACGATGTCGATCGGCTTCTCGGACAAAATCCCGAAGGCCTCGTTGCCCGTGCTGGCTGTGGTCGTGAGATAGCCGGCTTTTGCCAAAACTTTTTCCAACGACTCGCGGATGCCTTCTTCGTCATCCACAATGAGTATCGCTTTCGCTTTCAAGCGCCTCGCCTCACCTTGATTCATGAAAGTTTCAGGGACTGCGCAGCAAGAATCGTTGCGCCCTTCACGTTAACGGAAGATAAATCGAAAACGTGGTGCCTTGCCCAACGCGGCTATGGCAGGAAATTTGGCCACGATGCTCATCGATGATTTGCTGCACCACCGCCAAGCCCAAGCCTGTGCCGAAATCCTTGGTCGTAAAAAACGGATCGAAGATTCTTTCCATTTGTTCTTGGGAAATGCCGACGCCGTTGTCTTGAATGTGAATGATAGCGTTGCCGTCGGCGCGCTCGATGAGGATTCGCAGCTTGCCGCCTTTGGGCATGGCGTCAATGGCGTTGCGTATCATATTCAACAACGCGCGGCGCAGTTGCACCGGATCAAAATTCACCTGCAAAGATTTTTCCTTGATCTCATATTCCACCTCGATCTTTTTGTGCCGCACCTCATGGCGCATGAACTCGATGAGATCTTCAATCAAACGATTGATGTCGCCTTTCAACAACTGCGATTCCGGCAAGCGCGAAAACTGCAAATACTCTTCCGTCAAAGAGGTGACCCGGTCGATTTCGGTGCTGATCGAATGCAGCAGGCTTTGCGCTTCGTCAGTATTCACGCCGCGGTAGCTGTCCAATTCATCGCCCAAAAGCTCGGCATTCAAACTAATCGAAGAAAGCGGGCTGCGGATTTCATGCGCCACTTTCGCCGCCATTTTGCCGATCGTGGCGAGCCGCTCGCCGTGAAGCACTTGGCGTTCCAACCGCTTTTGCTCGGTGAGATCGCGAACGATTCCGGTAAACAAGCGGCGCGCGCCGATATGCACTTCGCTCACGGAAAGGTGCACGGGAAAAACGCTGCCGTCTTTGCGGCGGCCGGAGACTTCGCGGCCGATGCCAATGATCTTTTTGGTGCCAGTCGCGAGATAATTCGAAATATAGGTATCGTGTTGCTCCCGGTAGGGCGGCGGCATGAGTATGTTGACGCTCTTGCCGATGACTTCTTCCGCAGTATAGCCAAAAATGCGGGCGGCCGCAGGATTGAACGACTCGACAATGCCGTTTTCATATATCGTGATGATGCCGTCAACGGCGGTCTCAAGAATGCCGCGAATGCGCGCTTCGTTTTCTCGTTGCGCGTCATCCGAGCGCCTGTGCGCGGTGACATCGCGCAGGATCGAAGCCACCCCCACGATTTTGTCTTCGGCATTTTTGAGGGGAAAAAGATGAAACGCCACCTGAATGCGCCGGCCGTCTTTTTTCAGGCGCGTGGCTTCATAATTCGAGATCTGCTCGCCGCGCTGCAATTTTTCCTGAAAGCGCCGAAACGTTTTGACTTGATCGCGTGGAACAAGAAGAGACACGGATTTGCCGACGATTTCTTCGGCCTTGTAGCCAAAGATTTCCTCCGCGCCCGCGTTCCAACTCAGGACGATGCCCTCCAACGTAGTAAGAAAGACGGCATCTTCGCACAGTTCAACGGTCGCGGAGAGCAGCGCGCGCATTTCTTCAGTTTGGGACAAAGTGGGCATGCTCATCTTGCATTAGCACATGTGCATCGGAAGCTCAACCAAAAGCAGCATAGTCACGACAAATAAAGATAAAACCAAAACCAAAAAGAAAACAGGAAAATTTTGCCCCGCCGCGAGGTTGCGCATGGCTGAGCGCGCTGCCCACCGGTTCTGTAGCTCTATTAAGACCGCTTAGAGCGCAGCGAAAAAGCCTTTTCGTCTCACGTTCGAGCCTAGAATTCATCACTGCACAGGACCGTTGCAGGTTTTTCTTCTGAAAAATCTCGCAGTATAGCATAGCCGAAATCTCTATTGATCGCGCGAGGGCTGCGAAAATCTCTCTACCTCATTCCGCACCGGTTTGACCGTACGCAGATAGCTGTAAATCGCGCTCAAATCCTCTTCGGTCATACCGGAATACATCGTCCACGGCATGATCGTATTGGCTTCACCTTTTTCAACGCGCAGACGGCTACTGGTTGAATCTGCATATTCTTTGAATCGTCCAATGAAGTAGGCTCTATCCCATGCTCCAATGCCGGTGTCTTCATCCGGTGTAATATTGACCGAGCGCATCGTGCCAAGTTTCGGATCCTTAAACTCCATTCCACCGGCGAAATCCATTCCCGGAAGGGGCTGGCCGCGGTCATCGGTTTTCGTGTGGCAGAAGTTGCAGCCGGCCACTGTGCTCAAATACTTGCCATATGCCATGGTATCGGAAGTCAAAGGCCGCGGTTGCGGATTATAGGGTTGTGGGATCGTCCGCATGATCAGATTCAAAGGAAAGTTGATCTGCGAGCGCGGCACTTCGTTTTTAATCGGCGGCAAAGTGCGCAAATACGCAACCAGCGCCTCGAGATCCTCTTGTGCGAGATGATTGTATATCGGATATGGCATCATCGGGAACAACGCCTCGCCATTTTTGTTCACGCCGGAAGTGATGGCGCGCGCAATCTCTCCGTCCGTCCAATTTCCGAGCGCCGACGGCGTGATATTCGGAGCGCGCAACGTACCAATCGTTTCGACAAACTCCGCCCCACCCTGGCCCTCTGTGCCGGGCACAATGGGGCCGGAATAATAATTAAAATCTCGCGTGGAATGGCAATCGATGCACACGTTCACGTGGTTCGCCAAATACTTGCCGCGCGCGATCAGCTCGGGCGTGGCGGTGACACGCATGTTCGTCGCTGGCCCAACCTTGGGAAAGGCAGAAAGGAAATATATCAGGCCGATACCGAGCAATGCGACAAATGCCAACAGCAACACACCGAAAATCTTCAAAAACTTATTCATACTCATCTCCTGTTTGGATTGTGCGTAACGATCGACCCAAGGCGGGGTACACAAAAGATTCGGCCACTGGATTTAAGGATGGCCGGGGGGAGGTGCCATTTTATGTGCAAAATTACGGAGAGAAACACACCGGTTGGAGAAGAAAAGCCCGAGCGCCGTGCTCGCTGAAAAAGTGCGATTGAGAGGCCCATCATCCAGTTTTGCCCAGCAACACCATTTGATCGAGCGTCGGTTTCGGGCTTCCGCCTTTAGGCTCAATGGTTACTGCAAAGGCGGTAATTTCCGAAGTATCTTGCGGCAAGTTCCGAATGTCGACAACGCCAACGCCCTCGGCATCGACTTGAAATACGCCGGCATCGACCGGCCCGGATTTGCCAATATACCAAAGCTGATAGTCTTGATTTTCCGCCAGCGCCGGCAAATTGTCCGTCACGAAAGCGCCGCGAGCATTTTCGAGATCGACAAAAGCCGCGCCGGTCGCGGTGTGTTCCGCCTTCGTTGCGTTCAAAGCAATGACCAGCCGTTTGGGCTTTTGCATGATGCTCGTGATCCGGGCATGCACGGCAAGCTGCGCAGCGAGGCGCTGGTTTGCTTCCTGCTGTGCGCTCAGTTGCTGCTGCAAACCGGCGCGCTCCCGCACCAAATCACCGATGACTATGCGCTGATTCCAATAACCATATCCCACCGCGAATAACAGAAAGACCGCAGCCCATGCGAGCGAACGTTGTATGCTTTGCCGAAAAGTGCGTTGTGGCAGCATACGTATACTGCCGGAAGATTGCTTCGTTGTGTCTGTTGATTTGGGATTTTCTTCCGCGGAGAGGGCCCGCAGAATGCTCTGTTTCAACTTCGGTGGCGGAGCTTGTTGCGGCAACGTATAAGGCAAAGCGAGCATGATGCGCCGCGCTTGTTCAAAAGCTGCGAGCGCCGCAGGCTCGCGCGCGTCCAGACTCTTCGCAAATGCTTCGGATTCTGCTTTCGTCAGAGTTCCAAAAATGAATCCTTCGGCAAGCATTTGTACCTGTTCGTCTGGCATAAGCGTTTCCAAGCAGTATTTACGTTAAGGCAAGACCAATTCATTATGTTCAGAAGCTACGACTAAGAACAAGCATCCTTCCTTCGAGTGCAATGCTTGGTGCATAGTTCCTCCGGACATGCGCTGATAGTCGCCTGCCGACAATTCGATTTCTCCGGAACTCACGTTGCCTTGCAGCATGAAACATTCTTCATAGCCGGCATGGTGATGCATTGGAAACCAAGAATCCGGCGCCATGCGCACGAGCATGGTCGCATATCCGGTGTCGTGATCGACAAAAAGTTTTTTCAAAGTGACGCCGTTGACCCCCGAATCAATCCAACTGCCTTCATTCGAACGCTGAACATACAGCAAAGCCTTCGCCTCTGCGTGCGAAGCGAGGGGCGGATGCGAAAGAAATTCCTTACCATAGACGTCCTGATCCGCCGCAATCGCAGCGAGAACCTGAGCCTTCAATTCCGGCGGCGTAGGCTGCAACTCCAACGCATAGGGAAATACCCGCATCAAGCGACAGACTTCTGGAAGCGAAAATGGCATCATACTGCCGTTCGCGTCAAGCCCATGCTGCTCTTGTTCTATGCTCTCCCGAACGCCGGTTAAGCATTCGAACAAAAAGTCGCGAGTATTTTCATCTGCCATAAAAAATGCCTGGCTGCTGTACCTATGAAACTTTTGTTTGATTCTCGTTCAAGCATGACAAGCGAACCACTGCTTGCGGATTTCGCACATGGCTTGATGCACTTAAGGTTGCTTTCTATTCTAATACGAATGAAAGCCAAGAACAGTTTGGCGGGAGTTCCACCTTTATTCGCAAATCACACCAACAATTCGTCTTGTTGCGAAGACACAATGAAGAGCAGACAACCTTTCTGCGTGGCTTGAATGCCATGTACCGAACCACCTTCCGCGCGCTGGTAGTCACCGGCCAAAAGCACAGTATCTCCAACAGACAAATCGCCTTCCAATACAAAACATTCTTCGAAGCCGCCGTGGCGGTGACGGGGATAAGAGGAACCCGGTGCCATGCGCACGAGCATCGTCACGTAATCGCGGGCCTGATCAACAAAAAGCTGTTTGACTTCCACGCCTTCCACGCCGGTTTTCTCCCAAGCGCCGGCTTCTTTGCGTTGAATCGTCCAATCTCCAGTGGCAGCGGCATTTGTCCAATTTTTCCACAATTGGACCGGCGGTGCCGCCGTGTGTTCCCGTGTGATGTTTGTGTTTGACGGCGCTTGCTTGGCATTTCTTTCATACTCACGCACGGCTGACAAGACTTCAAGACGCAATTTCGAAGGCGGGGCTTGCGGTTCCAACGAGTATGGCAATGCTTTCACAACACGCCGCAAAGCGGCAAGTTCTGCTTCGTCTTGCGGCGCATCAGCGTCGCCAAGTGCATCGCGGAAAACCGTATGCAATAAATCGGTTTTTGCTATTTCATTCGAATTCATAGGACAACTCAATGAGATCGTCGTTACTCTCTCATCCTTCTTCAAGCTGAGTAGCGGCCTGCTTGCGCGAGAAAATCACGTAACTTGAACATGGCTTGGCGCGTTCGGGTTTTTACGGTGCCTAAAGGCGCGTTGGTTGCGTCCGCAATCTCGGTTTGGCTCATGCCTTGAAAGTAGGCCATTTCGACAACCTGGCGCTGTTCAGGCGGCAATTGTTCCAGCGCCTGTCGCAACAATCGGCCATCTTCGCGAGTGAGGGCCATGCTCGCTGGATCTTCGCCTTGTTCGACCAAAAGCTCGCCTGCGGATTCCAACTCCACGTGGCGGCTGGCGAGGCGCATCTTGGCGCGATAATGATCGATCGCCAAATTACGGCAGAGTACGATGAGCCACGTGCCGACATTGCCGCGTTTTTGATTATAAAGCGCCGCTTTCCGCCAAGCCGTGAGAAAAGTCTCTTGCAGAACATCCTGCGCAGGCGTGGGATCACCGAGAATTTTAAGCGCCAGAGTATAAAGCACCGAGGAGTAACGATCATACAACTCGGCAAGCGCCCATTCCTGTTTTTGCGCGATGGCGTCGAGCAGCGCTACATCCGAACTTGTGATCGGAGCCTCCACTGCCATCGCATTCCTAAGTGACGTTGTCATCTCCGCGTCGCGATTCATAGTAATGCCTGTAGGTTCGAACCACCTTGTTTCTCATCCGGAATGCCGGACGCTGGTTGAAAACACGCGCAAAATTGCGAAAACCATTTTGAAAAGCAAGCGGTATTACCATGTAAGAGCGTTGTCATTCCACACTGACCCAAAAAGGCGAGAGCACTTCCCGCCTTCTCTATCTTAGCTCGGCAATTCCTAAATCACGCCGCCTTGTTCAACTCAAGTTGCGTCACACGGTCATCCAATTTATCGAGTGCCTCGTTTTGCTTTTCATCCGATTGCTTCAGATCTTCGATTTCTTTCTGCATACGATCTTGCCCCGCGCTCGCGAATATACGTTCCTGCCGAGAAGTGTCATATTCGCCTCGTAGAGCATCCAGGTTGTTATAGACGAAATTCCGAAATTCATCGAAATCCCCTTGCAGCTTCTCAATTCTGCCGGACTGCTCGTCATGCAGTTTCAGCATCATCTGGCGGTCGTGGTTGTGCTCTGCTAGGTTTTCTTCACGCAATTTGACAATTTGTTCTTCAAGAGACTCGAAGCGTTTGTCGTGGCCAGTGAGGCGTTGCTCAATACCTTCGAACCGTTTGTCGTGACCATCGAGACGTTGCTCAACGCCATCGAAGCGCTTGTCCATACCCTCGAAGCGCTTATCAACATCATCGAAACGTCGGTTAATGAGCAACAAAATTTGATCAAGCTTGCTCTGCTTCCTCGGTTTTGTTGCTTTCTTGCGAGGCTTGCCCGGCATATACCTTCCTTTTGAAAAGATTTCACTATTATTGCAATGGTAAAAAACCTCGGCTTCAGTCGCAATTATTTTTTCTGCAACTCGGGGCTGTTTGAAAAACAAAAAAAAAAAATGGCTCCACCCCTCACATCCGCATGCGAGGAAAGGTGGAGCCGGCGGTGACGATGCTCACCGTGTGTGAAAAATCAACTGGACCGATCATTATGAATGACCGGCGAACAGACTACCCGCGCTTGCGCAAGAATGCCGGAATATCATAATCCTCCGGCGGCTCGGGTACGGGCACGAATTCTTCTTCAAACGGGCGAATGATCGGCTCGCTGTGGCCGTTCTTATCTTTGCGTTGATATGCTGGGATGTCCAAATCTTTCAGCGCCGTATCAAAATAACGTCCGGGGCGTTTGAGCCGCCCGTTCGACATTGCGCGCCCGTTGATTTGAAAACCGGTTGCAATTACGGTCACGCGCAACTCCGGGCCCATCGTGGGATCAATCACCGCGCCAAAAATGATGTTCGCATCCGGACCGGCCGCCTCGGAAATGACTGTGGTCGCGTCATTCACTTCGTGCAGCGACATGGTTTCGCCGCCCGTAATATTCACCAACACACCAAGCGCACCGGAGATGGACACGTCTTCCAACAATGGGCTGCAAATCGCGCGTTGCGCCGCTTGCACCGCGCGATCGTCGCCGCTCGCCACACCGCCGCCCATGAGCGCGTCGCCCATCTCGCTCATCACCGTGCGCACGTCCGCGAAATCCAAATTCACCAAACCGGGGACGGAAATTAAATCCGCAATGCCTTTGGTTGCGTGCAAAAGCACGTCATCCGCCTGGCGAAAGGCTTCGATCAACGGCGTGCCTTTGGGCACAACCGAAAGCAAACGTTGATTCGGGATCACGATCATCGTATCCACGCGCTGCTTCATCTCGATCAAGCCTTCGTCCGCACGTCGCTGACGCTTGTTGCCTTCAAACGTAAACGGTTTCGTCACCACGCCGACCGTGAGCGCGCCGAGATCTTTTGCAATCTCCGCAACAATCGGCGCCGCGCCGGTGCCCGTGCCGCCGCCCATGCCGCAGGTCACAAACACCATATCACTCTCTTCCAGCAGGCTCGCCACCGCTTCACGATCTTCGTCAATCGCTTTCCGACCGACTTCGGGATCGGCGCCGGCTCCGAGGCCGCGCGTGGTGCTTTTGCCGATCTGCACACGCTGCGGCGCCAGCGCCAAGTCGAGCGCTTGCACATCGGTATTGATGGCAATGAAATCCACGCCGGAAAGGCCGGCTTGAATCATGCGATTGACGGCATTACAGCCCGCGCCGCCCACGCCGACGACTTTCATGCGCGCCGCTCGCAAACTGGTTTCATCATAATTCAATCTGAGATTCATGGAACCTCCTTCTTCAGCCTCGCGCGCTTTCCTTGCACGAAGCCGAGCTAAACTTACATCGTTCACACACGGGGAGTGGAATTGAAAAATGGATTGATGGATTTTTGGATTAATGGATCGTTGGAGCCGCCATGCTTTTGCCTTTCCCATTAATCCACCAATCCATCAATCCACCGATCCAATGGAGTTTACGCTGCTTTGCTCATCGTGCCAAACCATCTGCGCATACGATCGGCAATCTTGTCGAACACATGCGTTTCGTTTTCGCTAATCAAATTCTCGTCTTCATTCTTCGTGTTGTAACCATACAGCACCAAGCCCACGCCGGTCGCGTGATTCGGTTTGTTGACTTCCATCGTGACGGTATTCACGCTGTTCGGCGCGCCGACTTTCGCGGGGAGATTAAACATCTCTTCCGCCAACTCGACAATGCCCGGCAACATCGCGCAACCGCCGGTGAGCACGAGGCCCGCGGTCATCATATTAAAGTAATCCGACTTCTTCATCTCCATCAACGAGAGCGAAAGAATTTCTTCCACGCGCGGTTGAATGATGTCCACGAGCACTTGCCGCGACACGCGCCGCGCGGGACGGCCGCCCACGCCTGGCACTTCGATCACTTCTTCGCGCGCATTCTCCAACGCCAACGCCGCGCCGTGCTCGACCTTGATCAACTCCGCTTGCTCCAACGGCGTGCGCAGGCCGTGCGCCAAATCCGTCGTGATACTGCGTCCGCCCAAACCGACGATCGCAGTGTGGCGGATGCAGCTATCATAAAACATCGCGATATCCGTCGTCCCGCCGCCGATATCCAACAACGCAACCCCGAGACTCTTTTCATCATCCGTCAACGTGGAATAGCTCGAAGCGAGCGGCTCCAGCACGAGATCGTGCACGCCCATCCCCGCGCGCTCGATGCAGCGACAAATATTCTGCGCCGAAGTAACCGCGCCGGTGACGATGTGAACTTCGGCTTCGAGGCGCACGCCGCTCATGCCTACCGGATCATCAATGCCGCGTTGATCATCGACGATGAACTCCTGCGGCAGGATGTGAATAATCTCGCGATCAAAAGGCAGCGCCACGGCCTTCGCGGCTTCGATCACGCGGCGCTTGTCGTCCAATGTGATAAGATGATCTTCACCGGCAACCGCGACCACGCCGCGGCCGTTGACGCTGCGAATGTGATCGCCCGCAATGCCGGCATACACCGAATGAATTTCCACGCCGGCCATGCGCTCGGCCTCTTCCTTCGCGCGCAAAATGGAGTGCACCGTGCGGTCGAGATTGATCACCACGCCGCGGCGCATCCCATCCGAAGGCGAAATTCCCATGCCGATAATTTTAAGGCGGCCATGAGTGTCGACCTCGGCAATCAGAGCGCAAATCTTTGTGGTTCCGATGTCAAGGGCGCAAATGTAATCAGGCATCATAATGCCCCATCCTTTTTTGGGCAGTTAAAGGCTTGTGTGGTGAAACCATCGCACTTAAGAGTCATATGGCACTGTGCTGCAAATTCAGAATTGCTCGCATGACTCTGCATCGTCACAGCGGATTCACAAAATCAAATCACGCCGCGGGCTTGGTCACCACTTGGTTCTCAAATCGCAAATCAATGGCTGCAACGCGCTCCGCTCTCATCTCAAGCTGCTTCAAAACGGTTTGCAAACGATCACATTTCTCGTGCCACTCCTGCCTGCCTAAATAGACCGGCACGCCCTCTCGCATGAGAAACAAAGTGAGATTCATTTTGTGATCGATATGAAACTCGGAGACTTGCTGATAAAGCACGGCATCCGCTTTGTTCAACTCGCGCATGAATTCCAGCAAGGGCAACGCGGTCTCCGGCAATTTTGCGTGCGCGCTGCGGCGGGCGAGATGAATGCCGGAAATAATTGGCACATCCAGTTTTGTGCCCGCTTTCAAACGCGGCATCAACGTGCCTTCTTCATCCACCGGCAGTGTGCCGCGATCATTGAGCAGTGCAATCGGTTGTTTCTCGACCACCTTAATCTGAACGGTGGAAGGAAAAATCCGCGCCACGCGCGCTTCCAGCACATACGGCATGTCCGCCACACGCTCTTGCACGGAATCCAAATCCACATTGAAGATGCGCTTGCCCAGCAAGGCTTGCGCAGCAGCACGTACTTCACTTTCATTCGAGTATTGGCAGCCTTCCACTTGCACGTGCTGCACGCGGAAAGCGCCGTCCGTCCCGACCCAAGCGCTCATGTGCAATCCACCGAGCAACAGTGTCGTGGAAAACAAAAACGGCTTTGTCAATTGTTTGATCGTCATCTTGCTTATTCAAATTTATGTTTGATTGAAGCTGTCATTCAGAAGGAATCCTTTTAAGCGCCGGCGACACATTGCCAATATCGTTGTCATTCAGAAGGAATCTTTTTAAGCTCTGGGAACGCGATCCAAATACCTTGTCATCCTTGAAAAACCTTCCCGCGTGCTCGACACTCATCCATATGAGCTTTTCTTTTATGTTCCGTCGCTGCTCCCCCGAGGGTTCATCTCCGCTTGTTTATCTCACCTTTATCTTTTCAAGCTAGCTGACTTCAAAGCGATTGCATCCCGCCGCCTAGCTTGGGTTTTCAAAATAGCGGCGTCCATACACAAAAAAATTCTTCGACAATTCATTATCATTATGTCATTCTGGAAGAACCTTCCCTCGTACTGGGATCAGTGCCGAGCACGAGGGAAGTTCCTTCCAGGATGACAGTTTATAGAAAGCCCACCTCTCGTTCCCACGTTCCGCGTGGGAATGCAGCCCGAACGCTCCGCGTTCCACTTCAACGAACGAAGACTCACCTCAACAACCTCGAACACTCCTCCACAATCTCCTCCGCCGCATACGGCCTCGCCAGCATGCGCGCAGCTTCCGACATCTGCATGCGCAAACTCGCATCCGCTGCCAACGAACGAATCGCCTCGAACAATTCCTCCGCTCGCAATTCTTTTTCAACCAACAACCGCGCTGCGCCCGCGCGCTCCAATGCGCGCGCATTGAACGTCTGATGATCCGCAGTGGCAAACGGAAACGGAATCAAAATCGCCGGCAACGCACAGAGCAACAACTCAAAAATCGTCGAAGCGCCCGCGCGGCACACCACAAAATCCGCCAACGCATACGCCAAATTCATGTCATCGAGATACGGCACAACTGCAACGCGCGCATATTGCCGAACGTGCGGCGCAATCTTATCAAAGTGTGAAGGCCCGACGCCCCACAAAATTTGCAACGACTCAATCGCCCTCAAACGCGGCAACAGTTCAAGCATCAATTCATTGATACGCCGCGCACCTTGGCTGCCTCCGAACACCAGCAGAGTCGTTCGATTCGTCTCCAAATTCCACTTGCGTGCCGCGACCGCGCGCTGCTCATTTGTGCGCGTTTGCAAATTCGCGCGCACGGGATTTCCGACCACGTGTATATTTTTTTGTTTGGAAAAAAACTCTCGGCTCTCTGCAAAACTCAAGAACACCGCCTCCGCGCGATTGCCCAACTGGCGATTCACGAGACCCGGAAAATTATTCTGCTCTTGAATCACAAACTTTCTGCGCGAGAGCCAGGCTGCGAGCAATGCCGGCCCGCTCACATATCCACCCGTGCCAATCACCAAATCCGGCTGGAACGCGCGAAAGAGCTTCATGCAGCGCAGCACGCTTTGCAGCAATCGTATCGGCACGAGCAAATTGCTCAACGTAAACTTGCGCAACAACCCGCGCACCGGCACGAGTTCCAAGCGATAACCGAGTTGCGGAATCACGCGCGCTTCCAAACCTTGAGAGGTGCCAATGAACATGAACTCACATTTCGCAGACCGCTTCGCAAACGCCTCTGCAATCGCAACCGCCGGATACAAATGCCCGCCCGTTCCACCTCCCGCAAGCACGAGTCGAAGCGCAGCCACCTTACTCATTCCCCCCTTGAGGGGGGTGTCGCTCGTGATCTTCGACTTCACATTCATCGTTTCGCGTTTGTTTGTTGCCCAGCAACAACGTTGAATCCGCTTCGGCCTCTCTCATTGTCATTCTGGAAGAACCTTCCCTAGCGCTCAGCATTGATTTCAAAACTAGACTTGTTCCGAGTGCGAGGGAAGTTTCTTACAGAATGACAGTTCTAGAGGCTGGGCCAAATAAGAACTCAACGTCAATCTGCTTTTTCAAAAAAAGTCTTGCCAGCAATCGTCTTCCATAATCATCTCTTCCGATCACGATACCACTTCGTGCGCGCCAACGGAACTTTCGTCACACCTCCGGCCTTCGCTGGCTTCACGCTTTGCGAGATATTCAACAACACACCGATCGCAGCCAAATGCACGATCAAAGAAGAGCCGCCATAACTCACCAACGGCAGCGGGATGCCGGTCGTCGGCAATAAGTTCGTCACCACCGCGATATTTACAAATGCGCTCAAGCCAATCGCGAGCGTGATGCCGAACGCCGTCAATCTACCGCTCGCGTCCGGCGCGGACTGCGCGATACGGAAGCCGCGCCACAGAATAATGAAGAAGAGCAGCAGCACACCGAGTGTTCCAATCAGGCCCATCTCCTCACCAATGATCGACATGATAAAATCGGTGTGCGGATCGGGCAAGAACAGAAGCTTCTGTTTACTCTTGCCCAATCCCAAGCCGAGCAAACCGCCATCACCCAAGCCAATCAAAGATTGCTTGACTTGCCATCCTGGCTCGGCCGCACCGAAGATTGAAGCGATGAACGATTCGACGCGATCACGTTGATACTCCACGCGCAGCAACAACGCGACGGCAGCCAATGCCGCGGTTGAAACCAACGCGAAGAGATGCTGCACGCGCGCGCCATGCAAGAAGAGCATGAAGAAACCGATGGACGAGATAATGATCGCCGTGCCCATATCCGGCTCAAGAATAACTGCGAGCGCCATCGCGCCGATGAGCACGAGTTGCGGCAGCAAGCCGTCCATGAAATTTTTAATGTCGATCTGCGGCTTCGCCAAATTCGCCGCGAGATAAAAGATCAAGATGAACTTCGCAATCTCCGAAAGCTGAATTTGTATCGGCCCGAGCACAAACCACCGATGGGAGCCGCGAATCGCCATGCTCTCGGGCAAGAAGAGCAATACGATGAGCATGAGCAACGCGCCAATATACATGAGCGGCGCGCGTGCGAGTATCTCGTGATAATCAATGCGGCTGATCACAAACATTGCGACGAGACCGAGCAACAAACGCACAAGTTGCCGTTTCAGAAAGAACGTGCTGTCATCGTAATTGCGTTCCGCCTTCGCGGAGCTTGCGGTATAAACGAAGCACACGCTGCACAACACGAGCAGCAGCACCGCGATCAATAACCATGTGTCAAAGCCTTGTCGCATCACTTCTCTTCATTGTGATGTCATTCAGCAGGAATCCTTTTAAGCACTGGGCATACTCTTCAAATGAAGTGTTTCTCCAGCGAGTAAAAAGATTCCTACTGAATGACAGTTCGAGGTTCATCTAACTTTGAACGTCAACAAACTCAACAACGCCAGCAATATTCCGATGATCCAAAACCGCACGACCACTTGCGGCTCGCTCCAGCCTTTGAGCTCGAAGTGATGATGAATCGGCGCCATTTTGAAAATGCGTTTGCCGCCCGTGCGTTTGAAGTACCACACTTGAATGATCACCGACAACGTCTCTGCCATGAACACGCCGCAGATAATCGGCAGCAGCAATTCTTTCTTCAACACAATCGCGAGCGTGCCGAGCGCGCCGCCGAGCGCGAGCGAGCCGGTGTCGCCCATGAATACTTGCGCGGGATGCGTGTTGAACCACAAAAAACCGAGCGCCGCGCCGATCAACGCCGCGCAGAACACCGTCACCTCACCCGCGCCCGGCAAGTAGAGAATGTTGAGATAGTCGCTGAAATCCACGCGGCCCGAAAGATAACTGATGCCGGCCCACGCAATCGCCGAGATCGCGACCAAACCGATGGCGAGGCCGTCGAGGCCGTCCGTGAGATTCACCGCGTTGCTCACTGCGGTGATGATGAAGATGACCATCGGAATGTAGAGCCAGCCGAAATCGAACTCATAATTTTTGAAGAACGGAACCGTCGTCAGCGTTTCGAGGCCTTCAAACGCGGTCGAGAACGAAGAGGAAAAATAAATCACGCAACCGACCACGAGGCCGAGCGAAACTTGCCCGACGATTTTATAGCGACCGATCAATCCTTTCGGCAGCTTCTTCACGACTTTCAAGTAGTCATCGAGAAAACCGACCGCGCCCATCCACACCGTTGCGATGAGCACGAGTATCACATTCAAATTCGGCCGCGCCCAGAGCAACGTCGGCACGAGCACCGCGAGCAACACGATCAATCCCCCCATCGTCGGCGTGCCCGCTTTTTTCAGATGCGTCTGCGGCCCTTCTTTGCGAATCGTTTGGCCGATGAGGCGCTCGCGCAATTGATGAATAATGCGCGGCCCGACAACGAAACAAATCAACAACGCCGTCACCGCCGCACCCGCAGAGCGGAACGAGATGTATTGAAACAGATTGAAGCCGGAGATGTACTTGCTCAACGGAAAAAGTAGTTCGTAGAGCATGGCAGTGTCGGGTTATTGGTTGTTCGTTGCTGGATGCTGGATGCTCGTTACTTGTTGCTCGTTGCTGCATCGAATCAGATTTTTATTGTGCGCATCCCTCCTGAAACTGTCATTCTGGAAGAACCTTCCCTAGCGCTTGAACCAACTCTCGATATGAGGAGAGTACCGAGCACGAGGGGAGGTTCTTACAGAATGACATTGCCGAGAAGATTGCATGCTCTCAAATTTCAATTGCATGTGCTGTGACAGCCACCAGCAACGAGCAATCAGAATCCAGCATCAAGCATCCAGGATCAAGCGAGCCATCACCTCTTCCATCGCCATGCTGCGGCTGCCTTTGAGCAGCACGACATCACCGGCGCGGAGCGAGCGATTGACTTCCGCAAAGAGCGCGGGCTTCGTCTCGAAATGTTCGGCCCAACAATATCGTCCAATGGCTTGCACCGCATGCTTCATATGCGCGCCGAATGCGAACACGGCTTGAATCGGCAGCGTGGTGATGAACTCGCCGATCTCGCGGTGATACTCGTCCGCGTGCGGGCCGAGTTCGAGCATGTCGCCCAAGATTGCGATGCGGCGGCCGTGCTCTGCGGGCGACATGGCCGCGAGAAATTGCAACGCCGCGCGCATGGATTCGGGATTCGCGTTGTAGGCATCGTTGATGATGGTCACGCCGTGCAGGCGTTGCACCTGCATGCGCTTCGCGGGCGTTTCAAAATTTTCGAGGCCCTTTTTAATGCCCGTCATGGGCACGCCGAGAAAGCTGCCGATGGCAACTGCGGCGAGCGCGTTGTGGCTGTGATGCAAGCCAGGCATGTTCAAACGAATCTGCGTCTTCTGCACTTCAAGTTGCACGCAGCCGTTTTCATCAAGACCTAAAACTTTGCCGTGATATTGCGCGGGCCTGTCGATGCCGAACGTGATCGCCTTTGCGCCCGAGGGCAACGCGCCGCGCAGGTGCGCATCATCGGCATTGAGAAACGCGATGCCGTCATTGCGATGCAAGTATTCGAACAACTCGCCTTTGGCTTTGGCAACGCCTGCGAGGTCGCCGAGAAACTCCGTGTGCGCGCGGCCAACGTTGGTGATCACGCCGAAGTTTGGCGCGGCGATTTCGCACAGCGCCGCAATCTCGCCGAAATGATTGGTGCCCATTTCCACTACAGCGATCTCGGGGCTGTGCGTCAACTCGCTCAATGTGAGCGGCACGCCGATATGGTTGTTGAGATTGCCCGTGGTTTTGTGCGTGAAAAATTTTTGCTGCAACACGGAAGCGATCATCTCTTTGGTCGTCGTCTTGCCGTTGCTGCCCGTGATGGCGACGATGTTCTTGCCCCAACGTTTGCGTATCGTGCTCCCAATCTTTTGCAATGCCGCAAGCGTGTTTTCTACAATGATAAAATTGCCCAAAGCTTTTTGGTTAGATTGAAACCATTGCGCGTCAACTATAGCCGCGAGCGCTTGCTTGGCAAAAATATCGGCGATGAAGTTATGGCCATCGAAGCGATCACCGCGCAAGGCAACGAACAACGCCTCCGCGCCGCACGCCCGCGAGTCCGTAGAAAGCGCGGTCGCCCGCCGCGTGAGCACAGCTTGCTCGCCGACATATTGCGCGCCTTCGCCAAGCGCGCGAACGATTTCGCCGAGTGTGAGGATGAGGGCCATATCTACCTCGCTATCATTCAGAAAGAATATTTTTCAGAACGAGCATGATACCCAAGTGCATGCTGATGACAGAATATCTGTCGGCAGATTGATTTGAAACAATCCAACTGGTAAATCATTCTGCCAAAGTTTTTTTTGGCGACGCTCGGTGACTTCGGCGCGTTTCGGCGGAAGAGCTTTGCCGCTGAGTTTCGCCGAGATCACAGGGAAGTCGGACTTTGCAAAACGGTGCGAGATTGAATCCTTACTCAATGCTCAAGTCTTTTTTCAAATGAGCAACTGCAAAGTCCGACTTCGCTCGCTCGTTTGCAAAATTGGGTATTGTCGCCTGCGCCAACGGCGCGAGATGCGATAGCCCAGGGCAACGCCCTGGGAACGTGTTCAATTCAAATTCGAATAGCCCAGAAGGGGCGGCGTTGCGGTTATTGGGCAAACGTTGCATGGCGAAAACCATTGCGCCCCGTTGGGGCTAGCGCATTTTATGGGTTGCTCGTTTCCAGGGCGTTGCCCTTCGCTTTCGCATTGCGCTCCTTCGGAGCTAATCGGCCTAATTCCTGGTGGGTTTGTATTTTGATTTCACCCAACCAATTTATATCTCAACATTTACTCCTCGACGCATCAACTCCTGGATAGCTAGCTGCCTTAATTCTGTACATTTATAAACACAGCGCGTCTCATATCGTCTGTTGAAAATTTCATAACTGGACTCTCCACCGAGAACTAAATCAGTGTCGGTTATATCATCTAGTTTAGAGACAATGCGTAAATTATCTGTGGTAATATCAGACATTGAGCGCTTAAGTATGGTTAGCAATAAATTGGCAGCTTGTATTTGTAAATTAACTCTACTCTGCTGTATTGTAAAAGGTGGGTCTTTGAATTGCTTAATTAATGGAGCGACAGCCAAAGGCCCTAGCCTCATCAAGTCATCAAACAAACCCAATCCAGCAGCGAACCAAGCGTGTTGTATATCATTGTTTGGCTGCCATTCAATCATTTTTAATGCATCTGCAGCCGCCTTACGGACATCGCCGTATTTGTCTTCAAGAGTAACAATGAGAGATTCTATAGCGCGTTTGTCTCCAATTTCTCCCAAAGCATTTGACGCCGCTTTTCGTATCTTTTCCTTGTCGTCACCTAATGCTACTAGTAATGGTTCGACTGCTGATGCTCTTAGAGCAATCACCTGCTGCCATGCCTCTTGTGCTATGAGGTAAAATGCGTATTGAACATCATCTTGAGGTTGCCAATTTAGCGCTTTAAGCACTTGTGCGGCTGATTTTTTCAGACCCGATTTATTAGTTTTAATAGACTCCACCAAGTGCGGAATCGAGGCATCACCGAATTTTACTAAAGCGCGAACAACTGCATTTTCTACTTTTGGCTGATACCGCTGCCAATTGTCAAGTACTCCTATTAGTGGTTCAATAGCCCTAGAGTCTCCAATCCGACTTAGCGCGTTTACTGCAGTTGCTCGTGTATCATCATCACTTTCCTTCGATACATCTTGAACTATTGCAATCAACAACTCCAATGCACGTTTATTTCCCAAAACACCAAGTCTGTTGATTGCCTGATGTTGAATTGAATAATCCTTAGAACGCAGCTTTCGAGAAAGTTTTTGAAAAGTCCACCACCACATATCCACACCTCTCAATTTCGTACATATCGTGCGACATTGTTTAAAGATCTAATCATCACTGCACCACCACCTCTCTCGCCACGGGCATCTTCACTTGGCAGCGCAATTCGCAGCGGGTGCTCGAAGAGATCGCGGCGCCAGGGGCGGGGTGTTGTTGCGTGACGCGGCCATTGCCGACGACGTGCGCATCGATGCCGAGCAAAGAGAGTTGCTGCAAGGCTTGGCGCAACGAGAGGCCGACGAGTTGCGGCATGCGCATTTGTTGTTTCGCGCGCGGCGCTACTTCGAAGAGTTGCAGCGTCACTTTCGCGTCCGGAAAAACCGCGGAACCTGCGGGCGGCATTTGGCCGAGAATGAAATCGCCCTCGCCGTCCCATTCGGCTTCGAGTCCGAGTTCATCGAGCATTTTTTCAGCAACGGTGCGTTGGCGATTGGTGAGATCGGGCACTACGAGGTTGCGCGTTTCCATAATCGTCTCGCGAGAGTTGGGCGTGAAAGTTTCCGTGAATTGCGGCGAATGTTTGGGCTGCGCTTGCGCGACAAGAATGCGCTGCGCGATATTCTTGAAAGTCGGCGCGGCAACCATGCCGCCCCAATAAGTCGTGCGCGGATTTTCCAACATCACAAACACAAGATGGCTCGGCTTCTCCGCGGGAAAGAAACCGACGAACGAAGCGATATAATCACTGCGCGAATAACCGCGCGCACCCATGAGCGGCTTGCGCGCGGTGCCGGTTTTGCCCGCGATGCGCAGGCCTTCGATCTTCGCATTCGTGGCAGTGCCTTCGCGCACCACGCTTTCGAGCATAGTTGAAAGTGTGCGTGCAGTTTCCGAAGAGAGCACGCGACGCACGATCTGCGCCTCATCGAGCCGCTCCATGTCATCAGGAGCATCGCCGACCGCGGCGACGAGTTTGGGCTGCAGCAACAAGCCACCGTTTGCGATCGCGCCGTAGGCCATGGCCATTTGCAGCGCTGTGACCGAGACTTCATAACCCATGGCCATTGCGGCGATGGTGAAGCCCGACCATTCCGAAGGGGACTTGAGCACGCCATTAACTTCGCCTTCGCCGAGGCCCGTAGACATGCCGAAACCAAAGTCGCGCGCGTAGCGATAAATTTTTTCCGAACCCGCGGCTTTGGCAAGTTTGAACGTGCCGATATTGCTCGAATGCGAGAGTACTTCGCGCACGGTCAAGTTGCCATAACGTTCGCCGTGATCGGTAATGGTTTGGCCCATGTATTTGTATGCGCCATTCTCACAAAAGATGATGTCCGAAGGGTGCTTGATTTTTTCCTGTAGCACGGTCGCAAACGTGACGAGCTTGAAAGTCGAGCCCGGCTCGAAAAGATCGGTGACGAGACGATTGCGACGTGTCGCGTTGGAATAATGCGCCGGTTGATTGGGATCGTAACTTGGCTCGCACACCATCGCGAGAATCTCGCCGGTCATGGGTCGCGTAACGAGCACCATCCCGCTGCTCGCGTCGAATTGATCCATCGCGAGGCGCAATTCTTCGGTGGCGATGGTTTGAATCATGTTGTCGATCGTGAGCACAACGCTTTTGCCGTTGACTGCGGGCACGTCGGGCGAGCCGGGATTTGCCAACTGATTGCCGATAGCGTCGCGCTGCATGAAGCGGCGGCCATCTTTTCCGGCCAACAGTGAGTCGCACATTTGCTCGATGCCGGCAATGCCGCGATTGTCGATGTCGGTGAAGCCTAAAACATGTGCAGCGATTTCTTTGTGGGGATAACGGCGGCGCGCATCTTTCTCAATGCGAATGCCATCGAGCTTGAGCGCTTTAATTTTGGTTTCAAGATCGGCGTCAGCGCGGCGCTTGAGCCACACAAACGAGCGGTCGGTTTTCATGCGCTCATAAAGCTTCGAAGCAGGCTCGCCGATGATTCTGCCGATTTTGTCCGCAAGCTTGCGGCGGTCTTTGACTTGCCGTAAATCCACGCCGATTGAAATGCAGGCTTCATTCAGCGCGAGCAAGTTGAGATTGCGGTCATAAATCACGCCGCGCTGCGCGGTGATTGGGACTGCGGTGTGGTGCTGCATTCTGGCCAGGCTTTGATATTTGCCATGTTGCAACGCTTGAATGTAAATCAATCGACCGACGAGGCACATTCCGAAGAGCAAAAAAAAACCTTCCACCATCGCCACACGATACGAGCGAGAAGGTTTGCGTGTGGGCGATTTTTGCAGCGCGGCGGCGCGTGTGGTGGTGAGGCTTCGATTCATCATTCCGGCGCAACGACAATCAAACGCGGCGCGAGACTGATCATGCCCAGCCGCTCTTGCGCAATGCGCGAAATGCGGGCATAACCGGCAAGTTGCTCAGCCTGCGCCAACAGACGATTGTTTTGTTCCTCCAATTGGATTTTTTGAGCCTCCAGCGTTGCGACTTCATTCGCCAGTTGCTCAACTCCAACTCGCAGCCCGATGAGTAATAAACCCAAAAACAGCAGAAGCGCGAAGGGCGCCAAGAACAGGAAGAGAGTTTTGGTTTCGCGAGAAGCCTTGTGCGCCGGTCGCGTGCGAGATTTCGAACGAACGTTTTTCGCTTTCGCGGAAACGGCTTTCGTTTGAAAGCGCGGCGAGGCCATAGTTGCGGCGCGTGTCGGTGATGGCTTCATATGCTTGATAAAAAAGCTTTGAAGACAGAAAGATGGAGGACAGAAAAACAAAAGCGGTTTATCAATTCCTGCCTCATCAATTTCACCAACAAGCCTTGCCTTATCTTTCTGTCCTCCATTTTTCTGCCATTCGTTTTTTGTTCATGCTCGCTTCTGCAACACTCTCAGCTTTGCGCTGCGTGCTCGTGAGTTGCGTTTGATTTCATCCGCGCTCGGCGTGATGGGCTTGGAAGTGAGCACGAGAGCTTCGCTCTTCTTGCCGCACACGCACACCGGAAACTCGGGCGGGCACGTGCAGGCTTTGGCCACGCTGCGAAAGTATTCTTTGACGATACGATCTTCTAACGAGTGGTAACTGATCACGCATAACCGGCCGTATGGCGCGAGAGCGCTGAAAGCTTGTTGCAAGAAATCGCGCAACGCGCCGAGCTCATCATTCACGGCAATGCGCAGGGCTTGAAAGACCCGAGCTACGGATTTAATCTGAAGAGGGCCGCGCACGACGCCTTCGATAATTTTGCGAAGCGCAGTAGACGACCCGATCGCTCGTACACATCGTTCCTTTACGATCGCGCGTGCGATGGGTTTGGCCCGCTGCTCTTCACCATAGTCCCGCAGAAGACGCACCAGTTCGTCTTGTTCCAGAGTCGCGATTAACTCCGCCGCGGAGTGAGGGAGGGAAGGATCTAGGCGTAGATCCAGCGGGCCCTCTTCAAGATAACTCAAGCCACGTTCCGGCGCGTCGATTTGGCGGGAAGAAATGCCCAAATCGGCGAGGATGCCATCAACAGTTGCTACTCCCACAGAAGCCAAGAGGCTGGCAATGTGCCGGAAGTTACCTTTGATCAAAGAACATTGCGATTGATATGACGCCAAACGCTGTTGTGCTATTCTTAAAGACTCGGGATCGACATCGAGTCCGATAATTCTAAGTTGCGCCTCTCCCCTTTCAAGCAGCGCGAGACTGTGGCCGCCGTCGCCGAGCGTCGCATCGACGATCACGCGCGTTGCCGGTTGCAGCAAGTAACCCGCAACCTCTTCAACCAAAACCGGCAAGTGAAACTCGCCGTGCTGTAATGAAATGCGCGCCACAACATTCTTCCACGTTCCTCAAGTTCCACGATTATGCCTGCAGTTGTTCGCTCTTTCCACCTTCGACAAACTTATCATATAAGCCCGCGTCCCAAATGTCGAAGAAATCACCCATGCCGATATACCGCATTTCTTTGGTGATTTTCGCAGACTGCAACAGCTCGGGTGGAAAGTTGATGCGCCCTTGATTATCAAGCCGCACTTGATGGCAATACGCGAGCACGGATTGCATTTTATAAATTCCCGTTTCGGATTCTTCATCAAAATTGGAAGCCATGGGCAGGATCTTTTCGCGAAAGTACGCAATGGGGTAGGCGCGAATGAGGGTCGCGTTCGGCTTTTCGATGAGCCTTAGCATGAGCGTCTTCATATCCAATAGTTCCACAATTTCTCGAATCTTCGCCGGTATTGCCGCGCGGCCTTTATCATCGAGAGTTTGCTTGAAGCGCCCGTAAAACTTTGGGATGATTTCAGACAGTTCGACCACGGATCTCGATCCTTTTTCCCCAACTTTACCCACTTCTATTCACTTTTATCCACTTTCACCCATATGATAACCAAAAAGCCGGGACAAGTCAAGATTTATTTTGATTTCTCACGGTTTTTTAATGAATTTGCCTACTAAAAATGAATTTTGGTGTGAACAAATGGAATCAAGATATTTAATGTCCACCAATAAAGATACAGCTTGATGAGAATTGTGGGACCAACTTCGAGATGTGAAGATGAGGTTGAATGGCATTGCCAGGAATCGTTTTGCCTACGCCTTGAAAAAGACAAAACGATATGTTGTCAAAACCACTAGCCCAACTTCCGCAGTTGTCAGGGTTAAGCTTTGTGTTTTCAATGAAAAT
>JBBILN010000068.1:0-40563 GCA_037444905.1 bacterium | reverse complement strand
TCGGAACGGTAAAAATCAGTCATTGCCAAATGGCACAAACAAAGGAGTGGCATGTAAATTTTGTTGAATTGGCGCAGCTTGCGTTCCGAAATCAAACATTCCACTCCTAACGGAGTTGTTCAGATTTTGTGCGGGCGTTTGCTAGAAACATTTCACTCCTAACGGAGTTTGCCGGAAGCGCGCCTTCAACACAATGGTCTGTGCAAAACTCGGATAAAACGTAATTCATAGCCCGCAAAACCCAAGCATTTAGCCATGGCCAAGCAAACAAAAATCATCCTCGTTTCAGCGGCGCTGGTCACGCTCGCAACGCTCATCACCTGGCAGATGACCGGCGGCGACTACTACACCAAGTTTGAGGTGATCGAGCAGGTCGAAACGCCGGTGGATCAGAATGATCCGCTGGCCGCGGCCGGCTTTTACGAAGAAGCCTCGCAAACAAAAACCGTGACACGGCCTGAATTTCATCTTGGACTGCTGCCGACAGCGAGCGGTGTTTTTGACAAGCACGTGATATCAGTCGTCTCGATTGTGTCGCCTGCTTGGGTCATTACGATTGCTCTTGTCTGGTGGAGGCGCCGTCAATGACTGCCTTGCATCAAAAGCAAAATAAACATATGGCATGCAAAGTGAAAGACAACCATCCCGGTGTGAGAGCACGAGTCAACCTCCTCCTCGTGTCACTGGTGATGTTCCTTGTCGTTTACGTGACTCCCGGGTGGGGCCAGGATGACTTCGGCGCCGTTAGCCGCGGCCCCATCCGGATTCGCAATCAATTTCCCCTCAACTTGCTGTTTCTCGGATTTGCGGCCGATGACAACCGGTTCATGAAGCGACAGGCGTTTCAATTCGATCTTTACTATTCACATTCAAACACGTTTGTCAAGTCCGGCGGCATCGTCAGGCATCTTCAGCCGCAGGATGGCCGCGGCGTTTTGGCTCGCGAGGCCGCCGCGCAAATAGCGCAGCAACGACCGGATGAAGATTTGTTTCTTTTCGACACCGAGACCGAGCGCTGGTCATGGAACGTGCGCTACGGTTTATCCGATGCCGTCATGCTCGAAGCGGAACTTCCGTTCTTGCGTTTCGATGGCGGTTTTTTGGATCCGGTGATTGAACGCTTTCATAGCACTTTCGGATTTCCTGATGACTCGCGGCCGGATTTCCGCAGAAACACTTCCGAAGCTTTCTTTTATATTGACCGGCAGTTTCTTTATCTCGGGCCGGATGATCTCGATGGCATTGGCCTGGGCGATCTCGTACTGTCTTCAAAATTTCGCCTGCTTCATAGCAGCGGAGTTTGGCCGATACTTACGACGCGAGTGGCCGTCAAGCTGCCGACCGGTGATCCGCAAAAATTGCGCGGCAGCGGTTCGGTGGACTATGGACTCAGCTTGATTGCTTCCAAAGTTTTTGCCCAAAGCTGTTTGCATCTCAATGTTGGCGCCGTCGTGCCGGGCAAATGGCAGCTCGCGCCGAAGCTGAACCTTTCGCCAATTTATTCTGTTCTGCTTAGCTACGAGCGCTTGGTCGGAAAAAACGCCTCGCTTATTATCCAGAACCTGGCCAGCTCCAACGTGCTCACGCGCGCTACCAATTCCGCCATCGGGAAAGTGTCGCACGAGATCACCGTGGGCGTCAAAATGGATTATCGGCAGTCGCTGCGTTGGACTTTTTCTCTCACTGAGAATTATGCCCAATACAACAATTCGCCGGACATCGGGTTTCACCTCGGGGTGATGTATCTTTTATGACAGAATTAATCACCTCTTTGCAGAATGTCGCCGACACGCCACTTTTTGGCGGCCGGCCTTTTGTTATAATTGTTGAGTTCAAAACGACGCAACCGCCTCCTTGCGTCACTTGCGATTCACCTCTCGCCCTCCGGATGGGGCCAAAACCCCTCGGCACGACTATGCACGGCCCCATCCGGACTCATATCAAATTGAGTGCCTCGCAAATTGTAGGAACAGAGCGCAAGACTTCAGTTCTGTAAAGCTAAAGCATGCCACTCCGATCAAATTCCGGCAGCCGTGAAATTCATGGATAAATTGAAAACGCGCGTCGCCGCAAAATTGAACCACGAGGTGGCGCAATATGAGATGCGCATTCCCAACAACGTCGAGCAGCTCTTCGCGCAAATTCGCCCCGGCGACGTGGTGTTGGTGGAAGGCAAACAGCATATCAGTCGATTGATCAAGATTTTCACCAGCAGCCTATGGAGCCATGCCGCGCTTTACGTCGGCGAGGCTTTGCTGAAATCGCCGCCGCACGAGGCCGAAAATATCCGGCAAAAATTCGGCGCCGAGGCGGAACGGTTGATCATTGAAGCGTTGCCCGGCGTCGGCGTGGTGGCCACTCCGCTGGCGAAATACGAGGCGTACAATCTCCGCCTGTGCCGGCCTTTCAAAATTCATCCGGAAGATTTGCAGACGGTTATTGAAACGGTGATCGGCGATCTCGGCAAAAGTTATGATGAGCGCAATATCATTGATTTGGCCGTGCAAATGTTGCCATTCGAAATTGGGCCATTGCGGAAGCGAAACTTGATGGCCTGTCTCGGCGAGTGCAGCGAGTTTCAAGTCACATGCTCCGGCCACATCGCCAAAGCCTTTCAAAAAGTGCGTTACCCGATTATGCCTCTTTTCATCATGCCGCCGAACGGCAGCCCGAGCGATGACCGCGGGCACTATTCGGTCAAACAGCGCCATTACTCACAGATCAGGCCGTGCGACTTCGAGCTGAGTCCGTATTTTCAGATCGTCAATTTCAACGTAGCCGAATCGGGGAATTTTGATTACAGAAAGTTGGTTTGGATAGATGATGAATTTTCGAATCCATTGCGCGTGAACTAAATTACGGGAGAGGTCATGAACAAAACTTGCCTGGCTGTTGCCATGCTCATCTTCATGGCAACCAACGCGACTTTCGCAAGCGGCGAGGTCGTGGTTAAAAAAATCGTGCTGAACGGCAAAGCCAAAGCCGTGTCGATTGCCGCGCACAAAGAAGAAGGCGCACTTTTTCTCGAAGCGCAGAGCGTGGCGCAGGCGCTGGGGTTTGCCCTCAAGCGCCAAAGCAATCTGGCCATTCTCTGCACCGAAACCGCATGTCTTCCCTTCACCATCGGCGAAAAAGAAGCGCGTGAGAAAGGCGGCCAACTTTTTATATCCGCCGAAGCCTTTTTCACCAGCGTTGGCGGCACTTGGGAATTCGATGAAAAAGCCGGCGCGCTTGCCATCGATCTCCCCGACGAATTCCCCGCGAACAACGCGCCGGTTGACGTGACCGTCGGCAGCACGGCGCCGGGCTTTCGCGTGATCAACGCCGAGGGCAAAGAAATTCGCCTCGCTGATTTTCGCGGCAGGAATAACGTCGTGTTGGAGTTTTTCCGCAGCGGCTCCTGGTGACCCTGGTGCAAGAAGCAACTCGGTGAGTTGCAAAAGAGCCTTTCGGAGATTGAAAAGTACGACGCTATGCTCATCGGCATTCACGGTTATCCACCGGAAGAAGCCAAAAAGTGGCACGAAAATTTGGGCATCACTTTTCCGCTTGCTTCCGATCAAAACTTGGTTGTCATGAAAGCTTATGAAGTTTACAACAAGGACGTCATTCCGCATCCCACGACGATCATCATCGACAAGGCCGGCGTCATTCGCTTTCGCGAGGTGCATGAGAATTACAAAGAGCGGACAAGCGTGGAAAATATTTTGGCAACGTTGAAACAGCTCGAGTGAATCCTTGAAGAAAGTCATCACCACAAACGCAGTTGCCTTGCTTTGCGCGTTGGAATTTGCCCCGGCCTGTGGGCAGGAACATGCCACACCCAAATTGCATCTGCCGGCGAAGCATCTTTCCGGGGAAGAGGCGCGTGCGGCAAAGCTCTATCGCGAAGTCTTGCCGACCGTGGTGACGATTTTTACTTCGCGGCAAATGCTCACGCCGCAAGGTTTGTTGGGGGAGCGGGGCCTCGGCACCGGCGTGTTGATTTCGCCGGAGTGCCACGTGCTCACCGCCGCTCACGTTGTGGAAGGCGCTGACAGCATTCTGGTGAAAACTCAGGATGGCAGGTTGAGACCGGCTGAGCTGATCTACAGCGAGTCCAGCGCTGATATTGCTTTGGTGCGGCTGCTGATACCGGCGCCGGAGCTCAAACATGCCAATCTTGGCGATTCTGATCAATTGGCGATTGGCCAGGCAACTTACGTCATCGGTGCGCCTTATGGTTTTGAAAGTTCGTTTTCCGCCGGACACATCAGCGGCTTCCGTGAATTTGGACGGCTGTATGACGGCACGATTCTCATCGAGTTCATACAGACCGATGCCGCCATCAACTCGGGCAACAGCGGCGGACCGGTATTCGATTCGCGAGGTGAGGTAATTGGCATCGCCTCGCGCATTCTCACCGAGTCCGGCGGTTTTCAGGGATTGGGATTCGTTGTGGCCATCAACACCGCCAAACAACTGCTAGCCCTGGAAGATCGCCCATGGATGGGCATTGAGGGAGTTTTTCTGGATGCAGACATGCTCAGACAGATCCTCAATCTCAACGTCGAAGGAGGCCTGCTGGTTCAGCACGTCGCCAAGGGCAGCCCGGCAGACAAAGCCGGATTGCGCGGTGGGAAAGTTCCGGCACAGATTCTCGGACAAGAAATCCTGCTCGGCGGCGATTTGATCGTCGAATTCAATACGCAGGAGGCTTGCCACAGTGAATGCCTGGTGCGCGAGGGCAGCCGCCTCGCCGGACTGGATCAGATTCCGGTGAATTTTCTACGCAGCGGCAAGATGATGCAGACGGTGATTGACGTTTCCGCCACGCGACGCAATTTTCTTAAGAGCCGAATAAGCAAAAATTGACAAGTCAGCGACTGCGCAAAATTTTTAGTTGAAGGGAAGAAAATGCAAAACGAAATACTGTTGCCTCGTCATGCCAGACATCACATTGATCTGAATGGGAGAGGCGAGGTCATGAACCATTTCCAACAAACCCTGAGACATCATGCAATGCGCCTGGGCCGCGAGCGGACGCAAGTCATTCAAATCAATGTCGGCAAGAAGTGCAACCAGACGTGCTCGCATTGCCACGTCAATGCCGGACCGGCGCGCACTGAGATCATGACGCGCGACACCATGGATCGCATTATCGCGTGGCTGTCACGCACGGATATTCCGAAGGTCGACATCACGGGTGGAGCGCCTGAGATTAATCCCAATTTTCGCTACCTGGTCGAGCGCGTAAGAACGTTGGAGCCGGCGCGTCACGTCATGGATCGCTGCAACCTGACGATTCTTTTCGAGCCGGGGCAGGAAAGTCTGGCGGAGTTTCTGGCGCACCACCGGGTCGAGATCATCGCGTCGCTGCCGTGCTATTCGCAAACCAACGTGGATTCACAACGCGGCAGCGGCGTTTTTGAAAAAAGTATCCGCGGCTTGCAACGGTTGAATGCCCTCGGTTACGGACGTGATGAAAACTTGCTGCTGCACCTGGTGTATAATCCGCTCGGAGCGCATTTGCCGGGGTCGCAATCCGGATTGGAAGCCGCTTACAAGAAAGAATTGGAACAGCATTTCGGCATTGTCTTCAACCGCCTTTACACGCTGGTCAACGTTCCCATCGCGCGCTTCGCCGCCTGGCTGCAGCGCACGGGCCAGCTCGAAAAATACCAGGAATTGTTGAGCAACGCCTTCAATCCGGATACCGTGGCGAACCTGATGTGCCGCACCATGTTGAGCGTCGATTGGCACGGCGAGGTTTACGACTGCGACTTCAACCAAATGCTCGGTCTGCGTTTGGGCAATGGCCGCCCACTATATCTGTGGGACGTTGATCCAGAGCAAGTCGTGGACCGGCCCATCATTACCGGCGATCATTGTTTTGCGTGCACGGCGGGCGCCGGCTCAAGCTGTGGTGGCGCACTGGCGTAATTCCTAAAATGCGAAAAAGAGGAGGCATACGTTGGCAACGGCAATAACAGAAGTCGTCCGAAATTTTTTCACTGAGCTGATCAAAGGCAAACCCGAGCCAGGCGTTTTGCCCAGGCCGGTGTTGGACAAAAATTTTCAATCGAACGTCACAGGACTTTATATCATCGGCGATTTGGCAGGCGCACCGTTGATTAAAACCGCGGCGGAGCAGGGCACGGCGGTGATCCATCATCTTGCCTCGAATATGAATGGGCGAGTGGACGAAAGAGAGAACGGGCGCGTGCGAGACGGCGAAGTTTATGACGTGGTGATTGCCGGCGCGGGCGCGGCGGGCCTCTCTGCGGCTTTTGCAGCGCATGAAAAAGGCCTGAAATACACGGTGATCGAGCAGGGCGAAGTGGCGAACACCATCGGCATTTTTCCGCGCGGCAAAGTGATTTACGGCGAGCCGATCGCGCAGCCGATGTCCGGGCCGCTCTGGCTGCCGGCGAAAAGCACCAAAGAAGATCTGCTCGAAAAGTGGAACGGGCAGGTGCGCGAAACCGGTTTGAACTTGCGCGGCCGCGAATCGCTCAAAAAGATCGAGAAGAACGGCGTGTTCACGGTGCATACTGACAAAGGAAAATACCGCGCGAAGAATGTTGCCATTGCCATCGGCAAGTTCGGCAACCCGCGGCGGCTGAACGTGCCGGGAGAGAATAAAAAGAAAGTCTCCAACTATCTCAGCAATCCGGAAGAGTTTCGCGGCAAGAAAATCGTCGTCGTTGGCGGCGGCAATGTGGCAGCGGAGGCGGTGTTGGCGCTCTTTGAGCACAATGAAGTGACCATGCTCGTTTGGGAGAGCGAATTCGTTTTTCCCAATAAAGAATACGTCGAGCGCATGTTACAAGCGCAGCAGCAAGGCAAGCTCGCCATTCACTTCAATGCGGTCACCAAGGAAATCACCGACGACAAAGTGATTTTCGAGCGCAGCGGACAACGGATGGAGGTCGCCAACGATCACGTGTTTGTCATGATCGGCCAGGAATTGCCGACCAAATTTTTCAAAGACGCCGGCATCAAGCTCGAGGCGCAGTGGGATGTCTCACGGTGGCTGATGCTGGCGCTGTCGTTTGTGATCGTCTATTCGGTGTATGCGATCAAAGGTTATTTTTGGCCGTTCACTTTGTTGCCGCAAGAAAGCTATCAGCTTTGGGGCGTTTCGCCGAGCTTTTGGTACGGCACGCTGTACACGCTGCTCATGCTCGGCTTCGGTATTCCGGCGATGATCAAATGGGGGAAGAACAACAAATATCAGCGTTATCGTTTTCTCTCGCTGATCAGCGTGCAAGTCGTCTTGCTCTATGCGCTGCCCGAATTGATTTACCATCTCCTTTTCAATGATCCCAACTATTGGCGCTGGTATGGCCTCACTTTCGCGTGGCCGCTGTTCTTCAACACCTTCTTCGACAATCCGCCGTTGTTCTTCGTCGTGTGGGGCGCGCTGCTGGCGTTTGTGGCGCTGCCGATTTTCGTGCGCTATCACGGCAAGCGTTATTGCACGTGGATTTGCTCTTGCGGCGGACTGGCGGAAACCTTTGGCGATCGTTGGCGCCATCTCGCGCCCAAAGGCGTGCGCAGCCGGCGCTGGGAAATCATGAACTGGCCGATTCTGCTTGCCTCCATTGGCATCACGCTGTTGATCGTGCTGGACGTGAAAAATTTCATCGTCGAACCCTGGAAGCTGAAAAGCTGGTACAGCCTCTTTGCGGACACGTGGCTCGTCGGCATTATCGCCATCACGCTCTATCCGTTTTTCGGCGGCAAAGTATGGTGCCGCTACTGGTGCCCGCTGGCGAAATACATGGAGTTGCTCTCGCATTGGTTTGGCAAGCTCAAAATCACCAGCAACGACAAGTGCATCCAATGCGGCGAGTGCTCGCGCTATTGCGAAGTCGGCATCAACGTCATGCAGTTCGCCAGGAATCAACAGGAGTTCTCAAACAAAAACACCTCGTGCATTCAATGCGGCATTTGCATCGCCGTGTGCCCGATGGAGGTGTTGAAGTTTGGCGAACAGCCCAAATAAGTCATTGGATCGGTGGAGCGCTGGATGGATGGATCAATGGATCGATGGATTGTTGGAGTATTGGAAACCCATTGATCCAACAATCCAACAATCCAACAATCCAACAATCCAACAATCCAACAATCCATCAATCCATGCTTCATCGCCGCCACGGAAAACTTTTTCACGGAGGAAAATTTATGAACCTGCACGTCGAGTTTCTCTATTTTCGCGGCTGCCCGAATCAGGAAGCGGCGCGGAAATTACTGGTCGAAGTGTTGCGTGAAAACCGGATCAAAGTCACGCTGCACAACATGCGCATCGATTCGCGCGACGAGGCGGTGGCCAAGCGCTTTCTCGGCTCGCCAACCATTCGCATCAACGGCATGGACGTTGATCCGAGCGCGGAGCAGCGCGCGGATTTTGGCATGCAGTGCCGCGTGTATCTTGCCGGCGGCAAGTATACCGGCATGCCGAGCAAGGAAATGATCCGCGCGGCATTGCGAAAAGTGTTGGCCGATTCGAGCGCTCCAACTGCCGACGCGCCTAGCATGGAACGATTCATCTCACCCATTTGCTGCTGAGGTTTCCGATGAAAAAACATTTGCTCTCTTTCCTGCTTGTCTCGCTCTCGTTGTGCGCCGCCTGCAACAACGACAACAGCGCCAATCCCTTGGGCGACGACAACTCCACTGGCAACTCCGGCAAAGCCGGCTTCGGCGTTTCCGGCCTATTGTTCGAGAACAATCTCGTGATGTGGGATCGCGAAAATTCCGGCAGCCGCAGCGAGTTCTTTCCGCAAATGTATTTCACCCGCGCCGACGCCGCCAATTTCCCCACGTGGAATACTTTTCCTTCGAATCAAATGGTTTCCGGCGGCGTGCCGCGTGACGGCATTCCCGCGCTGACCAATCCCAAGTTTGTCGCCCCCTCTTCTTCGGAAGCAAGCTACGTGCGCAACACCGATATCGTTTTGGGCGCAGTGATCAACGGCGAGGCCCGCGCTTATCCGGAAAATATTTTGTGGTGGCACGAGATCGTCAACGACGAGATCGCCGGGCAAAAAGTAATGATGACGTTTTGCCCGCTCACCGGCACCGGGTTGTTCTTCCGCGCGCCCGATCGCAGCGCCAACGTCGATCGCCTCGAGTTGCTGCCCGTGGTCGAAACCACGTGGGAGAAATGGAAAGAACTTTATCCCGCCACCACCGTCATTTCGTCAAACACCGGTTTCAGCCGCGACTACACGGCCTATCCCTACGGCAGTTATCGCTCCGAGCAAACTTCGCCGCTCTTTCCGCTGCGCACGCGCAATTACGACACGCGTTTTCCACCGAAACACATTGTGCTCGGCCTCATCGAAGGCAACGCGCAAAAAGCGTATCCGTTCTCCAAGCTCAACGGCAAGCCGGTCGTCAACGACGCGGTCAACGGACGCAGCGTGGTGGTCGTTTCGGATTTATCTGCGAAGCTGGCGATTCCGTATGAGCGCAACGTCAACGGCCAACTGTTGCTCTTCACCTCGACGAGCACAAATCCTTTTCAGATGACGGATGATGCGACGGGCAGCGTGTGGAATATTAAAGGCGAGGCGATATCCGGCCCGCTGGCAGGCGCGAAGCTGAAACAGGTGCCGGCGTACAACGCTTTCTGGTTTGCGTGGTCGGTGTTTTGGCCGTCAACGGAAATTTTTGAATAAAAAAATGAAGGTCGATGACAAAGAAATCATTTTCAACGCAGACACACCGCAGGCAAAAAACAAAATCTCACGCAAAGACGCCGAGACGCAAAGAATACGCAATGGGTTTTCCTTTGCGAAATCTTTGCGCCTTTGCGTCTTTGCGTGAGAGCTTTGATTTCCTTTGTAAAGAAAGCATTTTTATTGGACTCTTGGTATCACTGTTGTTCGCTTTGACGGGATCAACTTTTGCTGGCGCGTGGACGTTGCCGAAAAAAAGGCTGTGGCTCAAATCCGCGATTTTTTATCAAGCCGCGGATAGCCGCTTTTGCACGGAACAAGACGCGCTCTCGCCCGCGTTTCGCGAAGCGGGTTGCACCGCAGCCGGGCATCGCGCGCCGTTTGATCCATTCATTGGCGGAGAAAGCGAGGCGCTCGCGATTTTCACGGAAGCGAGATATGGCGTGGTCGATGGGCTTGAAGTGGGCGCGCAAATTCCATTTTATAGTTTGCGCTTCACCAATCTTGCCGATCCGCAGCGGCAGCGCCGCAACAGCATTGGCGACGTTCGTTTTTTCGCCAAGCTTCGTTTGGTGCAACAGCCGGTTGTGGCAAGCCTCACACTCGCAGCCAAGAGTCCGACTGGAAAATTCACGGTAGATGCCGAGGCCGTCAACGTCAGCGAAGGGCAATGGGATTTTGAAATGTTCGGCGAAGTGAGCAGGTCGCTTTGGCCGTTGCGCGGATATGCGAGCCTCGGCGCGGGTTATCGGTGGCGCACGGACAATCCGAATTTCGATCAGACCGTGGCCGATGAATTTGTGCTGCAAGCCGAAGCGGGCTATGAGATTTTTTCGCGCGTCACGCTGAAGAGCAGCGTCGATTGGCTGCGCGGCCGGCGGCCGCAGCTCACATTCAATCGCGCGCCGCTATTGGAGCAGCGCGAGTTATTGACGGTTGCTCCGGCGCTCCTGGTGGCGCCATACGCCGCGCTCCAATTCGAAACCTCGATTCGCCTGCCGCTTCGCGGCCAGGACTTTCCTGCTGCGCCGCAATTCATGGCCGCGGTGTTCTATCAATTCCCGATTGTTCGATGAGCCGCGAACAAGAGTTGCCGCGCGCTGTCTATTTCTTCTTTCTCTGCTTTGAGGCTTTTGCCTTTTTATTAAATGCCAGCGCCAGCCCGATCCAATAATCCAAGTCCGCCTTTCGCTTTGTGCCTTCCGGATTGATGAACACGAAGCCTTTCATCGGCTTGCCGGTGAAATCCATTTCGCGGCAGCCTTTCTTCGTCAAGGCCGTTTCATAAACTTCCGGATCGATACGCGCCATTAAATCATCGCCCAAAATGCCGACGCACATTTTGGCATTGACCATGAACGTCAAGCCGCCCATCATTTTCTTTTCTTCAACTTGGCGCTGCGGCGCCAACGCTTCCCTGACGCGCTGCGCGAGAATTTCATTGTAGGCCATTAGGAGATCCTCTTGATTGCGGAGTGGCAAGTTTAAGCTTTCGCTTGTTTATTTGGCATACGCGGGATTTTCACGCCATAACGTGTCAGCAGAGGTCTGTGCGCCGGTTTCGCATGAACAAATCCTTATTGCAATATACGCTATTTGTGCCGATTCCGCAAGCCGGCGACCGCTTCGCGCAAGAAAGAAACTTGCTGCGCGAATTTTTCGCAATTCAGCAGCAAGTTGCTTGTCGTCGTCGATTGCGTTTGCTTTTTTTCCGCTTCGCAGTACGGCCGCGAGGCGCCGACGAGAACGGCGATCAAAGATACAATACTACGACGCGAAGCGCGATGACTTCCTAACGTGTTCAACGCTTTTGCCCATGCCCGACTTCACTCTTTAGTTGATCGACTTCACCACGTAATAATTGAACGGGGCTTTGACTTCTTTGAACCAATGCGGCGTGCCTTGGGGCACGATGATGACGTCGCCCTTCACCAGTTTGCGCGCTTCGCCGCCTTCAATGCTCGCGCCGCGAATTTCACCGGGGCCGGTCATTTCACCGCCGACCACTTTGCCGCCGGTGACAAACGTGGCCGTGCCTTCGAGCACGTAGATGATGTCGGTCTCATGCTCATGCACTTCGGCTTTGCCTGCGGCATCGCGATGGCTCGCGTGAATTTTGTATTCGCCATTTTCGAGCAACGGTTGGCCTTTCACAAAAGCGGCGGCAACGGTTTTGTTGTCAAAGAAAGTGACGGATGACATTTGCGCTGCGCCGTTAGTGCTCGCGCTCAATGCGTTCGCGCCGGCAAGGGCCAGTTCTTCGTCTTGTTGCGCGCTGGCCGCGCCGCTCACGCCAATCGCGCCCACGATTTGGCCGCTCACTTCAATGGGGACGCCGCCTTGCAAAGGCGTGAAGTCATTCAGCGCCACCATGGGCGTGCGGCCTTCGCGAATGATTTTTTCAAACACGCTTGTGGGCCGTTTGAAAATTGCGGCGGTGCGCGCTTTGCCGATGGAAATATTCGCGCCCGCGGCAAACGTGCCGTCGAGACGCTCCACTGCCATCAAATTGCCGCCGTCATCGACCACGGCGATCACGCCGCCGGGAGCATTCAACTCTCTTGCTTTCGCCACGGCCGCGGCGATGGCCTTCTTTGCGCCCGCGAGCGTGAGCGTTTGCTTCTCGGCGATTTGCTGCGCCGAAGCGGTTGCTACTGCCGCAAGCAACAGCGCGGCGAGAATTTTTATTTGCGATTTCATGATTCGTTCTCCGGTTTGAGGTTTGAGTTTTTTGATTCACAGCAACACCCCCCTAACCCCCTCAAGGGGGAATTTCTTTTCCACCAATCCAACAATCCACCAATCCATCTATCCACCAATCCCAAACTTCACCAATCCAACCAAACAGAAACGCCGGTTGACCAAGCGCATAACTCAATCAACCGGCGTGAGCTAAAGGGAGGAGGAAGCCTACTTCATGGACAAAGATACCGTCTTATCGAACGAGGCTTCGCCGAGCACGACTTCGGCAAACGCGCACCACACTTGCACTTTGGCGATGTCTTTGATGTACGCCGGCAGCGTGATCTTGCGATTCACGACGTCGCCCTTGATCGGGAAACGTTGCAGCAGATAGACGTTGCCTTTGGAGTCGATGACTTGCCAATGCGGATCCGGGGTGTCGGGAACCACGAAGTCGGCAGAAACTTCCAACACGTTCTTGCCGTTTTCGATGGAGTGTGTGACTGTGCCGGTGTTGGCTTTGGGACCCGCGAATTTGCCGCTGGTGTGCGTCGTCATTTTGTCGCCCGCAAAACTAAGCGAAACCAGCATGGCGAGGCCAACGACGATGGTCGACAGCATTTGAGAAAAACTACGCATGGTACTCCTCCAAAAAATTGGGGTGAATGAAGAATGATTTGATTTTTGTCTGCGCCTTGCGAAAACTTTGTTGCAGACGTTGAAGTATCGCTTTCTGAACTTTCGTCGCAGAGAAAGTGCGATCCTTACAAAGCTTTCGGACCGCGCGCAAAAATAGTCTGCAAAAAAAAACGATGCGAGCCTGCCCGGCGCCGCTTTAAATGATAATCAAAGAACAACACAGCGCTTTGCCGGCAGCACACGGAGCCGGGGGGACGCACGCCGACAGACGCTAGCACATTTTTTCAATTGTAAGGAAAGGGCATTTCCAGGGGTGTCGCGATGCAGAATCTTTTATTCGTGTGTAAGAAGATTTAGGAATAACAGACCAATTTCAGAGCGTTGTAGCGGAGGTGTTTGAAATACGCAGTCACCTGGAATTTCGAGAGAGCACTTTGCAAGGAACAAAATTATGCGTCTTCGACATGGCCTTTCTGCTTTAATCCTTTTCGTGTTATCGGGCTGCGTGGGCACGGATTACATTGACGATCCGCTCATGCCCGAGTTAGCCCGCATTGAAGTCACACCCAGGCATTTGGCTCTGCAAGCCGGCAAGACGGCGATTTTTCAAGCCACGTATTTCGACAGCCTCGGCAACAATGTACCGGGCCTGGTTTACAACTGGTCGAGCTCTGATTCCGAGGTTGTTGTTGTTGACGCGACTGGCAGAGCCATGACTTTGAAGACCGGACAAGCGCGCATCGTTGCGCAAGCACGCGGCCTCTCAAGCGAACCGGCTTTGCTCACGGTGGTTGCAGATTCCAATCAAGTCGCGGCGGTGATCGTCACGCCCGATAGCGGGAATCTTGTCATTGGCGGCGCGTTGCAACTCACCGCGAGTGCGCGTAATTTGAGTGGCGCAGTGCTTTCGGGAAAGACGTTCACATGGCACAGCTCTGCTCCAACCATTGCAAGTGTGAACAGCTCCGGCTTGGTGACTGCGCTTGCTGCCGGGGAAGCAAATATCTTTGCGCAGGTGGAAGGCATTGCCAGTGCGGGTGTGCGTTTGAGCGTGGTGAGCGCGAGTCGCAGCGGCTCGTTCAGCAGAAATCCGAACACTTCATATAATGTCAGCGGCACGGCAACTTTGGAGCGACAGCCGGAGGGCAGTCTCGTGTTGAAGCTCGGCGCGGATTTTTCCAGCAGCAACGGCCCAGGCTTGGAAGTTTTTCTCTCGACGACGAACTCTGTAGGTGCGAATAGCATCAATTTGGGCAAACTGCAAAAGACCACGGGCGCGCAGAGCTACAGCGTCCCCAGCAACGTTAATTTGGCGTCGTATGATTGGGCCATCATTCATTGTGTGCCATTCAACACGACGTTCGGATATGCGCAGTTGCGGTGATCTAGGAAGTCAAAACTCAAACTTTAGTGTGCAATTTGAGAATTGGAGATCGCGGTGAGAAAATTCTTTATGACCGCATGCGGCATTTTGCTGTTGGCATGCACGCAGCACGAAGCGCGCGCCGGCGCATGGACGCAAACGCGCGGGCATGGCTTCTACAAACTCGAAGGCCGTTACATTCACGCGCGCCGTTACTTTGAGCCGAACGGCAAGATTATCGATATTCCTACATTGAGTGATTTCGCTATGAGCTTCTATGGCGAATACGGCTTCAGAGAGCGCTTCACCGTTATTGCGTATGTGCCATTCTACAAGCATCTCGCGCTCAATCGCCAAATCGGTCGAGACCGTGGCTTTGTATATTTTCCCGGTGATTCGGCCTCCGGCTTTGCGGATAGCGATGTGGGTTTTCGCATTGGTCTCAAGCAGTCCGGAGCAACGGTGGTGAGCGGTCGTGTCATGCTTGGCTTGCCCCTCGGTGAGAATGAACAAAAGAGCGGCTTGCTCACCGGCGACGGCGAATTCAATCAATTGCTCGCGTTGGAGCTGGGGCATTCGTTTTATCCCCTGCCGCTGTACTTTTCCGGCGAAGTGGGTTTCAACAATCGCACAAAAGGTTTTTCAGATGAGTTGCGCTACGCCGCGGAATTGGGTTACACGTTTTGGAATCGTATCACGCTCATGATGAGAATGGTCGGCGTGGCTTCGCTCAAAAATGGGGAAGACAATATTCGCGGCGGCATGGGGGGATTGTATGCCAACAACGTGAGCTATCTCGCGCTCGGCCCGTCCTTATTCTATCAATTCAACCAGCGCTTCGGCCTCACCGCGGGCGTGGATGGCGCGACGTATGGGCAAAGTGTTTTGGCCGCGCCCTCCTATTCGCTCGGAGTCTATTTCAAAAATTAGGAGCGAGCGATATGGAACTGTTGCCGTATCTCATTTTGCTTGCTCCACTCGCGCTCGGAGCATTGTCATTGCTGGTGAGCTTTCTCGTGGACGAGCCTCTGCGCAAGACGTTCCGCAGAATTGCCTTGGGCGCGGGAATTCTCTTTGTGCTCGTGGCCATTTATGCCATCATCGTCACGTTATTGAGCGGCTGAACCAACCGTCGTACCGGCGCGCGGCAATGATGTGGAACTTCCAAAATCATCTAAGAACGAAAGGATAAACTCGATGTCAAAGAAAGTCTTCGCCTCTGCACTTGTAGCAATCGCGCTCGGTTTGAACCTGGCGGCGTTCGCCGGTTCTTCTCCGAAATTGGCGATTAAGGGTTACGATCCCGTGGCCTATTTCACCGTGAGCAAAGCGACCGAGGGCAGCAAAGCATTCGAATACGTTTGGAACGCTCAAACCTGGCGTTTTAAAAGCAAAGAGAATTTGGAATTGTTCAAGAAGACGCCGGAGAAATACGCGCCGCAATATGACGCCAATTGCGCGTGGGCCGTGGCGCACAATTACACCGCGCCGGTCGATCCCAAAGCCTGGGAGATCGTCAATGGCAAACTCTATCTCAACTACAACATGGAAGTGCGCGCCAAGTGGCTTGAGAAAAAGATAGAGAATATCGCGAGCGCAGATAAAAACTGGCCGGCGCTTGCGGAGCGAGCGAAGGCAGACAAATAGCCAGCAAGGCCGTCAACAAGAGTCGCGGCCGTTATGCGGCGCTCCGTCTCACGGCTTGATTGCAATGCCCAAGAGCGGCGCGTTGTTTCCGATCATACCGAGAAACGACGCGCTGCCATTGGTTAAATTCACCGTATATAAACCTGAAATTCCCGCAGGCGGAACCGTCAAGCTTGCGTACGCAGTTCCGTCGTTGCCCGCAATGTCGAACCCGACAAAATCCGTGGTATTCACTCCCAACGTTCCAATGCTCACCAACCTGCCGTTATTCGGCGAAGGCAAACTCACCAAAATATCGAAATCCGAATCAATGGCGAAGAGTGAAGTCGTCGTGGCATTCACGACGCTGTTCGTGTAAGCCGTGCCTGCAAGATTAGGATTCGCGCCGATGCGCGCATCTCCCGCGGCAAAATCGATAACGGAATCGATCGCCGCAAGCTGTCCGGTGAGTTGATTCAAACGCAAGTTTTGCTCATCATCGCCGTGAACGCGCAAGCGGTCGGCCATGGGATTGAAATCAAACCCAAACGTCGTGCCGCTCAATGCCGGATTGAAAGCCGTCGTTCCCATTTGCGTGGCTGCGCCGGAAAGTGTGTCGAGAACGTAAATGCGATTCGTGCTTCCCAACGCATAGAGTTGTTGATCCACGGGACGGAAATCAATGCCGAGAATTTTCTCTCCGATTTGCAAACCAGAGATGGTGGCGCGTTGCGTGACGATTCCGGGCGTCATGCTGCCGAAACGAATCAGCGTGTTGTTAACGTCCACAGCGTAAATCGGTTTGCCTTCCGGGCCGGGCGGAGGAACCGTGATCTTATCTTTGCAGGAAGAAAGCAGCATGGCGAGCACACTGAGTGAGAACAGCGCCAAACCGTTCATTAAAAATTTATTGCGAAGCTCTGTTAATCGCACAGACATCTTTTTCTCCAAACGTTCATAAGTCGCACTGGCAATCTGCCGGATTACGAAAGCAACATTGCCGATTTCAAAAACGGCTTTTGCAAACGCATGAAACGGCTTGTTTATTGGATTGAAAATAGCTTTACGCCGCTTTCTTCCAACAAAAAGCAAAGCCTCTGCCACGCAATGCATATTGTGTGGGTTAGAATCAATGCCGTTGCCGGTGACTTGCCGCTTGACATTTATCCCTCCTCGTTTATCTTACCCCACTCTTTTTCGTTGCGCCGTGCAGGCGCGTAAAAAATGAAAAGGCCGCGAACCAAGCGTGGAGTTATGTGTGAAATCTGTTCAAATGAGTTTGAGTCTTTGTTTGTCGTTCGTGCTCGCTAGTGCGGTGCATGCCAATGATGCACTCCTTCCACTCAAAACCGTAACCCCTCCCAGTATTGACGGTAAACTCGACGACGCCGTGTGGCAAGAGGCGCCGAACGTGACCGGCTTCAAAACTTTCGTGCCGGATTATGGCCACGATATGCCTGATCAAACCGTGGTGTATTATGCATACGATCGTGAGAACCTCTATTTCGCGTTTCGCTGTTTTGACCGCGAGCCGGAGAAGATCAAAACTTCTGTGACGCGGCGCGACAACATCCGGCCCGATGATTGGATTTGCATCAATCTTGATTCTTTCAATGACCAACAGGCGCTTTACGGTTTTTATGTAAACCCTGCGGGCATTCAAAGCGACACGCGTTTTGCGGGCAACACCGAAGACGACGGCATCGATTTGGTTTGGTACAGTGCGGGCAACATCGACAAAGAAGGTTACACTATCGAAGTGCAAATTCCTTTCAAAAGCATTCGCTTTGCGAATAAAGATACGGTGGAGATGGGCGTGATCTTCGAGCGCCGCGTGAGCCGCCGTTCGGAACAGGGCACGTTTCCGCCGCTCAAGCCCGAACGCGGCATGGCTTTTCTCACGCAAATGAAGCCCATTCTTTATCATGAAGTCAAACACTACACGCTTTTTGAAGTGTTGCCCGCGATGACGTTCAGCGAGCGGAGCGCGTTGGATGGAAGAGGGCGTTTGACTTCCGGCGGCGGAGATTATGAAGGCAGCCTTACGATGAAATACGGCATTACTTCGGATCTCATTCTCGACGGCACGTACAATCCGGATTTCAGCCAGGTTGAATCCGACGCCGGGCAGGTTGACGTGAACTTGCGCTTCGCGCTTTTCTTTCCGGAGAAGCGGCCGTTCTTCACGGAGGGGAATGATAATTTCAACTTCACGGGCAGTGCTGCTGGGGATCCGCTTTATGCGGTCGTGCACACGCGCACCATCGGCAATCCGCGCGCGGGCGTGAAACTCTCCGGCAAGCTCGGCAGAAAAAATTTTCTCGCCTCGCTCAACGCTATTGATGAATTGCCCTCGGGCTTGGAGGACGAGCGCGCATACTTCTCCATCTTCCGTTATAAACGCGCGTTGAATGATGATAGTTATCTCGGCGCGTTTTACACCGGCCGCGAGCGCGAGCACGGCTTCAATCGCGTGTTCGGCGGCGACGGCCAAATGCGTTTGAATGAATCGAGTCTGTTGGGCTTTCATGCGCTCGGCTCGCAAACGCAACTCGCGCAGAATGCTGAAAAAGATTGGGATCATGCGCTCGGGCTGGACTATTATTACAACACGCGCAATCTCGACGTGGGTTTGGGTGCGCAAGATCTTTCGCCCACGTTTCGCACCGAAAGCGGCTACGTGACGCGCGTAGGCATTTCGCGCGTGCGCGCTTCGATCTTGCCTAAAATTTATCCGCACGACAGTTTCATCACGCGCATTGATCCGAATTTCTATAGCATTCAAACGCGCGACAAGCCCAATGATCTTTATGAAACGGACAACGGCGTGTCGCTACGCTTCGTGATCATGCGCAGATCGAGTTTGACGGCGAGTTACAATTACGCGACTGAGATTTTCGATCCCAATGATCTTTTTCCCGCCGTGCTTTTTGGCGAGCTGCCGGCGCACAAGTTTGAAACCGGCGGCGCGCGCTTGATCTGGAACAGCCAAGTGAATAACCAATGGACCACGCGCCTCGAATATCGCCGCAACAAAGCGATCTTTTATGATCTCGCGCCGTATCAAGGTTTGAGTCACAGCGGCTTGGTGAATCTCACGTATCAGCCTTCGGATAAAATCAATGCGTTCTTCAGCGCGACGTATTCGGATTTCTATCGCGAGGACGACAGCAAAGTGTACGACGTGACGATTCTGCGCGGCCGTTTGACTTATCAAATCAACAAATATCTTTTCTTTCGCGGCATCGTGGAGCACAACGATCTGCGCAAACGCCTGCTCACGGACTTTCTCGCTTCCTTCACTTACATTCCGGGAACGGTGCTGCACTTGGGTTACGGTTCGCTGTATGAGAAGATCAAATTTGAAAACGACCGTTATGTCGCGAGCGAGGATTTCAACGAAACGCAACGCGGTTTCTTTGCGAAGGCTTCGTATCTGTGGCGGATGTGAAAATGGAGTGTTGGAGTGATAGGGTTTTGGAGTTGTGGATTGTTGGCGCCATCCTTCAAAATGTCATTCTGTAAGAATCTTCCCTCGTGCTCGGTATAAATCTCAAAACAAGAAACAGGAAAGATTCTTTCAGAATGACAATGCGTAGGCTCTGATTGAAAAATTGCACATGAAATCGAAAGTTGTTTTTGTCTCAACCGAAAGGGAAGTTGCCATGCGCAGAAGCAAGTATCTGCCGTTGCTATTGGTGTTCGTCGCCGGTTTAATTGCGGCGGCGTGTAATCAACATGCCGTTTCGCAAGCAAGCGCGAATCAGAATCCACCCGCACCAGGCTTCAATACGGCCGGCTCGGATGCGAAGGCAATCGCGCTCGCGGATGAAGTTATGGAAAAGCTCGGCGGCCGCGCGAACTGGGACAACACGCGCTATGTGCGTTGGCGTTTCTTCGGTCGGCGTTTGCATGTGTGGGACAAATGGACCGGCAACATTCGTGTGGAGCGCACCGACGAAACCGTGTTGATGAACATTAACACCAAACAAGGCCGCGCATGGAAAAACGGCGCTGAAGTGACGCATCCCGATTCGCTGGCGAAATCGTTGCAAGGCGGTTATGAAGCGTGGGTGAATGATTCGTACTGGGTGTTCATGCCGTACAAATTGAAAGACAGCGGTGTGACTTTGAAATACATGGGAGAGGGGAAGATGGCGGATAGCAGCGCCGCGGAGATTCTGCAATTGACTTTTGCAAACGTCGGCGTGACGCCGCAAAACAAATATCTCGTTTACGTGAACAAAGCGACGAAGCTCGTGGGGCAATGGGATTATTTCACCAATGCGAGTGATGAGAAGCCTCGCGTCTCTGGTATTTGGGGCAATTGGCAGCCGTACGGCCGCATCATGTTGTCGGATGATCGTGGCCGCGGCAAGCATACGGAACTTGCCGTGTTCGATACACTGCCCGCAAGCGTGTTTGAAAATCCCGCGCCGGTGGATTGGCAAGCGCTGAATGCTTCGGCGCAGAAGGAGTAGAGTTTGGATTACTGGATTGTTGGATTGTTGGATTGTTGAGTTTCCAGCGCTTCACCAATCCAATCATCCATCAATCCACTCCTCCATTTGGGGTTGGTTCGTGCCGTTGACTTTTGCGCTTTTCGAATTTATATTGCGCAGCAATGACACGATCACCAGAGATTGGCTGCTTGTTGATTCACGGCTTCACCAGCAGTCCCACCGAAATGGCCGGACTCGCCGAAACGCTGCGCACGCGCGGCTATCGTGTAGACCTTCCGCTTTTGCCCGGCCACGCCAGTCAACCTGAAGCGTTGTTAAAAGTCAAATATCAAGATTGGATCGCGACCGTTGAATCCGCATTGCGCACATTGCAATCGGAGACCGCGCAACAAATCGTCATCGGCCTTTCGATGGGCGGCGTGCTCGCTTTGCACTTGGCTGCGCAAGACAACTTCGCGGGCGTCATTGCGTTGGCGCCCGCACTCAAATTGCCGCTTTGGAAGGAAATCGGTATTCGCATACTCTCGCCGTTCAATCTCACGCGGCGCAAAGCCCATGGTCCGGATGTGAATGACGATCATGGCCGTGCGCTGCTCGATAGCTATCGCGAATATCCGTTGCTCGCCACGCGGGAGGTGTTTCGCTTGCAGCGTTTGGTGCGCCGCGAGCTTGCGCGCATAACCATGCCGCTCTTCGTCGCGCATTCCTTGCAGGATCATACCATTCCCGTGCACAACGTGGATTATCTGCTGCAGCAAGTAAAGTCCAAGCATGTCGAAAAAATGCTCGTCCACGACTCTTATCACGTGCTCACGGTCGACCGTGACCGCGAGCGGATTTTTGTGCGCATCCTCGAATTTATTGCGAAAGTCACATGAACGAAGATAAAGTCCAAAAGCCGGGCCGGCTCGCCGGCTTGCGTGAGCTGAAAACCTTATTGCCCTATCTGCGCAAGTATCGCGGCCGTGTTGCTTTCGGCGTCGTTTTTATTATCGTCACGAACCTCTTTGCGCTCATGTTGCCGCGCGTGCTGCAAATGGCGATCGACAGCCTGGAAGCCGCGTTGACCACCGAGCGCCTGCTGTGGTTCGCCGGGCTGATTCTGCTGGTTTCCGCGGGCGAAGGCTTTTTCCGTTTTCTGATGCGCCAAACCATCATCGTCGTTTCGCGTTTGGTGGAATACGATCTGCGCAACGATTTCTTCCGGCATTTGCAGGCCATGGCGCGCTCGTTTTATCATCGCCACTCCACCGGCGATTTAATGGCGCGCGCAACGAACGATTTGAACAGCGTGCGCACCGTGCTCGGCCCCGGCATTATGTATTCCTCCAACACCGTGGTCGTGGGCCTCGGCGCTTTCATCGCGATGATGTACATGAATCAAAAACTCACGCTTGTGGCCATGCTCACGCTGCCGTTGATGGTGATTATCGTCCATCGTACCATGGGAAAAATCTATGCGACCTATGAACGCATTCAAGAGCAGTTCTCGAAAATCACCACGCGCGTGCAGGAAAATCTCTCCGGCATTCGCGTGATCAAATCCTATTTGCGCGAGGGTTTTGAGATCGAGCAATTCTCGCATCTCAATCGCGAGTACATGCAGCAAAGCGTGCATTTGGGCAAGATCGAAGGCGTGCTGTGGGCGGGCATGGGCTTTCTTTCCGGCGCCGGAGTGTTATTGTTGTTGTGGATCGGCGGGGTGGAAGTGATCGACGGACATTTGAGCAAGGGCGAGTTTGTGGCTTTCTTCACGTATCTCGGCATGCTCACGTGGCCGATGATTGCATTGGGCTGGGTCATCAACGTCGTGCAGCAAGGCACCGCTTCGATGGGCCGGCTGAATCGCATTCTCGAGACCGCACCGGAAATTCGCGACAACGAACAGACGGATTATACGATCACGCGCCTGCGCGGCGAAATTGAGTTTCAAAATGTCGGTTTTGCCTTCAATGAGAATGCGTATGCGTTGCGCCATGTCAATCTCAAAATTCCCGCGGGCCTCACTCTCGCCATCGTCGGCCACACCGGCAGCGGCAAGTCCACGCTGGTGAATTTGATTCCGCGTCTGCTGGAAGCCACGGAAGGCAGAATTTTGATGGACGGCGTCGACCTCAAAAAAATTCCGCTCGACGTGCTGCGCCGTGAGATTGGCTTCGTGCCGCAAGAGACTTTTCTCTTCTCCGAAACCATCAAAGAGAACATCGAATTCGGCGTGCAAAATGGCAACGGCACCTCCATGGTTTCTGCGGCGAAAATCGCCCGCTTGCACGAGGAAGTGGAAAGCTTCTCGGAGCGCTATGAAACCATGCTCGGCGAGCGTGGCATTAATCTTTCCGGCGGACAAAAGCAGCGCACCGCCATCGCCCGCGCGGTGATGCGCCAGCCGCGCATTCTTATTCTCGATGACGCACTTTCTTCCGTTGATACCTACACCGAAGACGCGATTCTGCACGGCCTGCGCGGCGTGATGCGCGAGCGCACGAGCATTATCATCTCCCACCGCGTCTCCACTGTGCGCGATGCTGATCTCATCATCGTTTTGAAAGACGGCCACATTGCTGAAAAAGGCACGCACGAGTTGCTCATGCTGCAGAACGGTCTTTACGCCGAGCTCAGCCGCATGCAACAGTTGGAAGAAGACTTGGAAACCCTCTAAGAGGGATTGATGGATTTGTGGATTGATGGAGTTGATGGAGTTGTTAAGCCTAGCGAGTTGGTTTGCCGTTCCCCTCAACGCTGTCATTCCGCAGGAATCTTTTTCGGCGCTTGCGAAAGGACCTTGTCTGAGCAAAAGGCGCTTATGCAAAAAAAATCTTTTGTCCGGCAAAGTATTTCTTCAAGCTCAAACTGTCACGGCAATCGTCTCGACATAAACGGAATCGCGCTTCGGCATCGGAATCTCTTTTTGCAAAGAGGCGAGCACTTCCAGATATCCCGCTATGGCTTCTTGGATGTTCAGTTTTACTTCCGGCAATGTTTCGCCGATGGCATTGCCGCCCGGCAGATCCGGCAGATCCGGTCAATAAGCCCAATAACCGTCCGCTTCTTCATTCTTTTGAATGATGACTTTGTATGCGAGATCTTTCATGAGACCGCCTATTGAGCAGAGTAGATCAAAAAATTCGTCATCACTCGCGCGAATGCTCCCCAGTTTGCTCATTTCATAGTCTTTCGTTTTTGAGGCTGAGGGTATATTGCCTATGTTCGAAAATCAAGTTTGAAGATGATGTGCCGGTAATGCCTCAGTTATTGGTGGAAAACGTAGCGCAGACATCCTTGTCTGCAGGCGGGGACGCCCGCGCTACTCCACCGGTAACTGAGGCATTACATGTGCCGCCTTTCTCAAATAAGGCGTAAACAATATTTCCGAGCTTAATCAGTTCTTGTTTCAGAAAGACAATCTATGAAATGGCTCAAACTCCTCCTCGCACCAGCATTCCCCTGCGCACTTTTTTTCTTTTTGAATTTCAAACACGGCGACCTTCCTCCGCTTGGCAAACTGCTTAACCCCTTCGCGGGTTTTTGGCAAAATAATGCCGCGGGCGATGCCATGCTCAGCGACCAACAGTTACCCGAATTGCAGGAGTCGGTGGCAGTGGTGTGGGATGACCGCCGCGTGCCGCACATCTTCGCGCAAAACGCGCACGATCTGTATTTCGTGCAGGGCTATCTCACTGCGCGCGACCGGCTTTGGCAAATGGAATTTCAAACGCACGCTGCGGCCGGACGACTCGCGGAAATCGTCGGCGCACGCGCGTTGGAGCACGATCGTTTTCGCCGCCGCATCGGCATGACTTACGCGGCGGAGAATGCGCTCAAGGCCATGCAGGCCGATGGAAAAAGTCGCGTCGTGGTTGAGGCCTACACGCAAGGCGTGAATGCATGGATCCGCAATTTGGATGCGAAAGAGCTGCCATTCGAATACAAGGTCCTCGATTATCAACCCGAGCCGTGGACGCCGATCAAATGCGCGCTGCTGTTGAAACAAATGGCGTGGACGCTTTCTGGCCGCAGCTCGGACCGCATCATGTCGCTCACGCGCTCCGCGCTCGGCGAGGAGTTGATGCAGCGGCTTTATCCGCAATATCCGCCCAGCCAAGATCCAATCATGCCCGCGACAACACAGTGGAATTTTCAGCCCCATGTGGCGCAAAAGCCGGAGCGCGAGTTTCATTCGAGTCCGTCCGGCGCGACGAAAAGTATCGAACGCATTTCCACGGACGGGAGCAACAATTGGGCGGTGGCAGGCAGCAAAACCGCGAGCGGCTTTCCCATGTTGTGCAATGACCCACATCTCGGTTTGACGCTGCCTTCTATTTGGTACGAAGCGCAGCTCGTATCACCGGAAGTGAATGTTTATGGGGTGACATTGCCCGGCACACCCGCGGTAATCATCGGCTTCAATCAAGCCATGGCATGGGGCGTGACCAATGCCGGCTCCGATGTGCTCGATTGGTATGAAATCAAATTCAAAGATGAGCAGCAGTCCGAATATTTTTATGACGGCGCATGGCGGCCTACGCAGCAACGGATTGAAGAGCTCAAAGTACGCGGCGCTGCGACCGTCCGCGATACGGTGACGTACACGCATCATGGTCCGGTGGCGTATCGCAAACATGAACGGCCCTTCGACGAGCAGGTGCCAGCGGGTGCGGCCATGCGTTGGACTGGGCATGACGCGTCGCAGGAAATGCTGACTTTTCTGAAGCTGAACCGTGCGCGGAATTATGAAGACTACGTTGAGGCCCTTTCGCACTTTGATTGTCCGGCGCAGAATTTTGTCTTCGCTGATACCGCGGGCGATATTGCGATTTGGCATAACGGCAAATTCCCTTTGCGTTGGCGTGAGCAGGGCAAATACCTCAGCGACGGCAGTGATCCCGCGTATGACTGGCAAGGCTGGATTCCGCGCGCGCAGGTTCCGCACGTGAAAAACCCCGAGCGCGGCTTCGTCAGCTCGGCGAATCAAAATGCCGCGGATTTGAATTATCCTTATTACCTCGGCTGGGACTATGCGGCGTTCGAACGCGGCGCGCGCATCAACGAATTCCTCGCCACGAAATCTCAGCTCACGCCGCAAGACATGATGAACCTGCAAAATGACGTGCTGAGTTTGTTCGCGCAGAAAACCTTGCCGCACTTGCTTAATTTATTGCCGCCGGAAAATCTCGAGGCGGAGCAGAAGCAGTTGCGCGAAGTTCTTGCGACCTGGAACTACGAATATCGCGCCGGGCTTGCCGCGCCACTCATTTTCAATACGTGGTGGCGCGAGCTGTTCGTGTTGATTTGGAGCGACGATATGAAGGTTGGCGAGCATGAATTGGAATATCCGCGTCGCGATGTGACCATGAACATGATATTGTGCGAGCCGGCAAGTCCATTTTATGATCTCAAGAGCACGGCGGCGAAGGAGACGCTCGCGGATTTGGTGCAGCTCGCTTTCCAAAATGCGCAGGAAAAGCTCGTTGCAGCGCACGGCCCATTCGGGCCGAAGTGGAATTGGGAAATGGCGCGCGGCACCGATCTTCCGCATTTGGCGCGCTTTCCCAATGTGGGGCGCATGCACTTGCCCACCTCGGGAAACTCCGACAACGTGAATGCGATCACGCAAACGCACGGGCCTTCGTGGCGTATGATTGTGAGTCTCGGGCCGGAAGTCAAAGCGTGGGGCATCTATCCCGGAGGCCAATCCGGAAATCCGGGCTCGCGTTTTTTTGACAACGCGGTTGACGATTGGGTCGCGGGCAAGTATTACGAGTTGCTCTATTTGAAAACGGCTTCGGATAAGGATGCGCGCATTGTTGGCAAAACTTCATTGCGAGGTGGAAGATGACTGCGATCATGGCTTGCTTCGTGCTCATGCTGGCTTTGCAGCTTATTACACCATTTTGGTGGTGGATCATGGTCGTGCCATTTGTTTATGGCGTGTGGAAGAGCCGCTCGGTTTGGGAAAGCGCGCGCGTGGGAATGATTAGCGCGGGAGCGTTGTGGTTCGCGATGGTCATGTGGCAATGGCTTTCCGGCGGGCAACAACTTGCGGAGCGTGTGAGCAAAATGTTGGGAATGTCGAGCGTCGCGTTGATGTTTGTGCTGACGGTCGCCGTCGCCGTACTTGCAGCCGGTATGGCCGGTGTCGGCGGGTATTTTCTAAAACCATTCGGAAGGATTATCGAAAATCGTGGAGGCGGAGGCGTTCGTTCTTGAGATCTTCAGCTTGCAGCTCGCTAACCAGCTTGAGCAAACGCCGATAAATGATCACCAAGTCGAGATCTTTGCTGAAAATGATGCCCCAATGTTCCCAGCCGTTGGTTTGGTAATGCGCATGGATACGATTGAAATCTTTTTTATTGATGGTAACCACGGCGCGACCGTGCAAAACGGCGAATTGCATCTGCGCATAATCGTCTTGTGTATCCATGCCGACTTCATGAGAACTAACAGCGTCTACTCCAACGGCGCGCAGGCGTCGAGCGATTTCATCGGAAAGGTTTTCATTCAGGTATAGTTTGATCTGCACGCTGCTTCTCCGGCTTTGTGATTAGCTCCTCGTCGTAAGCGCGCTCGTTGGCTTGAATGAAATCCTCTATTTCACCTTTATGATCGTTGTAATAGGATAGCGCATCGTGCAATTGCGCCGCGGATATCGTTGGGAAGCCCTGCAAAATTTCCAACTCGTCCATTCCTCGTTTATAACAACCGGCAAGCGCCCAAACGCGGATAAAAGTTCCTTTTATCGCCGCTTGCCAAATGCCGGAGGGACCGAGTATTTTTACAATATGCGGATGTTCGGTCGGTTGAATTGTATCGGCGGTCATATGGCCTCCTATTTATGAGAACGTTTTACAGCATTGTGCCTCGGCAAAATAATATAGCAATTTTTTTTGCATCTCAAAACAATATGCCTGTAAAACATGGCTGCAACAAAAAACGCCCCCTTTGCTGAACTACCCAAACCCTCGCGCAAAAAGAAAACGTGCTGCAATAAGTAAGCGCGCAGTCCATCACACCAGTTCCAAGTTCAGCCTGTCCCTCCAAAAACCTCGCGCCCCTGCGGCTTCGCGAAAATCGATCAATCCCCAGTTCGGCTCCCCGTTGATCGTCGAAGTGCCGAAATCAAAATAGGCCAGGCCTGCGGCTGCGCACCAATTCATCACCTCGTGTGTGAGCAAATTGATCGCGCGATATTTTTGGTCTTCATAACGCTGGCCAATATAAAAGGCCAGCGCCGCTTGTGCATTGCACACAAAAATCAGAAAGCCCGCAATCATTCTTTCTGCTCGGTAAGCCGCAAACAGGCGCACGCGTTCCGGCAGGCGTTGTCGCAAATCGTACAACTCCGCCAATGTGTGCGTGGGCTGGGCGCCGTGTCGTTCCGCGAGATTGTGCAAGAGAATCTCATAAAAGCCGGCAACGTCTTCGCTTTCTTTTGCGACGACTCCAAACGATTGCGCGCGACGAATCTTGCGTTGAAACTCCGCGGAGTAATTGTGCGTGCGCTGGGCGTCCAATCGCACTGCCTGCGTCAACTCGCGGCGTGCATAGCGAAAACCCGCACGATAATAGGCGTACTCCAAATTGTGCTCGACTGAGGCATGATAGCAGAAGGGCGGGAGGGTAAGCTCGATGGTCCCACAATTGCGTTCTCTGCCGTGCTGCACCAGCGCGGCCACGAGCGCATCGTGCTCATGCAAAGAGAGCTTCGGACTTGTGACCAGCCCTCCCAAAGAAGCGCCGGGGTGCGAAATCAGAGCGCGGGCAGCCTCTTTCTGCACAAGCGCAGCGGGCCAAACCGCGAGCAGTTTTTTTTTCTTGAAGAAGAGCAGCGAGGCGTCTTGAAAACGTTCGGGCGGGTGATAAGCTAAAAAGGCACGTGTATGAAACAACGTGCCTTGCTTCGAGTGCGCGATGAAATCTTCCCACTGCTCGCGATACGTTTCCGAATACCTCACGACCTCGATTCCCCCCTTGAGGGGGGCTAGGGGGGTGTCAGCCATTTGATATCCACAAAAACTAAAATACAAATTTAAAATTGCAGATTTTCAATTTGAAATGCTCTGCGCTTCGCTACAAAATATACCGACTCAAGTCCTCGTCTTCGACGATATCCTTCAATGATGACTTCACCAACTCTGCCGTAATCTTGATCTGGCCGCTGCGTTGATCCGGCACGTCGAAGAGAATATCTTCCAGCAGAGCCGTGAGCACGGTGTGCAGTCGCCGCGCGCCGATGTTTTCCATTTTGTCATTCACCTGCGAGGCAATGGCTGCAATCTCCGCGATCGCTTCTTTATCGAAAACCAATTCGACGCCTTCGGTTGCGAGCATGGCAATGTATTGCTTAATGAGCGCGTTTTCCGGCTCGGTGAGGATGCGCACAAAATCGTCGGCCGTGAGGCTGTTAAGCTCCACCCGAATCGGGAAGCGGCCTTGCAATTCGGGAATCAAATCCGAAGGTTTGGACACATGAAACGCGCCGCTCGCAATGAAGAGCACGTGATCCGTTTTCACCATGCCGTATTTTGTAAACACGTTGGTGCCTTCCACCACGGGCAGCAAATCGCGCTGCACGCCCTCGCGCGAAACGTCCGGGCCCGCGGTATTTTTGGCGCCCGCGATTTTGTCGATCTCATCGAGAAACACGATGCCGGAATTTTCCACCCGGCCAATCGCTTCCTTGACGACTTGCTCCATGTCAATGAGCTTCTGCGCTTCTTCTTGGGTGAGCACGGGACGCGCTTCGGAAACTTTCATTTTGCGGCGTTTCATCTTTTTGGGAAAAAGATTGCCGACGATGTCCTGCAGATTGATGCCCAATTCTTCCACGCCCACGGGGGTGATCACCTGCATCATCGGCATGCCGTCGCTCGCCACGTCCATCTCCACCATGCGCTCTTCCATTTCTCCGTTCAGCAATTTTTTGCGAATTTTGTCGCGCGAGCTTTCGCGCTTCTCTTCCAGCTCTCGCGCTTCTTCTTCCATCTCCTTTTCAGCTTCCTCGGCCTCGCTTTGCGAAGCGACGATGCGCGTTTGCGAGCGAAACGGCGGCATGAGCAAATCAACGAGACGCTCGTTTGCCAGTTGTACGGCCTGATCCTGCACGGTCGAAGTTTTCTCCGAGCGCACCATGGCCACCGCCAAATCGGTCAAGTCGCGAATCATGGATTCCACGTCGCGGCCGACGTAGCCGACCTCCGTAAATTTTGAAGCCTCAACTTTAATGAACGGGGCATTGGCGAGCTTGGATAACCGCCGCGCGATTTCGGTTTTGCCCACGCCCGTGGGGCCGATGAGAATGATGTTGTTGGGCATGATCTCTTCACGCAAGTTATCGCCCACGCGTTGCCGGCGCCAACGATTGCGCAATGCAATCGCCACCGAACGTTTCGCGTTGTCTTGTCCGATGATGTATTTGTCCAGCTCCGCCACGATTTGGCGCGGCGTCAAAGTTTGCAATTCGTCCATGAGTTCCCTTTACAAACCGCTAAGATTAATTTCCGAATGTCATTCGAGCAAGCGCCGCTGGCGGTCAAGCTGTGTTTGCGGCTGCTCTCGAAATGACAGAGCTACTAAACGGCAAGCTCAGTAGCTCAACTCTTCAATCACCAAATTTTTGTTGGTATAAATGCAGATATCCGCGGTGATGCTCATTGCTTCTTCTACGATCTGGCGCGCATTCAAATTCGAATAGCGCACCAGTGCGCGCGCCGCGGCCATGGCATAACCGCCACCCGAACCGATGGAGATAATGCCGTCGTCAGGCTCGATGACGTCGCCGGTGCCGGAAACGAGAAAAGTTTTTTCCTTGTCCATGATGATAAGCTGCGCCTCTAAACGGCGCAGGAAACGATCGGTGCGCCATTCTTTGGCGAGCTCCACTGCGGCGCGGCTCAAATTGCCGCGATACTGCTCTAACTTTTGCTCGAACTTCTCAAAGAGCGCGAAGGCGTCTGCTGCGGCGCCCGCAAAGCCGGTGAGCACGGTCTCCTTGTAGAGCTTGCGAATCTTGCGCGCGTTCATTTTCAGCACGGCATCGCCATACGTGACTTGGCCGTCGCCGGCGAGCACGCAACTGTTTTTGTGGCGCACTCCCAAAATCGTCGTCGCGTGGATTACTTCAGAAAAGGGGTTTGTCATATCTTCTCACTTTATTTTTCTAAACAGACTTTGGAAGAAGTTGTATTCCTGGATTGGTGAATAGAGGGATTGGAGGATTCATGAATTGGGGAGCACCAGTTGTTTTCTCACTCCACCAATCCAACCATCCAGCAATCCATCACTGCAATAATTAAATCTTCCGCCGCAAGCGTGAAACCGGAATCATCATCTGCTCGCGATACTTGGCCACGGTGCGCCGCGCGACGTTGAAGCCTTCCTTCTTGAGCAAGTCCGCGATGGTTTGATCGTTCAATGGATCGCGGTGATTTTCGAAGTCGATGATTTCTTTGATGCGCTGCTTGATGCGGCGGTTCGAAATGTCGTCGCCGTCGTCCCGCTTGAGGCCTTCGCTGAAAAAGTACTTCAGCTCGAATACGCCGTGTTCGGTTTGCACGTACTTGCCGTTGGTGACGCGCGAGATTGTGGAGATATCCATGCCGATCTCATCGGCAATGTCCTTCAAGATCATGGGCTTGATGTATTCGCGGCCGTATTCGAAAAACTCGCGCTGTTTCTCCACGATGGCTTCCATCACGCGCAAGATCGTGAGCCGGCGTTGGTGGATGGAATTAATCAGCCAGCGCGCGGACTCCAAACGTTTCTTCACAAATTCTTTCGCCTCGCGCGTCTGCTGTTTGGTCGTCGCTTTTTTCAGCAAGAGATCTTTGTAGCGGTTATTGATGCGCAAATGCGGCACGTTGGAATCGTGTTGGATGATTCTGAATTCATCGTTCTCGTCGCGCTCCACCGTGAGATCGGGCACCACGACATTGTGGTGTGGCGAGAAATACCCTTCGCCCGGCTTGGGATTGAGGTGCGAAATCTCCTCGATGACGCCCTTGATCGCATCCAGCTCGATATTGAGGTTCTTTGCGATTTTCTCAAACCGCTTGTTGCTGAAATCGTCGAAATGGTGCTTCATGATCTCGAGCGCCAGTTCATTGCGCGGCTCACGCTCTTCCAATTGGATCGTGAGGCATTCCTGCAGCGTGCGCGCACCAATGCCGACCGGCTCGAAATGTTGAATGAGGCGCAAAACCTTTTCGACTTTTTCCAGCGGCACATTCAGGTTTTGCGCGACGATATCGAGCGCACAGGAAAGGTAGCCGTCTTCATTGATGCTCCAGATCAGAAACTCGCCGATGGTGATTTCCTCCTCGTCGAGCTCCAATAGGTGCAATTGCTCGATGAGGTGTTCCGGAAGGTTCTCCATCGCGGGCTCTTGCTGCTCGAACACTTCGGCGCTGTTATCGCGGGGCGCGCGCTGCTCGTAATTCTCCTCATCGCCGATGATGGCTTCCCAATCGATCTCTTCTTTTTCGATTTCCTCGGCCTCATACTCCTCTTCGTCGCGCTTCTCTTCTTCAGCGGCGACTTTTTCCGGCTCTTCCTCCTTCAGATCAAGATCCATTTCTTCTTCCTGCTCGGTCTCCATTTCCATTTCATCGACCATTTCCAGCATGGGATTGATCTCGATCTCCATTTTGAGCTTTTGCTCAAGCATGACGGTGGGAAGCTGCAACAAAGACGAGAGCAATACTTGTTGCGGCGATTGTTGTAACCTTTGGGTGATGCGTTGCGACAGGTTCAGCATGATACGATAGCCTCTGTAAAAAGTCCTTCAACGATCCAATCGAAATTTGTCGCCGAGATAAAGCTTCCGCGCTTCCGGGTCGTTGGCGAGAAACTCCGTTGTGCCCGCCTTCAGCACCGTGCCTTCGTACAACAAGTACGCGCGGTCGGTGATCGACAAAGTTTCGTGTACGTTATGATCCGTGATCAAAACACCGATACCTTTTTGCTTCAAGCTTCGTACGATCTCTTGAATGTCTTCGACGGCGATGGGGTCCACGCCGGCAAAGGGTTCGTCCAGTAAAATGAATTTCGGTTTGGTCACCAACGCCCGCGAAATTTCCGCGCGCCGGCGCTCGCCGCCCGAGAGCGTGTACGCGTAATTCTTCGCCAGATGTGAGATGGCCAAATCCTCGAGTAACTCTTCCAAGCGTTGTTTGCGCTCGCGGCTCGAAAGCGGCAGCGTTTCGAGAATCGCGAGAATGTTTTGCTCGACCGTAAGCCGCCGAAAGATGCTGGGCTCTTGCGAGAGATAACCGATGCCCAAACGCGCGCGTTTGTACATCGGATACGTCGTAATCTCGCCCGCCTCTAAAAAAATCTTTCCACTAGTCGGGCGAATCATGCCCGTGATCATGTAAAACGTCGTGGTCTTGCCTGCGCCGTTCGGCCCAAGCAGGCCGACAATCTCCGCTTGCCTGACCTCGATGGAAACATCGTTGACGACGCGACGCTTGCTGTAGAGCTTGACTAAATTCTCTGCGCGTAACATGGGAAGTGATTCGGCGTTCCTTTTTTCATTCAGAAATGAACAAATTGAGGAGCACGTTACACGGGTTGTGCAACGTGTAAAGTGTAACGCGTTGCTACGGCTTCTGCTCCGCCGCTTTCGTTTCCACCGCAAACCCCGGCGGCGTGAATCTGCCGTTCGATCTGCCCGGGGCGCTCGCAATCACAATGCGTTGCAATTCTTTGTTTGATAAAAACAGCGTGATGCGGTCGCCCTGCACGCGATTCATGCCTTGCTCCACGCCCTTTTCGATCACATAATAAACGCTCGTCGCGGTCTCTTCAACCACGACGTTCTCGACTTGCTCATCTTTGAATTGCAGACGCATCTTCCCACCGGAAAGCGAGTTGAGGCGTTGGCTGCTCGAAATGGAATCCACGGCCATGGTGTCTACGGGTGAAGTCATCGTCGCTTTGCCGGTGACGTTTACTTGCGTGAGTTTTTGATTCTCCAAAAACAACTCAATTAATTCGCCGTGCAGCTCATCGCGCTCCTGCCACGCCACCGGATTGACGCGCAACTCCAGCCGGCCCTCTTCGCGAAAGTATTCGGCCTCTTCGCATTGCGCGCGGGTTTTCTGTTTGGTGATTTCCACTTTCCCCGTCACCTTCGCGCGCGCCCCGCCTTCGAAGAGTTCGATCACCTTGCCGGTGATGCGCATATTCTCGTTCTGCAAAGAATCGAGCTCGACGAGCACCGGCGCAATCGTGGCTTTGGAATATTCCTTTTCGCGATGATACTCGGCTTTGCCGCACGTAAGGAGCACGCGATGCTCGCTGTTGGTGATCGCGACTTCTTCTTCGGCAATCGCAATCTCCGTGAGCTGATAATAACGCACGAAGCGCGCCGTCAGTTGGCTGGTTTGATCGCCGAGCGCGACCTGTCCCCTCGCCTCCTGAATTTTTTGATTTTCATATGCAACTACGCGATCCGCGCGCAGCCACTTCGGCCCGTCGTGCATCATCACGTTGCCGATGAACTCCGTCCGCGACTCCGCTTGCATCGTGCGCGCGCGGTCACACGTGAGCGTCGCGCTATCTTGCACGAACCTGACGTGACCCAGCGCCTCGATGATCGACACGCCGTTCTCTTCCAAACCGCGCAGCGAATCCGCATGCTCCAAACGCAGCTTGCCCGGCTCGGTTTGCGCGTGAGAGGCAGCGCTGTATATTAACAGAAGGAAGGCGACAAGCGCGTGTTGCATCTTTATTGCGCGGTTCGAGTGCATATTTTTAAATTGCGCCCGCCTCCTCATTGTCATTCTGTAAGAACCTTCCCTCGTACTTGCGCCACCTTTCAAACAAGGCTTGTCTCAAGCACTAGGGAAGGTTCTTACAGAATGACAACGAGAGGGGAGTCATTCAAATTGTAAATGCAGCGGCTGATTACTCACGCCGTTGCGCGCTGCTATCCGCTGTTTGCTCAACCGGCTTCCGGTTACTCCTCGGCAATTCAAACTTCTTCTGCGTCACGCCCGTCGGCTGTTTGATAAACCAATTCTTCAAATTCTGATCGGACTCAAAGCCTTTGCCATGGAGCGTATCGCCTTTGAGCGTGGTGATGGTCACGAAATCATCGGTCACGATTTTCTGTGCGCGATTCTGCCAGCGCAGAGTTTGCGTGCGCAGCGTAATGCCGCTATCGGATTTCGCAATCACGTTTTCACGCGCTTCCACGTCGTTTGTATCTTCGAAGAGCAGGCCTTTGTCCGCAGTCAAGTGCGAAGTGTGCTCGCCTTGCGCGTTATAAAAATCCACCGCAATGCCGCCGTCAAATTGCGTTTGCCGCTTTTTGGAATATTTCTCCATGTGGCTATATTGTACGTGCGCCGCAATCTTTCCGTTGCTCGTCACCGTGACTCTGCTATTCCAGCCTTCTTGGTCCGGGCCGTCGGCGTTGATCGCGCTCGGCGCCGGCTCTTCGGCGGAATGACAACTCACACAAGCCAGCAACAAGGGCAATGCGAGAATGCCAAGCGCTTTGCTCAAAAGATTTTTTTCTGTGCAATTCCGTGTCATTCTGTGGCGAACTGCTTTTCTGTGTAAATTGCCGGCTTCGTCTTCCATCGCTCGTGCATCCACACCCACTGCGTCGGGTTCTCGCGGATGAAGGCTTCAACCGCCTTCGAACACTTCTCCACGTTCGCGAGGCGATCCGCGCGCGCCTCGCCGGTGTTTTGCAATTTGATCTCGGGGCGCACTTCGACGGTATGCGTGAAATCCTCGTTCATGTGAATCGCCAACGGCACGAGCGCCGCGCCCGTGCGCTCCGCGAGCACGATTGGACCCGCGGGCGTATATGCCGGTTGGCCGAAGAAATCCACAAACTCGCTGTCCACGCGCGTGTCTTGATCAATCAAGATGCCGAGCACGCCGCCTTCGCGAAACCATTTCAGAATTTGTCGCGTGCCGCTCGCGGTGCGAGAGAACGTGCGATAGCCCGCTTGCTCGCGCTCGCGCACGAGAATTTCATCGAGCCGCGGATCGTAGAGCGCCGCGCCCACCACTGCGAGCGGATAATGCGAGGCAATGAACATCGCCATCAGTTCCCAACAACCAATGTGACCTGTAATACAGAGCACGCCGCGTTTGCGCGCAAAAGCTTTATCCAAATGCTCGCGCCCGACAAAACGAATGAGTTGTTGAAATCCCTCGCGCCGAAGCTGCGGCAAACGCAAAGCCTCCGCGGCATTTCTTCCCAACGCGCGAAACGTATTTTGTGCGAGATTCAAAATCTCGGCTTCGCCCTTTTGCGCGCCGAACGCGAGTCGCAAGTGGCGCAACGTCTTCTCTCTCTCTTTGCGAATGAGAAGAAAGGCGAGCGCGCCGAGCCGTTCGAAAATTTTAATCGCCGCGCGACGCGGCAACACGCGCACGAGCTTGATCAAAGCACGCACGAGCTGAAAGATCAACCAATTTTTAATGCGTTTGCGCAGCGGTTTGCCACTCATCGCCTCTTCCTTATGGATTGGTGGATTTTGGGATTGATGGATTGTTGGGGATCTACCCTCCATCAATCCAACACTACCAAAATCCAACAATCCAGTTATCCATCAATCCAACACTCCAGGAGCTATGCAACTCCTGCTTTGAGGAGATCATGGAGGTGCGCCATGCCCACCGGCCTATGCTCGTGATCCACCACGATGATTTGCATGATGTCGTGCTCTTGCATGATTTCGAGCACCTTCGCCGCGAGCGTGCCGGTGTGAACGCTCTTCGGTTGCTTCGTCATCAAATCCCGCGCGCGTGTGTTTTGAATCGCGCCGCCTTTGCTGAGCAGACGCCGCAAGTCGCCGTCGGTGATGATGCCTTGCAGCACGCCGTTGTCATTCACCACCGTGGTCGCGCCGAAACGTTTGCTCGTCATTTCGAGTATCACTTCTTCGAGCGTGGCGTGCGGGGCCACGCGCGCGACGCTTTGACCGGAGTACATCACATCGTCGATGCGCAATTTCAACTTGCGTCCCAATGTTCCTGCGGGATGCCGCAGCGCGAAATCTTCCTGCGTGAAGTGGCGTTTCTCTAAAAGGGCAATGGCAAGCGCATCGCCCATTACGAGCGCCGCAGTCGTACTCGTAGTCGGCGCGAGATCGTGCGGACAGGCCTCGCGCTTCACACTCACATCAAGCACCACGTCCGCGCGCTCCGCCAGCGGCGAGTGACGATTGCCCGTCATCACAATCAGCGGCACTTCCAAACGTTTGAACACGGGCACGAGCACATAAAATTCTTCCGTGTTGCCGCTCTTCGAAATGCAGATCACCACGTCGCCGGGCATCATCATGCCGAGATCGCCGTGCGCCGCTTCCGCGGGATGCACGAACATCGCCGCAGTGCCTGTGCTCGAAAGCGTGGCCGCAATCTTCTGTGCGATAATGCCGCTCTTGCCCATGCCCGAAACGATCACGCGGCCTTTGCAGTTGTAGAGCAATTCCACCGCGCATTCAAAGCTCGCATCAATGCGATATTCCAACGCTGCCACGGCCTCGGCCTCAAGCCGAATCACTTCGCGGGCTTTATCAAGCAGCATTCCCCCGTTGAGGGGGGCCTGGGGGGTGTTATTCATTTCAAAGTGTGCTCGTTGCTCAAAAGGGTTTCTGCGAAATTGCAACTTTGTTTTGCACACCCTCTAGCCTGTCATTCTGGAAGAACCTTCCCTAGTGCTGGGTACGGCCCTCGAAACAGAGAGTGTTCCGAGCACGAGGGAAGTTTCTTACAGAATGACAACTATGGGGCGCGTCAATCTTCACTGCAAATATTTCCTCGCCACACTCGCAATTTCCACCGCCTGCGTGAGCAAGTCTTCGAGTTTATCCATCGGCCATTGGCTCGCGGCGTCGCACTTCGCTTCGCGCGGATTCGGATGCGCTTCGATGAACAGCGCTTCGCAGCCCGCTGCCATTGCGGCGCGCGTGAGTGCGGGCACGAACTTCGGCTTGCCGCCCGCCGGGTCCGATGAAGGCAGGCCGTACACGCGAATCGAATGCGTGGGATCGAACACGACCGGATAACCCAACTCGCGCATGCTCACAAGCGAGCGCATATCCACGACCAAATTATGATACCCGAAACACGCGCCGCGCTCCGTGAGAAAAATGTTGTGATTGCCCGCGCGTTCGATTTTGCCGATCACGTTGCGCATGTCCTCGGGATCGAGAAACTGGCCTTTCTTCACATTCACCACGCGGCCGGTTTTCGCGACGGCCAACGTGAGCGTGGTTTGCATGCACAGATACGCGGGAATCTGAATCACGTCGAGCACCTCGGCGCAAGCTTCGGCATCGTGCGCGTCGTGAATGTCCGAGAGCACGGGCACGTTGAAGCGCTCTTTGATTTGGCGCAGCAGCGCCAAGCCCGCTTTGAGGCCGGGGCCTTGATAGCTCGTTTCAGTCGAGCGGTTGTCTTTCAAATACGAAGATTTGAAAATGAGCGGCAGCCTGAGTTTGTCCGCGATTTTAGTGATGGACTCCGCGGCGCTGAACATGGTTTTCTCATCTTCAATCACACACGGGCCGCAAATGAGCACGAGCGGCTGATTGCCGCCCATTTTGATTTTGCCGATGTCGATGGTGCGAGTCATGGGTTCGATTTGATTATGAGATGTTTTATTTTTCGAATGCGAGCGGCTGCTTGCAACACTTCAACTCCGCTAGGAGTGCAATGTTTATAGCCACACGCATCGTCAGTTACTCGTGAACTCCGTAGGAGTGAAATGTTCTTGCCGCGTCAATCCGATTATCACTCTTCGTCGATCCATTTGAAAAGATATTTCTCATCGTATTCCACGTTGAACTTTTTGAGCATGTCCAGATATTCTTCTTTGAAGCTCTTCTTGGCGTGATGCTTCTCTTGGTTTTGAATATACTTCACCACCGCGTCAATTTGCGAATGCCCGTATGAAAACGCGCCGAATCCCTCCTGCCAATTGAATTTCCCTCTGACCCATTTCTTCTCGTTGATGAACATCGAAGAATTGTTCTTAACGTCGCGAATGAGATCGGACAATGCAATGCTCGGTTTCATGCCGATGAAAACATGCGCATGATCCGGCATGCTGTTGATCGCGATCAGCTTTTGCTTCTTGTTTTGAACAATGCCGGTTATATACTTGTGCAATTCTTCTTTGTGCTCTTTGGGAATGAGACTTTGCCGCGCTTGCACCGCGAAGACGACGTGAATGTAGATTTGCGTATAGGTGTTCGCCACGTTTCACCTCGCATTGCTTGAAGAAATGCCATTCCGTTGGGAGTGCAATGTTTATAGCGGTTCAGCCTTTTAGCGTCTTCAACTCCGTAGGAGTGTAATGTTTATAGAAAAAGCACAATTCCAAAAGCTCATGAACTCCGTAGGAGTGGTATGTAGAATTTGAATGCTGCGTCTCGATCTTCGCGCAGAAAAACATTTCACTCCTACGGAGTTTCTGGAATTTCAGGTGGTGCGTTTCTATAAACATCCCACTCCTAGCGGAGTTTAAAGCGTGCGGCCTCATTCTCTTGCTTGAAATTGCCATTGACCGGCTCGTAGCGCAGCACCATGATTTGATCTGGCCGCAGTCCGAGCGATTCGAAGGTGCGACCCTCGCGGTCACAGAATTCGACTTCAAAGGCGTTGCCATCGGCAAGAATATCGACCACCGTACCGACTTGCCCGCGCCGTAAATTGTATTCGGGCAGGTCAACGGTGAGCGCGACGGTATCGAGTAGTTTCATCGTGTTGGTCATAGGCACACGGGCCGCAAATGAGCGCGAGCGGCTGATTGCCGCCCATCAACTCCGTTAGGAGTGTAATGTTTATAGCAAGCCCAATTCTCAAAGCTCATGAACTCCGTAGGAGTGGTATGTAGAATTTGAATGCTGCGTCTCGATCTTCGCGCAGAAAAACATTTCACTCCTACGGAGTTTCTGGAATTTCAGGTGGTGCGTTTCTATAAACATCCCACTCCTAGCGGAGTTTAAAGCGTGCGGCCTCATTCTCTTGCTTGAAATTGCCATTGACCGGCTCGTAGCGCAGCACCATGATTTGATCTGGCCGCAGTCCGAGCGATTCGAAGGTGCGACCCTCGCGGTCACAGAATTCGACTTCAAAGGCGTTGCCATCGGCAAGAATATCGACCACCGTACCGACTTGCCCGCGCCGTAAATTGTATTCGGGCAGGTCAACTGTGAGCGCGACGGCATCAAGTAGTTTGATCGTGTTGGTCATAGACACACGAGCCGCAAGTGAGCACGAGTGGATGATGACCACTCATCAACTCCGCTAGGAGTGCAATGTTTATAGCAAACCGAATTTTCAAAGCTTATGAACTCCGTAGGAGTGGTATGTTGAATTTGAATGCTGCGTTTCGATGTTCCATGAAGAAAACATTTCACTCCTACGGAGTTTGTGAGATCTCGAATGGCGCGTTTCTATAAACATCCCACTCCTAGCGGAGTTCAAAGCGTGCGGCTACCGATTTTACCGCACGAAAGACAGCTTGCGGCTTTGGATAGACTCTCCTGCTTGCAAACGATAAATGTAAATCCCCGAGCTTACTTCTTTGCCGGACTCATCCTTTCCATCCCACACCACCGCGTTCGCACCGGCAGGCTGCCGCGCATTGACCAGCGTGCGCACTTCTTGACCAGAGATGTTGTAGATTTTGAGCACGATATGTGTGGCCTTCGGCAACTGATAGCGAATAGTGGTTTGAGGATTGAAAGGATTGGGATGGTTTTGTTCCAACGCAAAAGCAAGTGGCGCTTGACTGAGATCATCTTCAACTGCAGTAACCATTTCTGACAGTGGGCGTCGCCACACGCCTTTGCCTCCGGTTCCCGCAAAAAGATGCGAGCCGTTCACGGCAAGAGCCCCAACAAAAGTGCTCGGCAAGCCGGTATTGACATCAGTCCAACTTGTGCCGTTACTGGTCGAAAGAAACACGCCGCCGACCCAAGTTCCCGCAAAGAGATTCGAACCATGAACGGCAAAAGCGTTGACATATCTATCCGTTAAGCCAGTATTGACGGCCACCCAGTTTGTGCCATTATTGGTGGAAAGAAATGCGCCGCCGCCGTCAGTTCCCGCAAAGAGATTCGAGCCGTTCACGGCAAGAGCATGGACA
>JBBILN010000067.1:0-43027 GCA_037444905.1 bacterium | reverse complement strand
AGCCGGTATTGACGGCTGTCCAGTTTGCGCCATTGTTGGTGGAAAGAAACACGCCGCCATCAGTTCCTGCAAAAAGATTCGAGCCGTTAACAACAAGAGTATAAACAGAAGTAAAGCTCGGCAAGCCGGTATTAACGGCGGTCCAGCTTGTGCCGCTGTTGGTGGAAAGAAACACGCCACCGCCATAAGTTCCAGCAAAAAGATTCGAGTTGTTCACCACAAGGGACAAAACAAAAGTACTCGTCAGGCCGGTATTGATAGCAGCCCAGCTTGTGCCATTGTTGGTGGAAAGAAACACGCCGCTGTCGTCAGTTCCCGCGAAAAGATTCGAGCCGTTCACCGCAAAACATGTGACATCACCACCGTATGGTCCATTAGTTTGAAGCCATTGCCCTTGGAGGTTTTGTGCTCCATGCAGAACAACGATGGCGAAGAAAAAAAATAGATGTTTCATATTGGGCTTCCTTAAAATTATAGTAGAGGATATACGGCTAACTTTTGTCTTTGCCGATTCGTTTTATTGTCTAGCACTTCACGATATTTTATTTCTGCGAGTTATATTTTGTCCAGTACTTGCTCTTTACTTGCGATGGGCTAACACTTCTTCTGCGGCCTAAAAAAATCGCCAAAAGCTGCACGACTGTGCAGCATAAGATGGAACTAGCTTTTGAAAATAGCAAGCATAAATCTCTGCGTAGTACGACAATTAGCCTCCCACGATAGATTGCCTCGTATTTTCTTATGCTGCACGAGGCTGTCAGCATAAGACGGAAATCGCAAACTTTCTTATGCGGACAGCCTCACAACCGGTCCGCCGGGCTGCGCACGCCCAAGCCGCCTTTGTTGGTCACGTGGGTATAGATCATCGTGGTGTTGAGATCCTCGTGGCCGAGCAACTCCTGAATCGTGCGAATGTCGTAGCCGTCTTCCAACAAATGCGTCGCGAAGGAGTGGCGCAATGTATGAGGGTGCGCATGCTTACTGATGCCGGCCTTGCGCACTGCGTCAACAAAGACGCGCTGCATCGTCGAGGGCGAAACGTGGTGGCGTTGCTTGCGGCCGGTTTCCCAATTGGCGGAGATCGTCGCCGAGGGGAAGACATATTGCCAATGGAACTCGCGGCTGGCTTGGGGATATTTACGCTCCAACGCATACGGCAAATCCGTCACGCCAAAACCCTCTTTCAGATCTTGCTCGTGTATGCTTTTGACGTTTCGCAAATGGTCCTGCAAAGCCGTCTTCACATTAAGCGGCAAAGGAGTATGCCGGTCCTTCGCGCCCTTGCCTCTCCGCACGATGATTTGATTGCGGTCGAAATCGAGATCCTTCACGCGCAATTTTAGGCACTCATCCAAACGCAGTCCGCAGCCATAAAGCAGCATGGCAATGAGCCAGTAGGTTCCGGAAAGCCGGCTCAATATCAGTTTGACCTCTTCGCGGCTCAGAACCACGGGCAACGTTTCCGGTTTCTTGGCCCAGGCGTGGAAATCAATCTCCTGTTGCAAGACTTCGCGATACAGAAACAGGATTGCGCTGAGCGCTTGGTTCTGCGTGGAAGCCGAGACCTTTTCCTTCACGGCCAGATGTGAAATGAATGCGCCCACTTCTTGCGTCCCCATTTCGCGCGGATGGCGTTTGCCGTGGAAAAAGATGAAGCGTTTGATCCATTGCTTGTAAGTCTGCTCCGTGCGGCGACTATAATGTTTCGTGCGTATGGCCGCGCTCACTTGATCGAGCAGTTTCGGAGGTTGCTTCGCGGGAGAATTGTCGCTCAAAGTCCGCAGCATCGTAAGCTCGCGCCTAGGGTTCGAAGCCGGCGGTGGTTTGAGCCAAAATCAGCGCATCGGAATCGGGGTCGGATAAAGTCGGATTCAGGGTAGGAAGCTGATTCGGCGGCGAGTATTTGCAAAATAATTTTTCCAATGTCAAGCGCGAATTTCGAAATGTCGTAATGCCTCAGTTACGGGTGGAGTAGCGCAGGCATCCTGCCTGCAGACAAGATGTCTGCGCTACGTTTTCCACCAATAACTGAGGTATTACGAAATGTCGTAATGCCTCAGATAGCGGTGGGAACGTAGTGTAGACCTCTTTTTTGCCCGGTGAGCTGTACGCTACACCTCACATAACCGAGGGATAACGGAAAGCATAGCTCGTCCCGCCTAACAACTCCGCTGCGGAAAGCCCGGTAAAAGTCTCCCGGAGCGTTACGGCGCAGCGTAACAACCGGCGTGGGCTGGTAGCGGGCTTGCAGCGCGCGGTAATGCGCCACACGGGCTTGTTGCGGAGATTACCGCGCTTTGTAATTCTCGCACGAGCGCGCGCCGCGCCTTACGCGACGCCGTAACCCAAGATGCCGGCTTGTGCCGCGCGTTACACGATCTCGTAATGGCCGGTGCCGGCTGCGCCGGACTTCACACGAGGTCGCAATGCCCGAGGCATGCTTGTACCGGCCATTCCTGCGCAGTGTTGACTGCCAGACCCAACACCCACGCCTTTAGAATCCTCAATTCCCCATCCTTGCCTTCGAGCGCACGAGCCTTGACTTTCTAACATTCTTTATATAGAATGCTCCACCAATTTCACAAACACATCATCGCAACCGGGCATTGCTTCCGTCCTCTCATCCGGCCTTCACCCGCGAGACCGAACGCGCCGCCAGCCGCCCCGTGATTACTTGGAGACCTTCACCCATGCCGAGAGATTATGCCATCCTCACCCTCGCGGAATTGCTGGAGCTTTGCACAAAAAATATCGGCGCGCCGGAGTGGGAGGGCGCTTGGAAAGAATTTTTCAAACGCTACCGGGATTTCATCTACCGCCAAGTGGTGTATCGCTGCTCGCGCTGGCGCTGGAGTGTGCCGCGTTATCAACTGCAAAAAAGCGAGATCGTCAACGACGTCATTTCCAAAGTGCTGGTGGATCTTTGCAAAGACGAGTGCCAAGCCCTGCGCAACTTCCAAAACCGTGAGGACGAACAGAAATTCAAAGGCTGGTTGGGGATCATTTGTGTGCATGCCGCCGATCGCTACATGGAAACGCTGATGCACAAGCGTTTGACCGATGATGAACTCGAAAAACTGGTTGAGTCATTCAAAGAGCTCCGCAAGAATGATTATGAATTTCTCTGGGAGCTTTTCGAGAGCCTCACCAAATCGCTCCGCGCTTCGGAGAAGAAAAAGAAGCACAACCTCGAGCGCGACATCAATCTCTTCCTGCTTTATGTTTGGGCCGACTTCAAAGGCCAGACACTTACGCGGCTCCCATGCTTCCGCGATATTAAGCCGCATGATGCGGAAGTGTCGGTCAATCGTTCGAGAGGTTATTTGCGCCGGACCGGACTGGAGTAGTCTCAAGAATCTTAGCCAGAAGCCTATCCGACTGTCCGTTTTTGTCATTCCGAAAAGCCCCGCTTTGAGCGGAACGATGAAGAACCCAAGCCGCAAGAATGCCGGCGGAGAAAGATTCCTCGTCGCACGAGCGAGATTTGAGATGACAACCAAAGGGTTTGGGGGGAGGGACGTAAGCCTATTTTTTTGTGAAGGAAAAGATTCTCCACGGGTCTTTACTATTACGAATCGGCTGCTTCTCGGCAGATTTTTGTTCTGCCGCAAAGGTAAATTTTTCTTTCGAAGTGAGAGATTTTCGCCGGAGGAAGGCATATCCATTATGAATGCAGCAGGTATTCCAGAGCTATCCGGGTTGAGAGCACGCCTGGAGGAGTTAAAAGCCTCCGGGCTGAAATTGGGAGAAGCGCTGGCCGTTCTCGAGATTGAGCTGCAAGACCGGCGCGAAGAAGGAGCATTGGATTCATCCAATTCACATACAGCATGTTGTTCTTTCCCAATGCACTCGTGTTCAGGTGAGGCCCCGTTACTGCTGAACAATGCAGACTTTTTTATTGCGCACATCTGCATTTGCCCAAAGCTCCATCTCGGCCAAGACTGTTGTGCCCGTGTATTCCAACATTTGAATGAATGCTATCCTTGCTTTGAAGAGTTTTGCAATGTCATGCGAGAATATTGCCGCAAGTCCCAGGAGTTGAAAAGCAAGGTTGGTTCGTAATGACAGTTGACCGTCGAGGAGTTGTATATGACAAGCCGCCCCGAATTGCCGCACACTCAGGTCGTCGCCTATATCCGCGGTGAATGTGATTCCAACGTGCTCGCCGGCATTGCCGAGGTTCGGGCAAACGACTTTGCTTATGATTTGCTGTTCAAATTGATTGACGAAAATCGCACGGACGCGGGCATTGCTTCGCCCTCTGTGGCCGAAGCGACCGCGACCTTCGCTGCGGTTGAAGCGTTGTTGGTGAAAATGCTTTCTGGGAATTTCGGAGAGGAAGAGAAGGGGCAGTTGTTGGGCGGGCTCCTGGCCTCTGCGAGTTTTTATCGGCGGCTGCTCGCCAAATTGCGGCAAGCCGCGCCTCGCACTGCGTTGGATGAAGTTCCAGAGCTTGCGCAGATCCGCATGAAGACTCCGAAGGAATTGTTGCAACGCGTGGTGCATCATATCGCTCTGAAAAGTTTGCCACGTCATTCCTTTGTCGATGCTGCAATCTTCGCGTTCGAGTATGAAAAGCCGGCTCCACTCAAAAGTCTGCGACGAAATCCCGGACAGCTTCTGCATAGCCGTTTCACATTGCCCGCAGTCTTCGCGCTGTTCTTGGGGGTGTTGCCCGCGGTTATCGCGCCGGGCGGCGGTTGGTATGATCACACGGTGCCCTATCAGCCCCAAAGCGGATTGCGCAGTTTTTCGCCAGAAGTTGCTCGGGATTCGTTGCGCGCAACCTTCGCCGCGCATTTCAGCCAAGGTTTCAATGACTACATGGTGTGTGATTATCAGAATGCCGTTGCTGCTTTTAGGCAGATGGACGGGATGGTCGCGGCAATGCAAATGCGGCAGCGCGCAGCAACGCTCGAAGACATGTCCTTATTGCACGACTACTATTTTTATCGCGGCGCAACGCATTACGCGCTGTCGCGCAGCCGGCAATTCAAGCTGAACGCTGCGGAGAAGAAACAGCATGCGAACGAAGCGATTCACTTTTTGAAAAATGCGCAGGTGGTGGCCGCCTCGCATGGACTCAATGGCCATGATCGAGATTCCTATTTTCTCGGCCAAGCTTATGGCTTCGCCGGGCATCGTGAAGCTGCGCTCGTCGAGCTTTATAACGTCAAGCCTGAGAGCGAATTTTACCAGGCAGCAGCACGACTCATCCAACAGTGGCGCGAACGAAACGTTCAGATAAAAGATTTTATCGGGAAAGGAGTTGTCACATGAACTTGGACGATAGCATCTACACCCTGGCCTTCAAGCTACGCAAGCGCCCCAAGCCGGTTACACCGGGGTCGGAGACGGGCGCTCAAGAGCAGGCTGCGCTTGCAAGCGAAGATGCGATTTGCCATGAGTTGATCGCGACCATGGCGGAGTATTCCAGCGGCTGGCATTTTACGCCCATACCCGCGCAACAATTTTATGGCTTGATCTTGAATCAAGCCATCGGAGAAGGCGCAAACGGAATGGAGACGACGATCACACTGGCGAAACCGGCGCAGCGTCGTCGGAATGAACCGGTGGAGAACGGTGTGGCTCGTGCGAATGCTGACGATGATGACCTCTATGAGGCGGAGTTCAAACTCAAAAAGCGCCCCAAGCCGGTTACGCCGTTACTGGGGACTGCCAATGGGCAGAGCAGCAATGGCGCGGTGAGCGGCTCGAGCGATGTCAGTCATGAGCTCAGCGCCACTCTCGCAAAACTCAATGGCAATTGGAGCGATCTTGCTTTGCTGGATCAAGAGTTCCATGACTTCCAGTTGAAGGTCAACACCAGGCAAGTGGCGGATGCGATGGAAGTGAAGATTTCGCTCGCGCCCAGGAGCAACGTGCCCGCGAATGGCAGGAGCAATCGGCGATTCGAGACGGCCAATTCCGCCGTGGTGTAGCTTCAATGTTAAGGAATTAATCGGACGAGGACGACGACATCGAGGCTGAGGCTTGCGCAGCAGCATTCCGCTTGTGTGAAATCGTCATTTCGCATCCCGCACGCGGGGCGAGGAATGGCAAATCTAAACGTCTTCACGCAATCTGATTACTCCGTTGGACTTTCTTCGAACATCGTGAGCATTTTTCTGAAGAGCGCACGTGGTGTGAGGCGACTTGCGAAGCATGGGCATGAGGCGTTGTTGCAGCGCGGCCTCATGCTCTCCAGCTTCGCGACGTTGTATGTGCATGCGTTTTTTTTCTTGCCGGCGGACGAGCTCACGATCCCTCTGCACGCGCAAGAAGTGCGAGTGCAGGAAGCTTACAATGCGCTGCTCGACTCTCTCGCAAGACAACCCCTCGAAAACCGCATACCGGCTTTGCAATTCTTTCTGCACCGTCATCCGAACTGCGCGGCAGCGTATGCCAAACTGCTCGAATGCTACTTTGGGCAGAATCAACTTGCTTACGCCGAAGCCTTCTTTGATAGCATAAGCAAGTCTCCGCAACATGCTGTTCCCGGCTTCTGGATGCTCGCCAAAGTTTTCGTGAAACAGGAGCGTATCGAACCTGCGCGCGCGGCTTTCACCAAAGCGCTTGCGGTCACGCCGCCGTCCCTGCTTCTACTCACAGACTTTACCGAATTTTGCCAGCGCAATCAAAGCCAGTTTGATCCGCAAGCCGTGATTGCTGCAACTGTACCGCGCCGAGAAGATCGCCAAAGCGCAAAGGCTTTGTTGCGTTATCATCGTCAGGATTATGCGCAAGCTTTGGAGTTCTTTCAAAAGCAGTTGGCGCAATCGCCAGCGAATCTGACTTTGCTGCAACTCGTGGGAGATTGTCTTTTGCAAATGAGACGCAACCTCGAAGCCGCAGCGATTTTGCAGAAAGGACTGGCGCAGGCCGGGCGTGAAAAGGATTTCGCCGCGCAGGCGTGGTTTCTCACCAGCCTCGGCCTGCTCAAACAAAGAGAAGGAATATTTGATCCCGCCCAATATCAAAACGCAGAGAGTTTTTATCAGTCTGCCTATGCACTGGCCGCGCGTTACGACGAGGTTTTCAATCTGCAAAGAGTATATGGGTATCGCGGCCAGCTTCTTTATCAACGCGACAAGTACGAAGAGGCGGAAGTAGAATTCCGCAACGCCATTGCCACGGCCCAACGCACCGACGCGCAGAACGATGCGGCGACTTGGCATATGAACTACGGCCAATTGCTCTATGAACAACTGCGTTTTGCCGAAGCCATTGCTGCTTACAATAAGAGCGAAAAGCTCGCGCGCGCAAGCAACAACGCCGGCATATTGATCCATTTGCAAATCAAACTGGCAACGCTCTGGTCCTACCTGGATCAAACGAATGTGGCACGCGCGCTTTTACAGGACGCGCGGCACGCGGCGCAACAACACCAGAACACAGAATTGGAGCAGCGCGCCGAAGTTGAAATCGCCGTGCTCGAGGCCGCGCGTGACGACAAACTTGACCGTTTGCGCGCCGCGTATCTCAAATTCATCGCCTACCTGAAACAGAACTTTCCCAGCGAAGTTCACGCTTATTTGGCGGTGCTGGCCGATACTTTTGCCGAGGAGGGAGACTTTGCGGAAGCGCGCCATTGGTATACGGCCGCGCGCCGCGAGGCGGAACGCCTGCACAGCAACAACTACAAAGTTTGGTATGAATTGGAAATCGCGAATTGCGATATCGCGCTTGGGAATTTTTCCGAAGCGATGCCCCAATACGCCGCCGTGTTGGAAAGCGCGCGCAAAGACGGCAATCCGGATTTGCTCTTTCAAGCTTACGCCGGTCGCGCGGACGCGTATGAACAATTGCAGCAACCGGATTCGACCATACGCGATTACACCCGCGCGGTGCAAAGCATCGAGCCGGCGCGCAAACACCTCAGTGCGGATCAGCTTCGCATCGGCTATTTGAGCGAGAGAGCCGAAGCGTATCGCAAGTTGGCGGAATTGTATTTCGAACGTTACGAAAGCAGCGGGCAACAAGCCGATTGGGACAGTCTCTTTCGTTACGCGCAAATGCCGCGCGGCCGGGCCTTGCACGATTTAAGGCGGCAGGGAAGAGCCAACGCCAACAGCCCTGCTTCGCAGAGCGAATATTTGCAAGCCGGCGAGCGATTGCGCAGCTTGCAGCGCCGATTGTGTGAAACCTACGATGCGGAGGCGCGCAAACGCCTTCTCGATGATTTGACGATCGCGCGTTTTTCGCTGATTGCCAACCGGCTTCGCATCATACAGCAAGACCGCGCCGCGCCCGCCGCGACGCTCGCGCCAACGCTAAAGCGTCACGAAGCGCAAAGCGTGTTGCAGAAGGAGCGCATGGCGGTGCTGTTGTATCACATTGGCGCGGCGCATGCTTTTGCCGTGGCGATGACGGGCACAGAGAGCCATGCGATCCGCCTAAACATCACAGCAGATTCTCTTTCGGCTTTAATTGCTTCCTTGCTCACACCCTTTCACGGGTTGACGGCAAGCGCTGTTTCGCACGTGCCGTTTCGCGCGACGCTCGCACATCGCCTGTACAATTTGCTGGTCAAGCCGGTTGAGCAAGCGTTGAAATTGCCGGAACGCTTGTTGATCATCCCCGATCTCGCGCTCATGGGGTTGCCGTTCGAAATGCTGCTCACTTCGCCGGATTCGTTGATTTACACGCCGAAGGATTATCCCGTATATGCTGAACACTTTCTGGCGCAGCGTTATGCGATTGGTTATAGTCCCGCGGTTTGGCTTCTGCAAGATAGCCTGCCAGCGAAATCGTCCAACATGGAAGCCTTCCTGCTCGCAAATCCCGCCAACAAGTGTTTTCCGCCGCTTTCCTTCGCCGAATTGGAAGCGAAAAGGCTGCAGAAAGTTTTGCCGCGCCCTCGCGAAGTTCGTCGCGAAAACGCAACCCAGAGCGCATTCTTAGAAATGACGTCAACCGCGGACGTGCTCCACTTCGCCACGCATGCGTTCGCGGATACGGCCTTCGACGCTTTCTCCGGCTTGGCCTTGGCATTGAGTGACAAAAGCGATGACGAAGGATTGCTCATGGGATACGAAATCGCAGATCTGGAATTGCACTGCGATCTTGTAACCATGAGCGCGTGCGAGACTGGCGTGGGCAAGCGCGTGAGCGGCGAAGGCGTTTTGGGTTTGCCGCGGTTGTTTCTTGGCGCGGGCGCAAAATCGACGCTGGTCAGCTTGTGGAAAGTCGATGACCGCTTTGCCTCGGAGTTGATGCCCAAGTTTTATGCAGCATGGTACGCGCAGAAGCTGCCGAAGAGTGAAGCGCTCGCGCGCGCAACACGTGCGATACTCAACGCCAAAGCGCCGCAACCGGACCACTGCTATTATCAACACCCCTTTTATTGGGCTTCATTCATTCTTTATGGCGACCCCGGCATTCACAGTCGCGCGGCCGGGCGCGGAATGGAGACCGCACTTGGAGTTATTGTGCTCGCTCTGCTCTTGCTCGCGGCTGGTGGGCTTGCTTTTTTTCGCCAACGCCGGCGCTGAGCCTCTCAAACTGCGGTTGCAAAATTTGAATTTTGTGCTATATTGGCGGGCATAATTTTGGATTGAGAAACAAAGCGATGAAATGAGCGGTCGCTTTGAGTTTAGTGGGATTCCGAATGAGAGAAGATCATTGAGGAAGGTTGTCGGCAAATGCTCCAGAGCGCTTGCGCCTTCGTGAGATATTGGAATCCTTTAGGCGTTTTTGAAAGCAAATCCCTGTATGCGAATTCTTCCTCTCATCTTTCTCACCTGCAGCCTGTGCTCTTGCCGGGTGGAAGACGCTCACATGCAATCTATGAAAACGGATAACTTCATCAATTGCGCGCACCGCGGCGCTTCGGGACACGCGCCGGAGAATACCCTTGCGGCATTTCGCGTCGCGATGGCAATGGGCGCGCACATGTCGGAATTGGACGTGCAACAAACCGCGGATGATTGCCTCGTGTTGTTGCACGACGACGAATTGGAGCGCACCACCAACGGCAGCGGCCTGCTTTGGCAAAAGGATCTGGCCGAACTGCAAAAGTATGAAGCCGGAAGCTGGTTCGCGCCGCAGTTTGCGGGCGAGCCGCTGCCCACACTCGAAGAGGTGATCGCGCTGGTGCGCGGCAAAATGCAGCTCAACATCGAAGTAAAACTCCACGGCCATGAACGTGATATTGCCAGGCTGGTAGTCGAAACCATTCGCCGCGAGAAGTTTGCGTCGGAGTGTATTGTTACTTCTTTTGGTCATCAAGTAGCAGATGAAATAAAAAAGCTCGCACCGGAAATACGCACCGGCTATATTTTCGGAAAGGAAGAATATCACGAAGGCGTTTTCAACGGCCCGGTCGAGGCGCTCAGCGCGAATCACTATTTGATCAGCCCGGAATTCATGCGCAAAGCGCGCGCGGCCGGCAAAGAAGTGCACGTCTGGACGGTGAATGACAAACCGCTCATGCGCCGCATGTTGGAGCTCGGCGTGGACGCCATCATCACCAATTTTCCCGACCGCTTGGCGGAAGTCCTTCGCGCGCGTGAAGGGCGTGTGGAGCGCACCGAGGCGCAGTAGCATACAAATACTACCTGAATTTTGCATGTGGTAGCCATCAGGCAGAGACTAAAGACGAGCCACGCACAACTCCGCTAGGAGTGAGATGTTTATAGAAAGTGCGGCTCATAGATGTTCCAGAACTCCGAAGGAGTGGCATGTGGATTTCGTTGAATTGGCGCGGGCTTCACGGTGAAAATCAAACATGTCACTCCTAACGGAGTTTTGGAAATCTGGTGTGATCCCGTACTAGAAACATTGCACTCCTAGCGGAGTTGAAAGCGTGCCACTTGTGAATTTTTTTTGCCCCACCCAATGGGTGGATTGGCATCGCGATCAACCCGGCGCCCATCGCGGCTCCGATCAACATCCGTGCAATATTCAGGTACTAATTGAATGAACTACAAAAAGGAAGGGCATCGTTATGGCAGATTTGTCCAACGTTCCGTGGGAACAATTCCCGTTTGAAGCAAAGCCCGAAGATCTGGTCTCGCGCGACTTCAACGTGCTGTCATTGACGAAGTCCGATATCGCGAGCCGGCGCGGCATTGTGAATGCCTTTCCGAGTGCAACCGAGTTGCGCTTTGCCGTTTATGTGGTGCGCAATGTCATACAGCCGATCAAAAACGCATTGGGGCAGTGTCATGTCAATAGCGTCTTTCGCTCGCAAGCGCTCGAACGCGCACTGAAAGAGAAACCGCCCAATTGGATCAGTAAAAGCCAGCACACCCAGGGGCAGGCGTGCGATATTGAAGTGCCGGGCATGACGACGCTCGCGTTGGCGCAATGGGTCGCGCAAAATCTCGCTTTCGATCAAGTCATCTGCGAGTGTTACAATCGCGCCGAAGGGCCGAATTCCGGCTGGGTGCACGTGTCCGTTGTGCCGCCCACATTGCGAGCAAATCGCCGCGAACAGTTGAGTTATATTTTTGATCCCAGAACTGGTGATTTTATTTATGTGCAAGGACTCGTTGCGAGCAGTTAAACTATCGAGGAGAATGATTCATGACCAAACTGGTGTTGTTGCGTCACGGTGAAAGCGTGTGGAACAAAGAAAATCGCTTCACCGGCTGGACTGACGTCGATCTTTCCGAAAAAGGCAGGCATGAAGCCAAACAGGCCGGACAAATTTTAAAGGAGAATGGCTTCAAATTCGAGTTGGCGTACACCTCCGTGCTCAAGCGCGCAATTCGCACGCTGTGGGCCGTGTTGGATGAAATGGATCTCATGTGGATTCCGATTCATCATTCTTGGCGTTTGAATGAAAGGCACTACGGCGCGCTGCAAGGCTTGAACAAAGCGGAGACCGCGGCAAAGTATGGCGACCACCAAGTGCAGGTATGGCGTCGCAGCTTTGACACGCCTCCGCCCGAGCTGGATCCCGCGGATGCCCGCTATCCCGGCAACGATGTGCGCTATCGTGAATTGACCGTTGAAGAATTGCCGCGCACCGAATCTTTGAAGGATACGATTGCGCGCTTTCTGCCGCATTGGCATCAAACCATCAAGCCGGTGGTCGCGGCCGGGCGTTCCGTGATCATTGCTGCGCACGGCAACTCGCTGCGCGGCTTGGTGAAGTACCTCGACAACATTTCCGATGAGCAGATCGTCGAGCTCAATATACCCACCGGCATTCCGCTGGTTTATGAATTGGACGAAACGCTCAAACCGCTGCGCAGCTACTATCTCGGTGATGAAGAAGCAACGAAGCAAGCGATGCAAGCCGTCGCCAATCAAGGCAAAGCGCAGAAGTGATTGCGCCGGAAAAATCTTTGCCGCGCAGAAAGCGGCGCGCAACAGATAGAGTCAAATGAGGCGTCCCGCACTTTTTAAGTGCGTGGCGCCTATAGTGGAAGAAATGGGCGCACGGCGTTTGCCGCTTTCAAAAAGAGGCGCTGTTGGTTGATTCAGCGCCAAACTGTTTAGCAGGAAGCAACGGGGTTTCATGTCGTCAGTCGTCAATTTTTTCGAAGGGATCGCGCTGTACGTGTTGTTCATTGCGCGTTTCTTCGCAGAGCTTTTCCGCCGGCCGTTCGAATGGCTGGAAACCGGACGTCAGATGTATGAGATCGGCGCCAAATCGGTTCTCATTGTCGGCGTTGCGGGTTTGGCCATCGGCATGGTGCTCGCAATGCAAACCAGCAGCACCCTGGCGCGCTTCGGCGGACAAGGCCTTTTGCCCAGCATGATCGCCGTCGCCGTGCTGCGCGAGATCGGGCCGATTATCACCGCATTGGTCGTCAGCGGCAGGGTGGGGGCCGGAATCGGCGCGGAGTTGGGAGCCATGCGCGTCACCGAGCAAATCGACGCGATGGAAGTGGCCGCGCTGAATCCGTTTCATTATTTGGTGGTCACCCGCGTGCTCGCGTGTATGCTGATGCTGCCCATTCTCACCGTCTACGCCAATTTCCTCGCGCTCATGGGCGGATTCTTCGTGTTGCGCATCGAACAGAATATGTCGCTCAAACTGTATTTCGATTCCGCGCTGCGCTTTCTCAATCTCCGCACGGTTTTGCCGGCCCTGGGCAAAACCGCGGTGTTCGGGTTCATCATCGGCTCGATGGCGTGTTATCTCGGCTATAACACTTCCGGCGGCACCACGGGCGTGGGCAAGAGCGCGATGATCGCGGTTGTGCTCGCCACGGTGTTGATCATCGTTGCAGACGTGGTTTTGGTGAAGTTCACCATTATGCTGTTTGGATGAGGGCGCAGGGCCAGCTCAGAGGGCATTTGAAAAGTCTGAGCACCCAACAATTCCCCCCTTGAGGGGCCAGGGGGTGTTGCTCGCTAACGTGACAATATCGAATGCCGTTTTTTAATAAAATCGAGGTTGTTTGAAGAGTTAATGGTTGATTTGCGACCTGAACAACACCCCCCCCAACCCCCCTCAAGGGGGGAATAGTTCAGTGCGCGAACTTTTCAAACGTCCTCTCAGGCAATTTGCTCTGCTTTGTGCAGAAATTTTTCATCCGAAAATGAAGTGGCTTGTGCCGTGAAAACTTTCTCGTTGGTGAGTATACTGCTTGCCATTGGTTGGCTCAATCGTGCTGTTGAAGCCCAGATCCCATGGCGCTATAAAAACTACGACTCCATCTCTTCACAAGACTTTCGCAACTTCCAATGGTTTGTCAAAGCAGTCGTGGGTGCGCCACAGGACCAACTCCCGAGTTTCTCTAATACGCGCGAGAACAGATAACGGACGAACGAGTGATCACAATTTCCAATCTCCATAAAAGTTTCGGCGAGCAGCAAGTTTTGCGGGGGGTCTCACTCGAGGTGGCCAAAGGCGAGACCTTCGTAATTTTGGGACGCAGCGGCAGCGGCAAAAGCGTGCTGCTCAAGTGTCTCGTGGGATTGCTAAGCCCGGAGGAAGGCAGCATCATGATCGAAGGCGTGGAAATCGTCGGCCTTCCGCACGCGAAGCTCGATGAAATGAGAAAGCGCATTGGGTACGTGTTTCAACATGCGGCGCTATACGATTCTATGACCGTCGCAGAAAATTTGGCTTTTCATCTCGAGCGCCATTTGCGTTTGCCAAAAGACGAGCGTGATCGCATCATTCACGAGAAGCTGAGCTTTGTGGGCATGGAGGCTGCGTTGCATAAATATCCTGCCGAGCTTTCGGGGGGCATGCAAAAACGCGTGGGGTTGGCGCGCGCACTCGTTTTGTCGCCCGACCTGGTGTTGTACGATGAGCCGACCACCGGCCTCGATCCCATTACCACCTCGGAAATTGACGAGTTGATCACGCGCTTAAAAAAACAAACCGGCGTCACGTCCATGAGCATCACGCATGACTTGCAGAGCGCGGCGCGCACTGCGGACACCATTGCAGTACTGCACGAGGGCGAGATCGTGGCGCGCGGCGTCTTTGAGCAGTTGCAAAGCAATCCACATCCTTTTGTGCAGCAATATTTTTCTTCCGCTAAAGTCTCATGAAAAAAAATCGTCTCCTGTGGTTGGGAATCTTTGTCGCCGGCGGAATCGGCTTGGTCACTTGGGGAATCTTTTTCTTGGCGGGCAAGGAGAAGATTTTCGAAGCGACGTTTCGTTTGAAGTCGCCGTTTGAAAACGTTGCCGGCTTGCGCGTAGGCGCCGCGGTGCGGCTCTCCGGCATCGATATCGGCGTGGTCGAAGCGATCAATTTGCCGGAAACACCGGGCGGCAACGTGCTCGTCACTTTTCGTTTGGATATCGAAGCCCGGCGCTTGATCAAAAAGGACGCGCACGCTTTGATCGAAACCGAAGGCTTGGTGGGCAGCAAAGTGGTTTCCATCGTCGGCGGGTCGCTCAAAGCTGCGCACGTCGAAGACGGCGACATTATTCTCAGCCGCAGCCCGATCGACCTCACCGCGATTCTCGATACCTTCGATGAAACCGCGCGCTACATGCATTTGGTCACGCAAAGCCTGGATGACATCACCGCGCAGATAAGTAGAGGGCAGGGCACCATCGGCAAAATGGTTTATGATGACCAGCTCTACGTGAAATTCGTCGACGTGGTGGAGCGCAGCGATTCGCTCTTCGCCGCGATTTACAACCAAATGAATCGCATGGGGCAAGTCATTGCCGTCATTTCAAAATCCACGGATTCATTGTTGATCCGCGTGCAGGCCGGGGAAGGCACGCTTGGAAAATTGTTCTATACGAACGAGCTGCACGACGCGGCGCTCGCTTCCATCGGCGAAGTGCGTGATTCGTTGAATCTCTTGGTGGGCGACATGCGGCGCGGCAAAGGCTTGATGGGAAGGGTGGTGTCGGATGATACGCTCGCCGCCAGAGTCGACTCCACGCTCACGGAGTTGTGGCGTTTGCAGCAGGAATTTAACGAGGTGACGCGGATCACCCGGCGCGGCGCGTTGAGTTTCGCCGAAAACATGGAAGCGCTCAAACACAATTGGTTCTTCAAAGGCTATTTCGAGCGCCGCGGCTTCTTCAGCCAGGCCGAATTCGAAAAGGAATATGAGAAGCGCAAGAAGGAACTGGCCGAGTTGGAAAAGAATCTGCAAAATCAAAAACGGTCTTTGGATGAACAAACCCGGCAAGTGCAGCAGTTGCAGAAGGTTTTGCAAGAGCATGTGCGCGAGCTGGAAAAGAACCGAGCGAAAAACAAATCCGAGGGCAATTGATGAACGTATTTCGCCAGGCTCTGCAGCAGTACTCAGCTTTGTGGTGACGCTGCTGTTGTTGGCCTTCGTTTATTAAACTCACGAGGTGACACATGAATGTCTTCCGCCAAGCGTTGCACGATTACGCAAGAAAATCGGACGTCAATATCGTCGGGCTTTTTGCCATCGTTGGTTTGATCGCGGCGGCGCTTACTTTTCTTTCGATTTATTTTATCGGGCGCCATCACGCTGACAATCTCTGGCTGCGTTATCTTGCACCGTTGGTTTTATTCACCGCCGGACTCGTTTTCGTTTACATTGCGCGCAGTATTCCGGATCAATGGGCGCGCCTCGGGTATGCGATCATGGCGATCTTTTTGATCTTCGGCGCGCTCGTTAGTTTTATCATTACCATCATTCTATTTGCCTTCTTCTTCTAACGCCCAATGACTTCTTCGACAGTCTGCGACTCCCAAGCTGAACTTGATGAAAAAGCCGCCAAAAGCGCTGCGACCCAAACTGTTGGCGTAGAGCTTTTGATGATTCTCATCGTTCTAATTTGGGGCGTGAATTTCCTAGTTGTGAAAGCGACCTTGCGGCAATTTCTACCGCTCACTTTCAATGTATTTCGGTTTCTGCTCGCGGCGACTGTCTTGCTGCTCGCTGCCAAATGGGGTGGTGAAGACCTGCAGCTCACATGGCGAGAGGCCGGTCATTATGCGATGCTCGGTTTCATGGGTGTGACCTTGTATCAAATTCTTTTTATCGAAGGCCTGGCGCGCACCACGATTAGCAATGCTTCGCTCATCAATGCTTCCTCGCCGGTGATGATCGCCCTGGCGATTCATTTTTTGGGGCACGAACATCTGCGCTTGCACAGTGCCCTCGGCACGTTGCTCGCGTTTGCCGGCATTTATCTTGTCATTACGGGGAAGCCACGCCAACCCGCTTCACACGATGCCGGCGCGAGCGGCGATTTGCTGATGCTGGCCGCCGCCTGTGCTTCGGCATTTCATACGATGCTCGTGCAGCATTTTGTGAAAGCACGTTCCGTGCTCAAAGTCACGGCTTATTCGATCGTTTTTGGAACCGTGCCGCTGGTGCTATGGAGCACGCCCGCGCTGCTCTCGCAACCGTGGTCGCAGGTTGATGCGTGGGGCTGGGCGGGTATCTTGTTTTCCGGCTTGCTCTCCATTGCTCTGGCGAGTTTGATTTGGAACCTCTGCATCGCGCAGATTGGCGCCAGACGAACTTCGATCTACTCGAATTTAGTGCCGATCGTGGCGCTCGTTGCAGGGGTGATTTTTTTGCGGGAGAGAGTGGCGGCTATTCAAACCGCGGGCGCGTTGGCAACTTTATCGGGCATTGCTTTGACGAGAAGGCGGAAAGAATGCGCAAAGTGAGGTACAGCAACTTCGCTCATTGCTAGGCTGGCAACATCAACATCCGGTTGGAATCTTTTTCACCCAAGCCGCTTGTGCCCATGCTCAAAAAGATTCTCCCTGTATGCTGCGCGGCAACGGCTTTTTCACACAGCTCTCCGAAACAATCCCACCTTGAGATAATCATCCCCATTGAAATCTGCACTGATGGGGATTTCTTCCTGCAAAACGAAACGCTGCGAGAAGATATTGAGAAACTTCTTGCGCGGCAGCTCGCGATAATTCGTGGCTGCGAGCAACAGCCCGTTTGGCCGCAGGACGCGATGCAGATCGGGCAGCATGTCGGCAAAACCCTTGGCCACTGTAAAGCGCTCGCCGCTTTTTTGCGAGGAGTAAGTCGGAGGGTCGCAAATGATAAGATCGAAACTCGCGTTTTTCTGTTTATGGAGAAATTTAACCGCGTCTTCTTTGCGTTGGCGAATCGTTGTGACCTCATTCAAAGCTTGATTCTCGCGGCTCCAGCGCAGCCAGTGCGCGCTGCTATCGACTTCGATCACGCGCGCAGCGCCCGCTTTGGCGGCAGCAAGTGAAAAACCGCCGGTATATGAAAAAAGATTGAGCACCTCGTCGCCGGGTTTGACGAGTTGTCGCACGCGCTGGCGCGCGTGTTTGATGTCCAAAAATAGTCCCGAAGCGAACCCGGCGTGAAAGGAAACGAGAAACTTGAGATCATATTCCTGCACAACAAACTTGTCCGGCGGCATTGCGCCGAAGAGCAAGCGCGGCTGTATCTGCTCTGCGTGGTTTTTCGCTTGCACGTGCGCCAAATTCTCTGGACGGAATTTTTGGACGGCGCCATGAACGGGCAGGCTAAGTTCGCGCACAGTGTCCGCCAACTCTGCCGCAATCTGGGGCAAGCGCTTGAGCGCACAGCCGTGATAATGCGTGCAGAGCAGGTAACCGCCGTAATAGTCAACGGTCAAATGCGGATCGTGCTCATAATGCGAAATCCGAAAGGCTGTGCAATCCGCGAAGGGCTTTAGGCGTTGTGCCAGCATCATGGCTCAATGCAATGCCTTCAAAACCACCAGCGTCATGTCATCGTGCTGCGGTTGCTCGCCCACAAATTCGCGCACGGCTGCGATGATGTGTTGCACCAACTCGGATGCAGAGCTGTTCTTGTAGCGTTGCAGTATGTCGAGAAACCTCTCTTCCCCGAATTCTTCCGTGTCGCTGTTCATCGCTTCGGTGAAGCCGTCGGTATAGAGCACCAGCGTATCGCCGGGTGAGATCTGCAGCTCGCCTTCGACCAACGTGCGATTGAATTTTTCGCCGGGATCGAGGCCAAGTCCGATGCCCGCCGTTTGCAGCAGCCGCGCTTGGCTTTCACCCGTACGGAAGATGATCCCGGGGTTGTGCCCGGCGCGTGCAAAGCGCAACAAACGGCGGCGGCTGTCAAGCACCGCATAGAACATGCTCACGTACCAATTGCGCTCGATGGTGCGGTACATGAGGCTGTTTACTTTGCTCAAAACGTGTTTGGGCGAGGGGTCTTCACCCGCGTGCGATTGCAGGATGCCTTTGGTGAGGGTCATGTAAATCGCCGCGGGGATGCCTTTGCCCGAAACGTCGCCCACGGCGATGCCGAGATTGCCTTCGTGCAAATCCACAAAGTCGAAATAATCGCCGCCCACTTCGAGCGCCGGAATGCAGATGCCCGCAATGTCGAAGCCGGACACCGTGGGATTGGTTTTCGGCAACAGCCCGAGCTGCACGCGATGCGCAATCTCAAGCTCTTTTTGCAAGCGCACGCGCTCTTTGATTCTGCGAATATGCGCCGGCTCATCCTCCGGGGTATATTCAAAAGTTTCACCGCGCTTGAGGGCAAGCAATCCGACAACCAGCATGCCGGCGAGCAACAAGATGGCGGCGAACGCATTGCCGATGAAGAACGGTGCGGGACTGCTCAGCAGCACGCCGATTTGATTGGTCACGGAGAAGAACGCAATCGAAGCCATCGCGGCGAGGAGGCCATAGCGCCAGAAAACGTAACCTTGGATCAAGCCCAGCGCGAAGATCGGGAGCATGATTTGATAAGAAGCGCGAAAGCCATAGGTGTCGTTGAAAAAGATTATGAATGTGGCATACAGCAGCGCGCTCAACAAAATCGCGGCCGCGGAAGATTTCAGCCAGCGCCGCAGATATGTGATCAAAAACAGGCGAAAGACCAACTCGTCAAACAACGCTCCCATGATAATGGTCACGAGCATGCCGTAAAACGGCAGATACTGGCCAAACCCACCGCCTATACCGCTGCCGATGCGCGGGATCGCGCCGAACGTGTGAATGAGAACGTAGCCCAGCAAGTGTGTCACTCCCACGGCGATCGCGCCGAAGGCGAAGCCGAGCGGCAGCTCGCGTCCGAGGTTTTTACTCAGCCATTTAAAATTGAAGAGACTATCCACGCCGGAGAGCAAGCTGGGTTTGTCGATGCGCAACGCCTGTTCGCCCACGGTCCAACTGCTCATCACCATCAAGGCGATGAAGTTGTAGCCAAAAACCGTCTGCAATCCGAATTGAATGAGCTTGGTGTAAAATTGACTGATCGCGCCCAGGCCCACGCCGAACCCGAGATGCTCCCACGAATTGGCCGCGGAAAACACGAGCGTGAAGAAAACGATGCCGCCCAGCCAAATGCCGGTGCGCACGCCGATCTCCCCCTCATGATACTTGCGCAAGAAGGCCACGAGCACCGTGAAGAGCAACACGAGGTAAACCGCAACGGAGATGACGTTGATAAGAATATTCGCGGACCCGACAACGCCGGACACCGCGGTGAAATTTTGCGGCTCACGGAAGTAGTGCCAGCCGGAAGTCAATTCATTGCCGGCGATTTTTATTTCCACGACCTCGGCGCCTTCGCCCAGTTCTGGAGCCGTGCGCACAAAGTCGAATCTGTAATCCGTGCGTTTGGGTTTTTTAATGCTCGAAGATTGTTCCAGCTTAAACGCGCTGGCGGGAATGTCCAGCCAGGACTGGAGCGTTTGAAAAGCCAGTTGTTGCGCCGCGGCGCTGCTGAGAGAATCGCGAGCGACGGAATCCGGCAGGTTGTGTCCGAAACCCAGCAGCTTGCCCGTCGGCGAAACGTTGAAAGAGAAGGTCTCGCGCTGCTGGTCTTTGGGATCGTTGCGATAGAATTCGAAATGCCAATAGGAGAGCGGCAACCGGTCTTCACGCCCGAGAGCGATGATTGGATTGGTGCCAAAAGTACCCATCAAATAGTCTAGACCTGAGCCGTCATAGAGATACAGCGCGTCGCAAAAGAAACCCTCTACATTCCATTTTTGTCGTTGCAGGCATTCTTCTACGACCGCGCGCGCTTGTGCGCGTGTGAGGTGGGGACTGCTGGCAAAGAAAGGATTCAGGCGTGGCATCAAATAGATTGCAATGACAAGGCTGAAGAGGGCAACGAAAATCAGTAAGGCATTGCGCGAAAGGGCCTTTGGGTTCATGCGTTCTCCGTTTGTGCGGCGAGGTGGCATTTGAAAAAAACAACGACGAGAAAATACGTCCGGTTTTACCTATAAACAAACCAAATGTTGCGCCAGACTGCGCATCGCGAGGCCGCAAATCTGCGCGCCGCAAAATTTCACGGGTAATGCCTCGGTTATTGGTGGAAAACGTAGCGCAGACATCCTTGTCTGCAGGCAGGACGCCTGCGCTACTCCACCGGTAACGGAGGCATTACTTTCACGGCCACGCGTGGCTTGACAACTGGGAGAAATGTTATTAGCTTGTTGCTCATTTCAAACGGGAAGGAAAAATGGTCATGCTGAAACCCATTAGCTTGCCGCTGTTGGCGCTCGCGCTGCTGCTTTGTCATTGCTCACATCAAGAGGCCGATTCCCAAATGCCCTCGCCCAAAAATTCCACGCCCTCGACGCCGGTGATACGCCTCGGCCATACGGCATTGAAAGTTGAAATCGTGCAAAACGACGAAGAGCGCATGCGCGGCTTAATGTATCGCGAGCAGCTTCCGGAAGATGAGGGCATGCTCTTCGTGTTTGAGGAGGCGCGCATTCAGTCATTTTGGATGCGCAATACTTTCATTCCGTTGGATATTGCGTTCATCGACGCCGGCGGCAAGATCATCGACATTCAGCGCATGGAGCCTTTGGATGAAACCAAAAGTTATCTCTCGCCGGCGCCTGTGCCTTATGTTTTGGAAGTGAACGCGGGATGGTTCGAGCGCAATGCCATTAAGGTAGGAGAAATGGTGAAATTTTAAGAGCTGTCACTGACGTCTCGATGCTGGACTCTGGCGCAATTTCGAACCGCCTGCAACCAGGATCCAGCATCAAGCCTCCAGCATTTCTTTATTCCACTTCCTGTAGCGTTACCTTTATCGTCGTTTTCGATTTGCCACGCAACACATTGACCTCGACCACATCGCCCACTTGATACTTCTCCAACTCATTGCCGAGATCATCAAAGTTTTTGACGGGTTGATTGTTGATCCCCGTGATGATATCGCCCAAACGGTACTCGCCCCACATATTTTCGGACAATCCTTTTAAGCCCGCGCGATACGCGGCGCTGCCCCTCTGGACGTACGCGACGACTGCGCCTTCAACGCCCCAACGCTGCGCAATATAGTCTTGCACGATTTCCACGCCCAGGCCGGGGCGAATGACTTTGCCGAATTCGATCAATTGCGGCACCACACGGCGCACGATGTTCACGGGCACGGCGAAACCGATGCCCGCGCTCGAGCCGCTGGTGCTGTAAATCGCCGTGTTGATGCCGATCAGCTCGCCGCGCGAGTTCAACAAAGGCCCGCCGGAATTGCCGGGGTTGATCGCCGCATCGGTTTGAATTACGCCTTGAATCGTGCGATTGCTGACCGATTTGATTTCACGGCCGAGCGCGCTCACCACGCCCGTGGTCAGCGTTTGATCAAGCCCGAAAGGATTGCCGATGGCAATCACCTTTTGCCCCACACGCAAGCCTTCGGAAGAGCCGACGACCACGGGATGCAGCTTGGAGCGCGGCGCGTCGATGCGCACGATCGCAATGTCTTTGCTCGGTTCTTGCCCGACCAACTCGGCATCATATGTGGTGTTGTCATATAAAGTCACGCTCAACGCGCTGGCGCCCTGCACCACGTGAAAATTGGTCACGATGTGACCTTTCGCATCCCACACAAAGCCGCTGCCGCTGCCTTGCGGCACTTCGAAAACGTTCATGGAAAAGAAATCGCGGCGCAGCGCTTTGTTGGTGATAAACACGACCGAGAGCGAGGTGTTTTGGAAAACGTCGATCGTGTTGCGTTCGTCTTCCAGCAGCGCGTTGCTCGCGGGCTGCGCGGTTAACGAGGTGACGGTGGCGGAAATAGGTGTTGGAGCGGTCTTCGAGTCATGGTTACTGGCCGTGTGAAAAAAAACCGTGGCGATTACCACGCCCAGCACGATGCCGCCAATGAGGCTGGGCAACAAAGAAGCACGAGACTTTCCCATGGAAGAATTTCCTTATTGATTCATTTCATAAATGATCTGTACTTGGAGAAGACATCACTCGCTCCGGGTTCAAGCGGGCCGCCGGTTTGTTTCACTGCAATGATGCGGCCTTCCTCCAAACTCAAATGCACGCGAAACTCGCGGGCGCCGACGGTTTCAAGGAGAATCGCCTGGCGGCCGGGGCTGAAGAATTCCACTTGCAGATTGGTCAAATCGAGATTGAAACGCTGTGCGACTTGTTTGATATCCTCTTCAAATAAGCCAAAGCCAAATTCCGTGTAATCCATTTTCATTATGACCTACCCTTCGCCGATACAATTTATGAAAAAGTGAGAGCAGAAAAAGGTTTGACAAGTCATTGCCTGCGCGCAAAACGGGGTGGGAGAGGGGGCCATATGCAAGTAGCCGTAAGTTTTTCGATGCAAAGTTGCATAACCCAAGCCGAGCGCAAGCTTTGACATCGCTGCATGAATATAACCGAAATCTTTCTGAAGGTGCAAGGATTTTTTCCGGCGAGATTCATCGTCCGCCGAGAGCAAGATCTGGCCGGGCCGGCGCCGATTCATGCTGTTCGTGCTGCGCAGTCATCATTGCGTGGGAATCAGATGGGAAAAATTCAGCCTGTATGAGAAAGTCTTTCCAAACGGAGTGGCACGAGGAATCTCTCTAGTTCAACGCAAAGGAAACTCCTCGCGCCGCACGCCGGACTCGGAAGGACAAATCCGGATGTTTTCACGCAGACTGATTCTTCCAGAGTAACAGAAGGTGGTGGGGTGCTTGGAAAGGACTCGAGAAGGTTCGAGTCTTGGTTCGGCATTCTATTCGCGCAACGCGACCCGCACGCGTTCGGCGGCCTCTAGAATGCGCGCTTCATTCTCAATCAACGCAAAGCGCACGAAGCCTTCGCCATACTCGCCAAAGCCGGAGCCGGGAGAAACCGTGACCTTCGCGCGTTCGAGCAAAAACTTTGCGAACGCGAGCGCATTCATGTGGCGATGGCTTTCCGGAAGCGGCGCCCACGCGAACATCGTGGCTTTAGGGCGCGGAATTTTCCAACCCGCCGCGGCAAAACTATCGCACAAAACTTCACGCCGTTTGTAATAAACTTGCGCGATTTCATGCACGCAATCATCCGGCCCGTTCAGTGCCGTGGCCGCCGCGATTTGCAAGGGTTGAAAGAGTCCATAATCCAAATACCCTTTGATGTGCTCGAGCGCTCGCACCATCGCCGGATTGCCCACCACAAAGCCCACGCGCCATCCGGCCATGTTATAACTTTTTGAGAGCGAGAAGACTTCCACTGCAATCTCCTTTGCGCCGGGAACCTGCAGAATAGAGGGCGGCTGATAACCGTCAAAACCGAGATCGGCGTAAGCGAGATCGTGAATCACGAGCAAGCGATGTTCGCGCGCGAGTGCAATGACCTTGCGAAAGAAATCCAAATCTACGATTTCCGCAGTGGGATTGTGCGGGAAACTCAGCATCAAAAAGCGCGGTGGAGCATTGCCGGCTTTTTTTTCCGAACGGAGTGCGGTTTCGAGATTCGCCAAAAAATCTTCGCCGGGCAAGAGTTTCACCGGAACGATGCGGCCACCTGCAATGATGGGTGCAAAGAGGTGAATCGGATACGAAGGCGAAGGCGCCAGCACACTCTGGCCTTGATCCAACACCGCGAGCATGAGATGCGCGAGGCCTTCTTTCGCGCCTATGCTCACTACGGCTTCGGCATCGGGCGCGAGCGTGACGTTATACCGGCGCGCATACCACGCGCAAATCGCCTCGCGCAGGCTTGCGATGCCTTTGGACACGGAATAACGATGATTGCGCGGATTGTCAATCTCTTCGTGCAGCTTGGCAACGATATGCGGCGGCGTTGCGCCATCGGGATTGCCCATACCGAAGTCGATGACGTCTGCACCGGCTTGCCGGGCTTTTTGCATAAGATTGATGACTTGTTTGAGACTATACTCGGGCAAATACTTCATGCGCGGAAAATCCGCAAAACTTACCATTGTGCTCATAACGAGATCCATATTTGAATTTGAAATGCCATACCCGTCGAAAAGGGTTTGGGTAAGAACTGCGCCGTCATTGGCAGGGAATGATCGCCTCCCGCAACGAAGTAATCTAGAAGCAAGCGCCACGCTCTGGCTAAAATCGCCGCGACAATCCTAAAAATTATTTTTTGTTCAAAACCCTCCGCAATCTGCATGAGTGCCCTTACAAAAAAGCCGTAACAAGCGTTATTCAAATTTCACGAAACGCTTCATCTCGTGCAAGGAGGCACAATGACGATGCTGCGAAAAATTTTGGCTCTCTGCCAAGGAAGGCTTGCGCCCGCCGGGTCTCACCCGCCGCGAATCCGCCCCCTGCCAGTCAGCGCGTTGGCTCTGGAATTCCGCCGACAGACCGCTGCCACGCTCGGACTCTCGCTCAAAAAAGTAACCACACTTTTGCGCATGCGCAAACAGGCAGCGCACGATCACACGCACCTTTACCGCCTGCTCGTGCGCAACGCCCCGGACGGCATTTTTGTTGTTGATGGCGCTCTGAAGTTTGTCGAAGTGAACGACAACCTTTGCCGCATGTGGGGCTTGAGCCGCAAACAGATTTTGGAACAAACGCTGCCGGAAATTTTGGCCGGCGTGGATTGTGAGCAAGACTTGTTTTGCGATCTGCTTGCGCGCGCGCGCTGTCGCGGAGAAGTGACGATTGCGGCCCTGAGTTCGGCGCGCATTTTGGAATTGGAAGCGACGCCGTTGCAGAATGGTCTTTATATGGGGATCGCGCGCGATATCACTGCCAGAAAGCAATACGAAAACGAGCTGCGCCGTGCGGCCGAATGGCGCGCGTTGCTTTTGCGCTCGCTCAATGAAGGGCTGGCGCTCCTCGATCGCGACGGCCGCATTTTGCTCTGCAATCGTGTCTTTGAAAGCGCACTTGGCCTTTCCGCGCCGATGTTGCAAGAAGTGTCCTTGCTTAATCCGTTGCGCGAGAATGCCAAAGGCGAATGCCTATGGACCATGTGCAGCCTGCAAGGCGCGTCGGTGTTTGGCTTGGAAAATCCTTTTTATCGCGCGTTGCGCCTGCACGAGCGCCTCAGCGATTGGCGGCTGCAGATTTTGCCACAGGGCAAAATTGTTGCAATCGATACGGCGCCGCTTTTTGATGAGCACAACTCGTTGCTCGGGGCTGTGGTCACCTTGCGCGACATTTCCGCAAGTTACCAGCGCGAGCAAGGGGAGCAAGCCGCGCATTGGGTGCGGCGGCAAGCCTCTTGTTTGGCGGCGCAGCGTACTCTCGCCGGCGAGATCGTGCAGCGAATCGAAGACCCGCTGCACGGCATCGCGCTGTACGCGCAAATGTTGCGGGACAATGCTCCGCAATCCTGTGAAGACGCCGTACTGGTGCGCGGCCTTTTGCAGGAGACGCATGGCCTGCTCGAGACGATTCGCGAGCTGCGCGCGCTCTCTCAAACGCATGATAAAAATCGCAATGGTATTCGCGCCGAAGTGCGACCAAGCGCCGCTTCGTATGCACTTGATCTGCTCGAGGCACCGGCCTGGATGCCGGACGTAAATTGAATGCCAATCCCACGAATCGCGCAATCCACAGAAGTCATGCGAATCCTCGCCTGCGAATTGGGGCAAAATGATTGGAAATCATTTTGCCCTCTCTCGTTCTGCCTTCATCCCCGCGCTTGTTGTTCTCACCCTTTCCGCGGTTTCATGACAAACTTCTGCTTTCGGAAAAACGCTTGCATTGCTGGCTAGCGCTGATTATTATTGAGCAGACCTCTGCACGTGAAAGAAGATGCTTATGGGCGAAATTTATCTGGAACTGACCGTCGCCAACTTGCATGATTTAGATCGGCAAAAAGAAATTGCTTTCTTGGTGGATACCGGCGCTTCACGCGCCCGGGTGCCTCAAAAAGTTGCGGAAGAGTTGGGCATTGATCCACTCGGGAGCATCGAATTAGAACTAGCCGACGGCAACGTCAAAGAGTTTCCATATGGCTCATGCTTTTTTGATTTTGGCGGGGAACGGATTGCAGGTAACGTTGTCATCGGTCCGCCAAATTCCGAGCCGATTGTAGGCACACATGTCTTGCAAGATTTTCGGCTAGTGATCGACATGGACCGCCACGCCATTAGCCGCAGCCGTGCAATGCGCGCGAAATGAAGCGGCAATATCAAGTCCGTGTGGGCTTGGTCAACAGAACCTATCTCCTAGCCTTAAATAATTCCATCTGAAAAAGCTCATGGCTGTGCTTTCTGATCTCAAATTTTTGTCACGTGCTCTCCTCCTTTATATTTTTCTCGTTTTCGTTCATGCGCCGAGAATCGCATGGGCAGAAGGCGAGCGCTCCACAACCGAACAGTCTTTTTTAATCTCCCCCTTCCCACTCACCACGCATCCGGAAGCGGACCTCATGCCGGCGCTCTCTGCGGACGGCAAGTGGCTCGCATACGTTTCGCGGCAAAACGGCAACTATGACGTTTGGGTACGCTCCACCTCGGGCGGATTGCCGAGTTTGCTCACAACCAATACCAGCGATGATTACAGCCCGGCGTGGTCGCCCGATGGCAAGTCTCTCGTTTTTGTTTCGCGCCGCGATGACGCCGGCGGCGACCTCTATCTGCTCAATCTGCACCCGCGTGAAGGCGGGTTCGCTCCCGGCAAACTCAAACGGCTCACCGAAAATTTTCAGCGCGAAGCATTCCCGCAATTCTCTCCCGACGGCAAAAAGATTGCCTTCAGCGTTGGCATGCAAGGGCAGGAGCAAATCTGGCTTTGCGAAATTAAGACGGGCAAGAGTTATCAATTAACCACGCGCGGCGGCACGCAGCCGGCGTGGTCGCCCAGTGGCAATGAACTGGCTATTGCATGCCGCACCGCGGAGTCTGAAGAGCATCAAATCTTCGTCATCAGTTCCGATACTGCACAGGCGGATTACTTGCGCCGGCAAGTGACGTTCGAGGGCGATAGCAGTTATCCCACGTGGTCGCGTGACGGCAAAAACGTTCTCGTGCAGCGCAATGAAAGCGCGGCTTCCTCGGTTGCCACGGCTGCGCGCCGCTCGCGGCTTTATATCATTCCGCTGGATTTTGCTTCGGGCAATCTCGAACAACTCTCGCGCGGATTACAGATCACGCCGGATTCCGAAGGCGCGTTGTTTCCTTGGTGGGGCAGTGACGGCGCAATCTATTATGCCGCGGATCACTACGGCAATCTCGACATTTGGCGCCTGCCGGAAACCGGGCCGATTCCGCGTTTTAATTCTCCACAAACAGCTTTTAAAAATGCGCAGAAGCTTGGCGACCACGAAACCGCTTTGCTGGCGTATTCCGCCTTGCGCTATCATTTTCCTGATTCTTCGCACTGGCTTGCGCTCGCCGGCGTGGAAATGGGGCGGCGTTATTTGCAATTGGGCGAAGTGGCGCTGGCCCGCAAGAGCTTCAATAATGTCGTGCTCTATTACGTCGGCAATTTCGAAGGCGCCGGGCTGGCCGAGCTTGAGTTGGCAAAGTTGGATGGCAACGTGCAGCGTTACGAGGTTTTGCGCCAGCGTTATCCCAATTGGCCCACGGTGCAAGCGCAGTGCAGCCTCGAAACCGGTCTCGCTTTGCAGAAGCAGGGACAAGCCGAAAACGCGTTGCAGATTTTTCTAAGCCTCCCGCAACAGTTTCCACAAGTGCGCGAGGTTGGTTATCGTGCCATGACGCACGCCGTGGACATTCTGCTGCAACTCGAGCGCAATGAGGCCGCGGAAGCGCGGTGTGTGGAAATCATCATGCAATATCGCGAGCAACTGGATTGGCGGGTGTCGTCCGTCAATCGCCTATTGGATGCGGCTCCGGTTTTGGCGCGCACCGCCGACACGCTCGCAGCCTATCAACGCTTGCTGCAAAAGCATCAAATTCCGGAAATCGTGTTGAGCGCGCGCTTTCGTATGGCCGAACGCCTGCAACGCGAGGGCGAAAGCAAACTGGCGGAGAACGAATGGCATAGCTTGATCAATGCACTGGCTAGTCACAACGACGATTATCTACGCAATCTTCGCGGCGAGGCCATGCTACGTTTGTTGCGTCTGCAAATTTCGCAAAACGATTTTCCCGCGGCCGAGCAGTTTTATCCACAAATCGCAAAAGAATATGGCGGCCCGCCGGAAGCGCCGGCTTCGCAAGCGGCCCGGCGGGAGCTTGCGCTCGCGGCTTTGCGCCGCGGCCGGGTGTTGTTGCGCGGCCGTGACTTTGAATTAGCGCGCACCGTTTTTTCCGAGGCGCGGCGCTACGATCCGCATGAGGTCGAAGCGCATCGCGGCTATCTCGAAACCATGAACGCGCTCGGGCAGATCGACGAAGCCGTTGACGAATACACAAAATTGGTCAACGCCGATCCGCGCGACGAAATTGCGCTCTATGCCTTGGGCTTGGCGTATTCTTATAAAGGCGAGCATGACGCCAAGACGCTGCGCCATTCCGCCGCGTTGATCGAAGCCGCGCTCGGCATGAATTATCGTCTCGTGCCCGCGTACCTCACGCTCGGCTTCAATTACGAGGCCATCGAGAAGTTGGAGCAGAAGGAGCGCGACCGCAAGAAAGGTTTTTTCGAAAAGATCGCGTTTGCATTGCCGGGCTTTTTGGACAATTTGCGCCGCACGCTCACTTTGCGTCCGCCCAAGCTGCCGGTGCGCTGGTATGAACGCGCCATCGAAGTTTTGACCATGGCAATTGCGTTGAACGATGAGAAGCTCGAGCCGCAACGCGAAGCGCAGCTTGCGCTCAATCTTGCCAACAACTATTACAACCTGGGCGAGTTCGGTTTTGAAAACGCGTACCGCTATTACCAAATCAAGATGCGCTTTGACAGCACGTTTGCTTCGCCGCAGCAGCGTGCGGTCATTTCGGAGCGCATTGGGCAAACCGGCTGGTCCAGCGGGAAGTATCAAGAAGCCGTGCCGTATTTGCGCGAGGCGATTGCGCGCTATCGTCTGTTGCGCGACGTTGACGGAGAATTGCGCAATCTGCAACGGCTGGCTTTGGTCTATCAAACCAGCGGCGATTACAACACCTCCAACGAATACTTTCGCGAGTTCATTAACGCCAGCCGCCGCGAGAACCGCGAGGACAATATTGCGCTCGCGTGGCGCAACATCGCTTACAATCATCAAAAGCTTTCCGAGAACGATGACGCCATCGAGCGCGGCACGCGGTCGCTCGCACTGCTCGCGGAACATGGCAGCGGCGCTTTTCCCCAGCCGCAAAAGAGCAAGCTCATGATCAAGCTGCTCGGCTTGCCCGTATTTTGGCGCACGCTCGCGCCGACCGGCGAAGAGTCCAGCGCCGAAGGCTTGACGTTTGAGCAAGAGCGCGAATTTGTTTTTAGCATTCTCGAAGAAAGCCACGCTTCGCGCAAAGAATTTGAAGATGCGATTGCTGCGCTGCAGGAAAAGTTAATGAGTTTTCGTCAGCGCAAAGATCGCAAGGGCGAGGCTATTGCGCTGAATCAACTCGGCAATCTTTGGTATAATCTCAAAGATTATGCGCGCGCCGACGAGCATTTCAAACGCTCGTTTCAAATCTGCGCTCAACAGAATTTCGAAGGCGGGGCGGTGATCAATCTCATCAATCTCGGCAATCTCGCGTTGTTGCGCACCTATTCGGGCGATGTCGATATCCCCACCACCATTGGCGCCGTCGATTCTCTGCTGCAGCTTTCGCGCGCGGCGCTGACGCAAATTGCGTTGCAAGCGCCGCGACAAAGGCTGGCGGTGTTGAATCTCTTGGGCAATCTTGCTTATTACAACGCGGAGCATGCCTGGCCGGAAGCTACCGAAGCAAATAGCCTTGCGCAATCTGGAGCGCAGCGCAATAACGCGCACTCCGTTTTGAGCCAAGAACTGCAACGTTCCTGGCAAGCGCTGCAATATTGGGCGGAAGCGCGCGCTGCCTACGATTCCGCGCTCGCGCTAGCGCGCATGCAGCGCTTGTCGCGGGAAGAAATCATCGTGCGCCGCAATCTTGCAAACCTGCTGGCGCTCGTGCAAGACTTTCCCGCGGCATTTTCCCATTTGCAGGCCGCGCACGAGTTGTGCGTGGCGAACAACTACACGGACCTCACCTGGCGCATTGAAAACGCACTCGGCACCCTCACGCGCTTTAGCGGAGAGCAAAACTGGACAGAAAAGAGCGCATTGGATTGGTATCGCCACGCCATCACGCTGCTGGAAGGCTGGCCGGAAAATCCCGAAGATATCGAGCAGCGCCTCTCCGAAAGCAATGAGCAAAATGAGCTGTATGACAACGCCATCTCTCTGCTCGCCAAGCTGGGTGAGCAAGAGAAAAGTTTTCAGCTCGAGGCGCTCGCGCTGGCCGAGCGCAAACAAGCGCGCCACTTTGTGAATCTCATTGCAACGCGCTACATCTTGCCCAAGAAGGAGAGTCATCGCTTGATCTGGGGGGGCGGCGGCGGAGATGCCGCCTTTCTTCGGCGGCTGCTGAGTAATCTGCGCGGGGAGCTCCTCAAGCTGCAAGCTGAAGAGCCGCAGCGGCCGAAAGAGTTGGCGCGCGTGCGCACGGCGTTGCAGCACGCGGAAGAGGAGTATCAAAGCCTCGTTCGCAAAGCGCTCGCGGAAGATCCGGAATTGGCCAGTTTCTTCAGCGTGCAAAGTGTGAACGTGCTCGCGTTGCGCGATTCATTGCCGGCCGGAACCGCGCTGCTCAAATATTTCGTCGCGGAGAATGAAATTCTCATCTGGCTTATTGCACGCGATCGCTTTGAGCAAGTTTGTGTGCCATTTGCGCGATCGCGCCTGCGCCAGGAGATTGCGCACGTAAGGGAGTTGTGGCGCACGCCTCACGCTGACAATTCTTCGCAAGCGCAAGCGCTTTCTGCTTTGTTGCTGGAACCGTTGCAGAATTTGGATGAGTACACGCATCTTCTCATCGTGCCTGATGATGCCTTGCACTATTTGCCTTTTGCCGCATTGCCTTATGATGAGGTCGTGCTCGCGCAGCAATTCACACTCAGTTACGCGACGAGCTTGCAAGCTTTACAATTCGCCGCGCACCACAAAAGCCTGAACGCGGAGAATTTGTTGATTCTGCAGGATGCGGGAACCTCGCCGCCCGTGTTCGCAGAAAACCTCGCGACCCTCAAAACGCATACATTGGCGGGTGCGGATTGGCGGATTGGCGCCGCTTCGTATCAACAAGTGCAGGCTGCGGGTCTAGTGCATTTGCAGCCGCGTTTCGTTATTCAACCGGAGCGCCCGCTGGATTCCGGCTTTGTGCTGCGCTTCACGGAGGACAAGCGCGTGGCGACCGCGAGTTTGCCACTCTATCGCCTCTTCGAAGCGGATTTGCACGCGAGCGTCATGGCGCTGGAAAATACTTCGTTTCCCTACGAACTTGGGCAAACCGGCGAAGAGATGATCGCGTTGCAGCGCAGCTTGTTTTACGCCGGTGTGCCTTCGCTTGTCGTATGCCAATGGGAAGCCGCGCCGGAGGTGCGGAATACTTTTTTTGCGCAATTCTATGCGGGCTTGGCGAACAATTCTCTCGCGGCCGCCTTTAGCGCGGCGCAACTTGCGGCGCGCACGCGCCATCCGGAATCGCACGACTGGGCGGCGTTTGAGTTGATGGGATTTCCCGGTATGTCCGACGAAGAAAAGAACGTTTTCGCGCAGCGGTATTTTAGGGAGAACGTGGCAAAAGGCAACGGCGCGCAAGAGCTCGGCGAGTTCGAGACGGCGGTGCGGCACTATCGCTCCGCACTTACCATGGCCAAACAGCTTGGACAGGAAGAGGCGCAGCAGCGTTTGCGTTTGTTGATTAAAGCCAGCGCGATTTCCGGCAATGATTTCGCGACTGCGTGTGAGATCGAAACCACATTACTTGCAGAGGCGCTGGCCGCGAATGATGCCAAACGCGCTGCGCAGAGTTATCAAAATCTTTCCATCTGGCGGTTGCGTTTGCAGGACTATGCCGCGGCGGAAAATGCGGAGCGGCAATTTCTCGCGCTGGCCGAGCGCAGCAACAACGCACTGGCCATGAGCAGCTCACACTACCGGCTGGCACAAATTCATCAGGCGGCGAACGACTACGCCTCCGCGGTGCATGAGGCGGAAACCTCGTCCGCGATTTTGGCGGCGCAGAATCAAGCGCTCCCGCGTTTACAGGTCGAAACCTTCCTCGGCAAACTGGCCTTGGAAAACGACCGCTACAATAGCGCATGGAATTATCTTGAACCGGCGATTGCTGCTTTTCAAAATGCGCGCGGCGCGAGTGTTTTAACGGCGCCGGAGCAGCGCGCACTGGCGATCGCCAAGCAACTCTTGGGCGTCGTGTATAGCCGTCTCACGGCATATCGGCAAGCACTGAAACTTCATTACGCAGCGTTGGAAATTTTTTCTGCCATGGCAGACACGGCCAATCTTTCCCGCGCGGAACAGTTTGTCGCTGAGACGCACTGGCTGAATGCGGATTATCAACAAGCGTTGTTGCATCAACAGCGCGCGCTCAAGCTCGCCGCGCCCTCGCAAGACGAAGCTTTGCGAATTCGCGGACAAACGGCGCTCGGCTTGATTTGGCTCAGCCTCGGTGATTTTGAGCGCAGTCTCGAAGCGCAAAAGCACGCTCTGCAAATCGCATTGGAATGGGAAGAGACGCACGAGGAGGAAGCGCAACGCGAGCAGGCCACGATCCAAAAGAATCTCGGGCAGGTTTATGTGCAAAGCGGGCAAAGCGAACAAGCGCTCGCGAGTTTCAGGCAAGCGCTGCGTTTGGATGCGCAACTTGCCGCAGAGCGCGGCTTGTTGTACGATTATCTCAATCTCGGCCAGGTTTTTCAAACGCTCGCGCAGCCGGATTCCGCACAATTCCAACTTACGAAAGCGGAAACACTCGCCGTGCGCTTGCAGGATCAACGTGCGCTTGCGAAAATATATTTTACGAAAGGCATGGTGGCGTGGAATCGGAACAACAGGAATGCGGCGCGTTTGGCATTCACGGAAGCATTGCGCAAGGCGGAGCAAACTCATCTTGATGAGTTGCAATGGCGCTGTTTGTGGAAATTGGGCGTCTGGGCGCGGCAGGAGGGCACACTGGACGCCGCGTGGGATTTTTATCAGCGCGCGCTCAACCGCCTCGAAAGCGTGAGCGCCAAAATCAAAATCGAAGAATATCGCAGCGGCTTCATCGACGACAAGGCCGATTTGTATGAAGAAGCCGTGCTCTTGTTGTTGCAGATGAAGCGCGAAGCGGAGGCGTTCATGATTGCCGAACGCGCGAAGTCGCGCAGCTTCGCTGATTTGCTCGGCAACAGCGGCGTGGCGTGGCAAAGCTCGCAAGGCGCGGATCGCGCTTTGCTCGAGCGGCGCGAGCAGTTGTTGGAGCAAATCAACTTCACGCAGGGCAAGATTTCTGCGCTGCAAACGCAGCCCGGCGAAGCGGAGCGCATCCGGTTTGCAGTGGCCGCATGGAATGATACGCTGGCGATCCTGCAAAAAGCCTACGCCGATTTGCTCATCGAAATCAAAACCACCAGCCCGGAGCTGGCCGATGCCGTGAGCGTCGAGCCGTTGCCGCTTGCGGAAGTGCAGAAGATGCTCGCCGACAGTGTCGCGCTGGTGGAATATTTTTTTGCGAAAGACCGATTGGTGAGTTGGGTCATCGATCGCGCGCAAGCACGCGCGGTGAGCCTGCCATTGGACCGTGCTCGTCTAGGTGAGAGCATCGTGCAATTCCGCCGCGCGATTCAAAAGCGCGCTTCGACCGAGGTCTTTTCGCGCGAGCTTTACGATGTGCTCATCAAACCGGTGGCGCCGTTGCTTTTGCAAACCAAACAATTGCTCATCGTGCCACACGGCGCTCTGCACTATGTGCCTTTTCCCGCGCTGCAAAAAGCCGATAGCACGTACCTCCTCGATGATTATGCGTTAGCGATCGCGCCGAGCGCGACGGTGTTGGGTTTTTGTTATCGCAAAGGCGACGCTTTGCCCGCTCCGAGTGGAGAAGGCTATCGCGTGCTCGCGCTCGGCAATCCCGATGTGGGCAATCCGCGTTTGGATTTGCCGTTTGCGGAGAAAGAGATCAAAAGCTTGGAACAAACTTTTGGGGAGATGCAAAGCTTTACCCGCAAACAAGCGACGTACCAAGCTTTGCTCGCCGCAAAAGACAATGCCGAGCTTCTGCACTTTTCTTGTCATGGCGTTTATGATGAAAAGCACCCTCTCTTCTCGGCCTTGTTGCTCGCGCCTGAAAATGAGCTGGACGACGGCCGTCTTGCCGTGCATGAAATCTTCAACTTGAAACTCAACACGCGTCTCGTTATGCTCTCCGCGTGCGAGACCGGTCTCGCACGCGTCACCGGCGGCGATGAAGTCGTCGGCCTCGCGCGCGGTTTTATTTTTGCCGGAACGCCTTCGCTCATTGCGAGCTTGTGGACGGTGGATGATCTCGCGACTGCGATTACCGTCAAACGTTTCTATCGCTATCTCAAGGCGGGCGCTTCCAAAGTCGAAGCTCTCCGCGCAGCGCAACGCTTCGTGCGCGACCATCACAATCGCCACCCGGCCTACTGGGCGAGCTTTGGATTGACCGGAGACTGGAGGTGAAGCAAGGAGCCAAAAAAAGAAGGAGACAATGAGCCAAAGTGGCTTTGAGCTTATTGCCTGGCCCGGGAGTTTGGCTCGTGACATGCAGAGGCTTGCATTTGTGGAAGAGATTTTTTACTGTTGGTGGAAATTTTCTGTTTACGGAGACCAATATTATTTATATGGAAACAATTCAACTCGAAATACCAGCGCCACTGCTGCAGCAAATTCAGCAAGAAGCTTCTGCGAATAAGACATTAGATCAAGTGATTGCCGAAGCGATTCAATTCTGGCTGGATAGAAAAAAGAAAAGAAATGCTGATTTGTGGGATTGGATGGAAGAAAATGCCGGAACCATCGAAGCCCCCGAAGACTGGTCTTTGGAGCACGATCATTATCTATATGGAACTCCTAAAACACACACAAAAGCAGTATCATGAGTGATGACCGTTTCTTCATGGATACGGCTTTCGTACTGGCGATGCTCAACCCCAAAGATGCGTTTCATAGTGCTGCCATAGCGCTTTTGCCGCGAGTGCGAACGGCTCGTGAAGTTTGGCTGCACGATGGCATTTTAATCGAGGTGGCGAATGGATTTGCAGTGAAGTACCGGCCGTCGGCAGTCGATTTCATGGACCGTGCGTATAAAACGGCAAACACCAAAGTCGTTCCGTTGGAACGCAAACTGGTTAAGCGCTCGATCGAACTCTATTGCAAACGTCTTGATCAGGCGGGGGACTAACGGATTGCATCTCTTTTACATTGATGAATGAGCATGGTTTGCAAGAGGCGCTAACAAGCGACCATCATTTTCAACAAGCCGGTTTCAAGATTCTGCTTTTAGTTAGATTGATCAAACAGCACATGTTGAGCCTTTAAAGACGAGTATACAATCACCGAGGACGCACTATGAAGCAAAAAGGCATTTTGTTTTTAGCGGCTTTAATTGTGAGTTTTACAATAGCGGCCAAACCCTGGCACAACCCGGCTAAAGCCGACAGCGCCAAAAAAGGCCTCTTCACGCTCGTCGAAGGCGATGTGAAGAAGAAGCAAATGACTGCGGAAGATTGGATTCGCGCACAGAAGAATGCGGATGTCAACGGCGGCGACCGCGTGCGCACGTTGTTGCAGGCGCGCGCGGAAATGCAGCTTGCGCAGTTGGACGTGATTCGTCTCGCGCCGCAAACCACGATTGACATCGTTAAGTTGTACGAGGAGACCAAGGACAAGAAGATTCAAACGCAAATCAATCTAAAGGAAGGCGATATTTGGGGCAAAGTCAAATCCGTGGATGCCAATTCCGACTTCGAAGTCAATTCGGATTTTGCCGGCGCCGCGATTACGGGCACGGTGTTTCGTCTGCACCACGATTCTACGCAGCAGGAAACGCAGTTGAAAGTCTATACCGGTGAAGTGCGCATCAGCAACGTGCCGGAAAAAATGAACACGCTCACGCCGCAATCCGTTGCGCCGACGCGCATCGAAGGCCCACGCCAGATTCCCGGGCCTACGGAAATTTCCGTGGAAGAATGGCTCTATCTCGTGAAATCGTATCAGCAAATTACCATTGGCAAAAACGGGCAAGTCAAATCCAAAGGCGCATTCAAACGCACCGACCGCGCGGAAAATAGCGATTGGGTGAAGTGGAATCTGCAACGCGATCGCTTGCGCTGAGGGTCTTCCGGCGCAACGGTTCGAAGCATATATTTCAGAGGCGAGGGCAATATGCACGAGGTCGATCAAGCGGTTAAGCGCATTCCGGGCGGCATCCTGATTGTTTTATGAGTTTGTTCTTTGGCCGCGAACGCAGCGTAAAGCTGCGCGGTGTGGAAGATGCGCAAATTCAGATTCCCGAACACCGCGCTGACAAGGTTTGGCGCATTGTTGACGGCAGTAAAGAAGGTTACCTCCTGCTCGAAGCTATATTGCAGCCCGCGCGCCGCGATTTTCGAAAGTTGAATCTGAAAAATGCGGCGGCACAAGTTTTTTTCAACGCACCCGTGATCACGGTTTTGGTATATTTGCAGCGCGGCGAGTATGCGACATTTCCCGAAAGCTATAAAGACGAGTTGGGTGGATTGTGCAACGACCATTGTTTTGCGCGCGTATTGCTCTGGGAACATGCAGATCGAATTCGCGGAGGCGAGCTTAAAGAGTTGGCGCCGTTTCTGCCGTTGTTTGAAAAAGATCCAGGCCCGGAAGTTTTGCAGCAAATGAATTCCATCATTGAGACCGTTCCCGATCTCGAACAGCGTTTGGAATTGAAAAGCCTTGGTGCCATCATTGCGGCGCGATCGTTCTCAGAAGAACTGATCAAACAATATCTAACTTTGGAGTTGTATATGATACGCGAAACTACGGTTTTTTCGGAATGGCTTGATCAAGCAGAGGCCAAAGGCCGAGTGGAGGGTTACGCCGAAGGAGAAATCAAGGGCGAGCTCAAGGGTGAGCTCAAAGGAAGACATCTCACATTACAAAAGTTGTTGGAACGTAAATTCGGCCCCCTTGCCGCAGACGTCACGCTGTCTTTGCAAAAGTTGCGAAGCGAAGAACTGGAAGCTTTGACTATGGCAATTCTTGATCTAAAATCCTTCGACGATCTTCGTGTGTGGCTGCAAAAATTTAAGCCGGAGAGCTCAGCACGAAGTGCAACGCATTAATGTGAAGCGCATTGCAAAAATTTTTATCCTCGGCGTGCTGGCGGTGCTCATCCTGGTCGCGGGGGTGGCGATTTTTGTTCGCATCAAATATCCCGCCGAGCGTTTGCGGCAGATGTTGATTGCCGCGCTCGCGGAGAATTTACATCTGCAAGCGCAAATCGAGTCGTTGTCGTTCCATCTTTTCTCCGGCTTCACTATTGAGAACCTCACCCTCGCCGCGGTCGAGCCAAAGCCGGCCGCGCTTCCTGCTTCATATCAAACCGCGCTGCGTATTGACGAAGTGAGCCTCTCATATCGCTGGCGTTCTTTGTTTGCTCGCCGTCTCGATATTGACGCCATCACCATCGCGCGTCCCGTTTTCTCATATTGGCAAGGACCGGACAACTCCACGAACATCGATGCGTTGCTTGCGGCGCTTGATGATTCCACCGCAGTCACGCTCGACACGGCGGCCGCAAGCCTGCCGGTCACCATAGATTTGCGGACGATCCAATTGCACGGGCTGCAAATCAATACGGCATTCGCCGCCGCGGTGGATACGCAATTCCTAGCGCTTGGCCCGCTCGATTTCACCATTGCTGATCTCGTCGTCGATCGTGCTGCGAAGTACCGCGGTGACTATGCACTCTCCGCCGAAAGCGCGAGGCTGCATTACACTCAAACCGCGAGCGCGGCTGCGCCGGGTGTGAAGTTTGAATGCGATCTGCGCGCCGGTTTACAGGGCCGTGCGACGGCCGACTCAATTGACTTGCGCGCGCGTTTGACGCTTACAAAAAACCGTTTGCAATGGGGGCGAACCGAAGTGCAACTGCTTCCCAGCCTGCATACCGAAGCCGAAGCGCAGTATGCCCTTGCGGCCTCGCAACTGGCCGTGCCGCGTTTCACATTGAGTTTGGATGAACGCGAACTGCTGGCGGCGCGCTATGCCATGCGAACGCAAGATAGCACGACGACTTTTGACTTAAATGTGGAGCGCGGCCGCCTCGACTGCGATTATTTGACCCGGCTCCTGCACTCGCTCAAATTTGATTTTATCTCACCCGCTCTGCACTCGCTTTCCGTCTCGGGCACGCTGGATTTTTCCGGCAGTGAGCTGCACCAAGCTGCCGAAGGCTTGCGCTACAAGCTCGCATTGCGCGGAGAAAACCTAGGTTATAAAGATTCGGCGCTCGGGCTTCAGTTGGATAGCAGTCAAGTTCAAATCTCTCTGCAATCCGCCGGGGCAGACAGCGCCGAGGCCGGCGTGGCTTTCGATTGCGACTTTTCCTTTGCCCAATTCGATTTTCCAATTGATACCGTTGCAATGCACACCGGCCCCGGCACGCTGCGCGCAAAGGGCAAATTGGCGACAGACAATTCACCGGAAGATTTGTACTGGGACCTAAACTGGCGCAACATCGCCGGCGGCAGCCTGCAAAGTCACGGCACATTTATGAGCACAGGCGTTGCGGCTTCGGCATTTCTGCTCAGCATGCGCGTCGGTGCGCACGAAATTGAGTTGTCACCCTTCACTGCGGATACTTTGCAAGGGAAAGTGAGCGGCACCATCGAAGTCAACGGCAAGCAGTGGAACGATCTTCAGCTCACCAGCAAGCTGCAACATGATACGTTATTCTATCTCCTCGAAGAAGATCGCATGCGTTTTCTGCCGTATCATTGGACGATTGACGCAAAGCTCGCAATTACAAAAAATTTTACGGACTGGCTCTTTGCACCCGGCTCTTTGCAAGGCGAACCCGGCTCGGCAAATTTTACCGCGCGTTATCAAACCGAACCGGGCGTCTTTCGTTTTGATTTGATCAACGCCGCGCTTGACCTTTCACACGTGCTCGGCATGGTGCCGCCGTCATATTTGGAAGGATTACATCCGCGACTCGCGGGTTTGAGCACGGCAAACGGCTGGATGAATTTTCAATTTTCGAGCATGGGTGAGCTGGAGTATATGGGTAAATTCACCGTGAACTCCGACAAGGCGATTTTTACGGATGATTCTTTGGGAATCTATGCGGACTGGCTCGAGCTGAAGAGCGATTGGGATTTGCTCACGAACAAGACCACCGGCAACTACCGCGTGACCATGTTGGCTTCGCGCATGCCGGATTATATCAGATTGCCGCTGCCGCGCACGGTGGCAGACGGCAAAATCGAAATCGATGAAGAAGCTTTTATCATCAAGGAAGGGAGTTTTACGGCGCCGGCTTGGCATTTGTCCGGCAGCTATCGCGTTGACGGCAAGTTTTTGCAGGACGGCATGCAAGTGCAAACCCTCGTCAACACCGATATGAACGCGCCCGAGTTTGTCTCCCTTGATCGCGGCCTCTCTTTGCAAGGCCGGCTTGCCACACGGCTCATCATCGATCAGTTCCTTCCCGATGATGAAACCGCTGCGCAGCCCGCACGCATAAGCGGCACTTTGCGCGCGACGCAGCTCGAAGTGATGATGGACTCGCTGTTCGTCATGCACGACCTGAATGCGGACGTAACCTTTGCGCAGGATTTTGATTTTCTCACCATGGCGTTGTTGCCCTCGCAGCCGGTAAAGCAACCCGCGCTGGCGAATGCTGGAGAGGCGCTGCTGCTTTTTGATGTTTTGGGAGAGCTGCCCGACCACAATCTTACTCCGGCCTCGCAGCTTGCAATCGCCAAATTGCAGATAGGCGATTATGAAATCACCGATGTTTCTGCCAAGCTCAACTTGGGGGAGGGCCGTTTTGATATTCCGCAATTGCGCATGAATTTTTTGGGCGGAAATATGATGGGCAATGTGCTGGTGGGATTTGGCGACGGCGATCCGGATCACCTCACGTATTCGACGGCGCTGCAAGTGTCGTCGATTGATGTCTCGCGCCTGCGCAGATTGAGCACGCAGGTGGAGAAAGGCGCAAAACTCTCCGGTGATTTTTATTTGAGCGGCATCGGCGCTTCGCCGAACAAACTCGATGAGGTGCTCAATAATCTAGCGGGGCAGCTAAATATCACGAAGATCGAAAAGAAGACTGCGACGAACTTGTTGGAAGCGCTCGACCCCAATGGCACCGAGGCCGGTATCCAACGCGTGCGCTTTCTGCTCAAAACCGGTTGGAATGTGAAATCCATGACGTTCGAGATCAAGAACGGTTTCATCTACGCTTCGCTCGCGCCGATCAAAACCAAACCGTGGTCCGCGCTTTTCAATTTGCCCGCCACGCTCGATTTTGCGCGCCTGCCGGTGCGGTATTTTATGGCAACGGAGTAGGAGGAATGGCGCAAAAAGAGGAATACGAGGAGCAAAAGGGGTGAGGTTGATTTAATCCAAGCACTACGCCACGCGTATGTGTCGCGAAGAATGAATAGTGCGTGAACAGCAAGATCGTGCTTTCAACTTTGGCCGGCATTAAGCGTTTCTTGGGTGGCTGACGGTCGAAGGCTGCTTTTCAGTTTTCCTATCCGCTCAAGGTACTTCTTGAGCTCCTCCGGCCCGATTTCCGATTCGTAGGCGCGGAAATCCGCCTCCACTTCTTCGAGGATTCCGGTGATATGGTCATGCATCGAGTTGTCTGCCGAGAATTTCCGCAGCGTTTTCAGGACGAGTGCCCGAGCTCGACTCGACGCCTCGAACACGAAGGCCAGACATAGGGCCGATAACAAGCGGTTTCGGTTGGAGTCGTTGATGCTTTGCGGTTCATGTGCTAACTGTAAGGCCATGAAGCCGACCGCCTCCTTCTCGCCTCGAAGTGCTGCAAGAAGGCCCTCCTGTTCCGCTTCTCGTTGCTTTTCGCGTCGCTCTCGTCGCGAGTCGCGCAGCGTCATGAACGCGATCGATATAGACACAAGTGAAATCAGGGCGCTGATTAAGGGGACATAGGTCTTGGCGAACTCTTCCATATTGTCAATCCTTGCAGGCCACTCAATGCTTGATCGTTTGCCAAACAAAGGTCGAAAAAAGCAGTGCGTTTCCGTTCTGCAAGGTGTCACGGGTTTCTGAAATTTGCAAGCCTAAATTTCCATGCGCCAACAAGCAAGCTCGTTGGAATACCGGTTTTCGCGTTGTTTCATCTTAGACTGCAAACTGAATAACCTCATCCCACCCGCCCGCGTTTCTTTCGCAATGCCAGCATTGCTGCCCCCAACTCTGCGCCGATCACGAAGATGATGGCGGTGTAATTGATCCACAAAATCAGAATCACCAGCACGCCGAACGAGCCATATAGCACGTCATACGAGGTGACTTTGCTGAGATAGATTTCGAAGAGCCATTTGGCAATTTCCCAAAGCATGCCGACGAGTAAAGAGGTCCATAGCACTATGCTCGAAGGCACGCGCTGCGGCAAAGGCATGCGATACATCACGAAGAACATGGCCACGGAGAAGACATACGCGAAACCGTGAGCTGCCAATTGATTAAACTTGCCGGCGTCATATCCTCTCTCTGCCATCCACGCCAGTCCCAGCTCTTCCATAAAAGTGACGACGGAAGACAGCCCGAGCGAGAGCAACAGCAGCGCGCATGTGAGCACGACCATGCCCATATCGAAGAGCTTGCCGGTGATCATGTTCAAATCCAATTCGTGGCCGTAAGTAATTTTCAGCGCCACGCGAATGCCGCTGAATAGCCGCGAGGCGGCAAGCGCCAATGTGAGCAAGCCGAGCATGCCGATGATTTCGCGATCTTGCAGCAGATTCAGCAAACTCTCTTGCAACTCGTGCGTGGCCTCGGGGAACGCATTTTCTACCAGGGCCAACAGCTCTTGCTGCGCGGCTAGCGAAGATTCCAACAAATAGCCCGAGAGCGAAGCGACGATGAGCAAAAATGGCAGCAAACACAGCAGCATGTTGAACGCCAACCCGGAGGCGAGAAAGAAACCGTCATCCTGATCGAAGCGGCGCACGGCGTCGAGCAAGACGCGTAACGGGAAGAGAATTTTATTAAGCATGCGGGCAAATTGCGGTTTTCCTTTTTGAGTCGCAAGTGGAAGTTATATCCCCGCAAGCTCGCATTGCTTTCGCGCGCATGCAGGAAGAAGCGCCCTTTGACTTTCACTTCGAAATGCTTACCTTCTCCGGCATGAAAAACGCCGAGGAAAAATTGGAACCTCTGGTCGAGCTTGCCTGCGCGTTGCATGAGCAAAACGGCTCTCCGAAAATTCGTTGCGCGATCGCGCAGAGAGCCGCGAGCTGGTTGCGCGCCGAAGCCGCGTTGCTGCTTATACTCGTTACGGGTTGGTTTGTAAGCCCCTCAATCTGTCATTCTGATTTCTAT
>JBBILN010000066.1:0-45261 GCA_037444905.1 bacterium | reverse complement strand
AATTTTCATTGAAAACACAAAGCTTAACCCTGACAACTGCGGAAGTTGGGCTAGAAATTCCCCCTTGAGGGGGTTAGGGGCAATGCCGTTTCCTTAAGCGATCTTCTGTAGTCTCGGCCCCTTGTGGGCCGATGATTCTGCACACGTTACAGCACCCCACAAGCGGGTGGGACTACTTAAGGAAACGGCATTGGGTTAGGGGGTGTTGCTCGGTGTCATGAGTGAAGTTTGAAGTGTATGAAAAGCCTCGTATGATGAATTTGAATCGCGCCATGCTCTGAAGAACACCCATCTGCCCCCCTCAAGGGGGGAATTGTGACGTGGTTAAGGAGAGAATATTATGAAAGCCCATCGCTTTTCAATGATCGCTGCCCTCTTCGTAACGGCATCGCTAGTAGTCATGACGGGATGCGAATACGATGTCGCACAGCCGTTGTGGGAAAAAGACTTTGAAGCGCCGTCCTCGCCGCAAATCACCAGCATCGAGCCGGATGAGGTCGCGAGGGCCGGCGTGAATACGATTACGATTCGCGGAGAGAATTTCGCCGCCGGTGAAAACGCCAATATCGTTTACTTTGGCGCGACGACTGCGAATGTCTTCGAAGCAACTGCCACCTCACTCAAAGTGTACCGTCCGAATCTCGCGACCGATTCTTGTACGGTGAAAGTAGTCTCGCATGGCGCCTTTCTCGTTGCGAAATACCCGAAGAAGTACAGAATCGATCCCGTTGTGGAAGAGTATGGCGGCTTCCGCGATAACCTCGCGTTGAGTGTTGCTGCTGTTGATCAGGCTGAAAATCTCTACATTGTGGAGACGGGGAGCCGGAATGTTTACAAAATCACTCCAAGCGGCGAGAAGACGACGCTCGGACAAGTCACGCGCGCGCCGACCGATGCCAAGATCGGCCCCGATGGCAGGCTTTATCTTCCCGGCAACAATCGCGCGATCGACGTGATGGATTTGGCAAGCGGAACCGCCACAAGATGGATTCAGCTTCCTGCGGGAAAAGTAGTCAAGTTCGGTGACTTTGACGCGCACGGTTACTTTTACACCGGCGGCACACGCACCGATTTGATGGTCGTTGCTCCCGATCTCACAACTAAAGCTGCAGGCGCTTATGCCACGAGTGAGATTATCGCGGTACGCGTTTACAATAGCTCCGTCTATGTCATCACCAGAGCCAGTGCCACCGGTACTGCCACCATTTGGCGTCACACGCTCGATGCCACCGGCAATGTTGGTCCGCAGGAAATGGTGATCGACATGGCCGCAACCGAATACGCTTCCCGTTCCATTAAAGCGCTTATGATTGCCGCGGACGGTAACATGTACCTTGCTACCGACTCGCCGGACCCCATTCTGATTGTCAATTCCGTCACCAAGAACGTAGAGATCCTTTACAAAGGAATCTTGTCGTCCTATTCCAAGCATTTCTACTGGGGCGCCGGCAACTATTTCTATATGATCAGAGGCGATACGATTTTGAGAGAGGTGTGGACCGTTTATCGGATCGACGCTGGAATAAAAATTGGGGCGCCGTAATTTGGGCGCCGCTTGGTCTTGAGTCAGCCGAAGTGAAATCGTACTGCAGCATTTATGTTGCGCGCCAGTTTTTCTCAAAACAGAAATGTTATGGCACGAAGCGCCATGTTTCAAAATCAACACGGCAGGAGCTGTCAAAATAACGCGGGTTTCACGTCGAAATGCAAATGCGCTTAGCACTGTTCGCGACACAAGCGTCGCGTTCCAAAGGCAAGGACATGGGTTGAATGATAAACAGGGTCGGTCTTGATTTGTTGAAGCCGGCCCTTCATTGTTTTTGGAAAAGTATTCCTGCCACTTTTTTTGATTGCAAGAGGGTATTGGAGAGTATGATCATGAAAGCGAGCCCCGAGCAATTCGAACATTTAAGAGATCAATCCCGCAAGAGGCTGGCCTGCGACAGGCTGTATATCCATCTCATCGGAGCCGGTGCGCTCCTTTGGTTTCTGGTGCGCGTGATTCCCAAACCGAGCCGGGCCGCCTATCCCTGCATGCGCGCCGCATTCCCGATTGCCTCCGCTTTTGTTCTCTATCTGCTCGGTCTGATCACCTCGGCAATTGCCGTGATCAAATTGAAAACGCATTGGAAGAACGGGCGTTATTGGGCCGCAGCAATTCTCTTGTTCGTCGTCCTCATCAGCGGATTCCTTGCGCTTCAAGCGGACCGGCCATACGTCTATGCCGATTCACACTATTGGGATACGCCTAATCAGCCGATGGGCATTGGGCAGGGAATTTTTCCGGGAAGAGTTATTTGGTCATGGCATCCGGATGCGACGAATGAGAATTGCAAAAACGACAACTGGGGAGAAGCCTACCATGAGCCCAAGAATTCAAACATGAATGTCATTCAAGAAATGGTCGATCAGTCTTTGATGAAGCTCACCGGGGAGTCTTCAATCGGCGAAGCGTGGAATGCGCTGTTCATTCATTTCAATCAGAAAAAGGGCAGGGGAGCGGTAGGATATCAGCTTGGCCAAAAAATTTTCATCAAGACCAATGCGGTGAGCACACCGGTGGATGGTTCTCACAATTATAGCGGCCTGAACAACTACACGATGGCCAAAACCTCGCCGCAGCCGGTGCTGGCCATTCTGCGCCAGTTGGTCAATTCCGCCGGCGTTGCTCAGGAAAACATTTCGGTGGGCGATCCGATACAGAGTGTGCCCAATGACTACTGGGAAGTCTGGCATCCCGAATTTCGCAACGTAAATTACATCTCACTCGTGGGAGGAAACGGGCGAACCAAATCGAGTCCGGGAAGTACGCCCCTCATGTTTTACTCCGATCGAGGCCAGATCCTGCGTCAGGGCAATTGGAACGATGCCACTTGGGGAAATCCCATTTATGACGACAAATTGTACACCGTCATCGAGCAGGCCGATTACATCATTAACGTGGCCGCTTTGAAAGTTCACGAAAGAGCCGGCATGACCCTTTTGGCCAAAAGCCATTTTGGATCACATACACGCCAAAACGCATTGCACGTCCACAACGGGTTGGTCAATCCCGACGGCCTGCCGACTGCCGATCCCAAGCGCGATGGCTACGGGCTTTACCGCGTATTGGTTGACTTGATGGGACACGAAAAATTGGGAGGCAACACCATTCTCAATGTCGTGGATGGCCTGTGGGGCGGACCCGGCGCGAACCTTCGTCCGGTCAAATTCAAAATGGCGCCTTTCAACAATGACTGGCCCTCTTCCATCTTCATGTCGCAGGATCAGGTCGCGTTGGAATCTGTCTGTTGCGATTTTCTCAAAGCAGAATTTACCAGCGACAAACATGCAGAAACCTATCCGCAAATGGAAGGCGTTGACGATCATCTGCATCAAGCGGCCGACTTCTCCAACTGGCCTGCCGGCATTCAATACGACCCGGAAAAGGACGGAACTCCGCTTGCCAGCTTGGGCGTGCACGAGCATTGGAACAACGTATCCGACAAAAAGTACTCCCGCGATCTCGGCACTGGTGAAGGAATTGAGTTGGTGAAGCTTCACGAAGTGACCTCTGTTGACGAGCCAGCCTCACTGCGACAGCCTGCTGGTTTTCGTCTCGCAGTGAACTTTCCCAATCCCTGCAATGTGAGCACGCGCATCGCTTATGAACTGCCGGCCCGGATGCACGTGCGCCTCGAACTCTTCAACCTGCGCGGGCAGCGTGTGCGCGTATTCGTGGATGAAGTGCTACCCGCCGGCCTTCGCTCACTCAATCTCGATACTGCCAGCCTGACGAGTGGAACTTACCTTTGCCGGCTTTCGACCACCCAAGCCACGCTCAGCCGGAAAATAGTTATCGTCAAATGATTCAAGCAACACTCGCTCTGCACAATGACAAAGCGAGGAATTATTGATTCTTGCAATCTCTCGCTAAAGCTCGCCATGTCCAGAGTGCATATTCAAAGAAAGGAAAAGTAAACATGAAATTCCGTTTCACAATGCTGTGCAGCGCCGTGTGGCTGATCGCACTGCGACCAGTCTTCGCGCAAGATCCTGTGAACTGCTTTTTGAAGGATTTTGAACCGAAATCCGCCACAATTCCACCTTTTGAGGAGGTAGAAAAAACGACCGAGACCGCCACGGTAATTATCACCATCAATACCGCGGACACGCTTGGGAAAATATCGAAATATATTTTCGGCAATGCCCTTGCGGCGTGGCTCGGAAACGATGTCAACAATCCCGTGCTACTAGGGCATCTGCAAAAGCTGGCGCCCACTCTCATTCGCTATCCCGGAGGAAGCTGGGCAGATATTTTCTTTTGGAGCGAGAACCCCGGCGATTTGCCCAATTTCATACCCGATGGCGCAAACAATGGCCAGAGAATTCCGCTTAATGCGCAGTTTGGCACCCGAAGCTGGCCCACCACGCTTGACAATTACTATCTCATGCGTGAGCAGGTGCATGCCACGCAGGGCTTGATCACGATCAACTATGGCTATGCGCGTTACGGACTCAGCGAGAAGCCGGCCGTACAAGCCGCACATTATGCGGCGGACTGGGTGCGTCTTGATGGCGGCCGCACCAAATTCTGGGAAATCGGCAACGAGAACGCCGGACCGTGGGAAGCGGGCTGGCAGATCGATACCACGACGAACAAAGATGGACAACCTGAAATCATTACCGGTGCGTTGTATGGAAAACACTTCAAGATCATAGCTGATTCCATGCGCGCCGCGGCGGCCGAACTGGGGGCGACCATCTACATCGGCGGCCAAGTTCTTCACTTCGACGGCACGAACAGTTGGAACGTCGCTGACCGAAAATGGAATGAGGGCTTCTTCAAAGAAGTCGGAGAGGCTGCAGATTTTTATGTCATGCACAACTATTTTGGCAACAGCACCAACTCCATAAAGAACCAAGTGGACCTTGCCCGCAATGAAATCGTCAAAAACATAACCTTCATCCGGCAGGATATTGCCAATCGCCAAGCCGCTTCCCGACCGATTGCGGTAACGGAGTGGAATTTGGACGTGCGCAGTGATGCGGATAATCTCAAGAGAACCTCCATCGCAAACGGCATGCAGGCCGTGGTCCTGTTTTGTGAAATGATGAAAAACAATTTCGGCATGTCCTCCCGTTGGCTGATCGCCAATTGGGAATCCGATGGCATGTTCTATCGCGGGAATAACTCGCAAATACCCGTCTGGAATCCCCGGCCGGATTTCTTTTATGTCTACTATCTCCAAAAATTCGTCGGCGACCACATGGTGCATGCCTCGGTTACTGCCAATACCGACGTTCTTGCCTATGCCAGCACTTTTCATTCTGGACACGCGGCGGTCGTAGTCGTAAATAAGGGAACGGCCGATCGGATTGTAAGATTGGCGCCGGGAGCCTTTGGCGTGGGCGAACGATTTTATATCTACTCGTTGACGGACGGTGGCGACAACAGCGCATTTCCGCAGGCGGTTTACGTGAGTGATGAGGGCCCAACCAGTGGTCTCACGTGGGGACCGATAGAAAGTTTGGAGCAGATTCCGGCGTATGCCTATCAGGTTGGCAACGAAATCAAATTTGTGTCGCCAGCGCGTTCCGTGCAGTTTGTCCTGATCGAGCCCGGCGACCATGTTTTGGCTGTGCAGGAGCGGCGAAGTGATGGCGGTGGCAGTCTTCCCAACCAATTCAGAATTTATCCAAGTCCTTCCCAAGGCGTCTTCAAGATCGAGTTGCCGCAGGGTGTCTTCGACAAAGTGGATATCGTCGATCTCATAGGCCGCATCGTTTATACCAAGGCGATCAACGCCTCGCAAGCCGTGTTGCAGCTCCAGCCGAATCTGACGTCCGGCTCTTATTTCGTGCGGCTGCACAATAAGAAAGAGGTCAAAGTCACGAAATTGATCGTCTCCAAATAAGTGCTTTGTTGCAGAGGGAATCATGTTGAACACTTTGCAAGCCTTTGCCGGGAGCGTTCTTTTTGTGAATAAAGAAGGCCAGTGGAAGGTGTTTCATGCCCATCGCTCTGTTCCAAATCGATGATTCGGATTTTCAATTGCAGCTCAAGAAACATATTGAGGCTGAAGTTTGATGCGAAACATTTCACACGTTTGCGGTTTGATTTTAATCGCCATGGCGTTCATCAGCACCGCTGCGTGGAGCCAGAGTAACGAGAACACGGTTTTCTCAAAGACCTTCATCACCACGGTAATGAAAAAAGTGTGTGACTGGCAGTTGAAGAACCTGGTAACAATCAACGAGCGAAATGAGAATGACTGGGCACGCGCCGCTTTCTACACCGGTGTGATGGCGACGCACAGAACGACTCAGGAAAAGAAATACCTCGATGCCGCCATCGCCTGGTCAGAATCATGCGATTGGAAATTGGCCAATCGCCTGCGGCATGCCGACGATCATTCCCGCGGCCAGACCTTTTTGGAGATTTATGAGATCATGAAAGAGCCAAAAATGATCGCGGACGTCGAGAGCACGTTTGATTCGCTCATCGCCGATCCCAAGCCCGGTCGCGAGGATTGGTGGTGGTGTGACGCGCTGTTCATGGCGCCGCCGGTGCTGGCGCGACTGGCGGCGGCAACCGGCGACAAACGCTATCGCGAATTTCTCAACACCATGTTTTGGGACACGCACGATTTTCTCTACGACAAAAAAGAACATCTGTTCTTTCGGGATAAATCTTATTTCGATAAGAAGACACCCAACGGCAGCAAGACCTTCTGGGCAAGAGGCAACGGCTGGGTGATGGCGGGCACAGCGCGAGTGCTGCAATACCTTCCAAGCGATGAATCTTTCCGTGATCGCTATGTGACGTTGCTGCAGGAAATGGCCGCCGCAATCAAGAAGGCTCAGGGAGAAGACGGCTTGTGGCGACCCAGCTTGCTGGATGACCAGGAAGTGCCGCATCCGGAGACCAGTGGCTCATCATTTTTTTGTTATGCCTTGGCGTGGGGCATCAACAACGGACTCTTGAGCAAAGGCGAATATTTGCCCGTGGTGAAGAAAGCATGGCAAGGCCTGAATTCGTGGGTGACGGCCGAAGGCAAATTGCAATGGGTGCAGCCGATTGGCGCCGCGCCGGATAAAGTGACGATGGACAACTTTCAAGAGTATGGCTCCGGCGCATTTCTATTAGCGGGCAGCGAGATTTGCAAGTTGAAATTAGAACCATAAAGGCGATCACATGAAATCATCTCGGATTACCCTGGCAGTGTGTTTTATTTTTGCGGTATGTGGTTGGAGCCAAATCTCTTCCAGCCAAATTCCTCACCTGGAAAAACATGGTGCGGCGATGCGGCTGGTCGTGGAAGGAAAGCCTTTTCTTATGATTTCCGGTGAGTTGCACAATTCCACCGCCGGAGGATTTGAGTATATGCGGCCAGTGTGGAAGCGATTGGCGCAAAAGAACCTCAATTCCGTCATTGCGACGGTCTCGTGGGAACTTATCGAGCCCGTCGAGGGCAAATTCGATTTCGCTCTGGTGGATAGTATGATCGCAGGAGCAAGGGCAGTAAATCTCAAGTTGGCGCTGATCTGGTTTGCCAGTTGGAAGAATGCAAGCTCCGTGTACATTCCATCGTGGGTGAAAAAGAATTATCAAAAATATCCCCGCGCCCGGGACGAGCATGGCAAACCGCTGGAAATCTTATCGACGTTTGGGAAAGCCTCCTGTGAAGCAGATGCCAAAGCTTTTGCAGCGCTGATGCGCCATATCAAGGAGGTGGACAGCAAGCAACAAACGGTCGTCATGATGCAGGTTGAAAACGAGGTGGGCGTGCTGGATAATTTGGGAAGCGCCCCCGGCAATGCCAGGAGGGATTTCTGCGATCCGGCCAACGCGGCATACAACGGTCCGGTCCCCAAGGAATTGATGGCGTATCTCGCCGAACATAAGGAAAAACTGTTCCCCGAGCTTCACAAAGTTTGGGCAGCAAATGGTTTCAAAACCTCCGGAGCATGGGAGGAAGTATTTGGCAAAAGTGAATTCAGGCCGGATAAGCAGGACTGGCAATTTTACTCCTATTACACTGAAGAACTTTTTATGGCTTGGCATTATGCCAGGTATATTGAAAAAATTGCGGCAGCCGGAAAAAAAGAATATCCGTTGCCGATGTACGTGAATGCCTGGCTGAAACAACCTTTCAGCTACTGGCCGGGAAGGTATCCTTCGGGAGGGCCGTTGCCGCAGGTGCTCGACGTCTGGCGCGCGGGCGCTCCTTCGATTGATTTCATCGCCCCGGACATTTACATGGATGAGTTTGTCTGGGCCTGTCAGGAATACACCCGAAGCGGCAATCCGCTTTTCATCCCGGAAACCCGCGGTGGAGAGCTTGGCGCGGCGCGAGCATTTTACGCCTTCGGGGAACACAGTGCGGCGTGTTTTGCTCCCTTCGGCATTGATAACGAGCGCTATGCGGAAAATGATCCGTTGGATGAAAGTTATGCCGTATTGCGGACGATGACTTCGATCATCCTTGAACATCAGGGAACGGGAACAATGCGGGGAATACTTGTTGATACGGCGGTGTCGGTCCAAAAATTCGAGATGGGAGATTATCTGATCGAAGCTAAACTCGAAGGACGCGAAAAGCCAGGCATCGCCGGAGGTCTGATCATACGGACAGGCCCGCAGGAATTTATTGCCGCCGGCAAAGCGCTTGAGGTGTTCTTTGTGCCGAAAGACAACTCCATGCGCGTGGCGGTGGAGGCCGTCGACGAAGGGACTTTTGAAAACGGGAAATGGATTCCCCAAAGAAGACTGAACGGAGATGAGGTGCATGCGAGCACCTGGTCAGGCACCGGCTTGAAACTCCCAAGCCATCAGATCAGCATTCAGAAAATTTCGCTGTACCGGTATAAATAAATGAATCGCCAATTGTGGTGATCAAAAACATTTTCAACGGTGATTTTATGAGCAATAGACCAGGCATCTATGATCGACTCCGTTTCTTTGCCATTGCAGTGCTTGCAATCGCGTGGATACACACCACTGCCCTGGCGCAGATTCCGATGCATTCACCAGATAAGAGTCAACATCTGTTGAATGAGCCGATTGACCTCAGCGGTGACTTTCGAAATTTCTCAAATACCTATTATGTGGCGGACAGCCTTTCTGTCTTTAATCCAAAAACCGGCAAGGGTGAGCTGATTTACCGGCGATATGAATATTTCACGCGCCACGCATTCAACAACATGTTGGCGGTTTTGCGGCCGGTCGGGCCGAATGAATTCCCGACAGTCGAATATGCCGCTGCACCGGCGCTGCCTTTTTCAGTTGAGTTTGTCTCAGCGCGCACCGTCCGTATTCGGGCAAGCTCGCGCTTTCAGATCAAACCGGGTCAGGAGTCACTTATGCTGGTCAACGGCAAAGCTCCGGTTGACAACAGCGCCTGGCGATACAGCAAAATCGATCGCGGCCACTTTTACAGCAGTCCAAACGGTTCGGTGACCATCCGCGAAGCGCCCTGGCACATCGAGATACGCGATGCCGCCGGAAAGTTGCTCACGCGCACGATTCATATTAGCGATGACGCGGAAACCTTCACACCATTGTTGCCCTTTTCATTTGTGCGCCGAGCTTCCGATTATTCCACCAGCATGGCGGCGGTGTTTTCGCTCTCGCCCGCTGAAAAGATCTTCGGTTGCGGTGAGTCTTTTACAGAACTCAACAAACGCGGCCAGAAAGTGGTTTTGTGGACGGACGATTCCAACGGCACGCAAAATGAAACGATGTACAAGCCCATCCCGTTCTTCATGAGCAGTCGCGGCTACGGCATGTTCATGCACACCTCTTCGCCGATCACTTGCGACTTCGGCAAGTATTACAGCGGCAACATGTCGCTGATGCTGGGCGACGACGAGCTTGATCTGTTCGTTTTTCTCGGCAGCCCCAAGGACATTCTCGATGAATACACCGACCTGACTGGAAAGGCCGCCATGCCGCCGCTGTGGTCCTTCGGTTTTTGGATGAGCCGCATTACCTACTTCTCCGAAGCCGAAGGCCGGGCGGTCGCCAAGAAGCTTCGCGACAACAAAATTCCATGCGATGTGATTCATTTCGACACCGGCTGGTTCGAAACCGATTGGCGCTGCGATTATCAATTCTCCAAATCGCGCTTCGACAATGCCGCGAAAATGATGGCCGACTTCAAGAAGATGGGAATTCAAACGTGCTTGTGGCAGTTGCCCTATTTCACTCCTAAGAACACGTTGTTTTCTGAAATCATCGAAAAAGGTCTTTATGTGAGAGACCGCAAAGGCAACCTGCCCTACGAAGATGCGGTTCTCGATTTGTCGAATCCTGCAACGGTGAATTGGTATCAAGGCAAGATTGGCGGATTGTTGCAACAAGGGGTCAGCGTCATCAAAGTTGATTTTGGCGAGGCCGCGCCACCGGACGGGATTTATGCCTCGGGTCGCACCGGCTTCTACGAGCACAACCTGTATCCGCTGCGCTATAACAAGGCGGTCGCTGAAATCACCAAACAGATCACTGGCGAGACGATCATTTGGGCGCGCAGCGCTTGGGCCGGCAGCCAGCGTTATCCGGTGCATTGGGGCGGCGATCCAGCCAACACCAACACCGCGATGGCCGCAACGCTGCGCGCCGGCTTGTCATTTGGACTTTCGGGCTTTTCATTTTGGGCGCACGACATTGGCGGTTTTGTGCATCGCACGCCGGAAGACATTTATCGCCGCTGGGCGCCGTTCGGTTTCCTCACCTCTCATACACGCAGTCACGGCGCGCCGCCCAAAGAGCCGTGGGAATATGGCGTAGATTTCATGAACGCCTTTCGCAAGGCTGACGAGATGAAATACAAGCTCATGCCGTACGTCTATGCCCAGGCGAAAGATTGCACCGAGCGCGGCTTGCCGATGGTGCGCGCCTTGTTTGTGGAATTTCCAGATGATCCCGGCTCTTGGGAAGTGGATAATGAATATTTGTTTGGTGCGGATCTGTTGGTCGCGCCGTTGTTCGAGAATGTCACTTCTCGCAACGTTTACCTGCCGCCCGGCCAGTGGATTGATTACCAAACAAAAAAAATCTATACCGGCGGCTGGCACCACATTCAGGCCGGCGAGATTCCCATCGTCGTGCTGGTGAAAGAAGGAACGGTCATTCCACATATCAAACTCGCGCAATCAACGGCGCAGATGGACTGGTCGCAGCTCGAGTTGGTGGTTTACGCCAAAGATGCACAAACGGCGCAAGGGTTGGTTTGCCTACCTTCAGATAAGGTGCTGCACAAATTATCTCTCGCCAGCAAGAACGGCGTCTTCAGTTTGGCCAGCGATTCACTTCCCGGAAGCGTGACTTGGAAAGTGCGGAAGTATTCTGAGTAGGGCAAACCATACTTTATTTTGGTGCGTGGCCCCAAGCATTTGTAGGCCGCCCTTCGGGGCTTTTGAGCATGACCGAGTTGCCAAGATGGGAACAACGTTGTCAAAATCATCTGAAAGACTTGGAACATGAAACAGATCCGATGGCAATTTATCGTTGCGATTGTGCTTATGTTGATGAACCGGACTTTTGCCTACGAGAAGCAAGCCGACGGCGTTCTGTTTGAGCTTGCGAAGCAAAAAGCAACCGATGCCCATTGGCTGAAAATTCAAGTGTGCAGTGAAAATATTATCCGTGTTATTGCCGCGCCGGAAAAAGCCTTCTCCTCGCGGCAGAGCCTGATGGTAGAAAAAGACAAATGGAAACCTGTGCTGTGGTCAGTGAAGGAAAAAGGTGACCAGGTGGCAATTTCAACCTCAAGGCTAATTGTTCGCGTCGAACCAAAGACCGGTGCGGTTACTTTTCTCGATGCAAAAGGCGGATTGCTTTTACAGGAGAAAACTGGCGGTGGAAAAATCATTACGGCCGCCGAAGTGATGGGAGAGCGCACCTTTCACATTCAACAACTGTTCGACTCGCCTGCGGATGAAGCGTTTTATGGACTCGGCGCGCATCAGAATGGCGTTATGAATTACAAAGGTCACGACGTCGATCTGTGGCAGCACAATATCGTCGACGTCACTCCGTTTCTGGTGTCGAGCAAAAATTATGGCATTCTGTGGGACAATTACTCACGCACGAAATTCGGTGACATTAGAGAATATCAACCGTTATCATTGTTGACCCTCTATAGTAGAGAAGGCGTCAAAGGGGGATTGACGGTTGAGTATTACAATGAGTCGAATTTCAATTCTCTGCTCATCTCGCGAGCCGAGCCAACGATCGCGCACGATTTTGTCGATCAGCCCGGTGTGTATCCCCGGGGCTTCAATCTCAACCGGGGCAGCATTCGGTGGAGCGGCGAGATACAATCCGATCAAACCGGCGTTCATAAATTCAGACTCTACTCTTCCGGTTACATAAAGATGTGGCTGAACGGCGACATGGTGGTAGACGCTTGGCGGCAGAATTGGTTGCCGTGGACGCACATGTTGCGGCTGTCCATGGAAGCAGGAAAGCGCTATTCGATCAAAATCGAATGGATTCCCAGCGGCGGCAATATTGGCTTGAAGTATCTCACTCCCGAAGACAAAATCTATCAGAACAGTCTGTCGCTCTATTCCGAAGTCGGCGATCAGATTGATTATTACTTCGTCTATGGCGACGATCTCGATCAAGTCATTCACGGTTATCGCGAAATCACCGGCAAGGCGCCGATGATGCCCAAGTGGGCGATGGGCTTTTGGCAATGTCGCCAACGTTACAAATCGCAGGATGAGCTGCTGTCGGTGGTCAAAGAGTTTCGTAAACGCCACATCCCGCTGGACAACATCGTGCAGGACTGGTTCTATTGGAAGGAAAACCAATGGGGCAGTCACGAATTTGATCCCACGCGCTTTCCTGATCCGGATGGCATGGTGAAGGAGCTTCATGACAATCTGCACACCCGCATCATGATCTCGGTATGGCCGAAATTTTACGTCGGCACCAGGCATTACGATGAATTTAAGGAAAAAGGCTGGCTTTACATGCACAACGTTGAGATCGGACAAAGAGATTGGGTTGGGCCGGGTTATGTCTCGACGTTCTTCGATCCTTTCAGTGCGGGCGCGCGGAATTTATTTTGGAAGCACATTAACGGGAATTTATTTAGCAAGGGGTTTGATGCCTGGTGGGTCGATGCGACAGAGCCGGATCTTCAATCAAATGTTTCGGACCGCGAGCGTCTTTTGCGCATGCATCCGAATGCGCTTGGCACCGCGGCGCGGTATGAGAATGCTTTTTCTTTGGTGATGACCAAGGGCATCTACGAGAACCAGCGCCAGGCCAGCCCCAATCAACGCGTCTTTATTCTCACCCGTTCCGCCTATGCGGGACAACAGCGCTACGCGGCTGCGACCTGGAGCGGCGATCTGGCCGCGCGCTGGCACGATTTGAAAGCGCAAATTCCTGCCGGTTTGAATTTCTGTTTATCCGGCATAACTTATTGGGGAACGGACATCGGCGGATTTGCTGTGGAAAAGCGTTACGAGCGCCCGAACGCCGCCGATTTGGACGAGTGGCGCGAGTTGAACACCCGCTGGTTTCAGTTTGGCGCGTTTTGCCCGTTGTTCCGCTCGCATGGAGAATTTCCCTATCGCGAAATGTTCAACATCGCTCCCGAAGATCATCCCACATATCAAACGATGCTGGCGTACGACAAGCTGCGCTATCGCCTGATGCCGTACATTTATTCACTTACTGGCATGGTCACGCAGAAAGACTATACGATCATGCGCGCGTTGGTGATGGATTTCGGTCAGGATAAAAACGTGCTCAACATCGGTAATCAATACATGTTTGGTCCCGCGCTGCTCGTCAATCCGGTGACCGAATACAAAGTCCGAACGCGCAAGGTCTATTTGCCGGCGGGGAGCGGTTGGTACGATCTGAAATCTGGTCAGTATTACAAAGGCGGGCAGACCATTCAAGCCGATGCGCCTTACACGGAGATTCCGGTTCTTGTGAAAGCAGGTTCGATTCTTCCTTGCGGCCCGGAGATTCAGTACGCGGATGAAAAAGCAGCGGATCCTATTCGTTTGTTCGTTTACACGGGCGGCGATGGCGCATTTACACTGTACGAAGACGAGAATGTCAACTACAATTATGAGCAGGGCAAGTTTGCGATGATCCCGCTGCGCTACAGTGAGAAAGATCGAGTTCTGACCATCGGGAAGCGGCAGGGCGAATTTCCGGGAATGCTGCAAACGCGAACGTTTGAAATTATCTGGATCGGAGAAGAGAAGCCAGCAGAGCCAAGTTTTCAATCGAAACCGGACGCGATCGTCACGTACAACGGCAATCTGCAGTCAGTCAAGATAAGGTAAAGCGCATGGTAAGGTGTTTTTGCAGTAGCGCTTGGTCTTGATAATAAGGCAAAGGAAAGATTGCATGGCATGAAGAAGATCAGACATAGGGTGTCACACAAAAAAGTCTCGCGTAAGCCCAGCCGATAGTCTAAAGTCTCACCAAATTTCTTTCTGAATAGGCGCTGTGCTTAGAGGGCATTTGAAAAGCCCGAGCATTCAACAATTTTCCATTTGAAAGTAGTGTTGCTCGGCATCGTGAAAAGTTATGCGCGAATTGAAATTGGTCGTTGCTTCATCTCCTGGCCGCCTCAAGGGGAGCTCTTTAAACGCTCTCTTACGTACGCAACTGCGGTTTCTGTAACTCAGGCCCTGGCGTGCTCGTTTGGCCCGGCGGTCTGGGCTGCATTGGGCAAGGGTTGGGAGTAAAAACGGAATAACTCGTCAAGTCAACTTTTCCCAAACGCCAAAATGAGGGGCGGCGAAAAACTTGTGACGCAACATAAGTTTTCGTGCACACGCACCGGCGATTGCGTATATTCATTGCGCCCAACACCGCAAGCTCGTGTTGGCTAAACGCGGCAAGCTTATGAGATGCGCTGCCTCGCTGGCATTGCCTCCTCAAACGAAATCACGTGAGCACGCTTATGTTCTTTCCTCGATCCTTGCGCACAAAGTTACGTCACGGACTAAATTCCCGCCGGCTCGTGCATTGTCGACGATTCATCATTCTCTTACTGATCGTCTTTGTGCAAGCCTCATCTGCACAGCCTCTGCTCTTCGAGCAACTTGGAATTAATGAAGGCCTCTCCGCCGTCGAGGTTCGCGCGCTTTTGCAGGATCGCTACGGCTTCATTTGGATTGGCACGGTGGACGGCTTGGATAGGTATGACGGCTACGGCTTCACGCATTACAAGCACAAGCCGTTCGATGCCGCCTCTCTCACCGCCAATGCCATTACTGCACTTTATGAAGACAAAAGCGGGACGCTGTGGATCGGCACCGTGAACGGACTTTGCCGCATGAATGCGGAAGAGCGCGCCGCGGCACGCTTCCATCAATTTCAAAATGATCCGGCTGATTCGAGCAGTTTGAGCGGCGCTGTCGTCCTCGCCATTTGCGAGGACGACAACGGCAATATTTGGGTGGGCGCCAATGGCAGAGGATTGTTCCGATTCAATCCGCAAACGAATTCATTCACACGTTATCTCGCGCGGCCGGGCGTTCCTTTTGGGTTGAATGACAACACGATCACTGCTCTTGGCGCCGATCATAACGGCACGCTGTGGGTGGGAACGCTGCACGCCGGGCTGCAAAAGTTCGAAGCTTCGACGGAAAGATTTTTAACATACACCTGGCAGCATCCGCAGCATTTAAAAAAGTATGAGCGCTATCCGCCTGCGGTTTTTGCGCTGTTCGATAGCCTGCAAGCAGCGCGAGCGCCAATCGCATCATTGTTAAAGATCGCTGATTCACAAAATCGTACAAGCGCATTCAACCTCGAGGCGAGCGCGGAAGTTTTGATCCTTGCGGCGGGTGAGGGAATCGCTGAGCCGTTGGTGGATCGAGGCTGGTTGGAGCGCGCGGGAACAACGGCGCCGATTTGGCAAATGCGCTTTGATCGCACGCGGCACGCCGGCGGCGCGCTCAAAAATCGCGTGCTCATCGAGACTGCGGTTTTGCCGGCCGGTTCGTATACGCTGCGCTATCTTTCCGATGACAGCCATTCGTTTGATCGGTGGAACACAAGGCCGCCCGACCGGCCGCAGGATTGGGGCATTCAAATTTTTCTCATCGATGCAACCACGGCGCGCCAACTCGAAAAAAGATTGCAGAAAACTTTTTTGCCAGCCGCGCTCTCGCATCATTTCGTCACCGCAATATTGCCGGAGAGGTCCGAAAAAAACTCGGTATTGTGGATCGGCACGGCGAACGGCTTGAATCGCTTTGAGACCCAACGCGAGACTTTCACGAATTATTTTCATGATCCCGCCGATGTGAATAGCCTCGGTTCCAATCAGATTGCCGCGCTCTGCGAAAGCGATTCCGGAAAAATTTTGATCGGCACGAAAGCCGGCGGCTTGCTTGAGTTTGATCCAAGGCTTTCGCGCTTCCGGCGCATCGACGCTGTGAATGAAAGCGGCCGCGGTCTTGCGCAGCATCGTCTCAACGCCGTTCTTAAAGATCGCGCCGCCAGTGTGTGGATCGGTACCGAAGATGCGGCGCTATTCAAAAGCACCGTTAAAAAATTCCGCCATCATCGCGCTGAAGAATTGCACGGCCTGACGAACAACGACATCCGGTCGCTTTGCGAAGATCGCGAAGGCGCGCTTTGGCTGGGAACTGCGGACGGGCTTTTTGCTTATGATCGCGCGCATTCGCGTTACACCCATTTCAAGCACGATCCGCGTAATCCCAAGAGCTTGAGCGGCAACTCGGTGACGTCGGTTTATGAAGACGAAGCCGGCGTGCTTTGGATCGCAACCTGGGGCGCGGGGCTGAATCGTTTTGAGCGCGCCACCAAAACTTTCGCGCACTACCGGTACGATCCCAAAGATTCTGCCAGCTTGAGCGGTGACAATTTGCGCACGATCACCGGCGATCATCGCGGCAAGCTTTGGATTGCGACCACGGGCAACGGACTCAATTGTTTCGATCCTCACACCGGACGCACACGGCGCTACCAGCAAGATATCAATGATCCTCACAGTCTCCCCGCCAATGACGTGTTTCATCTTTATGTTGATCGTGCCGGTATATTGTGGGCGGGAACGGCGTTGGGCGGACTGGCGCAATTCGATGCGGCCGGGCAGCGTTTCAACAATTTTACTTACAATCCGAGCGACACGAGCGGGCTACCGAACAAAACCATCAATCATATTTATGAAGATGGCGACGGCCGGCTTTGGCTCGGCACGTACAGCGGCGGCCTCTGCCGCATGCAACGAAATCCCGATGGCCGCATCACGTTCGTGCATTATACTGTTGATGACGGCCTGTCGAGCAACATGATTCAAGGTATTGTGCAAGATGATGACGGCATCTTTTGGATCAGCACCAACAACGGGCTATCGCGATTTGATCCTCGCCGGCCTCGCGGCCAGCAATTTCGCAATTATACCGTCGCCGATGGCTTGCAGGGCAAATTATTCAATCGCAACGCGCTCTGCCGGAGCAGAAATGGCGAGATTTTTTTCGGCGGCGTCAACGGCTTCAACAGTTTTTTGCCGCGCGAGGTGAAAGATCATGAATATTCTCCGCCGGTTTTTTTGACGCAATTCAAGACTCTCGACCAACCCATGCGTTTCGCCAAACCGCTGGCAAGTTTGGACCGAATTGCTTTGAGCCATAAACAGAACTTTTTTTCATTTGAATTCGTCGCGCTCGATTTTGACAACGCTGCCAACATCCGGTATGCTTATAAAATGGAAGGCTTGAATAATGAGTGGATTGATTGCGGCACACGGCGTTATGCGAGCTTTACCAACATCGATCCTGGCGAGTATGTGTTTCGCGTGAAGGCAACCAATGGCGACGGCATCTGGAGCGCGAACGAGGCGGTGATGCGAATTGGCATCGCGCCGCCGTTTTGGCGCACGTGGTGGTTTTATCTTGCGAGCCTCGGCGCGACGCTGCTTGCGGCGTACGTGCTCTTTCAATATCGTCTGCGCGCGCAGGTGAAAAAATCTTTGGAACTGGAGCGTGTCCGGCTTTTCGAGCGCGAAAAGGTGAGGGAGCAGATTGCGCGCGACTATCACGACGAGATGGGGCACAAAATCACCAAAGTGGCGCTTTTTACCGAATTGATTACCAGAAACGTGAACGGCATTGCGGCAGAGCTGAAGGAACATCTCGGCAAAGTCGTGGAAGCTTCGCAAAGCCTCTCTCTCGATGCGCGCGATTTTATTTGGGCGCTGAATCCGGAGAAAGATTCATTATATGAAATGTGTTTGCACTTGCAGGAATTCGGCAATGCCCTTTTTGAAGAGGCGGAAGTAAATTTTCAAATGCAGGGTTTGTCGGAAGAATTGTCGGGAGTCAAACTCAACATGGAATGGAAGCGCCATTTGACGTTGCTCTTCAAAGAAGGCATGAACAATGCGCTCAAGCACGCGCGCTGCAAGAACGTCGTGTTGGAGATCGGCGTGCAGAACGGCATTTTGCAGATGGCGCTTTTTGATGACGGCGTCGGGCTTGCTCACGTCAACGGGCACGCGAGGAACGGCAACGGCGCCGGCCTGGAAAACATGAAACGCCGCGCGCAGCTTTTGCACGGGCACTTCGAGATCAGTTCGGCGGAAGGCAAGGGCACAATGATTCGGTTTGCAAGCAAAATACCCAAGAATGGGTATTGAGATGCTGAAAAAATTTCCTATATACTCAATATGAATGAGCAACCGCGAATGCGCGCGAATTGACACGAATGAAAATTAACGGCCTTCGCGGTTCAACAAACGCTTTGTGAACGCGATGCTGTTCATGAAAATATTATATGATCCCGATCTCCGTTTCTCTCATCGAAGACGACGCCGACATCCGGCGCGGCTTGGCGCTTTTGCTCGATAATACACCGGGTTTCAGTTGCGCGGCTGCTTATGGCGATTGCGAATCGGCTTTGCATGAGATTGCAGACGATTCGCCGGACGTGCTGTTGATGGACATTCAATTGCCGGGCATGTCCGGCATTGAAGGCGTGCGGCGCATAAAAAAGCTGCTGCCCGAGCTTGATATTGTTATGCTCACGATTCACGATGACGATAAGCGCGTCTTCGATTCACTTTGCGCCGGCGCGTGCGGTTATCTCGTGAAAACCACCCCGCCGGCGAAAATTTTGGAGGCCATCAAAGAGGTTTACAACGGCGGCGCGCCGATGAGTGCCAGCATCGCGCGTTTGGTGATTCAGTCTTTCCAAAAATCTTCTGACTCCAATATCTCGCCGCGCGAGCAGGAAATTCTGGCGCTGCTGTGCCAAGGCAAAAGCTACAAGATGATCGCCGCCGCGCTGCATCTCAGCAAAGGCACGGTGCATTCGCATCTCAAAAAAATCTACAAAAAACTCGAGGTCAATTCCATGACCGAAGCCGTGGCGAAGGCGCATCAGGAAAAGCTGGTGTAGTCATATGCCATGAATTGAACTCTCTCCATTTATCCCGCCCTCCGCGCAATCTCTTTCACAATACCCACATTTGGGTATGCACACTTGCCGAAAAATTTCGTCTATCTTTCTGAACGGTTACCTTTTCAATGTACGAGAGCACGTGCCGCAGTTCTTAATCGACAAGTTTTCAAGTGACCAGAGAATGCGCTATGCGATCAACCACCTCACGAATTTTTATCATTGCCGCCGCCCTCGTGCTGTTTGCTATTGTCGGTTTCATACTGTTGAACAATAGAAAAGATTCAGTGTTGTCGGAACGCGTTGCGGCAAGTCGCAGCGCAGAGCGGGCGCGCTCTCCGCTTGGACTGGAAGAGTTATCTCAAACCTTCATCGATCCCGCCACCGGCGCGATTCCGCCGGGCATTCGCAGCGCTGAGTTGGAGTTTGCGGCGACGTTGCCGAAACGCGCACATGCTCTATCGAAGAGCAGCGATGCTTCGTTGTTCAACTGGGCTTCCGCCGGGCCGAACAATCGCGCCGGGCGCACGCGCGGTTTGGCCGTGGATGTCAACGATCCGCAAACGATCATCGCCGGCGGCGTGAGCAGCGGCGTGTGGAAATCAATCGACGCCGGCGCGAGTTGGACATTGAAAACCACGCCGGGCATCTCGCTCAATGTGACGACGCTTGCGCAAGACCCGCGGCCCGGGCAAACGCACACGTGGTACTTTGCCGGCGGCGAATTTCGGGGCAACCTCACTACCAGCGATCGCGGCCTGGTGGCGCCTTATATGGGCGCGGGCATTTTCAAATCAATTGACAACGGCGACACGTGGCAACTCCTGCCGAGCACGAAGGATTCCAATCCCACGGCCTTTAATTCCGCGTTCGATTTTGTGCATCGCCTCGCGATCAGCCCGATGACGGGCACGTTGTTCGTCGCAAATAATTTGAGCGGCATTTTGCGCTCCGCGGATGGCGGCGCTTCCTTTGCGTTGGCGTTGGGCGGGTTCGCGCAACATGCGTGGAGCGACGTGGCTGTGGGAGCGAATGGCGTGGTGGTCGCCGTGCTTTCGCAGCAAGCGATCAATGCGACGCCGCAAACGAATGCGCCGGGCGTTTACAAATCCAACGACGACGGCTTGACGTGGACGCGAGTCACGCCGCCGACTTTTCCGAGCACGCATCATCGCAGCCTGCTTGCGATTGCGCCGTCGAATCCGGATATCGTTTATGCGCTCACTTTCACGGGGCAGACGTTTAGTGACGGGCGCGAAGACATGCGCTTTCACAAAATAAATTTGCGCACGGGCCTCGCGGAAGATCGCAGCGCGAATTTGCCGCGTTACAGCGGCACGCCTTCGCTCGGCGCGGCGATTCATTCGTGGTTCAATTTCTGTATGGCGCTCGCGGTAAAACCGGACGACGAAAACTTCGTGATCGTGGGCGGCACGACGTTGTACCGCTCGCGCAACGGTTTCGCGACGCCGCCGGGCAGCAATCGCAACGAAACGCGCATTGGCGGCTATAACGACCCCGTGAACGGCGGCCTTTATCCCAATCATTATGTCGATCAGCAAAACTTGACGTTTCATCCCACGCAGCCGAACGAGATGTGGTCCGCGAATGATGCCGGCGTTTTTGTGACGCGCAACGTGGCTGCTGCAAACTTGGCGTGGGAAAGCAAGAATCGCGGCTTTGTCAGCGCGCAATATTATGCCGTGGCTATTTCGGCGCGAGCGGGCGATGCGCAAATTCTCGGCGGCACGCAGGACAGCGGCGTGCTCTACACGCCGTCGGCGCAAACGACGCCGGGCACGCCGGCGCCGGACGCGCAATTTATCGTGGGCGGCGACGGCGCTTATTGTTATCTCGGCGAGCGATTCGCTTACTCGTCGATCAATGCGGGCGACGTGTTTCGGCATAATTATACTTCGCCTAATCGCACCGGTGTCGGCGGCCCGCGATTCATCGGCGTGCCGCCGTTGGGCAGCTCGCAAGGCCGGCGCTTCATTCATCATTATGCGATTGATCCCGCGGATGAGCGCGTCATGCTGTTTCCGCAGGGCAACGTGATTTATCGCAACGCCAACATTGAAGCCGCTGATCCCACCACGGCGTGGACGCCGCTCGCGCAAATTGCCGCGCCGAGCAATTACATCGTGACGGCGATGGCGATGTCGCAACAGAATCCGGCGCACGTGTTGTACTTCGGCGCGTCGCGGTTCAACGGCGTGCCGCACATTTATCGTTTTGAAAACGCGCATACTGCAACTTCGGGCTTGCAAGAAATCTCAGTGCCCAATCAAGCCGCGAACACTTACGTGCATGGCATCGCCGTGAATCCGCTGAATGCGAATGAGATTCTCGTGGTGTTTTCGAATTACAATGTAATCGGGCTTTATCATTCTCTCGACGGCGGGCAAACTTACACGGCCATCGAAGGCAATCTCACGGGCACGAGCGCGAATCCGGGGCCTTCGCTGCGCGCGGCTGCGATTTTGCCTTTGAGTGAATTGGGAGATTCGCGCACGGCATATTTCGTTGCTACCAGCGTGGGATTGTTTTCAACCACAACATTGAATGGTGCGAACACGATTTGGGAACAGGAAGCGGCGGATATCATTGGCCACGTTGTGGCGGAACACATTGTCGCGCGCGTGTCCGATGGCCGTGTAGCCGTCGGCACACTCGGCCGCGGCATGCTTGTGGGTGATTACAATTCGCCGACCAGTGTTGATGATCAGCCTCCAACTTTTTTGCCTGCTACTTTTCGTTTGTTACAAAACTATCCGAATCCATTCAATCCTTCGACTACCATCGCATTCGACTTGCCCGAGGCGAGCCGTGTCACATTGAAAATTTATGATGTGAATGGCCGCGAAGTCGCCGCGCTGCTGCAACAGCAGCAAATGGTTTCAGGAAATCATCGCGTGAATTTTTCCGGGCGCGATTTGGCGAGCGGAGTTTATTTCTATCGCCTCCAAGCCGCGCCGCTGCATAGTTCGGCACCGGCATTTGTGGCGAAGAAAGCGATGTCATTCATCAAATAAGACTGGATGCTTGATTCTGGATGCTCGTGCTCTTTTTCGTAATCATACTCTTATGAAAATTTCTTTTGCGCCGATCACTCTCGCGCTGTGGCTGCTTGCCTGCGGCGAAAAAGCTGTCGTCAATCCGCCGCCGCAGAATCAGCCTTCTGCGCTCGATCAAGCAATACAAACGGAAATGAGCAAAGACGGCTTGCCTTCATTGGCCGCGTGCATCATCAAAGGCGATAAAATCGTTTGGCAAAATTTTTATGGCTACAGCAACGTGGCCGATAAAAAAGTTCCGAACGAAGAAACGATCTATGTGCTCGCCTCGATTTCCAAAACCGTCACGGCTACTGCGGTGATGCAACTTTGGGAAAAGGGGCAGCTCGATTTGGACCAGGATAGCAACGCGTATTTGCCGTTCAAAATTCGCAACCCGCGTTATCCCGACGACGTTATCACGACGCGGCACTTGCTCACGCATCGTTCCGGCATTGCCTGGCCGAACGGCGAGGATCCCAACTTTTATCGAACCTATCCCAACGACACCGCGCCGGCGCTCGGGCCGTGGCTGCGAGAATATCTCGTGCCGGGCGGCTCGGAGTACGTTGCCGCGATGTGGAAGAACACTCGTCCGGGAGCCGTGTTTGAATACTCGAACGTTGGCGGTTCGTTACTGGGTTATATTGTCGAAGCCGTCGCCGGCGTTGACTTCGCAGAATATTGCCGTCAAAATATTTTCGCGCCGCTCGAGATGAATAATTCGGGCTTCAGATTGCGCGACGTTGAAGCCGGCCGCTTGGCCGGAATTTACACTTCGGCATCGGCAACCACCGGCCATTACAGCGTCAAGTTTTATCCGGCAACAATGCTGCGCAGCTCGATCAAAGAGTTCTCACATTTTGCCATGGCCTACTTGAACGGCGGCGAGTATAACGGCAAAAGAATTTTGCAAGCCGCCACGATCAATGAAATGCTGCGCTTGCACGTGCCCAATCCTGGCGTGGGCTTGATCTGGTGGAACATGGGCAACGGCTATATGGGGCACAACGGCAGTTTCATCGGCGCCTCCTCGAATTTGAGCATCAACACGACGGAAAAATTCGGGCTGCTCATTTTCACGAACATCTTCAACAAAGCCACGGTTTATCCGGGCGGGAAAATTTATGAATTGATTCGGCAGGAAGCAGGCAAGTATCGTTGAATTTCATTGAGTCTGAATCATGCGACAACGTTTTGTCTATCACCCTCGAAGATGTCATCCTGTTAAGGACCTTCCCTCGTTCTCGGCACAATTCGCAATGCGAGCGAAGATTCCTAATGAGCTTTGACTTTCAAATTCGGTAATCGGTAAGTCGAACTCATCCCCCCGGCCCCCTTCTCTTGGGAAGAGAAGGGGGAGAACGGCCAAGTCATAAGCAGTCTTTTCTCCCCTTCTCTTTTTAAGAGAAGGGGCCGGGGGATGAGTTCAAATTTGCTCAGTACCGATTTTGATCGTCAAATTTCATCAGAATGACATTGTCGGATGGTGCTTCCGTTTCGATTGAACGTCGTAGTAATAACCTACAAAGGAAAAATTCGCATGCCCGACAAAAACTCCAATCGCGCGTTTCGAGAAATTATTCTTTGCGCCGCCATCATTCTGTTTGCGAGCAATGCCATGCTGCACGCGCAGCCTTTCACCAAAATCACCACCGGGCAAATTGCCACCGACGTGCGCGATGCTTCGGGCGCGAGTTGGATCGATTATGATGGCGACGGCGATCTCGATTTGTTTACGAGCAATCGCGCCGTGGCGAATTATCTTTATCGCAACGCAGGCAACGGCAGCTTTGCGCGCGTGAATGCCGGCAGTCTCACCACGATCAACTCCATCGGCAACAGTTGGGCGGATTATGACAACGACGGCGATCTCGACGTCTTCACCGTCGGCGCCAGCTCGGTGTTGCATCGCAATCAAGGCAACGGCACGTTCGCGAATGTGACGACCGCGGCGCTGGGCCTTGCGAGCACAAGCTTGGCGGGATGGGCATGTGCGTGGGCCGATTTTGATAATGATCGTCACGTGGATTTGGTCATCGCGCATCCCGCGGGCTTCGTGGGAACTTCGCTGCCCAATTTTCTCTTTCGCAATAAAGGCGACGGCACGTTCGAGCGCATCACGAACAGTCCCGTTGTCACCGGGCTTGCGCCATATACCGTGCCCACTTGGTCGGACTTCGATCAAGACGGCGATATGGATTTGTTCATCGGCAGCGGGCCGGCGAATGGCAGGCGCGCCCGCGATTATTTGTATCGCAATCAGCTCAAGCAAACCGGCGCGGCCACGTTCGAGCGCATCACCGAGTCGCCCATCGGCACTGATCTGCTCGACGGACAGGTGTGGAATTGGATCGACTACGACAATGACGGCGATCTCGACAGTTATGTGACCAACTATTTCGGTGGCGTGAATGGCGGGCTGCGCAATTTTTTCTATCGCAATGATGGCGGCACATATGCTTCCATCACGAGCGGCGCGATTGCGCTGGACGCGGGTTTGTCGTTGGGCCAAGTGTGGGGCGACTTCGATAACGATGGCGATTTGGATTTGTTTGTTGCCGAAGACAACAACAACGGCGCCGCCAACAAATTTTATCAGAACAACGGCAACGGCACTTTCACGCGCATTTTGACTGCGCCATTCACGACCGACATTGCGCCGAGTTGGGGCGCCACCGGCGGAGACTTCGATAATGACGGCGACTTGGATTTGTTTGTCCCAAGTATTTTTCGTCCGGCCATTCAAGCGCCGCCGCATTTTTATCGCAACGATTTGAGCAACAACAATCATTGGGTGAAGCTCAAGTTGGCGGGAACGAGCAGCAATCGCGACGGCATCGGCGCAAAAATTCGCGCGAAGGCCACGATTAACGGCAACGCTTTTTGGCAACTGCGCGAGGCTTCAAGTCAAAACACGTTTTGCGGGCAGAACAGTCCGGAGATTCATTTCGGTTTTGGAGACGCGAGCCGCATCGACTCGCTGCGTATCGAATGGCCTTTGGGTCGGGTTGAGGTTTATGCCAACGTGCAAACGAATGTTGTTTATCAAGCCGTGGAAGGCGCGGGATTGAATCCGCTCACGACTGCGGTTGCAGATGAATCTCCGATGGTGCCGCTGGGTTTTGCGCTCGCACAGAATTATCCGAATCCATTCAATCCCACCACGCGCATTGCTTTTTCATTGCCAATGTTGAGCCGCGTGACGCTCACGGTTTTCGATGTGAATGGCCGCGCCGTTGCCGAGTTGCTGCGCGCGCAGCAGAAACTTGCCGGCCGCCACGAAATAAATTTCGCCGCGCAAAACCTTGCGAGCGGCGTTTATTTCTACAAGCTCGAAGCCGTGCCAATCAACGGTAGCGTACCGGTCTTCGTTGAGATAAAGCCTATGATCTATCAAAAATAAAAACCGGCGTACCGAGTTTTTTACTCGTCAAGAATGAGTTGACAAGTCATGCCCGCGAAAACGGGCATCCACTAACGTTTGAAAAACTGGATTCCTGTTTTCGCGGGCATGACTACACGCAGCGCTGTTTTCATACGCAACGAGTGTACGCTTGACAACAAACACACACGATTCAATCACCAAACTCAACGAGCCTCTATGAGCACAAAACTTTTTGCCGCCTGCTGCACAATCATTTGCTTTTCTACAACCTCAAGCTTTGGCCAAACTTTTACAAAAATTACCGACGCCAACAATCCGGTGGTCAACGACGTGTTTAACAGCGGCGGCGGCAGTTGGATCGACGTGAATAACGACGGGTTTCTCGATCTGTTCGTGGCGCACGGCAACGACGCCAACCAAAACAATTCGCTGTACCTGAACAACAAAAGCGGCGGTTTCATCAAGGTTCAAACCGGCGCGGTGGTGAATGACGGCGGCACCTCCATCGGCAGCGCGTGGGCGGATTTCAATCACGACGGCAAGCTTGATGCGTTCGTAACGAACCGGTTCAATTTCAAAAATTTTTTATATCTCGGCAACGGCGACACGACGTTCACGAAAATCACGACGGGGGCTCCGGTCACCGACGTTGCCAGCTCCAATAGCAGCAGTTGGGTGGACGTGGACAACGACGGCGACCTCGATCTGTTTGTGGTCAATTTCGGGGCGCGGCATTTCTTTTATCGCAACGAGGGCGGCCCGAATTTCAATCTCACCAAAATCGACACCGGCTTCGTGCTCGCGAACAACGGCAATTCTATCGTCGGCGCGTGGGCGGATTATAACAACGATCGCGCGCCCGATCTTTTTGTCGGCAACGGCGCGAACGAGAACGATTATCTTTTCACCAACGCCGGGCACGGGGCTTTCACGCGCAGCTTGCTGAATGACGCGCGCAGCACGTTGGGCGCAAGCTGGGGCGATTACGACAACGACGGTGATCTGGATTTGTTCGTCGCCAATTTCTTGAACCAGAATAATATTTTGTATCAAAACAGCGGCGCGCCGAATTACGCGCTCACCGCGGTGACCGGCAGCATTGTCTCCAACGACGGCGGCAGCTCGGTGGGCAGCGCGTGGGGCGATTATGACAACGACGGCGATCTCGATCTGTACGTGGCCAATGACATTGCCGCGGGCGGCTCGGGCCGAAATTTTCTTTATGAAAACAGCGGCCCGCCGAATTACAGCTTCACCAAAATCACCGCGGGCGATGCGGTCAACGACATTGGAAATTCCTTTGGCTGTAATTGGGCGGATTATGATCGCGACGGCGATCTGGATTTGTTTGTGGCGAACCGCTTGAATCAGCGCAATTTTTTGTACCGCAACGAAAACAACGGCAACCGTTGGCTTGAGATCAAATGCGCCGGCACGATTTCCAACCGCTCCGGCATTGGCGCGAGAGTTCGAGTCAAAGCGACGATCAACGGCGCGGCGCGCTGGCAAATGCAGGAAGTCGTTTCGCAAACCGGTTACAATAGCCAGAATTTGCATTTGCACTTTGGCCTGGGTAATGCGGCGGTTATCGATTCGCTCGAAGTTGAATGGCCTGCGGGCGCGATTGAGGTTTTAAAAAATGTCGCCGCGAATCAATTTCTCACTGTTACGGAAGGCAACAACCCCACCGGCGTTGATGAGGGCGTGGTGACGCCGCCGCAAGATTTTGGCCTCCAACAAAATTATCCGAATCCGTTCAATCCCGCCACGAATATAGAATTCACATTGCCAATTGCTAGTCGGGTGACGCTCACGGTTTATGACGCGAATGGCCGCGTCGCAGCCGAGTTATTGCGCGCGCAGCAGAGACTTGCCGGCCGCCACGAAATAAATTTCGCCGCGCCAAATTTTGCAAGCGGAATTTATTCCTACAAACTTGAAGCCGTGCCGCTCAACGACAATTGGCCGCGGTTTGTCGCGACGAAAATTATGACGTATCTGAAGTAGCGGATGATCGCCCACAAAACCGAAACTCCCACGGAAATGAAAACAAGAAGCCCTTCGGTGAAGCTCGGTGGCAATTTTTTTCTGCCAAAAAAACTTTGGCAGAATAATTTGTCGGCAGAATTATTTCAAATCATTCTGCCGACAAATTATTCTGCCATAAACTTTCAGAATTTTATTCTGAGTTTGAAGAGCTAGTCGCATAAGCCGGACGCTTTGGAATCTAAAAGGAAATTTCCAACGGATGGAAAAACCCGCCGGGTTGGAGCAGTTGGGTTCTTCTGTCCGTTGAAAATACGAAAACCTGTTTAAACCAGGAAAGGATGCTGCTCATGACGTTTCGCAAAATTTTGCTGCGGCTCATGTTGATGAGCGCGATTTTAATTTTAGCCGCGTGCAAAGACGATTCTCCCACCACGCCCACCGATGAAACGCCCAAAGGCGCGGGCGATTTTTCCATTAAGAACGGCGACGTCACCATTGCCGGCACGCTTGATCTGCCTTCGACGCCGGGCCCCTATCCGGTGATGATCTTCATTCCGGGTTCCGGCAGAGAGACGAGGGAGGCGGACAAGCCGGCACAAAGTGTCTTGCTGCCGCAAGGCATCGCGCTGTTTAGATATGACAAGCGCGGCTTGGGGCAATCGACCGGCGCGTATCAAGACGTCAATCTGCAAAACAGCGCGCAGTTGATTCCCGAGCGCGCGAGTGACGTGCTCGCGATTGTGAATTTTCTGGCGACGCATCAGGACATCAATCCGAAACAAATTTTTCTGTGGGGCACAAGCCAGGGCGCGTGGGTGGCGCCGCTGGTTGCGAACCAATCGGACAAGGTTGCTTTGATTATCTGCGTCAACGGCGGCGGCAGCTCGGTGGGTATCGAAATTTATTATGACAATCTCGCGGATGACGAATCTCTTTCCATCGAGCAGTTCACGGCCATGTTGGCGAACTACACCGGCGCGCACGGTTACGATCCGGCTGCCGCTCTGCAAGCGCTCAACGTGCCGGCGCTTTGGGTTTACGGCGGCATGGACCGCAGCAATCCGACGTTTAATGACATCGCGCAGCTTGAGAAGATCAAACAAGAGCGCAATAAAGATTTCACCGTTTTGCTTTTTCCGAATATGAACCACGATTTGATCGATGTGACCACCGGACAGTTCGACCCCCAATTTTTTCCAAAAATATTTGCGTGGGGCCAGAGCAAGCTGAGCAGGTGAGTAATTGCTTTTTAAGACAGAAAGATGGGGGACAGAAAAATAAAAGGAGCATTTTTCTGTCCTCCATCTTTCTGTCAGGTGAATTTTTTATGTTTGAAGTTGAGGAAGAGCAATGAGAATCAATTTGCGCTCCAGTTTTGCCGCCATCATTATTCACTTGTTCTGCGCGCCTTCGCAAGCCGACGGTCCTGCGGCTTCGGATTTCAATTGGGCAAAGGCGCACGGCAAAAGTCCAACGAAATTCACGGCAAAAGACTGGCGGCCCATCATCGACGCGGCGTGGGGAACTGGTTTGCCGACGGCGCAGAAGCTGCAAATTTTCGATCGCTGGTGGAACGAAGTGCATTTGCAATACGGTGCGTTTCATAATTTCGCGCCGGACATTTTCGCACTGCGCGACCAATACCGGCCGGAGATTGAAGCGGGCGTGAGCCGCGGACGATTTGCGGCGATCATGAACCACTTCACGTTCAAGCTAAACGAACTGCATACCTGGGCCTACGACATTCGCGTGTCCTTCACCACGTTGCGCAAAGGCGTGCCGGTTTTCGTTGTTGGCCAATGGGGAACGAATCAGCATTTCGGCGCGGTGTTGACGCCACTGCCCGACAGCTCGCTGCTCGTTTACAAATCTTTGCCGAATCATCCGCTTGGTCTCGTGCCGGGCGATCTTGTGCTCGGTTATGATGGCGTCTTGTGGAAAGATATTTATCCCACGTTGCTCGAAGCGGAGATGCCGCTGGCTCTCAACATCGTCAACGCCGCCACGGAGGAAGCGAACACATATTATCTTTTGCAATCCGCCGGGTTGAATTGGCATTTGTTCGACACGATTGATATCGTGAAATACGGCACGGGTGACACGCTGCATTTCAGCACGAACTTGCTCGCCAACGAGAGTCGCATCATTTGGGGCAGCGAGCAAATCGACGTGCCGGGCGTGAAGTGGCCGGATCGCACGAATGGCCGCCGTGTGAGTTGGGGCGTGATGACGGGCACGAAAGTCGGATACGTTTATGTGACCTCGTGGGCTGCCGATGCGCAGAATACGATACTCGTGCAATTCCGCAATGCGGTTGACAGTCTCATGCACCACACCGAAACTGACGGGATCATTTTCGATTTTCGTTTTAACACCGGCGGCACTGCGCTCGCCCGCGATGGCTTGGTTTTGTTGTTCAATCAAACGGTGCCGACGGTTGGATTTGATCGCCGTGTGCGAGGCGAAGATCATTTCGCGATGTTGCCTGATCCACAGCGGCCGGCTTCGGCGCTCGTTATTCGCGGTGATCCGAATACTTATTACGACAAGCCGATTGCGATCTTGATTGGGCCAGGCTCGATCAGCGCGGGCGAGTTGGAAGCGCGGCGGCTCTCGTTTCATCCCCGCGCGCGAATATTCGGCAAAGCCGCGGCGGGCGGGAATACCGGTTCCGACAACATCAATCTCGGCAACAGTGATTGGAGCGCGATGCTCGCCACCGGACCGCAATATTTGGTGAGCACGCACGAATATCTCTCTCACAAAGCGCTTGAGCCGCACGAGAAAGTTTGGTTCACGCGCGACGACGTTGCGGAAGGAATCGACACGGTGGTGAAGGCGGCGATGGATTGGATCGCAAAGCAGACGACGCGTGTTGATGATGAATCCGGCGGCGTGTTGCCAAAGCAATTCGAGTTGCGACAAAATTATCCGAATCCCTTCAATCCGAGCACGATTATCGCATATCAATTGCCGCTAAACAGCGAGGTGCGTTTGGAGGTCTACAATATTGCCGGACAGTTGGTGCGTACACTGGTTGATCGCGAGCAGCAAAGCGCCGGTACTTACGCGATAGCGTGGGACGGCAGAGATGAAAGCGGCAACCTGTTGGCCAGCGGCGTTTATGTGTATCGCATTGAAACCGAGAACTGGGTGAATTCCAAAAAAATGCTTTTGCTGCGGTGAAAGTATAAACGTGAATCACGTGTTCGAACCATCGAGCGTCTTCGTCTACTAAAAGTGAAACCTTTGCTTTTCAAATAAAAACCTTTTCCAACGGATAGAAACAACCAACTGATAAAAAAAGCTTTTTATCATCCGTTGGGTTGTTTCTATCTGTTGGAGATTTTTTGGTTAACGAGAGGAAGCGTAATCGCAATCGGCATCTTGAAAAAAGCTGGAGACTCAATGAATCGCTTTGCTTTGTTGTTCGGAATGATGGTTTTACTCGTTTTTGAAAACGCTGCTGCGCAATCGCTTTCGCAAGCAGAACGCTCTCGCATTGAGCAATTCGGTGCGGAGTATGTCAAAGCGCTCAATTCAGGTTCAGCAGATTCTAATGCAAAAGCCATCAATTCCATTTTTGCCGCAAGCACGCTTGAAAAAATCGGCCTCGCGCGCATTCAGAGTCAGATGGAAAGAATCAAGCTGGATTTTGGCGCATTGGCGTATCATCATTCTGAAATCACAGAATTCAACATGGGCGACGCCGTCAGCCGCGTGCTGCATGTTTATGCCAAGCCGTCGGGCGCAACGATGTGGAGAGATTTTCAATTTCGCATTGAAGCGAAGCCGCCGCACAAATTAACCGAACTGGCCTTCATCGCCGAAGTTGCCGAGCCGGTGTATCTGCCGAACAGCGCGATAACCGACGCGAACACCTTGTCATGGCTCAATAGTTATATTGATAAACTGATCGCGCAAAACGACCTCTCCGGCAGTGTGCTGATTGCCGAAGGCGAGCGCGTTTTTTTTGAGCGCGTCTATGGATTTGCCGATGCCAAACGCGCGGTGAAAGTCACCTCGGAAACGCGCTTCAATCTCGGCTCGGGAAATAAAATGTTCACGGCGCTCGCCGTTGCGCAGCTTGTCGCTGCCGGAAAATTGAGCTACCATGATCCCCTCCTCAAATTCTTTCCCGATTTTCCTCAACGCGAATTGGCGGCGAAAGTGACGATTCATCATTTGCTTTCACACACCTCCGGCATCGGAGAGTTTTGGACGGATGAATACCAGAGACATTGGCATGAAATAAAATCGCTGCGCGATTACCTGCCCTGGATTCACAAAGCCGGCATCACATTCGAGCCGGGCAGGGAGTTTCATTACAGCAATTCGAATTTTCTGCTCGCGGGTTTGATCATCGAGCAAGCGAGCGGCATGGATTATTACGATTACGTCCGCCAAAATATTTATCAACCGCTCGGCATGACGGCAACAGATTCATATTCTAGAAACGACGGCAAGGTGAGTTTGGCCGCGCCGCTCAAACGCGAGGGGGCAAGTTGGGTGGTTGCCGATCAAAATTTGCGCGGCAGTTCTGCGGGCGGCGGCTATTCCACCACGCGGGATATGTTGAAATTCGCGCGCGGGCTGGTTGCTGGAAAAATTCTTTCCAAAGAAAATTTGAGCACGATGTTCGCCTCCAAAACTCGCGGCCTGGCCGAGGCGATCGATTATGGCTACGGTTTCATTCTCTCTAATGAAGGAAACGTGCCTTCTTATGGTCACGGCGGAATTGCCTCAGGCGTGAATTTCGAATTTTGCTACTTCCCCCAACTCGACATCACCTTTGTGATCTTCTGCAACCAAAACAACGGCGCGTATGATGATTTGCGGAAGAATATCATCAAGTTGATTACGGGCGCGCGGTAGTGGGGTCTCGTAGAATCTGAAATTCACTTATGCACGCAGCGCCGATACCTTGTTGAGTCCGAACGCCATTGGAAAACGAAAGTAATGTTAGACGTTTGAGAGCCAGCGTGCTGAAACTGTGACTGCTTTATATTTTCACCTCGCGGTCCTCTGCTCTCTGTTTTCACTTGCTCGACGTACAGTTCCGGCCCTGAATTGCTCGGACAGATTTTGGTCGGCCCCGCGTTGCGACCTGGAACGTCCCCGCCCTAACGCCGTGCGCAAAATGACATACCCAAATCTACGCTAAAAGATTCCTCGTTCCGCGATCGGTGCACGCAATGACAAATTTAAACGTTTTCACAGACACTCTTTGATCGCGCGGACTTCTTCCTCAACAATTGTGGTTCCTGCTCCGAACGTGCTCACAAATCAAACTTGATTTTAAAGCAAAACATTTGCACATAACTCTGAGATCAACACCTGTCTCGACGTTCAAAGCATATCCGGCTCTCTCACCGAATCGCTGGTCGCGACCAAACCACGGACGCTTCGAATCAACCGAACCGGTAGGGGGGACGATGCTTTGGCTTTTGAATGACAACATTTACGTGAAACAACTTTCCAAGCTACTCGACCGAGTTCGTGCTGTCCTTCGTGCGAAAAATTTCAGAATACGGGATGAGCTGGGCGAGACGATCATGCAAACCTTCAAGGAGAAAAAAGAATGAGTATGGGTCCTAACGTGCTTCAGGCGATTGGGAACACTTCGTTGCTGCAACTGCAGAAAATTGTTCCGCCTGGTTGCGCGAAGATTTTTGTGAAGCTCGAATGGGAGAACCCGACGGGCAGCATGAAGGATCGCGCGGCACAGGCGATGATTTCGAAAGCGGAGCAGAACGGCAGATTAAGATTGGGGGACACCATTGTCGAATACACCGGCGGCAGCACTGGCATCTCACTCGCGCTGATTTGTGTTGCAAAAGGTTATCGCCTTCATATCATCACTTCCGACGCATTTAGCCAGGACAAGCTGAACCAGATGGCGGCTTTTGGTGCGGAGCTCACACTGATACCGAGCGAAGGCGGCCTCACGACAAAGAAGTTGATTTTGGATATGATTGGGGCCGCGAGAGAATTCAGTCAAAGGCCTCACACGTACTGGACTGATCAGCTCAATAATATTGACAGTGTCGCCGGCTATTATCCTCTGGCTGAGGAAATTTGGAACCAGACCAACGGCGAACTTGATGCATTCGTTCAAAGTGTCGGTACTGCGGCGTCATTACGCGGTGTGGCAACCGTGTTAAAGAGTCGCAGCCCCAAAATCAAGATAGTCGCCGTTGAGCCCGCCGAATCCGCAGTATTGTTGGGAGGGCAAGCTGGGCCTCATAAAATCGAAGGTGTGGGCATTGGCTACACTCCACCGCTCTGGGAGCCAAATCTTGTGGATGAAATCATTGCAGTCAAAACGGAGGAGGCGAAAGTCATGACGAGGCGTTTGGCTCGTGAGGAAGGTCTTTTCGCGGGAACCTCCTCGGGAGCAAACGTTGTGGCAGCAATCGAGGTGGCAAAACGGTTAGGGCCAGAGGCTAAAATCGCCACGTTGATGGTGGATTCTGGACTGAAGTACCTCAGCACTGACGTCTACAAAAAATAGAGAATTCATCCGAGGTGGGCACGGACTTGCCGTGTGCTGCTGCGCAAGCGGCGTCTGCCGCATGTTCTTTATTCGAACCTGTTTGAAGTCATTTCACTGTACAGCATAGAGGTTAAAACTCCGAACGATAAAAATGGTGTGGTGCCTGAATTCAGGAGAAAGAATGGCCATTAAAATTGTAAGGCTAGGCAGCCCAAGAGAGCAAGGAGAAGGGTTGAGGATAGGTACGGTAAGGCGTCCTCCCCGAGGAGTTCGAAAGGAAGACTACGCTTCGAAAAATTTCTATGATGTTTGGTTTCCCAATCTTGCCCCCAGCGAGTCTTTAGTGAAGCAGGCGCAGGCTGGGAATGATGAAAAGTCGTGGAACGCGTTCAAACGAAAATTTCTCGCCGAGTTGAAATCCCCTGGGGCAAGCAAAGCTTTGGACCTGCTGGCTGCACTATCTCATCAAACCAATATGTCAATCGGCTGCTATTGCGAAAATGAGAGCCGTTGTCATCGCGCAATTTTGAGAGAAGTGCTAATTCAGAGAGGGGCTGAGATACTGAACAGATGAAATACACGAAACTGGCTGTTGCGGGCTCATTGCATTTCAGAACCAATGATGTGGATTGTCTGTGACAAAAACTGAAGCACAAAGTTTGGGCATATTTTCCGATTGAGAGCTTCGAGTGCGGAATGCGAGAACTCGCATTTTCTGACAATCGGTATACATCCGCAGTTCGGTCAGCCGCATTCCGAGACCCCATCAGCAGCTTGCTAGCGTGGCCACAGGCAAACCCTTGTGGGCGGGATTGCAGGGCGCTGCATGTTTGGCTCGCGGCCTCACTCAGACGTTGGCGCCATTTGATAGATCTATCGGAGCTTCGCGAGATGAAAACAACAGTCTATATTGGAACAAGCCTCGATGGCTTTATTGCAAGAAAAGATGGAAACCTTGATTGGCTGGCCCAATTCGAAAGCGAAGAGATTCGGGACAGCTACACGGAGTTCGCAAGCACGATTGACGCGATCGTAATCGGCCGGGGCACGTTTGAAAAAGTCCTCACGTTTCCTGCTTGGCCTTATGAAAAAAAGGTCTTCGTGTTAAGCGCCAGCATGAAGCAGGTCCCGGAAGAATTAAAGGGCATAGTCGCCATTCTCGCGATGAAGCCCAAAGCGTTGCTGAGCCATCTTTCCAAAGAAGGTCTTTCGAGTATCTATGTCGACGGCGGAAAAGTGATACAAAACTTTCTAAATGACGACTGTATTGATGAGCTGATCATTACCAAGCTGCCGGTGCTTATTGGAAGCGGTATCTCATTATTCGGCCATCTCGATGATGATCTTCAATTCAATCATATGCGAACCAAAGTATACGCCAATGGATTGGTGCAGAGCCACTACGAAAGGGAACGGAAGTGAATCTCAACGGCGCCGGACCCTGCCGGCAAGTCCCAGTAGTATTCCCAATAATGATATGCGGACACGAACTGGGGCCATGTATGGTGTGATCGCGAATATTGCATGCCGCAACATAAAGCTTGCCAAGTTTTTTTCACTCCTCTATTGCCTACCCACACTTGCGCAATGCGGACCAGCCGCAACCCAAAAGCCCGACAGGAGAAAACAGAGCAAACAGAGGAGACAATGATTGGGAAATTCTCTTTGACTTTTTAATCTCTGTTTACTCCGTTTTTTCCGTGTAAAAATCTTTGCTTTTTTGCACAGATTGGACTCTTTGGCCACTAATGGCTGAGATATTCACCTTGAAATTAGAATGATGATATCGTATATTTTCACTAGCAGAAAGTTGTTCGTCAGTTGGACTGGCTTTACAATCTTCATATTCAAGGTATAGCATTCACCTCAGGATTAACGCAAAGGAACCCATTATGCCTGTTGATCAGAAAAGAATTCTTGCACTAGCATTGGCGAATCTGGAAGACGAGAAGAGCCGCATTGACGCTGAGATTGCTGAACTCCGCGCGCAGATTAACGAAAAACATGCTGCAAGAAAAGGCAAAGTGAGAGCAACGCAGGCTCGCAAGGCCGTAACTTCGCGGGCCCGGACTTCCAAACAGAAAGCAGAGACTTCCGCGGCCATGAAGAAACTCTGGGCAAAGGTCCACAAAGCGGGTTTTACGAACATCAAAGACTATAAGGCCAGCTTGAGCAACGCATAAACTGCGTCCTCGCGCGGTGTTTCGAATCAAAAAAGGCCGGTCCAATTTATTTAATGTGTGGATCGGCCTTTTGTATTTGTGACCTCGTAAACTATCGTAATGCACACGATGATAACCGAGATGCCATTCGCGCGATTAGAAAACGCAATAAATTCCCTTGCATTGCGTCGCGATTTTGCTGACATTTTGTTCGAATGGATTTCTTACGAAGCGCTGGAAGTGAAAGCACAAGCATAAGCGGTGCTTATGACAGCATCTGCGCTACGCAATGCGATTGTCGCATGATCTAAAATCTCAGCTCGCCGCCCTGTGTTTGGCTTTTAGCCTACCATTCGCCAAACCTTTGTTGGGAGGGGTTCCGGCGCCTGCCCTTCCTTTCTCCGATACTACTGCCCTCACCGTAGCCGTTTTGGATTTCAAAAACAACAGCGGATTGTTCAATCTGGATATGCTAGAAAAGAACGTGCCGGAGATGCTGAAAACCGAGCTTTCGCGCACCGGCTCTCGCATCTGGGTGGTGGAGCGCCAAAAACTGGAAATGATTCTACAAGAACAGGCGCTCGGCCAAACCGGTATCATTGATCAGCAAACAGCGCAGGCCGTTGGACAACTGGCCGGCGCGCAATACTTATTGACCGGCGAAATTAGTTTGTCCGGCGCACGTCTGCGCATTGATTGCCACATTCTCAAAGTCGAAACCGGGCAAGTACGCGGCGAAAAAGTTGTCGGAAGGGATCGTAGCGTTAGCGCCGACATGGTGCGCCTACTCGCTGCGAACGTTTTGTATAATCTGACGGGCGAGGGGCAGTACCGGCAAAGCCTGCGCGTGAAAAAGTATCCGACCTCTTGGTTTGTGCTGGCCACGGCGTTGACTTCTGCAGCCGCCGGGCTTTCGCATGGCATTTCACACGAGGCCTATCGGAAGTATCAATCTGCAGCTAACTTGGAAGATTTCGATAAGTATTACAACCGCGCCGCCAATTTTCGCAAAGCTCGAAATGTCGCGGTCATTGTTTCGGGCGCTTTGGCGCTTACCAGCGCGCATCTCTGGCTCAAAAATCAGTCAGATGAAAATCGTATACTTGCCGGAGTGGCGCCGAAGCAATCGTGGCGCGCGCAAAGCATAGCCATTTTTTTTGATGAAGACACACTACGTTTGGGTGTTGCGATACACTTTTGAAAACGATGAATAGTATTTTTCAAAATTTTCGATTCTGGCTTTGGAGCTTCCTGCTCGTGGTGTGCGCCTGCGAGGACTTAGAGCGCAACAATCCTCTGGATCCTCGCAACCCGCGCAGCGAACGATCCCGCGTGACTTTCATAGAAGCGTTCATTAACGATGCGACGCCCTTCAGCCCTTTTGCCTTAACGGCGTTGGATAGTCTGGCGCTTGCATTCGCTTTCGATGAAATCATCATCGCCGAGCATCATTTGCCCAGCGCGAGTTTTAACGACGCGTATGCTTTGCAGGAAAGCGCAGACCGGTATCAGAGTCTGGCTCCGGCTGATCGTGGCGTGCCCGACGTCTTTTTAAATGGCACGACGGTTCGTTTGCAGGGCGCATCAAATTCGCACATGGCCTTGCGGCGTTATCGCAGCGCACTGCAAAACGAGCTTGGGAAGATTTCCCACTTCACTATTGCGGCGAAGAAATCCATTTCTGCGACGGGCATTGAGGTCAACGCTACTATCGCCCGCCTCGGCGACGTCCCCTTCACACAATTTGCGGTGGTGGCGATGATTGCGGAAGATTTGGGCATGGCGGGACATCGTCAGGTGGTTCGCAAGATATTCGCTCCCGAAGTTGTAAGCAGTATTGACGCGGGCGAAACCAAATCCTTCCGATTCGCGGCCGGCCTCACGGGCGTGCAGAACGCCGCGCGTTTGCAGGCCGTCGTCCTCCTGGAAGACCGCGGCAATTCTAGTAGAGAAGTGTTGCAGGCAACGTTGGCAGAATGAAAGTATATGAAGACCAGGACTTTTTTCTTGCGCAAAGCAAGCGCATTCGTGTTGATCGTGCTGAGCTTTTTATTTGGATGTGAAGAGTTGGGCAAGCTGATCGACACCAATGAGCCGCCGGTCATCGATCAGGTGGTCGCCTTGCGCCATTCACTTTTCCCGGCTGACACCACGACGATAAAAGTCGAGGCGCACGACCCGGAGGGCGGCGTGCTCTCGTTTAGGTGGAGCGCTGCCGGCGGCTCACTCTCTTCGACCTCAGGAAGTCACGTGCGCTGGACGGCGCCTGCGCTAGCCGGTGATTATAAAATTTCCGTGAAAGTGGGGGATGATAAGAATGAAGAAACAGAAGGCTCTGCTACACTAACCGTCATTGCCGTGGAGCGCCCGACGGCTGAGATTATCCAACCTTTGCCCGAGGCTTTCATCCCCGGAATTGGCGTGGTTGTGATCGAAGCTCTGGCCAATCATCCCAACGGCATCGAGCGCGTTGAGTTTCGCGTGGGAGAAAATCTATTGGGAATTGACAACTCACCGCCCTACCAACAGCTTTGGCGAGTGGAAGGCCTCTCCGGGCCGGCAACGATCTCCATCCGCGCTTTTCGTGCGCTCACGCCGGGCGAGCCGGGCGTCGATTCGGTGCGCGTCAGTATTGAAGGCGTAACGCGCTTGTGACCGTCGCCGCTGCTACGGGGCAACTTCATTTAAGCTAGCGGCGACTCACGCTGCTCTCGCGCAAAGTCGCGAAGCTGTTGGAAACCCGTGTGAGCGCGGATAAAATTTCTGCTGCTATTTTAATCGCCACAGCGGATGGATTCCTCTTATCGTCCGATAATCTTCTTCACTCCAAAATTTCTCTTGCTTGGAGCAGCAAATTTGAAGATTTTTGTGTGTTATTTTTTTCCCGGCGACAGCCGCAGTTCATCTTTAAAATAATGATGTCCAGTCCGTTTCCCAATTTTCTCAACTTTGCCTCTCGAGGTCCTTATAATTCTCAAAATCGCAATAACGCCAATAGCAATTTGATGGCGGCGAGTGCTCGACATAGTGAGCAAGTGCTTGCAATTGCTTGACGTCTCGTGCAGCGTGTAGCGCGGTATGTTTTCTGCCAAATCAGATATCACTATCCCCAATCGACAGTTGCAAATAAATTGGCTGCTTGTTCTCACCAATCTGGAAAGGAGCAGAGTAATGAAGAAACTCGTACTAGGTGTTATGATGTTCCTCGCGCTTGCCGGAACCTCGCAAGCGCAATGGGTCATCGAGGCTTTTGACACCGCGGCCAAAGACACGGCCTTCGCTTTTTACACCGTGACTTGGAATCCCGCCAATGACGGCTACGTGAAGTTGACGGACGGCACAACGGATCCCAAATTCGGGCCCGCGGATTTGACCGCGGATTGGCGCATCAAATCCACGGAATCTTGGGGCAGCTTTTTGGAATTATACTACACCGTGCCGCGCACCGACAGCGCGTTCATGGATATTTCTTTCGCAACGCACCTGAGTTTGTGGTTCAACAACCGCACGCCTTCTTCCAAGCCGGGCACGGTAAGTTTCCGGTTCACGCTGCACGACGGCGCGAGCGGCAATTATTGGGGCAATCAAGATCAGCGCGAAGACTGGATTTATGAAACTACGGCGGTGTTCGACGCGGCGCCGGGTTGGACGCAGTTGCTCATTCCATTGGTGGATCGCGGCCGCGGCCCCAGCCCGAACGAACAAGGCTTTTCCTTGCCCGATTGGGCGTTTGGCGAGAAGCACAACAACGTGCTCGATCTCGATAAGATCGTCGGCTATAGCTTGATTTGGACCACGCCCGGCATCACCGGCGATTCCGTGAGCACCGGCCTCATTTCTTTCGACAAGTTGGAAACCTACGGCGCGCGTTATCCCGTGATTCAAACGCAAGATCACGCGGTTGCTGACACGTTTTGGTCCGTGAGCAGTTGGGGCGAGTGGGATCAACCCGAAATCAAAAACACCATTCTGCTTTCGGATAATACCACGAACGTTTTTGAAGGCGCAGGCTCTTTGCAATTGAATTGGCACGTGCGCACGCCGGATCACGGCGGCTGGTGGGGCGGCGGCTCGTGGCTCGAACACATTGCGCCGAGCGGCACGCACTTGCAGGATTTGTCCGCGAACACCGCGCTCTTGATGTGGTACAAAGTCGTGTCTGCCGTGCCGAGCCTCGACGCGAGCAAGATGCAACTGCGCGTCAATCTCTTTGATGACAGCGACGGCGCGGAAGAGCAATGGTATCATCTCACGCAAGTCAAGCTCGACAGTGTGACACCGGATTGGACGTTGTTGCGCATTCCGCTGGAGCAGTTGCCGCTCAACATCGATCCGCGTCCCGACGGCTTCACGTTGCCCTCGTGGGAAGGCTACAAAGGCAACGGCGTGCTCGATCTCAACAAGCTCACGCGCCTCAAATTCGAAGTGACCGGCGGCGGCGAATTTCTTGAAGCCGACGGCGTGTTGCTGTTCGATTACATCGTGCCCACGGGTTTCAGAGAGACGGACAAAACCGCGCCGGACCCGCCGGCCAGCATTCTCGGCGTGGCGGGAACGTTCATCAATCTCGTGACGTGGCTCGATGTTCCGGGCGAAACGGAAGAGCGCTATGATGTTTATTACAGCGAAAGCCCGATCACGGATGTCAATGCGCCGGGCGTGGAAGTCGTGAAGCTGCGCATACCGGAGAACACGCAAGTCGCCGAGCATGTGTTGCGCGCCCCGCTCACGGATCAACCCGTCACTTATTATTACGCGGTGACCTGCACCGATAGACCCGGCAACATCTCACTACCGGGAGTTTCAGCTACGCCGGTCACGAACACGGCAAGAGGCGTTCCGACCATTTCATTGGCGCCGCCGACAAATTTTGCGGCAGACGGCGATCTCTCGGAATGGAGCGCCATTAGACCGTTCCGCATGTTTCCTTCTGATGGCAGCGGCACCGTGGTCACCAACACGAAGATCGAAGGCGACGCGGATTTGTCGGTGCTCTCCTATGTAGCCATTGATCAAACTTATCTCTACGTCGCGTTCGACGTGGAAGACGACGTTGTGCAAGTGGACACCACGCAGACTGATACGTATCAACAAGACTCGCCGGATTTGTTCATCGGCCTGTATGATTGGCGCGGCAAAGTCTATTCGGGCTATCGTCGTGGCGCCACGCCGGACTATCACCTGCGCTTTTCGGAAAACATGGTCCACATGGACAACTTGAGCAACTATGTTTTGTTGCGCCCCGGCGCCAATTACAGTTGGTTCCGAAAATTCCCCACAGGCTACACCGTTGAAGCCAGAATCCCGCTTACGACGATAGCAGCTTCCGGCAGCGACGAGGTGTTTGTGCCGAAAGAAGGCATGCGCATTTTGATCGATTATGCGATCAATGACAACGACGATCCCGTAACGCGGCGAGAAGGCATTCTCACATATTCGCCGGTCAATCAAGACCAATCGTGGAACGACGTTTCGCGTTGGACTTACACATGGATTGGCACGAAGTGGACGGTGGGTGTGAAGGAGCAAAGCTCGGAAATCACGAGCTATGCGTTGTATCAAAACCATCCCAATCCGTTTAATCCCACCACGCAGATCAAGTACAGTCTGGAAAAGGCCGGATTGGTTTCGTTGAAAGTTTTCGATCTGCTCGGTCGCAATGTGGCGACGTTGGTGCATGGCTACAAACCCGCGGGCACGCACACGATCAGCTTCGACGCGGCCCAACTCGGTGCGAGTGTCGGCAGCGGCGTCTACTTCTATCAAATCGAAGCCGGCGCCTTTCGCAGCACACGCAAAATGATTTTCATGAAGTGAGCTTATCGTATCGGGCCCGGCTTGAGCGTAAGCCGCGCCCGATTTTTGTCTCGTTGAGAATTTTATTCTCTCTGGATCATTGGATTGGTGGATCGTTGGGTTAGTGGAATGATAATTCCTTTTGCGTGCCAATTGCATTACTCCAACAATCCAATACTCCATCAATCCATTCTACTTCCCGAGGGCTGTTATGAACACGATAAAGATAAAGTCTCTCTCCCGGCAATCTCTCCTCGCCATCGCTCTTGCATTTGCGTTTCTCACAAACCTCGTCTTCGGCGGCACGACCGGCAAGCTTGCGGGTCGCATCACGGAGGCGGAAACCGGCGAGCCGCTCGTCGGCGCGAACATTCTGATCGAAGGCACACAACGCGGCGCCGCATGTGACTTGAACGGCTATTACTTCGTTCATAATCTGCCGCCCGGCGTGTACACGGTTCTGGTAAGCATGATCGGCTATCAAACCGTCAAAGCGCAAAATGTGAAAATCAGCATTGATCTCACCACCGAGCTGAATCTCAAGCTCAGCTCGGAAGTGTTGGAAGCCGGTGAAGTGGTCGTGGTCGCCGAGCGGCCGATGATTCAGAAAGATCTCACTTCCACTTCGACGGTGGTTTCTTCCACGGAAATAAAATTGATGCCGGTGGAAAATTTCAATCAAGTGATCAATCTGCAAGCCGGCGTGGTGGGCGGGCATTTTCGCGGCGGCCGCTCCAATGAAGTGGCGTACTTGGTGGATGGCATTTCCGTCACCGATGCCTTCAACGGCGGCGTGGGCTTGGAGATTGAGAACGCCATCATCCGCGAGATGGAGGTGATTAGCGGCACGTTCAACGCGGAATATGGCCAAGCCATGTCGGGCGTGGTCAACATCGTCACGCAGGACGGCGGTGACCAATATCACGGCAACGCCTCGGTTTATCTCGGAAATTACATCACCGATCACACCGATCTCTTTCGCGATCTCGATCAGATGGACAAGGTGCGCTCGCGCGACGTGCAATTCAGCTTGAGCGGACCCGTGCCTTTGCTCAAACGCTTGACGTTCTTCGCGACCGGACGCTACTTCAAAGACGACGGACACCTCTACGGCTTTCGCGTCTACAATATCACGGACGACGCCCCGTTCTTTCCCATTCCGAACGACAACACGTTTTGGATTCCGCGCAACACGGGCGACAGCGCAAACGTCGCGATGAATCCCTATCGCAAATACTCGCTCAGCGGCAAGCTGACCTATAGCCTTTCGATGTTCAAGTTCAGCTACGGCCTGTTTTGGGACGACAACTATAACAAGTATTATGATCATTACTTCTCGTGGACGCCGGACGGCACGCTGAACCACTATCGCACCAACACCGTGCACAATTTTCAAATTTCTCACGTCGCCTCACAGCGCACGTTTCAGAATTTGAAATTCTCCGCCAATCTGCATGAGTATAAAGGCTATCTTTACGAAGACCCCTATGACGCGCGCTACGTCGATCCGCGGCGCGGCTTGGCGGTTTCGGGCTACACGTTTCGCTCCGGCGGCAATGACGGCTCGCGCTATGAGCGCAGCACACGCACGTATATCGGGCAATGGTCGTTGACTTCGCAAGTTTCTAAAGAACACAAGCTGGGTTTCGGAATCGAAGGCCGGGTGCATAAAATTTTCAACCACAATTGGGAAATCGTTAATCTCACCGAAGGCCAGCTCGATTCCATGGGGCAATCACTCTTCACGCTCGGCTATCGCAATCTCGGCACGTTTGGCAATCAAGCCTATACCAAATGGCCGTATGAAATCTCCGCGTACGCGCAGGACAAGATGGAATATGAGATGATGATCATCAACGCCGGCGTGCGCTTCGATTATTTCAATCCCAATGCCAAGCTGCTGGCCGATCTGAAAAACCCGACGCGCAATCCCAACTTTGAAAATGCCGGCGCATTGCAGCAGGCCGACAAAAAATTTCAAGTCAGTCCGCGGCTCGGCGTTTCGTTCCCGATCACGGATGCGGGCGCGATTCATTTTTCTTATGGCCACTTCTTCCAAATTCCGAGCTTCGAAAATCTCTATATCAACTCCGACTTTCTCGTGCGGCAAGGCGTGTCGCTTTCTTCCGTCACCGGCAATCCCGACTTAAAGGCGCAACGCACGGTGATGTATGAGTTGGGCTTGCAGCAGGTGTTGTTCACAAATATCGCGATCGACCTCACGATGTACTATCGCGACATCCGCAATTTGCTCGGCATGGAAATCATCAACACCTATGAAGGCTTCAAATACGCGCGTTTCATCAACCGCGATTACGGCAACGTGCGCGGACTGATTCTCACATTGGATAAGCGCTTCGCGAATTACTTCAGCGTGAAGGCGGATTACACCTATCAAATCGCAGAGGGCAATGCCTCCGATCCGTACGCGGTGTATAACGATAATCAAACTTCGCCGCCGGTGGAATCAGAAAAGAAAGTGGTGCCGCTCGATTGGGATCAACGCTCGACGTTCAACGTTGCGGTGAACGTGGGCAAAGCGGGCAATTGGTCCGTGGGTTTGATTTATCAGAACGGTTCCGGTTTTCCGTACACGGAAGACCCGCGTATTTCGCAGGGCGTGCGTTTTGAAAACGGTGGCCGCCGGCCGATTACCAACAACGTTGATTTGCGCGCGGAGAAAACGCTTCGGCTCGGCAAGATGAATTTCAACACGTTCCTGCTGGTTTACAACGTGCTCGACATTAAAAACGAGAATGGCGTTTATGCTTCAACCGGCAGAGCCTCGGTCGATCTCAACACGAAATACGCGGGGCAAATCATCGGTCTCAACACGCTGGAAGAGTACGTCAGAAATCCCGCGATGTATTCCACGCCGCGCCAAATCCGCGCGGGCGTGAGCTTCGGGTTTTGATGATTGGAGTGATGGATTGATGGATTGATGGATTGATGGATTGATGGATTGATGGATTGATGGA